>JAKUNK010000064.1:0-13544 GCA_022451945.1 Dehalococcoidia bacterium
AGACATCGCCGTGCTCACCGGTGGCCAGGTGATCTCCGAAGAGACCGGGCGTCGCCTTGACCAGGCAACCGTCGCTGATTTGGGACAGGCTCGCCGTGTCGAATCCAGTAAGGATCGCACCACCATCATAGATGGAAACGGCACCGAGACCGACATCAAAGGACGCACCGAGCAGATTAAGGTCCAGATAGAAGAAACCACTTCCGAGTATGATAAAGAAAAGCTTCAGGAGCGCCTGGCCAAATTATCCGGCGGCGTCGCAGTGGTGAAAGTCGGAGCGCCCACGGAGCCCGAACTGAAAGAACGCAAGGCGAGAGTTGAAGATGCTCTGTCCGCCACCAGGGCCGCCATAGAAGAAGGTGTGGTTCCCGGCGGAGGCGTGGCCTACATCCGGGCCATGTCCGCACTAGACGGGCTAACCCTGCCCGACAATGAAGCAGTGGGACGAACCATTCTTAAGAAAGCTTTGGAGGCTCCCATCCGCATCATCGCCAGTAACTCCGGCAACGAAGCGGCTGTCGTGTTGGACCAAGTACGAAGCAATTCAGGCTCCAATTATGGCTTCGACGCGAAGGGTAACGACTACGGCGACATGGTGGCCAAAGGAATCATCGATTCCACTAAGGTCTCCCGAGCCGCTCTTGAGAACGCTGCCAGCGTCGGCTCGATGATTCTCACCTCCCAGGCCCTCATCTCCGAAGAGCACCACGAGGAAGAACCGGGCCACGGACACGTCCACTAGATCTAAAAGTCACATCAAGCAAAATAAAAAGGGCTCGCCGACCGGCGGGCCCTTTTGTCTGTCCTCAAAACCTCGATCTCTCCACCTCCCCTAGCTCAGATCGTTCATCCTTATCCCGTCAGATGGCGCCTGAAAATCAGGGTTGATCACGCTGATTGGTTAGACAAACTCACTACGGGCCGATAAAACTAGCATCGAAGAATCCGGCAGTTTCCCACAAGAAGAAGAATGGGTTCAGTCAATCCGGTTTTTGACGGAATTATGGCAGCCCCTACGCGTACCGCAGCAAAACCTCGGCCAATTCCAGAGGGTGCTGGGCCATTACCTGGTGGCACGACTCTATTTGAACCGTTTCTGCACCTTCGAACTGTTCGGCTACCTTTGCTTGGGCATCAGGTGAGAACATCTTGTCCTGGGTGAGCATGACATATGTCACCGGGCAGGGCAATTTAGATGTCTCCATTGGCAGCCGGGATTTCAGTACCCGAGTCGGAAGTGGGCCCAAAAATCCGACGAGTTGTACGACTTCCATAGAGTCCATCCCGTTGCACAAGAACCCGTTGATTGCAGGGCTGGGAAGTTTCAATTCCTGCCGGAACAGCGAGCTCAAGATCGAGAAAAACTTGAATCCGGCGCGGGTCTTGGCTGGGCAGGCGCTGAGCAGCGGGCGCTTTGGGGCAGGGACTATACCGGCCACCAATACCACCCGTTTGGGCGGAACTTCCATCTCTGTGGCCGCTTGGACCACTAAGCTGCCAGCGAACCCATGTCCCACCAGTACCACGTCCTCCAACTGCTCTCGTTCAACAGTCCGCGTGATTGCTTGGACGCATTCTTCCAGCCGCACTGCAGACGTATCACCACCCGCGTCGGCGCCGTGGCCCGGCAAGTCCAGAGGGTGCACTCGGTTGGCACGCCGGCGTTTGTACAGAGTCGGTGGGTGATCTTCCGGAGCGGTCAGATACCCCCAGACCGGGCCCCAACTCCATGCGCCCTGCCCTGCACCGTGTACCAGCAGATAGTCGGTCATCCAGATATCCTAATTAGTAGTTTAAATTAGATCGAAACGGCTGAACGCAGTGCGTCCAGCAGGGATTCGTCCTCTTCAGGAAGGACCGTCCTGGGATCCAACAAGACCCGGTTCTCGTCGACGCGGGCTACAACTGGCGTGCTGCTCTCACGTAGACTCCGCATGATTCCTTCGGCGCTGGTGTTCTGACAGTCCAAGGACAGCACCCAAGACGGCAAAGTCTCCCCAGGAAGGCTGCCTCCGCCCACGGCGGAACGACTCTTCTCTACCGTGGAAGGACTCTCCAGTAGCGATTGCCACAGTTTGGCTCGTTTCTTTAAAGCAGATTCGGTCGCTGAAATCATCCGCCAGACCGGTATCTCTTTCTCAGCTTCACCTTTCAGATAATGGATTAGTGTCGCTGTAAGACCGGCCAGACTAAGTTTGTCTATGCGCACCGCCCGCGCCAACGGGTGCCGGGCCAGCGCGTCCACCAACTCTTTCTTGCCAACCACAATGCCAGCCTGAGGCCCGCCCAGCAGTTTGTCGCCGGAGAAAAAAACCAACCCAGCCCCGTCTTTGATGCTCTCTTGTGGTCTCGGTTCGTGAACCATTCCGTATTTCTCGGTCGGAATGAGGCTACCACTTCCCACATCATGTAACACCGGGATGCCTCGCCGTGCTCCAATCTCCACCAAGTCGGTCGTCTCGACGGACGCAGTGAAGCCCTCAACTCTGAAATTACTGGCGTGAACCTTCAAAAAAGCGGCTGTATCCTCGGTTACAGCGTCGTCGTAGTCCCGGATGTAAGTTCGATTGGTGGTGCCCACGTCAACCAGTGTGCCGCCGCTTTGGCGCAGTACGTCTGGAACTCTAAAGCCGCCGCCAATCTCCACGGCTTCAGATCTCGACACGACCACCTCTTTACCGGCAGCCAAGGCCGACAATCCCAAAAGCATGGCCGATGCGTTATTATTCACGGCCAAAGCCGCCTCCGACCCGGTGATCTGACACAGTAAAGACTGCACCTGCGCCTGTCGGGAGCCGCGGCGTCCAGTCGCAAGATCAAACTCCAGGTTGGAATATCCCTGAGCCGCCTGGTTGGATGCTTCGATGGCGGACCGGCTCAGCGGAGCCCGCCCCAGGTTGGTGTGAATCACCACACCAGTGGCGTTGATGACCTGCCTTGGTTCGGCACGCATAGTGTCGTCGATCCGTTGACAGACCGAGATGGCAACATGTTCAGCGTCAGGTGAGTCTCCACCTTTTCTGATCTGGTTCCGGGCCGTCTCAAGTTCTTTCCGCACCAGGTCAACAACCCAATCACGATCGAAGGACTGAGCAGCCGTAGCCACATCATCTTGGGCAAGAACACTATCAACGCTGGGGAGATTACGAAATTTCATCCGATAGTCCGAAGTCCCAAAGCTGAAAAATATATCTGTAAACCGTGTTACATTCTAGCATGCAGGGCTAAAATATCAGATTCGGTGCATAGGTTGATTGAGGCAACCATTCCTCATGAAACTTTGCGATGGCTGCTAGTCTGATATAAAATTAGGCTGAGTTAGTCGCTGATTATATGACTCGCTCGGTGGTGTCACCGTAATGAAACCAAAGATTGCTGCAATCCTCATCGTCGGACTGCTTACAGCGTCCATCGTGGGTACCGGTATAGCTGCTATTAGCCAGGCCGTAGCAGAGCAACCAGGGTCGTCAAGCGTTGCTTTGGGTAGCTACACCAACCGAATCAGCGAAGCTGACAACGACCGCGGCGGAGCCAAGGGCGCTTTTTTCCGGGTCTGCCCATTCCATTAATTTCCATACTCTTCAGATTTCCTGTCCCGGTTGACCGTGGGCCGCTCCGGGCCGTATGTTCTTGGTGTCTAGGCACCATCATCTTCAAGAACATAGTGGGAGAGATCAGCCATGCAAGCAGGACTTCCTCCAGAGTTGGATGCCCTCAAGAACACCATCCGTCAGATAGTTAAGGACGAGTGCTATCCTTTGGAGGCCGAGTTCTTGGCCAACCCATCTCAAGACGGTGTGGACGAACCGGGTGCTCCTAGAGGAATTGCCGAAGCCCTTTCAGGACTGCTAGGCGTCCTTCCAAAAGAGTCCTGGGACCGGCTGAACCAGATCTCCAAAGACACAGGCATCTACACCTCGTTCGTTCCTGAGGAATACGGCGGCGGCGGAATGGGAGCTTTGGGTCACGTTGTCCTAGACGAAGAGGTCCACAAGAGCATCGTCCAATTGCCGACATCCCCGGTGCCCATGATGATGATTGGTTCAGCCACACCGGAGCAGGAACAGGAGTATCTGCTGCCGTCGGTGGAAGGCAAACTGCATTATGCCTTCGGACAAACCGAGCCTAATGCTGGCTCGGATCCCGGTGGAATGATGCAAACCAGTGCGATGTTAGACGGCGACGATTGGGTCATAAACGGCACCAAAACGTTTATCTCCGGCGCCGCAACCTCCGACTATCTGTTACTCCAGGCCGTTACCGACCCCGATAAACGCCAGCGAGGCGGTATCACCATGTTCATCGTCGACAACCCATCGCCAGGGCTAAGCTTCGACCCTATCCGGCTCTGGGTTAACCCAGGCAAGGCCCAACAGTTCACCGTAAATCTGGACAACGTCCGAGTTCCCCAGACCAAAGTGTTGGGTGAAGTTGGCCAAGGGTTCACGCTGGGGCAGAAATGGCTGGTGCACCACGACCGGATGCTCCGGGGCTCCATGGCTACCGGCATCCTCAGCCGGGCGTTGGAGATGGCTATCGATTGGGCCAAGGAGCGGGTCACCTACGGCCGACCCATATCCGACCGCCAAGCCATCCAGTACATGCTGACCGACGTTTACACCGACATCATGACTCTCCGCTCCATCACCAGAGAGACGGCTGCAAGAGCCGATGCCGGGGAAGACGTCCGTGTTGAGGCCTCCATGATCAAGTATTGCGCCGGGGAATGGGGCTGGCGGAGCATCGACAAGATCATGCAGGTGTTTGGCGGTACAGGCGAGACCTTGGACCTGCCCATCGCTCACTGGTACCACATCCTGCGCCACGCGCGCATCGGAGGCGGGACATCGGAGATCCACAAGTTCGTCATGGCTCGTGGCCTCCTAGATGGCCGAGTGAATTTCCAAGGTTAACTAGTTAGTCGCCGTTCACACCTAAACCAGCCGGTCAGCCACGAACGTTTTCAGGCAGGGCGCGTCAAAATCCTCCGGCGGTGTTGACCTTTCACCCGTCGGGGATATTTAAGTATCGCGCGGGTAGTTCGAGCGTCCATGGCGGAAATCAACCATATATCTCCCGCCACCAACCTGCAGGTCTAGGAAGCAGAGCGGTGCCGTCAAAAACTTTGACTCGTTCAGTGTCCGCCGACTCCTCATCTGATGGGCTCATTCTCACTTGCGGGGCCATAACAGGGTTGTTAGAATCCTGCTGTCTAAGGCACAAGGGCCATAGGCCATCCGAAGAATGTTTTTGTTGGAGTGATATGGTCTTAAGCGACCGGTCCATCAAAGAAGAGTTGGCCAAGGGGCGTATCGTAATCTCACCCCTGGATCCAGATGACATCCAACCAGCCAGCGTCGACCTACATCTGGATGGGCGGGTCCTGGTCTTCGCCAACTCCCGCCGGCCATATATAGACGTAAAAGAGAGCCTGGAAGACCTAACCCAGATGGTCGAGATACAGGAGGAAAGCCCCTTCATCCTTCATCCGGGCGAGTTCGTTCTAGGCAGTACTCTGGAGAACATCGAACTCCCCGACGACCTCGTCGCCCGACTTGAAGGAAAGAGCAGTTTGGGTCGCATTGGGCTGGTGATTCACTCCACCGCCGGGTTCGTAGATCCTGGCTGGAAAGGGCACCTCACCCTGGAATTGAGCAACCTGGCCCGCCTGCCCATAACCCTCTACAAAGGCATGAAGATCGGGCAGATATCTTATCTGCGCCTCACCACTCCCGCCGATCGACTCTATGGCTCAGAATCCCTGGGCAGCAAGTACCAGGGACAAACCGTTCCCACCGCCAGTCGGTTCAGCCAGGACTTCGCAGCGCCGGGCTCCCAGCAGGCGCCTTAACGAGGCCCATGAGCCACATGCAGCGGGCTGTTGAGTTGGCCTATGAGGCCATTGGGTCCACCAGTCCCAATCCCGCAGTTGGCGCGGTGTTGGTGAAAGATGGAGTCGAGGTGGGCAGTGGAGCCACTCAACCCCCTGGCCAAGACCACGCCGAGATAGTTGCACTGAAACAGGCTGCTGAACAAGCACGAGGCGCCATCCTCTACACCACCCTCGAGCCCTGCTGCACCTGGGGACGCACACCTCCCTGCACACAAGCCATCATCACGGCCGGAGTAACCGAGGTACACTTTGCGGTCATAGACCCGAACCCCAGCGTTTTTGGTAAAGGACGCGATGAGCTCGAAGCCGCCGGGATCCAGGTAGTGGAGGAAAAGGCCGGTGGAGCACAAGAGCTCTATGAAGCTTTCGCCAAACATATAGAAACAGGGACTCCGTTCGTCACCGTCAAATACGCCATGACCTTGGACGGCAAGATTGCAACTCACACCGGAGACTCTAAATGGGTGACGGGACCAGAGGCGCGCGGGTACGTCCAAGCGATGCGCCGCGTCTGCGACGCCATCCTAGTTGGCGTCAACACGGCGCTGACCGACGACCCATACCTGACCTCCCGCGATAACGCCGGTACCCCATTCGAACGCCAGCCCCTCCGCGTGGTTCTCGATAGCGTCTGCTCTACACCGGTCAAATCGGTAATGCTTGGACAACCGGGGTCCACGTTGATCGCCACCACGGAAGCTGCGCCCGACGCCCGCGTACTGGCCCTGGAACAGGCAGGGGCCGAAGTAGTTATCCTGCCGTCAGGAGAGGATCGGCGGGTAGACCTAAGAGCGCTTATGAATTACCTGGGTTCCAGAGGCGTTGTGAACCTATTGGTTGAGGGTGGCGGATCGGTGCACGGAGCCTTTTTCGACGCCGGCTTAGTCGACAAAGTTTATGCCTTCGTCGCGCCCCAAATAGTGGGTGGTGAAACCTCCCTTTCTCCGGTTGAGGGCTCAGGCGTGGCCGTGATGGCCGACTCGTGGAGCCTAACCGGGGCCCACTCAGAGCAAATCGGCCCGGATTGGCTCATAATAGGATACCCACAGAAGAAATCATCCGTGCCTGCGGCCTTCAACGACTATGAAAACCCTGACAGCGGATAAGAGCGAGGATTAAGAGGACAAAGTGTTTACCGGAATCGTGGAAGAAGTGGGTGTTGTCGCCAAGATCAGTGACAACGGCATGACAGTCCAGGCCTCCAAGGTTCTGGAGGACGTAAAGCTGGGAGACAGCATCGCAGTAAACGGTACTTGCCTCACCGCTGTCAGCTTCACCAAAGGTGAGTTCTCAGTTGACCTCTCACCAGAAACCATGCGGCGCACCTCTCTCGGCAAGCTTTCCGAAGGTAGCCTAGTGAACCTAGAGCGCGCCTTGTTGGCTAGCGACCGCATGGGCGGCCATATAGTGCAGGGCCATGTAGACGGAACTGGACGCATCATGTCTACCAAGACAGATGGAGACTCAATTATCTTTCGAGTAAGAGTCCCTAAACGGCTCAATAAATACATCGTCGAGAAGGGTTTCATCGCTGTTGACGGTATCAGTTTGACCGTGGTACAAAGAGGTGCCTCATCGTTCACCCTGGCTGTGATACCATTCACTTTAAAGAATACTAATCTGGCTCGATTATCGGTTGGGGACCAAGTGAACCTGGAGGCCGATATCCTAGCCAAGTATATAGAAAGTCTCCTAGCCCAGTGATTGGACTTTGGAGATTCGGAGTCTCAAGGACGAAATTATGCCTCTGTGCAGTCTTGAAGAAGGGCTCGAAGAGCTAAAAGCGGGCCGGTTCCTCATCGTGGTGGACGATGAGAATCGCGAGAACGAAGGCGACTTGGTGATGCCCGCTGAGATGGTGACACCCGAGGCCGTTAACTTCGTTGTAACCCACGCCAGGGGACTGCTCTGCATGCCTATCATTGGCGAGCGCCTAGACGAGCTCCAGATGCCATTGATGGTCACTGCCAATGGCATGGAAAAGAACCAAACCGCCTTCACAGTGTCGATCGACTACAACGTCGGCACGACCACCGGTATCTCCGCCGGAGACCGAGCAGCCACTATCTTGGCCATGATGGACCCAGCCGCCAAGCCGGACGAATTCACCCGCCCAGGCCATATATTTCCCTTGCGTTATCACCCAGGCGGAGTGCTCGCCAGAGCCGGACACACTGAAGCTGCGGTTGACCTTTGCGAAATGATTGACATGTACCCTGCCGGTATCGTCTGCGAGATCATGGCCGAAGACGGCACCATGTCCCGCCTCCCTCAGTTGGAAGAATTCGCTGCGGAGCACGGCCTAAAGATCCTCAGTATCGCCCAAATTATCGCCCAACGCCGCAGGACCGAACGCCTAATCGAGCGAGTGGCCGAGGCTCGCCTTCCTACGCGCTACGGCAAGTTCCAGGCCATCGCCTACAAGAGCCACGTGGACTCAGGAGAGCACATCGCGTTGACCATCGGTGAGTGGAGCCCGGACGAGCCGGTCTTGGTGCGGATCCACAGCGAGTGCCTCACCGGAGACGTTTTCAGCAGCATGCGCTGCGACTGCGGAGACCAGATCGATCTGTCTCTAAAGCAGCTGGCAGAAGAGGGCAATGGAATCTTCCTCTACATGCGCCAAGAGGGCCGCGGCATAGGCCTCCACAACAAGATCAAGGCTTACTCTCTGCAGGATCAGGGACTGGATACCGTGGAAGCCAACGAGACCCTTGGGTTCGAGCCAGACTTGCGCCACTACGGCGTAGGCGCACAGATACTGGAAGACCTAGGCGTGCGCAAGTTGAACTTGCTGACCAACAACCCCAAGAAGGTGGCTGGGCTCTCAGGGTTTGACCTGGAAATCGTCGACCGTATACCCGTTGAAGTCGAGGTGACCGACGAAAACCGCACCTACATGAAGACCAAGAAAGCCCGAATGGGTCACATACTGGGCAACTGTTAAAACCCGCTCTGCTACAAACCGACAAAAAGGCCCGCCTAGATGGCGGGCTTTTTTTGATTTTACAGGGAATCTGAACCTACGCCCACTTAGCCATTCTAACGAGCTGCAATTAGATGGTCTCGCCTCAATTGGATTTGAAACTAGGTCTACTCTCCAACCTTGGACATCAGATAGGCCTCGATGAACCTATCTATAGCACCGCTTAGAACCGCGTCCGGGTTAGTGCTCTGCAGGTTGGTGCGATGGTCTTTCACCGACTTGTAAGGATGCAGCACGTAGCTGCGTATCTGGCTACCCCACTCCGCTGCCTTGCGCTCTCCACGAAGATCAGCTACTTCCTTAGCCTTCTCTTCCTCCTGCCTGGCCAATAACCTGGCCTTGAGAATCCGGATAGCATACTCGCGGTTCTGGTGCTGGGAACGCTCATTCTGGCAAGAGACCACAATGCCAGTAGGAGTGTGAGTCAACCTAACAGCCGACGCCACCTTCTGCACGTTCTGGCCGCCAGGGCCGCTGGAACGGAACGTGTCCATCTTGATATCTTCCGAGCGGACCTCAACATCAGGGTCGTCTTCAGACGTAGGAATTATCTCAACCTGTGCGAATGATGTCTGACGCAGGTTGTTCGGGTCGTAGGGCGAAAGGCGAACCAGTCGGTGGACTCCCTGCTCTGCAACCAAATATCCGAAAGCGTGCGCCCCGCCAATCTCTAAGGTTGCCCCCCTAAGTCCTGCTTCTTCACCATAGGAAAGATCCATCACTTCTAGAGGGCGCTTTCCTGTCTCCGCCCACTGGCAGTACATGGTCATTAGCATCTCGGCCCAGTCTTGAGCATCCGTGCCGCCTGCTCCGGCACGGATAGTCACGATGGCAGGCCGTTCGTCGTATGGACCGGAAAGGGTAAGATTGATCTCTTCGTGGGCAAGCGTCTGAGTCAGTTCCTCTGATTCGGACTCCAGCTGTTCTTGAAGCGAAGGGTCGTCTTCAGCAAGCGCCAGCTCTGTTAGTTCTACCAAGTTCTTTGACCGCGATTCCAGGTCGCGCCAAAGGCTAACGATATCTTTCAGACGGCCCAGTTGTTGCATTTTTCGCTGCGCGACCTGGTGGTCGTCCCAGTATCCAGGTTCCCCCGCCTCCCGCTCCATGACACTTATAGCGTCTTCTTTAGTGGAGAGGTCAAAGACGCTCCACCACCGACGCGATCTTTTGGTTGAGGGTCGATAGGTGTTGTCTTAATTGCTCCATAGTCCGGTTTTTTCTCCCATTTTATTAACTATTGTCTGAAGATGATTATATCAACAGTGCGCCTTCCGGCCTTAGTTATCTTGCTGCGGGCTGAGGCGAGATGGTCGTCAACTCAATCCCAACTTGTCCGACAGCCAAGCTAACTGGACCTGGGCGTGTTCATGTCCGCCACCCTCAGACGCCCCTTGGTAAACTCTTAGATCGCACTCGGGAATAATCTCAGCCAGCTTCTCGCCGAAAGCAAGTGGGCACGAAGCGGTGTCGTTGATGCCCAAGCTAAGAAGGACTGGAGCGGTGATTCGAGAGGCCAACTCGAGTGGGTCCAGGTCCGCGGTGTTCTGTTTTACGGCATCCCGGCGTTCTGGGTACAAGCGCAGATAGTCTCCCAACTCTGCCAACGGATAACCAAGTCCGGGCTGTAACGAATCTGGATTGCCTAGAGCCATGGGGGTATTGGCGGCAACCGCATGCACAGTTGACCGGCGCGCCGCGACCGCAACAGCCAAAGCACCACCTAAGCCAGCACCGGTGAGAGCAATGTCACCAATCAAGGCTTTGTTTTGGTCCAACAAGGCATCGAAACTCCTGAGGGCATCAGCGAAAACCCTCCGCATGACATATGTCTCTGGGTCATCGATCCCCTCAGTCAGTAGCCCCGGATATTCGGCCTGGAAGGCCTCGTCGCTGTTCCGTTGTCCACGGTGCGTCGGGTTCATTACCACCACTCGTTCACGAAGAGGGGTGTAGACGATGTCATGAACACTGCCGTAGTCAGGCATACGGACCAACGCTGGGAACGGGCCGTCGCCGTGAGGCACCGATAACCAAGCGAACAGCCGGTAGCCATCGGCGGACGTGTAGCGCATCCGGAACACATCCCAGTTGGACTGGGAATAGAAATCGTCCCGATCCAATCGGACGTCCATTGGAAGTTCTGATAGGACTGCCTCGGTCTGCCGCCAAAAACGGTCGGCAGCCGTGGTCATGATACGACCGCCGTCAGGCCAATCTGCTGTTCAAGCCAAGCCCTCTCCTGCCCCGGATAATCATGAGCGTTTCCGTGCCCCGAGTTGGGGAACAGCCACAGCTCTTTATGACCAGTCAGTGCCTGGTAGGCGGCGTAGCTGGTTTCTGGTGGACACACTTCATCGTCCAGAGCGATGCCTACCACCATTGGGCATTTTATTCTAGGAGCGAAATTCACGGCGTCGAAGTACCGCAGAGTCTCCAACATTTGATCTTTCTGGTCCGGGTACGCCCTAGCGTAACAGCTTAATTCGTCGTATGGATAAGACCGGAACATGCTCATGGCCTCGGGGTAGCAGCACAAGAATGGGTACCCCGCTACACCGCCTTTGATCTCAGGGCGCAACGCGGAGGTGATCAAGGTCAGTCCGCCGCCTTGGCTACTGCCACAGGCGTAGATGCGCTCCGGGTCAATCTCGGGTCGGGACGTCAAAAAATCGACCCCACGCACACAATCTGAGATCACTCCCCGGTAGCCGTAGAGGTCCCGGTGCTCCAACCCTGACGTAAGAAGTCCAGGGTAGCCAGGGTTGAACTCCCCACTGCTCCTCAATTTGCCGCGTACAGCGACAGAGAGGACAGCTACGCCATTCTTCCCCCAGTCGCGGCGCACCGGTGGTTCGGACTTGTAGCCAGGGAAGTTGATAATGGCCGGAAAGGGCCCTTCTCCTCGGGTCGGCAGGCTGTACCAAGCAGAGATCTCCAGGCCACCGAAGCTCAGGTACGTGACGTTAGATACCTGGACGTCGTCGTTGCTCCTGAGTGGGTCAGGCGATATCACCGGCTTTAGCGAGGCCCGGGCAAGCTGATCTAAGGTGCCGCTCCAAAACTCATCGAAGTCGTTTGGGCAGGTCACTTGGGTTGAAAATTCTTTCAGGTCTTGCTCTGTTGCCATGGGTCCTCCAATCAGCAATATTTGGCTGGTGGTGTTAATTATATCCATATATCTCGTGATGATATCCAATAACCCGGTAAACAGGCCTTAGCGGAATTTAATTTGGCCTCATGAAAACTAGACTAAGAACACAACCAGGCATCACCCGGGCTCCGCGCTGATTCGTCTTCGCGATGCTGAATTCGTTCGAGAATCGCGAGGCCTAAGCAACGGCCAGCTGAACACCGCAAGCGATCAAAGTAAAATCAACTCCATCCAGAGACTGGATGCCGTTGCACCTCCGAGACCGATACAAAATCACCGCACCCCAGGGGAAATTCTGCTCCATCCCAAAGAGCAAGACGCTTTCCGGCAGACATGAACGCTATTTTTTCTGGGGTGAAGCGTGTCCGTTAGGCTATAATGATGCCTGGCCAAGAACGCCGTATTTTCCCAAGGTCACAACCCATAGAGTAGGTACGATGTTAGAACACGGTTCTCTTGATATAGATGGCATCGACGAGGTGCAAGTCCATCGTCACGCCATGCGTCACTCGGCCGCCCACGTGATGGCCGACGCTGTACTGAAACTATTCCCTGAAGCCAAGATGGGCATCGGCCCGCCCACCCAAGATGGCTTTTACTACGACTTCGACGTTTCGCGTCCGTTCACCCCGGAGGACCTGGAAGAGATTGAGAAGCTGATGAAGGAGACTATCAAAGGCGGATTTCCCTTCCAGAAGGAGGATCTGAGTCGCGCTGATGCCGAGACCATGTTCGCTGATCAGCCCTACAAGATCGAACTTATCGAAGGCCTCCCCGAAGATGCGGTAATCTCCATCTACCGCCATGACAATTTCGTGGATCTGTGCCAAGGCCCCCACGTGCATGGCACATCGGACATTCCGGCCATGAAACTGCTGAGCGTGGCCGGCGCCTATTGGCGTGGCGACGAGAAACGCCCAATGCTGCAGCGTATCTACGGGACAGCCTTCGAGTCTGATACCGGTTTGGTAGAGCATCTGCAGAGGCTGGAAGAGGCCGAGCGCCGAGACCACCGGACCCTCGGTCGCCAACTGAACCTTTTCAGCGTCCACGACGAAATCGGTCCTGGCCTAATCGTCTGGCATCCCAAAGGTGGCCGTATCCGGTCCCTGGTGGAGGACTACTGGAAGAATCTCCACTATCGTTTAGGGTACGACGTTGTCTACTCGCCTCATATCGGCCGGGCCCAGCTGTGGGAGACCAGCGGACACCTGGATTTCTACCAAGAGAATATGTACGCACCTGTAGAAGTGGACGAGCAGCAGTATTACCTGAAGCCCATGAACTGCCCGTTCCACATCTCCATATTCAAGAACGCACTACACAGCTATCGCGAACTGCCTCTTCGGTTCGCTGAGTTGGGCACAGTCTACCGCTACGAACGGAGCGGCGTGCTCCACGGACTGATGAGAGTGCGCGGTTTCACCCAAGACGACGCCCACATCTTCTGTACGCCCGACCAGGTGGAAGACGAAGTCGGCGGGGTTTTAGAACTCACCTTCGAGTTATTGGAC
>JAKUNK010000065.1:0-12543 GCA_022451945.1 Dehalococcoidia bacterium
ATAGATCTCCTCAAAAATCTATGGTCTCATGATAACGTTTCAAATTCGGGGGGGTTTTATCCCGTAAGTGAGGTGAGTTTGCAGCCCAAGCCGGTCCAACAGCATGTTCCCATCTGGCTTTCTAGCAACTGGGTGCAGCGCGGACTCAAAAGAGTGGCGGCCCAAGGCGACGGCTGGATTACCAATGTCCCTTCCCCTGATATGTTCGCTAAATGCTGGGACAAGATCGAAGAGAAATCCAAGGAGTTGGATCGCGACCTGAGCGGAATGCCGAGAGCCCTATACATATCAGTCAATCTAAACGATGAGGAGGAAGCCTTGTCGGAAGGTGATGGATTCATGCGGGCTTATTACGGCATCCCGTATGAGGTGGTCAGCAAACAGCTTCTCTGCGTCTTCGGGCCAGCCCAACAATGCATCGACGCCATCAAGCGGTACAAAGAAGCTGGCGCCAATTATTTCATAGTCCGGTTTGCATCGCCCAACCAAATGGAGCAGCTAGAGAAGTTCACCGAGTCGGTAGCACCTCACGTATAGACTAAGCTATTGGAAATTTGGTGAGCCGGTCACCTGGTAGACTTCACCAGGGACAGGGCGTTTCGGCCAGAATCAGTTGTAACCCTCAGTGTTCATCGTTGTCGAAAAAGAACAGAGGGTCTTCATCGTGAAAGGGTGGCGGACCATAACCGGCAGAAAGCACCCAATGGCCGGCAGTATGTATGACAAAGTGGCGCATAGTGCCCCTCTAACGTCGCCGAGACTCTCGGTATTCAGCTGACAGTCCGGATCTCCAACACAACTGCGGTTCAAGTAGGTGACTAGAAGGCCCAAACAACGATGGCCATCTCGCTCAGCGGACGTGTTCCTGTACAAACGAGGTCATCTGCATTAGCGCCTCTTTAGCGACTAGAGAGAACGGCTCACGGAGACTAAGTCCTTTCGTGGCGCCACCAGCCAAAAGCCCACCTTCTCCCTCGAATATATTCTCACTAATCTTGCCTCCCGCTTTGCGATATTGTCTGACAAATTCTTCTCTATCTGGCTTCGGGTGCGCATCTTCCTGGCTATGTGCTAACAACAAGACTGGAGGCAGGGATGCCCGTTCTCCACGGGCAAGGATACGGGCTGGAGCCGCCTCTGCCATTGCTTCTTCGGTCTTCCAGTACTGGTCATGCATCAACACTACCCGCTCCGCTATCCCTGGGGGCGGCGTACAATCGTCCCTGAGTCCTTTGGCGTAGTGATAACGCCCTAAAGGGTCTATCACCGGAGAACACAAAATAACAGCGTCTACAGCACCATCGACACCAGGCCCTTTTGTTGTTAACGGCAATGCTGAGTACCTCGGATCATGTGGCCGCATCCCAATTAACATCGCCAAATGCGCCCCGCTAGAAGTGCCCATAGTAGCTATCCTATTAGGAATACCATTCCATTCCAAAGCGCGGGTTTTGCACCACCGTATCCCATAATGAATGTCTATTAACGATCCTGGATATGATGCCAATGGAGGTGCCCTGAAATCCAGCGCCACCACTATCAAACCATCTCGGCAGAGCGATTCATTAGCAGCGTCACCATTTTGGCGGTCACCTCTAACCCAAGCCCCTCCATGGAGTTCTACCACGATTGGGAACGGTCCAGTTCCTTTAGGCCTAAAAACACGCGCCAGCAGGGGCGTATTATCGTGAACAAGGTACTGAGCCTCACTGATGTCTACTTCGTATGCTTGGGCTCCTGATAGCATTAATACTCCTGTCAGATTTTAGGGATTCCAGTCTTGGCTAGATTAGGCTAAAGACGGAGGGTCATCGAGTCAAAGCGTCGACCATTTAACCCTGGTCTTCTAACTAAGCCCTTATTTGTCACGAGCTAGGTTTACACATGCCGGATTTCTATTAGTGACACGCGTATCGTCGCCTAGTCACCAATTTAGATACTATGTGTACATCTAACAAGGTGGGACACGAACCTTTTGCCGATGGAAAAAGCGACCGCAGCCACTAACGATGGCCTTAAGGGAGCTCCTCGACCAAACAGAATCATCCGGATCGAATCACCTACTGGAACTTGGGCAGTACTTCTGTGCCAAAGAGGTCCAGGGATCGCATGACCTCGTCGTGGGTCGTGTTACCGGCCTGCATCATGATCAGGAGCTGGTCGACTCCCAGGTCGGCCCAGCGTTCGACGTTACGGCATACCGAGTCAACGTCACCCCCGAGCACGAGGCCATCTTGAATCAACTCATCGTTTGATCTTTTAAGCACTGCTTGGCGGACACCAGGTCGGACTCCAGATGTTTGCTGGTTTTCGTAATATTCGCCTGTATGTGTGCCGAACCGGACCTTCTGCAGTTCAGAATCATTATCTCCGGCGTACCATCTGGCCGCCGCACATGCTTTGTCTCTTCCCACAGTGAAATCTTTATCGATGCTCCCTATTGTGAATGTGGCGATCTGGTGATTTACGTATCCGCCGACTGGGGTGCATTCAGCTTCGGAGTCCCTGTAGGCCTTGATTGACGGCTCGATCTCGTCTGGCTCCATACCGTTGAAACCCAGAATCCCCATTCCCTTTCGAGCGGCCTCGGCATAGGTCGCCGGCTGACTTCCGGCGACCCAAAGAGGTGGGTGAGGAGTTTGGATGGGTTTCGGAACCAAGTGGCGCTCCAACAGTTCGGGATACCACTTCCCTCGCCATCCGGGAAAAGGATTATTGAGGAACATGGAACAGATCACTTCCAAGGACTCTTCCCAAAGCTCTTTGGACTGTTCCGACGTTACACCAAAGGCCTCAACATGGTAGGGGGAGGCGCCTCTTCCGGTTCCGAACTCCACCCTACCATCAGAAAGTTGATCAAGGGTAGACACGTACTCCACCACCCGGTAAGGGTGATTACAAGGCAAGACCACAACCGCCAGACCTAACCTGATGGTTGTGGTGCGCTGGGCCAAGGCTGCCAAGAACAGTTCCGGAGACGAGCTGTGGCCAATCTCCGGATAGAAATGGTGTTCGGTCTGCCAATAGTGATTAAAGCCAACGGACTCGGCGTGAATCGCCTGTTCCATTGCCTCTTTGTAAAGGAGTATCTCTCCGTTTTCGCGCCAAGGTTTTGGCATTTGTAGCTGGCTGAAATATCCGAATTTCATAGATTACACTATAAGAAGGACCAATAAAGACTTGGGGTAATTCATCTCATTATCAGCCACTACTTAGACGCCTTGCAATGTGCTTGTCGGATTGCTGGTACTCTAGGTGTTGAAGTTTCTCGTCTTTGCTCCTCAAAGATGAAAAGGACTTTGCACAGGTACTTACTGAAATCCGCCGCCCTGCAACCTTACCCAAGTGCTGTGTGGTTTTTCTTTTCGACCCACCCCGTGGTTGCCTTGGTGGTGAAATGATTCCGCGGCCTGCGTGGAGACAATCCATATTCAGCACTTTGGCCGACGTGAATAAGGCTCTGTTCAGTCTTCCTCAAGAGAACGGAGCCGCCCATCCGATGGCCCAAGGTCTCTCTGCCATGTACAATTGCCGGACGTTAGGTTGAGCTTTCCTAACACCTAGATCTTTATTCGATAACCGAAGACGGAGGAACCATGGCCAATCGAATCAAGCACATCGCCCTGCAAACGGAAAACCCATCTGAGACCGCCGAGTGGTACAAAAATGTGTTTGGCTTGGACGAGCTGCGCCGCACTCCCGCGGAAACCGGCGAAGAAGGAGTGTGGCTCACTGACGGGTACATCTATTTCGCTATCTTGAAGATGGGCTCTGAAGACGCTCCCAACCTAGGTGAAGGCTCCTCTACAGTGAAGGGCGTTCACCACATCGGATTCTATGTGGACGACCTAGATGATGCAGTGTCCACAGTGGAGGACAACGGCGGCACCGAGTGTCCCGGAAGCAGCAAGGCAAACCGCAAATACAAGGGCCCCGACGGGCTCATGATCGATCTCCGGTTCCGAGGCTGGGACGAGCAGATTCGCGCCCGCAGCACCCTCTATGAGTTGACCGAGGCGGCCCCCGCCAAAGCCGCTGGCGCCGCGGATTAAGCCTCTTACCAACCGCAGAAGGAAAGCTAAACATGCCAGAAACCAAGCGAATCGGAGCGTTAGTGCCCGCCACCAACCCAGTGGTGGAACCTGACTTCTACCGAGTTTTGCCGCCAGAAATCACCGTCCACTTCGAGCGGATGTTCAACGGTGACTGGGGTTCTCAGCCCAAGTCCTCCGAGAACACCGGCCACCAGATCAGTATCTCCAGCGAAGAGGCGGCTACGGTAGACACTGCCCTGTTTGGATTCGATGCCGATAAGATGAATGAGGACGTCAGCCGAGGTGCCCGTTCCCTGTCCAACATCAAACCAGACATCCTGGTTTACGCCTGCACATCAGGCACGTACCACAAAGGATACATCCAATTCGACCGTGAGATGTCGAAGGAGATGCAACTAGCCAGCGGAGTAGAGTCCATCACAGCCGTAGGAGCCTGCATCGAGGCGTTCAATTTCATGGGCTCCAAGCGGCTTAGCATCGCAGGGCCCTATCGGCATTTCCATCTTCGCCACCGGCTAAAGCCACTGCTAGAAGAGTCCGGATTCGAGGTATTGAGCGCCGACGGCGAACCGTGGATGCAGGACTCCATGAACCCCTTGGAGATAGAGGAAGAATCAGTCCAGACCATCATCGACTTTGTGCCAACAGTGGTGAAAGACGAAGCCGACACCATATTTCTGCCCGGCACCGCCTGGCGGGGATTGGACGCTGTGGAACCCCTGGAAAAGCAGTTGGGCAAAACGGTAATCTCAGTCAACCAGGCCACCATCTGGCTGGCGCTGCGTCGCATCGGTTGGACCGAAGCCATCCAGGGTTTCGGCAGCCTCCTCAGGAATCTAGGCTAGGTTTATACTTCAAATCTGAGCAAAGGGCGTCTCACGGCGGGTCAACGTCCGTAGACCGCTTCCCGCTCCGGTACCGGAGCGCTGGGCTTCCGCGTAATCAAGAAGAACACTCCGGCAGCAAGATAGATTGGCAGGAACGAGAGAAGCACCAGGGTATAGCTTTCGGTGCGGTCGAAGATAAGCCCAGCATAGATCGGCGAGATTAGCATGCCGATATTGAAAACCACGCTGATCATTCCCATCAATGTTGCAAAGCTAGTTCGACCAAAGAAATTGCCCAAAGACACCCAGTTCAGAGAACTGGTCCCTTGCTCAATGGCCATCAGAACCACAAACAAATAAACGGCTATATTCCCGTCAACTGTCAGCATCGCCAGCATTGCCAAGGCCGCTGCGCCCATCCCTCCGCCCATCATTGGCTGTAGCGGGAACCTGTCTCCCAAGAACCCCACCATCAGCCGCAACGGGATGGACAAAAGGAACATCATAGAGAACATGATGCCCGCCATCTCATCTGACATTCCCTTCCAGACAAACATCTGCACCGCATGGACGGACACGGTTCCCCAGAGACTTATCCTAAGCACGGAACCGGCGAACAAGACCCAGTAGGACCTGGTCCGCAAAGCTTGGCGTACCGTGAAATCAACGAGTGCCGGCCGTGCGTCTTCTTCGCCCTCTTGTGGGAATGGTAGGTCGGGTCCGATACCCATCCGCTCCGGCGAGTGTCGCACTAACGATGCCAGGGGTATAACGATCAGGCCCATGAATATGCCGGAGAACAGCATCACGTCGCGCCAGCCGATCGTACTGACTCCAAGGGTTATCAGCGGCAATATGGCTGCTCCACCTGAGGAGAACCCAGTGATGCAGATCGACATAGCTAGCGAGCGGCGGCGGATAAACCACCGGTTGACCGCGCTAATCAGCACCTGTCCCAGCCCTGAACTCTTGCCGACTCCCACCACTCCCACAAATACGGCTATAAAGAGCACATAGTTGTGCACCCAGTGAAGGGCGATGAAACCGAAACTGGCCAAAAGCCCACCGAAAACAATCATCGGTCGTGAGCCAAACCGGTCAACTAACCGACCCACGACAGGGCCTGCAATGCTGCCTTCAGCCCTAACTAAGCTAAAGATCAAAGAAGTTTGCGCGCTATTCAGACCCAGATCGCGCTGAATCGGGCCAAAGAAGATTGCATTGCTGTTAGAGAATATCCCGCCGGACAACGTCCCCAGCAAGAAAGTGGCCGCCAGCACACGCCAGCCATAATACGCGCCTCCAACCTTCCGTGCCAAAGGCACCCGGTTCAGCATCTATGTATCTTGAAGTAGAAGGTCTTAGCCCGACCATAGCGAATAATCATCTGCATATGTTATCAAACACACAGATTCCATTAATCAACCATAACGCGCATATTTTCCGTTTACCACTACTCAGTGCTGCCTCAATGAGCCAATATCTCTTTCAGCGCTTCGTCTACGAATTTTGAGTCAACTGGGTTGAATCCAGGCCCTCCAGCCAGATGGCCCCAAATGGACTCTATTGGCCTAAGTTCTGCATTTGGCATGAGGGCGACTTCAATCTCGTTGTCTTCCGGCGGAAAGTACAAGTCGGTCCTTCCTGGCATCACGATGGCTTTACATTTGATCGAGTTAAGAGCCCCTCTAAAGTCTCCATCGTAGACATGATTGTTGCTGATGTCAGCATTCTGCCAGGTACGAATCATGGCCAACAGGTCGTTCGCATCGGAGCCGGTCCTCCTAGCCTCCCAAAATCTCACTAGGTAGTCTTCCAGGGACTCATATCCCAGGTCCAGATAGACCTCCTCACGATAGAAAGCTTGGGAAACTGCCCAACCAGCGTAGACCCGCCCCATGGCCCTCAGTCCTTTCAAGGGAGCTGTGTCGTAAGACCCACCCGCCCATGCAACGTCGGTTGTAATCGCCGACTTGACCCCTTCCAGAAACACGAAATTGTGTCGAGAGGTTTTGGCCGAGCCGCAGACCGGTACGATCCGTTCGACCATCTCCGGGTACAAGCTGCCCCACTGGAATGTCTGCTGGGCGCCCATGGACCAACCATAGACCAGAGCAATTGTCTCGATGCCAAATAATTCGGTAACGAGACGATGCTGGCAGGCTACATTGTCGTAGAGATTGATGGCGGGGAAGCGAGAGCGGTTATAAGGAGGAGTGGCATTGGATGGTGAAGTTGAGATGCTGTTCCCAAACATATTGGGCACGATAATGAAGTATTTGTCCGGATCCAGAGCTTTGCCCTCGCCAATCATCCCTTCGTTATGGGTGTGTTGTCCGCCAAAGAAGGTAGGGAAGACTACCACATTGTTCTTGGCCCGGTTCAGGCTCCCGTAAGTCTTATAAGCCAATTTGGCGCCACGCAACGTCTCTCCAGACTGAAGGTCCAGATCGCCTGCCTCAAATATCTCGTAATCCTGCTTACCGCTTGGCATATTTTCACCTCAGGCCGCCGTCTGAGCTCACCGAGAGCAAGGATACCACGTGCAAGTTTGATGGCCTCCACAGCCTCATGTCAGCCACGCGATTGACTACACACATCCCAGCTTTTAGACTTTCCTCGCAAAGCTCATACCCGGAGGAATCCTCATGGCACGAGACCCGGTGAATATCTATGAATACGAAGAGATAGCAAAAGCTAATATCGGCAAGGGCGAATACGATTTCATAGCCGGAGCCGCCACCGACGAGATAACCCTACGGCGCACCCGAGAGGTCCTAGACTCCATCATGATGAAACCGCGAATGATGGTGGACGTGAGCACTCGAAACTTAAGCACCACCGTCCTAGGACACAAAATCAGCCTCCCACTGATGTTGGCCCCTGCCGGCAATCATGGCGCAGCCCACGCAGACGCTGAACTGGCTTCAGCACGGGCGGCAGGTAGAGCCGATACCTTGATGATCTTGAGTTCCCATTCGGCCAAGACTTTGGAGGACGTTGCGGAAGCAGCAACTGGCCCAATCTGGTTCCAGCAGTATTTCTTCAAAGACCGTGAGCTTACCCTTGGCATGGCTGCCCGCGCGGAAGACGCCGGGTACAGTGCTCTATGTATGACCCTAGACGCTAAGATTGTGCCTAAAAGGGAACGCAACATCCGAAACAACTACGTTGGTCCAGAATCCCCTAACTATTCCCAGCTCGACCTGGGAACTCACTCATGGACCTTTGCCGCAGACGCACCAGCAGGGCCTGCCGACATCCGCGATCAAGCCTCTGTCTGGAGCGATTTGGAATGGCTAGCCGGCAAGACTAAATTGCCTATCGTCGTAAAAGGCATAATGACTGGCGAGGACGGAAGGGCATCGGCAGAGTCAGGTGCCAAGGGAATCATCGTCTCCAACCACGGCACCAGATACCTGGACACAACCTTCACAACCATCGAGGTACTACCAGAGGTTGTAGAGCAGGTTGGTGCCACAGCTGAGGTCTACATGGACGGAGGTATCCGCCGTGGCTCAGATATCTTCAAGGCCCTAGCCTTGGGAGCGCGTGCCGTACTGATGGGCCGGCCCTTATTCTGGGGGCTGGCGGTGAATGGCGAAGACGGCGTTAACGCAGTCATCGAGATGCTCCGGGACGAACTTGCTGCCACCATGGGAATCTGCGGGCGCACAACCATCGACAGTATCGGCCTCGACACCCTAGGGGGCATCTCGCCTTTGCAAGCGCTATTTGACAGCAGGGACGCCGTCCGACGGTAAACGAGTACACAGACAACCACACAAGGAGATCACCCGAAATGGCTACAGTAGGATCCGGCAAATACACTTATGAATTGATCGAGAATTGGGGCAAACTGCCTGCGGGCGACACCTTCGGCATGGTGAGCGCCATCGCCACCGACTCCCAAGACCGCGTCTTCGCCTTCCAGCGCAAGGACCCACCCATGTTGATCTTTGACCGGGATGGCAACCTTACGGATTCCTGGGGCAACGGGTCGTTTGAGTTCGCACACGGCATCCACATCGCCGGCGACGTGGTCTACATCACCGACCGCAACACCTCGGTCTGCATCATGTACACCTTAGACGGCAAGCCAATTCAGATGCTGGGACGGTACGGTCAGCACTCAGACACTGGCTGCGAGAACCCGGGAGACTTGGTTCCCAGGGCTGCTGGTCCCTTCAACTACCCTGCCGAATTGGTTCCTTCAGCCTCCGGAGACCTTTATGTCGCCGACGGCTACCGCAATTCTCGGGTCCATCGGTTCTCCAGTGACGGGCAACTGAAGAAGTCTTGGGGCGAACCCGGCAAGCAAGGGCCCAACGAGTTCCATCTGCCCCACAGCCTGCTAGTTGACGGTGACAACGTTGTGGTTTGCGACCGCGAGAACGACCGTATCCAAGTCTTTGGCCTTGATGGCGATTTCAAAGAGATCTGGGACGACATCCAACGCCCCATGGACATCTCCATGGACACCGACGGCAACTACATGGTCAGCGAAGGCCAACGCGACAACTCGGCCCGCATCAGTATCCTGGATAAGAAAGGTGGCGTCCTTTCACGGTTCGACTGCCGTGGCTCCGGACATGGCAGCTGGATCGACTCGCGTGGCGATATCTACCTGGGCGGCGTCCCCGACGCCATAGACAAGTACGTCCGCCAGAATTAGAAACACCACGGATGTCAAATGTGAGGAAGTTTAAGCGTATCAAAAAAGAACAGAACGCTATCCGGGCGACTTGTTGGCGCCAAAACTGGATTCACCAAAAATGCTTGGTGGATCCAGTTTTCGTGAACCGTGACCATATGCCAGATCATGGTCCGGGGATATAGTCATTGGAGCGACTGATACAGATGTTCTTTCCCGGCTTATCCGGACATCAAGGTGACCATGGTGAAGAAGCATAGGATTATTCCCGAAGAATAACCTTCAGCCAATGGTGAGCATGAATCAACACAACTCGGAACTCATCGTAAAAGAACTACAAAACGTGCGAGCGTCCCTCGCTCCCGAAGAGTGGCGGGACGCTCGTATCTACCGTCATATAGACGAATACAAGCTGGACTACACGCTAATCGCAACTAAGATCAGCTCAGGACAGCTCCACTACTACGTGCCCGATACAGGCGTGTTCGAGCCCCTCAACCTAAACGGTTAGAACTAATTCTCGCCGAGCTCAACGTTCACGGCGAAATCGTCAGTCTTGTCTTATCTCGGACCGCCGGTATTTACCGACCTTAGACTATCCGTAGACCTACGGTTTGCCTCCTATTGAGGTTCGGCATAGCCTAGAGTTCTTTGCCATTTGGCTTCAATAAGGGGGATCTGAAAAAATTCATATAGGTCTTAAGCCCTTCGGCGAGGTGATTGCAGCCAAAACCTAACGCCGCGTCAGCGTGGGTACGACCTATTGATAATTTCTGGCGCAAAATCACCGCATAGAGCATTCGTCCTGGAAAATGCTGACTGTCTCGTTAGGAATGAACCTAGGAGACCACCCCTGGACGTGCCGCTTGGATAGATAACATCCCCCGTTAAACATTAAGCTTTTACCAGCCGATCTCCCACAGAAAACGCGATTGCAAAGGGCGCTGCGTCCTATTTGACAGGTGCCTGGCCCCTAATACAATATGAAGCAAAATTGATCATAAAAATCCACCGACATGATTGATTGCCACTGAAACAGACAGGAGACAACAAATGATAACCAGGTTCGGGTCACTCTACGCCGGACACGTAGACCTAAAAGACGTCGGGTTCGACGCCACGCCGGTAAACGACCGCTGGATCTCCGACAAAGAGTTGGCTTCGGTATTTGGCAAAGCCGACGCCATTGCTATCAAGATGGACCAGCTGGGCTTCGACACTTTCTGGGCGGCCGAGCATCACTTCCAACGTGAGGGCTACGAGTGTCTACCAAACCTACTGTTGATGTACGTCCACATGGCCCACCTGACCAAGAACCTGAAGTTCGGTTGTGGGTTCAACGTCAATCCCATGTGGCACCCTCTGCGGTTGGCCGAGGACTACGCCACCGCAGACATCCTCAC
Organism: Dehalococcoidia bacterium; assembly: GCA_022451945.1. GTDB lineage: Bacteria > Chloroflexota > Dehalococcoidia > Lucifugimonadales > UBA3495 > UBA9611. Next base: position 10,940 of record JAKUNK010000065.1, read on the forward strand.
CGGAGGGCGGGTCATCTTCGGCGTAGGCCGCGGTTACCACTCCCGTGAGGTGGACACCTTCGGCGTGCCCAGCACAAATACTGACAGTGACGCCAACCGTGAGATTTTCGAAGAACAGGTCGAAGTCATCATGAAGGCATTCAACGAAGAATCTTTCTCCCACCAAGGTAAGCATTACACCATACCGCCTGAAGTTCCCTACCGCGGTTATACGCTGAAAGAAATCACCCTGGTCCCGCGCCCGCGCACCCTGCCGGTGGAGACCTACCAACCCCTAGTCAGCGCCAGTCCAAGGGCCATGGACTTCATGGCCAAACATGGTATCAAAGGTATCGTCGGCGGCGGTGCGGCTACAGGCGGCGCTTCAGACGCGGTCATGACGCAATGGAAAGAGACCCTGGCCAAGCACGGCAAGGAGACAGAACTGGGCGGCGACCTGATCGTTGGTATCTCCACCTTCATCGACGACACCGAAGAAAAAGCCATCGCCCACGCCAAGAAATACTTCGAAGAGAACATGAAGATGTTCGGCCCTCTAGGCTTTGTTCGCGGACTGTCCGAAGACCAAATATCTGCCCTGGGCCGTGGCTCCGCCGCCCGGTCTGCAGGACTGCCTACCATGGAGGACGCCGTCAAAGCCGGCGCGTGGATCGTCGGCCCACCTGAGCGGGTTACCGAAAGGCTTATGGAACTCCAAGAACGATATCCTGGCCTAGAAGAGATCAACGTTGGCGCCTCGGTTATGAGCACGGAGACATCCGTCATTCTGGAGCAGCTCGATGCGTTCGGAAAAGACGTGATGCCCAAATTCAAAGCACAGGCCAAATAGCGACTCCCCATAGCACAACACACCGTTGATGTATCCTGTCTATAAGCCGATCTATCACGGCTTACGAATCCAGTCTCTATATACCCATGGAGGAAATGCCGGATGGCCAGCAGCAAAGTACGCCTGACCGAACTATCCCACTGTGCCGGTTGAGCCGCGAAGCTCAGTCAAGAGGATCTGGTCCAGGTCCTGAAGCACATCCCAATGGTCAGCCATCCAGACCTCCTGGTAGGCAATGACACTGGGGACGACGCAGCCGTATACCGGCTGGATAACAACACCGCCATCATCGTAACGGTGGACTTCTTCACGCCCATCACCGACGACCCCTACGAGTTCGGTTCGGTCGCCGCGGCCAACTCTTTGAGCGATGTCTACGCCATGGGAGGCAAGCCGCTAGTGGCCCTGAACATCGTGGGCTTCCCTGCCCATCTGGCCGTAGAGATGCTGGGGGACGTCCTGAAGGGCGGCTATGACAAGGCCGCCGAAGCGGACTGCCTGATAGTCGGAGGACACACGGTTGACGACGCAGAACCCAAGTATGGGCTCTCGGTTGTGGGGCTGGTGGAGCCAGGGAAAGAGGTCTCAAACGCCAACGCGCAGCCCGGCGATGTGCTGGTCCTCACCAAACCGATCGGCACCGGAATTATCGCCACCGGCGCAAAGGCAGGAACAACCCCCGATACCATCATGCAAAATGCCGTTGCCACGATGGCTGAACTGAACAGAGGAGCATCCGAGGCCATGATGCGGGTGGGGGTAAACTCCTGCACAG
>JAKUNK010000066.1:0-12214 GCA_022451945.1 Dehalococcoidia bacterium
GATTCGGGCGTCTGTCGCCCCCAACCCGATCGTGGTGTTGACGGGTCCTGATGGCGGCTCCGCATTGTATTCAAGTAGCATGGAAACCGGATCATCGAACCCGCCGTCGGCCCGCCGTGGCCCAGCGAGCAGCTTTCCGTCGGTATAGTCCCAGATGCCGCCGCCGGCGTTAACCGCGACGGCTGCGGCGACCGTTTGCCCGGTAGAAATAGCGATCGAGGCCGAGCCTATACCGCCCTTGACCCCACGTTCTGCGCCCCCTAGCTTGGCCACGGTTGCGCCGGTACCCGCTCCCACGCTGCCTTCAATCATGGGGCCGGAACTGGCAGCACGGCAGGCACTGCGGCCTTCATCCGGGCCTGGCCTAACTTGGGACGAAACAAGCCCAAGGTCATAGAGTATGGCTGAAGATACTATAGGGACAACTACCGGGTCTTCTTTCGGGCCCACTTTGAAACCGATTCCCTGGGATTCCAGATAGGAGACGACCCCGGATGCCGCATCCAAACCGAAAGCGCTGCCGCCACTGAGAACAACCGCATGAACCTGGTTAACACGGTGCACGGGGCGAAGTAGATCGGTCTCCCTTGTGCCCGGAGAGCCGCCACGCACGTCAACGCCGCCAACCGCACCATCACGACACAAGAAGACTGTACAGCCGGTGGCATTTTGCAGGTCGGTGTAGTGCCCTACTTCCAAGCCGGTCACAGCGGTGATGGTCTGGTTCAAGGGGTTCTCCGAAAAGAAGAAAGGGCCAGGAGCCCGACAAAACAAACACCCCGAAGTGACGGGGCGCAATTTGCGGAGAGTGATAATTTTCTGGCCGTCTCGGTCATCTCAGATCCCAGCGGCAGTGCTGTCCTAAAATTTACCCGGACCCGGCGCTCACCTCCCTCTTGGGTAGATGGCGGGTATATTTTAAGCTAGCCTCAAATAGGGTGTCAAACGTGCCTACGAGTTTTTAGCTTCGGATGCAGCAGGCCTGTCTATCCGGTAGTTAGGGAAGGGTATGAAGACGATGATCACGGCTGCCACCACCGTCAATGCGCCCACGTAGTAGAAGATGGAGCCGTAGCCACCTAATTTGTTGATGATGAACGCCGCCAGGAAAGGCGATCCGAATCCCAGCAGACCATTGATCCCGAAAATGAGGCCCGAAGCTGTGGCTTCGGTACCCTTTTCCACCACGTCTAGCAGCGCGGCCAGTATGATCTGCTGCAGAGCGAAACTGAACAATCCAATACCAGCAAGCAATAACGCCAAAGCGATACTGTCTCCTGCGCTGACGACGAACATGGTTAGCGTCGCTGCTATGATTAACCCTGGCACCAAAACCTGCTTGCGACCGTAACGGTCGGATAGATAACCCAAGATCGGGGCAGAAACGATGCCCATTCCAGTGAGCAGAGACAGATGGACTCCCACGCTGAAGTAACCCATGGCCAGCCCGCCGTCTTCTGCTTCTCTTAGGTAGAACGGCGCCCATTGAAACAGGGCGTTGTTAGCCACACCACGAACTGCCGCAGCTAATACCAAGGTGGCTACTACCGGAATCTTGAACATCGCCAAGCCTTCCCGGTAACCAGCGATCACCTGACGTTTAGGCCTGTCTTCAGTTTGGTCATCGCCGTTTTCTATACCCAAGTCTTTCAGTGAAAACCAGACAAAGACCGCCATCAGGGCGGCTGGTGCGGCGTACATCACCAGGATGGGCCGCCAGGCCATGACGGTCAGCAGTCCTCCTGCCAGCAAAGGTGCGAGCACGTTCCCTACGTTGGAACCGAACCCATGCATAGATATGGCAAACCCGCGCCGGTCTGGGAACCGCCTAGAAAGGGCTGCAGTGGAGGGAAGATGCCACAATGCGCCGGGTATTGAGACGATAATCACGGCGATGGTTAGCACCGCCAAATTGGGAGAGGCGGCCAACACCAGAAAGCCGAGTGCCGCCCAAATCATACAACCGGTTAGTATCGGTCCCCAACTAGCCTTCATCTGGTCGACGATGGCCCCGCCTATGAGGTTTACCGCTCCAAATCCCCCCTGGCGAATGCCCAGCATGAAAGCAACCTCGAAGTTAGAGAGGCCCATAGCCGCCTTGATGGCAGGCATGAAAACCGGAAAACCTTGGTCGTAAAGATGGGAGATTCCGTGGCCGAAGGAAAGGCTTCCCAACAGGAAATTTCGGTTTTGCCTGAGCCCCTCTGGTCTCTGTGCTGCTTCCGCCATAGAGTCCTTTACGAGCGCTAAAGTTTTCGAAAACTCCGAACCACGAGTGATTCTAAGGTTTGGGAGTATGGTGTGCAAGTGTGATTCCAACCAGACATCTTGCCGCCATCAACAATTGCCTATGCTATGCTACGACAAACACGCCGTCAGGCGTGCTTGACGGCATGACGAAAGCACACCTCAACGGAGGAGTAGGTATGCCATATGAAGGACTTAGTTTAAAAGGTCAAACGGCGTTAGTAACCGGCTCAGGCCGGGGAATTGGCGCAGCATTGGCAATAGGCCTTGCACAGGCCGGGGCCGCGGTAGCGATATCCGACCGTCCAGACCGTTTGAGCCTAGCCGAAGAGACCAGATTCAAGGTAGAAGCAGAAGGAGTCAAAAGCGGTGTTTACTCGTTGGATGTGTTAGATATTCCTGGGATACCCAACACCATTGACCAAGTAGTTGAGGACTTCGGCCGACTAGATATCCTGGTCAACAACGCCGGAATACGGATACCTAAACCTGCTCTTGAGGTTACCGAAGAAGACTGGGACACAACCTTAGACATCAACCTAAAGGGTGTGTTCTTCTGTGCCCAGGCAGCAGGACGACACATGGTCGCACAGGGGTACGGAAGAATCGTTAACCTTGGGTCACAGCTTTCGGTAACCGCGTCACGGGGGCGGTCTTCCTACTGCGCCAGCAAATTCGGAGTCGCCGGTATCACAAAGGTCATGGCCGTCGAATGGGCGCCCCACGGCGTGACGGTCAACGCCATCGGCCCTGGCCCCACCAGCACTCCCGGCATGCTGGCCGCCGACACCAAAACTCCGGAAGAGGTTCAAGCCGACTTGGAAGCTCACTTGCCGTTGGGGCGTCGCATGGAACCGGAGGAGATGGTCGGTGCGGTTATCTACCTGGCCAGCAAGTCCTCGGCTGGAACCACTGGACACCTGTTGATGGTGGACGGCGGATGGACAGCAATCTAGGGCAACCCAGTTGGGTCGATCAATTCAAATGATGGAGGATTGCCATGAGTCTCGAGAGTCTGGAAGAACGGATACAGAAACTGGAAGACATCGAAGAGATTAAGAAGCTCAAGCACCGCTACTGTGCTCTCTGCGACGCCAATTACAACGCCAACGCCCTAGCCGAACTCTTCACAGAAGATGCAGTGTGGGACGGGCAGGAGCGAGGCCGCAACGACGGTCGGGAAGCAATCAGGACCTTCTTCCAGAACGCACCCAGCCGCCTGCCATTCGCAATCCACATGGTGCTGAACCCGGTTATAGAAGTGGACGGAGAGGAGGCCACAGGCACCTGGTACCTATTCCAGCCCTGCACTTACGCTGAGGGGAATCAAGCGGTCTGGGGCTCAGCCCGGTACGATGAGGAATATGTGAAANTAGACGGGCAGTGGCTGTTCAAACNCCTAACCCTCACTTCCCATTTCTGGACTCCTTTCGATAAAGGCTGGGTTGAAACCCAATTCGCTTCTTAATACCGCCGCACAGGGCTTACANATGCAACCATTACACACGAATAAAATGGACGGCATGGTCGCTATAGTCACCGGGGCCAGCCGGGGCCTGGGCAAGGCCATAGCAAAGGAATATGCCGCCGAGGGCGCCAAGGTCGTCATCTCCGCACGCCGCAATTCGCCAACAGGTTTGCCCGGTACCGCTGTGGAAACGGCTGAGCAGATCAGGGCAGCAGGCGGCGAGGCCATGGCGTTGACCTGCGACGTTGCGAACGAAGAACAGGTCATGGCCATGGTGGGCCAGACCATCGACATGTACGGCCAAATAGACGTTCTGGTGAATAATGCAGGCGTGATGGTCTTAGGTAAGACCCTGCTAGACATCGTACCCGACGAGTGGGACCAGAGCGTGGCAACCATCCTCAAAGGTACATATTTGTGCTGTCGCGCAGTGGTCCCAACCATGGTGGAACAAGGCCGCGGCAGCATCATCAACATCGGATCACGCATGGGGAGCGACCATGAGCAAGGCGGCGGAGTCCTTTACAGCTCCACCAAAGCAGCAGTCCATATGTTCAGCTACTGCCTGGCTGACGAGGTCCGGGAGCACAATATCGCCGTGAACGTCCTTTCGCCAGGCGGGCTCAAGACCGAGGGCTCAGCAGCCATACCGTGGACGCAGCGCGACTGGGAACAGCGGGTAGAACCTGAGGCCGTAGGCCCCAGTGCAGTTTACCTAGCTTTGCAGGACGCTTCCACCATGACCGGCCGGTACATACTCAGGGCTGAATTCGGAGACACCTGGGGCAAATAATCGGATACCGTCTACCTCTCACCGTAGCGATTGAAAGACGAGACCTCGGTCGAGGGCAGTCTGTCTGTCGGGCCGAAGCGTCCCCGGGGGTAGCCCAGAGGCGTCAGGCAGAGAGTTTCCACGTGGTCGGGGATGCCCAGCCAGTCTTTGACCTTCTGTTCTTCCCGCAAGTGGGTGGTGGTGATCCGAGTGCCCAAGCCCATTGCCTGGGCAGCCAGGAACAGGTTCTGTATCGCCAACCACACCGACGAGGCGTACCGGCCCCGCTCGATTGGTTCTCCGTGGGTATAGGGCACTGATCCCATGGTGTGGTCAGCACAGATGATGAGCATGGCTGGAACCTCGGGCATGTGGTTGGCCAGATAGCGGGCCGAGGTGTACGCTGGCGACTCCCCGGGAGATGGTGTTGTGCCCATCACTCCAAGCCACAAGTCACGGTACAAACCGCCGATCTTTTCAATCAGGTCTCTTTCCGTGATGGCGACGAAGTGCCACGGCTGCTTATTGCCGCCGCTGGGGGCTTTAGTGGCCGCATCGATTATCTTTTCGATGACATCTCTCGGCACAGGGTCAGGCTTGTACCTTGTGAACTGCCGCTGATTGTAGATAGCCTCGAAAACGCTGATATCGCCCATGGTCTCTCCTTCTAATTAGCTGCCGGCGATCAACGATCAGCCGTTAGCGAGGTTCGGTGATGAAGACGGGGATAAGTCGACTGGTCTTGACTTGATATTCCTCATAGGGCGGGTAGGCGGCGACCGCTATGTCCCACAGGCGCTGTCTTTCGCTACCTTCGGGCACTTCGCGGGCTCGCACCGAGAAGACCTCGGTTTCGTCTTGAATCTCCACATTGGGTTCGGCTTTTAGGTTGTAATACCACACAGGGTGCTTGGGCGCGCCGCCCTGTGAAGCCACCAAGATGTAGTTCTTGCCGTCGACGGCCCGCATCAGCGGTGTCTTACGGATGGCGCCTGTCTTGTTCCCTTTGTTGGTCACTATGATGACCGGCATGCCTGTGTCCCTCAGCGTAAGGGCTTCCGTGCCACCGCTCCGCTCATATAGTTCCACCTGGTCTCTGACCCACTCTCTGGTACTGGGGATGTACTCAGCCACGATTAACTCCTGTCTATATCTTATTTATCCATCAAAAAATTCGATGCCGAACGACTAGATCGGCGGTCTACGGCTGCGCCAATCAGTGTTCTGTTCATATGCGTAGGCAACTTTTAGGACGGTTTCTTCCGCGAATGGTCTACCCACTATCTGCAATCCCATAGGCATACCAGAAGAGCTGAACCCGCAAGGCACCGACAAGGCGGGCGTACCAGCCAGGTTGAAGGGACCGGTGAAGCTGATGCGTCCGGCCAAACCCGTCAGAGCGTGCTCTTTGCTCTGTATGCCAGGGGAACTTTCAACGAGAGGGGCGGTGACCGGACCGGCGGGCAAGACCAGCACGTCCACGTTCTCAAGGGCTTCCAGTATCTGCTGCCTCAGGGCGGTCCGAATCTTCTGGGCTTTGTAGTAGAACTGAGCTGGGATGATGCTGCCGGTTAAGAACCTAATCTTATTGTTGTGGTCCAACTCTTTGAAGTTTTCCTCGAACAACTTACGGTGTAGGTTAGACCATTCTACGCTCAAGATTGACATGGTGAGGGCCCCCGCGTTGGGCGCCAAGGGGATTGAAGTATATTCCGAGGAGGCACCCATCTCTCCAAGCACACTGATAGCCTTCGCCACGGTCTCCCTAAACTCAGGATCCAGGTTTGGCGAATCCATATGCTCTTGGATCACTCCCATCTTGATACCCTGGATATCTCCTGTCAGGGCTTTCCGGTAGTCTGGAACCGGCACATCCCTGGAGTAGGTGTCTTTGGGGTCGTGACCAGCGATGGCCTGGATGGTGATCGCCGCGTCTTCAACACTGCGGGAGATAGGGCCCACAGTATCCATGGACCACGACCCGCCCAAAACTCCATGACGGCTAACCCTTCCTTGTGAGGGACGCAGACCCACTAGACCGCTGAAGTTGGCGGGTCCGCGAATCGAACCTCCAGTGTCTTCGCCCAGCGAGCTAGCACAGAGGAAGGCAGCAGTTGCAGCCCCTGAGCCGCTGCTCGAAGTCCCGGGGTTTCGTTCTAAGTCCCAGGGATTGCGAGGCGTTCCGTAAGGGTGATTGTAAATTTCCGCCATGGCAAACTCACTCATGTTGAGCTTGCCCAGCAAAACCGCTCCGGCATCTTTGAGCCTAGTGATTACTGTGGCGTCTTCTTCGGGTACATTCTCCTTGAGGATGCTGGAGCCGCCGGTAGTCAGCACTCCAGCAGTGTTGAATTGGTCTTTCACGGCCATCGGCACACCGTGCAGCGGTCCACGGTTCACTCCGGTGGATATCTCGTGCTCCGCACGCCGCGCCGACTCCAACGCCTGCTCTCCGGTCACCGTGATGTAAGAGTTGAGCTTGCCGTCAACTTCCTGGATCCGGTCCAGGTAAGCCTCGGTTGCCTCGACAGGGGAGACTTCCTTCGTCTCAATAAGCTTAGAGAGTTGCGATGCGGTCAGAAACGGAATCTCTTTCTTGTCCATGTTCGCTCCTCGGCCCTATGATGGTGGTAGGGGATTAGTCGTCGGGCAGTTCGGCTATAAGATGGCCGTCTTCGGAGGTGACAGGAAATCCAACCAGCTTAGCATTGGGTCCGTTGACGCAAACCCCTTCAGTGTACTCGAACCGCCAACCGTGGGCCGGGCACATGAACACCCCGGTCCAGTCCACCACTTCCTCTGCTTGGTGCGGGCAGATATTGGAGAGCAATTTGTAGACACCTTTCTTGCTTCGCACCAGGAAATATGACCATTCGCGCACGGTGATTGGCACGGGCAGTTTAGTGAAGTCAGACTCCAGTCCAAGGTCGAAGTTAATGGTCTTATATGTAGCCATTGGCTTGATTTCATCCTAAACCAGATTCCGGCCAGTATAGCTGACTCGGTCTAGTGCCTCAAGACGTGCGAGAGGGAGCTAGCAGCCATCTTGACGGCGCGGCTTTTTTACAGCAATATGTGCTCACTTGAACGGAGACGGGGAGGTCAAGATGTCTGATCTGACCAAAGACGAGATTCGCGCGATGGGCAAAGCTGTGGGTCTGGATATACAAGACCCGGAGCTGACCGAGGTTATGTATAGCTTGAACGCCCTTCTGGAGTCGCTGGACGCCATCAACCCTCCAGGACTGAACGACGTAGAACCTCTGCCAATCATTCTACCTCCAGCATGACTTTTTTTCGCGACTGAACTTTCTGAAATGTCCCTACTTGTTGGGGACATTTTCATTTCTCGGCCCCTTCAACCGTCGACATGGAGGCCTAATGAACAAGTCCGAATTGCCTTTTCTATCCGCTAGCGACCTTTCTCGCCTGATCCAGTCCAAAGAAGTCTCGCCGATTGAAGCCACCGAAGCGTACCTCGACCGCATCGAGTCAGAGGATTTCCGTTTCCACAGCTATCTGACAGTCATGCGTGAACAGGCTCTGGCAGACGCAACTCAGGCCGAGCTTGACATCTCTTCTGGTAACCACAGGGGGCCGATGCACGGCGTGCCGGTAGCAGTGAAGGACCAATTTTGGAGCAAAGGCGTACGGAGCACTGGAGGCTCGCGAATTCTGGCCGACTTCGTGCCAGACGAAGACGCGACTGTAATCACTAATCTAAGAAACGCTGGGGCGGTGGTCTTAGGCAAGACCAATATGACAGAATTCGCCATCACCGGCTTCTCCCATCGGTTCAGCACACCGCGCAACCCTTGGGACATAGACACCTACACCGGTGGTTCTAGCAGCGGTTCGGGCGCTGCTACGGCAGCGTACCTGTGCGCCACATCCTTGGGGGAGGACACGGGTGGCTCCATACGGTTCCCCGCCACATGGTGCGGCCTAGTGGGCTTACGGCCTAGCTGGGGGCTAGTGAGCCGCTATGGCGTGATGCGAGGGGTCTGGAGCATGGACACGGTTGGCCCCATCTCCCGGACGGTCGAAGATGCGGCTATAACACTAGGCGCCATCGCCGGTCACGATTCCAAAGACCCTTATTCATCTCGGGCATCGGTGCCTGACTACCGCCAGTCGCTAGGTGGCGACCTGAACGGCTTGAAAATAGGAGTTATCACCGAATTCATGGAGTCAGACCTGGTGGAACCTAAAGTGCGGCAGGTTGTCACCGACTCTTTCGCCACTCTGAGGGAACTGGGCGCAACGGTGGAAGAAGTGTCCGTACCGCTGTCCATGGATGCGGGAGTGGCATCGGCGGTGCTGCTGTCAGTGGAGCCAGCCCTAGCGCAACAGGCATGGCTCAAAGAACAGATCCAAGATTACGGGCACGACGTCCGGAATCTGTTACTAACGGGTAGTCTGATTCCCGCCCAGGCTTACTACAAGGCTCAACAACTGCGAACCATGTTGCGCCAACAGGTGCTGGATTCTCTTAAGAAGTTCGACGTTCTGGTATTGCCCACTGCTGGAAAGGGCGCTCAGCCGCGAGTAGAAGACCCGCCCATTACCAGTAAAGAGTCCTCATCCAGGCTGGCGTTCTTATTCACTCGCATGTTCAATCTAGCAAGTTGCCCGGCCATGTCTATTCCCTGCGGATTCGACGATAGAAACATGCCCGTGGGACTACAACTCGGAACACGCCCCGGAGCCGAGGAGACCCTATTCAAAGTTGCCCACGCTTACGAGCAAGCAACCACGTGGCACACAGTGCGACCGCCAGGGATGGAATCTCTCTAATTCTGTCTTATGAACGGGATGTTCGATGTGGGAGAACAGCGGGTTGCCCCCATTACTGCTCTGATAATTTCTTAAAGGAAGATAATGATTCGGCAAGGCCGGATTTGCCTAATTATCCCTCAGCCTAAGGAGGGCTTCAAAATAACTGGCCTATTATTAAGGCACTTATCTGAGCAAAGAATCATTACCGTTAGTATCGGATAATCGTCCTGGCAACCTCGCCCTGGTCCAGGGCTTCAAAGGCTTCGTTGATCTGGTCTATCTTTATCGTGGCGCTGATGAGTTCATCTAGTTTTAGACGGCGGGCCATGTAGAGGTCGATCAGCATGGGCATGTCGGCCCTGGGATAAACCGAGCCGTAGGTGCAGCCCATGAGAATCCGGTCCAGGTGTAGAAAATCCGGGTCAATCTTGAGTTCCGAACCCACCGGGGCTACACCAACAGCGACGGTAGTCCCTCCGCGTTTAGTGGTGAGCAGGGCTTGGTTGATGGCGTCGGTAGAACCAATGACCTCGAAGGCATAATCAGCCATCTCACCCCTAGTGATGTCGCGCACTTTGTCAATGACGTCCTCGGTAGCGGCGTTAACAAAGTGGGTCGCTCCAAATTGGAGTGCGTGCTCCAACTTGTTTCCGTAGATGTCTACGGCTATGATAGCCTCGGCGCCGGCCAAAACCGCCCCCTGTACCACGTTGAGTCCCACGCCCCCTGCACCAATGACCACAACACTGCTGCCTGGCTTTACCTTGGCGGTATTGATGACCGCGCCAACGCCCGTGGGTACGCCGCAGCCAATCAGAGCCACCCGGTCCAGAGGGGCGTCTTCTCGAATCTTGACCAGGCTATCCTCGGGCACCACGGCATACTCACCAAATGTGGAGAGGCCATTGAAATGGTGGACTTCTTGCGTGCCGTTGCGGAGACGGGTGGTACCGTCCAACATCTTGCCTTTGAGTTGGTAGCGGGCCTCGCATAGGTTCTGGCGGCCTTTCACGCAGTAGGAACATTGGCCGCATGTGGGCACGAACGACAGCACGACATGATCGCCGGGCTGGGCGTAATCAACGCCGAGCCCGACCTCTTCCACGATTCCAGCACCTTCGTGGCCTAGTACTACGGGCATAGGGTGCTCCCGGTCACCCTTCATGTAATGCAGGTCACTATGGCAGACACCACTGGCGGTGAGCTTAACGAGAACTTCACGCTCTTTGGGGCCTTCCAGTTCCAAGTCCTCTATGGCCAGCGGTTGAAATTTTTCGTAGAGGACAGCTGCCTTCATGATTATTATTGTCCTTTTTTAATATTCGTCATTCTTGCGCAGACGGGAGTACCAATCGGTAAGGCTGGCTTAGCATCATCGGCACGAACATTCCAGGATTCAAGCTTTCTCCGAATTGACAAGATAGAGGGCGCCTAGTGCCGGTACATCTGACCGTCCAAAGATTCCCGCCAGTCAACATCGCTGGGTAAAATCGCGTCTATAGCACGAACGTTGTAGTAGGAATCTCCTGTACCGGGCGGGTCGCCTCCATCGGCAACTGTACTAGCGGCGTCGAGGAGCATTCGGCGGGCGATGACTATAGCCATGTCACTGTTCGCCAGGTTTTCACCCGAGCGGTCCACGATGGGACCCATGCTCTCTTGGATTGCTTGGTCTTGGGTGTTGATGCCCTCAATTCCGGTGAAGGTCTCGTACTTCTGCACCTGGCGATCAATCATCCAGTCGTTGGACTTGTTGCGTTTGGTACGAAAGTCGGGGAGCATCTCCCCTGGCCCACGGCCCAGCTGGAATTCTTCTTCTTTGTCGGCGTCGGTGAGCGGCTGGCCGGCGTAGTTGTACATCCAGTTGTAGACCATGCAGTTCTCGTCATCCATCGGCACCCAGACATGACCTGCGATAAGCGAGCGCGGTTCTTGGCCCTGGAGTCCGAATTGCAACGGGCGAAACTGGTGGAAAGGCATCACGTAGTGATACGCCCGAATGACATTACGGTCATCACCCAAGTCGCGTAATCCAGCATAGCGGTAACCGTAGTCAGTGCGGTCGATCTCAATCTTGGGGGCTTGGCCTTTGACCAGATTCGTGTTGACGGCAATACCAGGCCGGTCGGTATTCTCTGTGATTCGCCTATGAAGGATGGGAGCGTGGGCTGTGTCGATGCCGCCCTCGAGGGCCTGGAGCCAGTTGCATTCCTGCCAATTCTTGGTCAACAAGCGGTGTTCTGACGGCACCTGGGTCCATTCGAATTTCGGCTCCGGTGGGCGTTTGTCCTCTGATCCCAAATATGCCCATATGAGGTCACCCATCTCCACGACGGGGTAGGCGGTAGTCTTGATCTTGGTATGGAAGTCGCTTCCGGGAGGCTCGTTCATCATATCCAGACAGTTGCCTGCGGTGTCGAACTTCCAGCCGTGGTACACACAGCGCAGACCGCCTTCTTCGTTCCGGCCAAAGAACATGGAGGTCAAGCGGTGTGGGCAGAATTCACTGAGCAACCCGACTTTCCCCAGGGTGTCGCGGAACGCGATCAATTGCTCTCCCAACAGGCGCACGCGTACTGGTGCACAGTCCGGCTCGGGAAGTTCGCTCGAAAGCAAGGTTGGTAGCCAATAGCGCCGCATCAGGTCACCCATTGGCGTACCCTGGTCCACCCTAGTGAGTGTTTCGTTTTCGTCTTTGGTCAACACGGGCGGTCTCTCCATTCCGGCCTTGTTTCGCTGAGGCAAATCTTAACATCGCATTATCCTCTAGCCGGGCAACCGGAGCAAGCAAGTTATGATAGGCATGGTCCCCACCGAATGCGACAGGTCCCGTATCCGAAATCGGTTGACACCACATAAGCACGGCCCTACAATCGTTCACAATTTAATACTGGCCTTGTTTAAACATGTAGAATCGGCCGAGTATATGCATTCCGCCTCCGACTTCC
>JAKUNK010000067.1:0-11637 GCA_022451945.1 Dehalococcoidia bacterium
GAGGGGTGACCCCAGCCCGTTCATTGAAGAATATATGTGCGAGGACGCCGAAGTTATCCTCGTTGGAATGGGCACCCTTGCCATGCCCGCCAGGGTGGCCGTCCGGCGCATGCGGGAAGCAGGCAAGAAGGTTGGATTCCTAAGAATCAAATTCTTTAGGCCTTTTGCGACGGAGGAGATTCAACAGGCACTGAAGGGAGCCAAGGGCGTCGCAGTCATCGACCGCGACTACTCCTACGGTTCGCCGTCCTGCGGTGGGGTACTCTTCCAGGAACTCCGTTCAGCCATGTATCCCATGGACGAGCGGCCGACGATGCTGAATTTCATAGCCGGACTAGGCGGCCGCGAGGTCCAGGTCCGAGATATCGAAGAGATGGTTGAAACAACTCAGAAAGCCCTCGACACTGGTAAAATCGACCAAGAGACCACCTGGGTCGCGGTAAGGGAGTAATCAAGATGGCAACTGTGCAAGATCTTCCCCAGATAAGGGGAGTTAAACAAATACCGGTAGAAGAGTTCTACACTTCTGGTCACCGGACCTGTCAGGGTTGCGAATCCGCTCTGGTCATGCGGCTGATGATTAAAGCCGCCGGGCAACGTACTATCGTAGTGGGTAGCACTGGCTGCATGTACGTGGCCAACACCACCTACTACAGCACTCCATGGGTAGTGCCATGGATGCACACTCAGCTTGGTTCTGCGGGTTCTGCCGCCACCGGTACCGCTGCTGGCCTATCAGCCATGATGCGCAAGGGCAAGATGCAGCAGGAGCCCATCAATGTCATCGCGTTCTGCGGCGACGGCGGCGGGGTCGACATGGGGCTCTCTGCTATCTCAGCGGCGCTGCAGCACGAAGAGTACAACCTGCTTATCGTTTGCTACGACAATGAGTCCTACGCCAACACAGACATCCAGGCTTCGGGCAGCACGCCTTGGGGTGCCAACACGACTTTTAGCCCACCGGGTAAAGTCATTCGAAACATGAACACACGCTGGAAAAAGAACATGGCGCCGATGATGGCGGTCGGTCATCCCGACATGAAATACGTGGCCACCGCCTGCGCTTCTTACGGGTTGGACTTCAACAACAAAGTGCGCCGCGCCTTGACCTCAGGCGGACCCACTTTCATCCATTGCATAGACCCTTGCCCAAAGGGCTGGGACTACGACCCCAAGTACTCTCACGAACTGGGTATGCTGTCCATCGAGACCGGCTTGTGGATACAGTACGAGATAATCGAAGGCGAGTTGATGCTGAACGGCCCCAGCCGGGCGATTGCCAAGGGTATCCGCAAGCGGAAACCCGTGGAAGAGTATCTGCTCCGCCAGGGCCGGTTCGCTCATTTCACCACAGAGGATGTCAAACATTTCCAAGATAAGATCGATGAGCAATGGGAAAAATGGTGGATTCCCGGCCTGGTACCCATCACCCCTGGCCAAGACGACAACTCGGGTTCCAACGACGCCGAGTAAAGTCAGTGCTGGCGGAATGAATAAAAAGAGGCGGGCGCAAGTCCGCCTCTTTTTATTCATTCCTTCCGGGTCATTGTAGATGTCAGTAAGCGGGTTGTTCCCCTACCGATCAGTTCCCACAAGTACACTTGCCACCGTCTGCTGTTCGGGTTAGAGTAACTTCGATTTTGGCCTCGCAGTATTATCCGATTTCCATAAGGATGATGGCTACATACCGCCGTGTGAGGTTATTCGGCTCACGATTTTAGGAGGACCTAATGGCAAACGACCCGATCAACTTATACGACTTTGAAGCTAGGGCTGAGCTGGCATTACCCCACGACAGCTGGGATTTCATCGAAGCTGGCGCCATGGACGAACTCACCACTAAGCGAAACCGCAGCGCGTTCGACCAACTGACCATCCGCCCTCGATTCATGCGGAGCGTTGAAGAACGCAAGATTTCCACCACCATGTTGGGCGACGACCTGAGCTTCCCGGTATTCGTCTGCCCCGCTGGCAGCCACGGCATGGCTCATCCCGACGCCGAAGTCGCGACCGCTAGGGCCGCCGGACGCTCTAACACGCTGATGATGCTCAGTACGTCTTCCAACTGCAGTCTTGAAGAGGTTGCCGAAGCTGCTACCGGCCCCCTGTGGTTCCAACTCTACCACCGAGGAAAGGCGCTCACCGAGATGCTGGTACGCCGGGCAGAAGACGCCGGATTCAAGGCCATAGTCCTCACGATTGACACGCCGGTGCCCAGCCCCAAGGAGCGCGACCTTCGGAACCAATTCGAACGCAAGCTGGAGTTGGGCAACTTCCGCGACCTTAATCTGCCCAGCAACGAAATCAGCGGTACTGACGAAACTCCAGGATGGGACGTTTCACGGGCGGACCCCATCACATGGAACGATGTAGAGTGGCTCCGCAGCCTGACCTCTCTGCCTCTGGTCCTTAAGGGAATCCGCGTAGGGGAAGACGCCAAACTGGCCGTGGAACATGGTTGCGAAGGCGTACTGGTCTCCACTCACGGCGGACGCCAATTAGACCAGACCCTGAGTTCCATCGAAACTGTTCCGGAAGTCATCGAAGCCGTTAACGGCAATTGCGAGGTCTATCTCGACTCAGGTGTACGTCGCGGCAGTGACGTCTTGAAAGCCCTGGCAATGGGAGTCAAGGCCGTTGGCATCGGCCGCCCCCTTTTCTGGGGTCTCGCTACCCAGGGTGAAGACGGTGTACACGCCGTGCTGGAATTGCTCCGGGAAGAGGTCGGCAGGGTCATGGACTTCTGCGGCCAGAGCGACGTGGCTAACCTGGAATCAAACCTGCTCAACATACCCAACAACTGGGGACCCGGGACCATCGGCGGTTAACGTTCGTGCACTTTTAAAGGCAACATATGCCGCCCATGTGGGCGGCATATGTTTCGACCATGATTTCCTAAGTTGAACGCAGACCAGAGTGTCACGCCAGTCAACTAAATATAGGCCTTGTTTGTTCATGGCCAGAAGTTCAGGATTAGCACCTTAGTCCGCAGCTACCGCAGGTTGACTGCTGGACCGGGCTCCTGCAAACAACTCCGAGACCAGTTTGTTGAATATCTCCGCCTGCTCGAAGTGGGCCGAATGGGCTGCGCCTGGCACAACTTCCATCCAGGAGCCGGGAATAACCTTCTGGACTTCTGATATGACATCAGGCGGGAAGATAGCGTCTTCTTTGCCCACTATCAGAAGGGTCGGAATTGTCCAATCTGCAAAATCTCCGACATTGGGACCATCCTTAAGCCGGAAACCTGAGATGACCCCGTCCTCTCCGCGGGGCGGGTTCAAACCCTGTATCTGCTGGTACAGGAACGTTAAGCTTGGATTTTCTTTGATGAAGCTGGCCGACAACGACCTGGCTGGCCCTTCGGGTGGTGGGTTGGTATTCTTCAAAGCTGCTAGAGTTCCTTCCGTGGCTACACCCCCTGTAGTATCGCCCAGAACTAATCCTAGGGTACGTTCCGGATGAGCCAAGGCAAATCCCAGACAGCTGAAGCCTCCCATGGACTGGGCAACCAAAAAAGCTTTGTCAATCTTAAGATGGTCTAGCAATGCAGTCAGATCACCGATGAAGTTTTCCCGCAGCGGCGAGCCGTTTTCGGCTATAGAGTCTCCCCAGCCTCGGTGGTCAAAGGTTATACAGTGGAATTCTGCAGAGAAAGCAGCCACCTGCTGCCACCAGCTCATGTGATTGCCGCCGCGTCCGTGGGCGAAAATTATGGCTGGGTCAGAATCATCACCGTGAGATTCGTAGTAAAGCTCGATTCCGTTTATCGGCGCTTTGGGCACAGTGGGCCTCCATTAGGTTCTGGTTTAGATGAATCCGGCTAATGAGGGGAGTATACCTAACTCGAGGTCCGTTGGCACCACTTCTCATGTGCTCGATTTTCGAAACTACTACCTAGCGCACATCTCCGGACTCGGGTGAGCCGATGGGTTGGCGAAACAGATTTCCATTTAGGCGCTACCGCTCGCCCGTTCAACTTCCCGCTCGCGTAGTTCCACGCGGCGTATCTTGCCGCTGACGGTCTTGGGAAGCTCGGTTACAAACTCAACTGACCTGGGGTATTTGTAAGGCGCAGTTGTCGTACGTACATGGTCCTGCAAACTGACCACTAATTCATCTGAAGCCACGTAGTCTGGCGCTAAGATCACGAACGCCTTGACTATGTCGCCGCGCACCGGGTCGGGACTGGCAACGACGGCAGACTCGGCAACAGCAGGATGTTCAATCAAAGCGCTTTCAACCTCGAATGGGCCTATACGGTAACCAGCCGAAATAATCACGTCGTCAGCCCGACCCACAAACCAGAAATACCCATCTTCGTCTTTGTAGGCTTTGTCACCGGTAAGGTACCAATCGTCAAGGAACGACCGTTCCATGGCCTCCTTGTCCTTCCAATATTCCTGAAACAGACCCACAGGACGCTCCGGCTTAATGCTGACAGCTATCTGGCCTTCCTCTCCCACCGGCACTTCATTACCATCTTCGTCCACGATTCCGATAGTGAACCCAGGGGTGGGTTTGCCCATGGAACCCGGGCGCACCTCGTTACAGCGGAAGTTACCCACCAACAACACTGTCTCCGTCTGACCATACCCGTCGTATATCACCAGGCCCGTGCCGTCTTCCCACTGCTTCATCACCTCCGGGTTCAGCGGCTCCCCGGCCCCAGTGCAGTGCCGCAAGTTGTCCAGGTGATACTTGCTTAAGTCCTCTAAAACCAGCATGCGGTAGGCCGTGGGGGGTGCGCAGAACGATGTAACTCCATGCTTCTCCAACAAGCTCAGAGTCAGAGGAGCGTCGAAGCGGCCACGGGCGTCGTGCTGCATCACTGCGGCACCCAGGGTCCATTGTCCAAACAACTTGCCATAGGCAGCCTTGGCCCACCCGGTGTCTGACAGCGTCCACATCAAGTCGTTGTCGGTCAAATCATGCCAGTACTTAGCAGAAATCGTGTGGCCGATGGCGCATGACGCTTGGGTGTGGAGCACCATCTTCGGGTAACCCACCGTACCAGATGTGAAATAAATCAACAGAGGGTCATCGCTGCGAGTCCGATCCACGTTCACTAAGACGGGAGATGCGCTGGCCATATCATCGTCATAGGATATCCAGCCACGTTTCTGGCCTTTTACAACTACTAGATGCTCCAGAGTCTGACAAGCACCGGCAGCCTCATCAATCTTGGACGTATTTTCTTCATCTGTGATGGCCATGACGGCCTCGGCAGTGTTGATCCGGTACTCGATGTCCTTCGGGGTAAGAAGGGTCGTACCGGGCATCGGCAACGCTCCCAGTTTCATGAGACCGAGCATTATCACGTACCACTCTGGGATCCGAGGTAGCATGATGAATACCCGGTCTCCCTTCTTGATTCCCCGATCTCGGAGGGAGTTGGCATATTTGTTGGAAAGAACCTTCAGGTCCCAGAAGGTATGATGCTGAGTGTTTTCGCCCCTAGAATCCACCGACAACAGGGCCAGTTTGGTGCGATCGTCGGCCCATTTGTCTACTACGTCGAACCCAAAGTTGAAGTATTCGGGGACCTCTAAACGCTCGTTCGCATAGGCTAGTTCATAGTCCGGCATATTGGTGGGTACGTCTTTCATAACTCCTGCCCGGCTATTGTCGATTGTCGGGCTATTCTACACGCTCCGAACAGGCTGGGAAAGTTGCCAAAAGGGAGGCCACAGGTATAATCCCGTCAGATCTAATTCGTACCAAGGAGAAAGCGCATGGCGGGAAATCTGGAAGGCAAAACAGCGCTGGTAACCGGTGGGGGTTCCGGCATCGGTAGAGCAGCATCGCTGGCCTACGCCCATGACGGAGCACGGGTTGTGGTTGCAGATGTGAATGTCGAGGGCGGCGAAGAGACGATCCAGCAGATCAAAGAAGCCGGCGGAGACGCCATACTGGTCCATGCTGACGTCTCCAGGCCCGAGGATACCCAGGCCATGGTGGCTCGGGCCGTCGAAGCGTTCGGCAGCCTGGACTGCGCCTTCAATAATGCCGGTATCTCCGGCGGACGCGATCGTTTGCTCACTGCCGACTACCGAGAAGAGGATTGGGACCAGGTTCTCAGCGTAAACCTGAAAGGGGTATGGCTATGTATGAAGGCCGAGATTCCCCAGATGTTGAAACAGGGCGGTGGGGCTATCGTTAACACAGCATCCATAGCTGGTTTGGCGGGCTTATCCGGTACGGTGGCCTACGTAGCCGCCAAACACGGGGTAACCGGACTGACCAAAGCCGCGGCCGTTGAGTATGCCGAGTCCGGCATCAGAGTGAACGCCGTCTGTCCGGGTTATATCCAAACGCCGTTGGTGCAGCCGATCTTCAAGGATAACGCCGGGATGGAAGAGCGCGTTGCATCCCGGCATCCAATAGGCAGGCTTGGAGAACCCGAGGAGATCGCCCAGGCCGTCGTGTGGCTATCCTCAGACTCAGCTTCGTTCGTCACAGGGCATAACATGCCGGTCGACGGCGGCTACATGGCTCAGTAGCGATTTGGCTGGTACGGGTTTAGGCCTACAATTCCATTAACCGGCTGGTGTCCATGAACTTGGTGATTATCTCAGGGCCTTCTTCTCGGATGACAATCAGGTCCTCGATATGGAACCCTTGAACACCGGGCCAACGGACTCTAGTTTCTACGGCAAAGACCATATTGGGGGCCAGAGGTGTGCCATCATACTCGGCCAACATCGGCATCTCATGGATATAAAGGCCTAGCCCGTGTCCGGCGAAAGGTAGTTTGAATTCGATATCAGCCTCTCTATAGAACCCCACGTTCTGCCTATACACCTCATTGGCTGGTACGCCGGGTTTCATAGCAGATATGGTCTTGCGATGCACTTCCGCTAGACGATTGTAGATCGAATGCTGATCGTCAGTAGCTTTACCGACCACCGCGGTGCGGCCTATGTCAGAGAAGTAGCCCGAGTACCAACCGCCAACATCGGCCTTCAAGACATCATTGGGTTGCAACTCGATGTCGGTGGGGTCAGGGTGGGCATATCCAGTGTTGGGACCGATGGTGAAGAACAAAAACGACGGCAGCTCAGCGCCGGACTGCAGGATGTTGCTACCTATCCTACCTACAAGATCTCGTTCTTTGTCACCGGGCCTGACGGTTGAGTAGGTATCCATCAACGCCCGCTCCGTCGACATTGCCGCGCAGCAGAGTAGATCGATCTCTGCCTCGGTCTTAATCATCCTCACTTTTTGGAGCATCGGCTCGCATGACTCGAACTTGGCCTCGGGCATAGTAGTCAGAAGCTCCAGGTAATAGTCGGTGGTCAGATAAGCCGGCTCAAAGCCGATTCGGCCCGCGCCAAGGCCTTTGTCTTGTAGCACGTCCGACAGCAGTTTTATCGGAGAGTCTGCATGCTGAGAGTAGGCCCTCACATCCGTAATCCAGGATTTCTCTCTAACGTAACCTTCCTCATTGGTGGCCACAATCAGAGTTGGGTCTCCCTCCCTGGGCCAGACCACCAGAGCTAGCCGGTCGCGGATGACCTTCTGTGACCATATTCCTACACCGGATGTGTAAGGTACATTCTCCGGAGACATGGCGACAATGGCGTCGAACTCGCTGTGATCCATGGCCTTGCGAAGGCTGTCCAGGTTGCCGATAACCTCGTTCATAACTCTAACTCACGAATGTAGACCACACTTCGGGCAACCGGCTTAAACCTTCTGGGGCCAGCGGGCCTTTGGCCGCATATTCTACCGATCGTTCTAGGTGGTCTATATTAGAATAACCGACTAGCACCGTTGAAACTCCGGGGTTACTCAAGGCAAATCGGACCGAAGCCTCGGGCATGTCACCCGCGAAACCCTCATCTACCAAGAATGCGAATCGAGCGGCTCTAGTTGCATCTTGTTGGAAATCCCTGCCCGAGCCAATGGGCGCTACTGTCTGCACTGCCACAGGATGCCGGACCGATGTGCCAGTTAGAGCTCCGGCACCCAGAACGCGAATCACTATTGTGCCAACATCTCTCTGGTCCGCGAAGTCGATCAGCCGGCCATAGTCTGGCATATCGAACCCGGCCGGGGCGTCGTGTCCGGCGCTGGAGTTTATCAGGTTGTATACAACCTGAACGGTGCTAACCATCCCCGAAGCGACCGCCTCATGAATACCCTTAGGCTCTCCCACTCCGGTCATCCCGTAATACCGGACTTTCCCCTGTGACTTCAACTCTTCCAAGCCTTCTCGAACTCCCGCCAGAACGTCGGTAACCGTGACTGCCCGTACCGAGATGTCAGTCTGAGAGCTGATTCGGTCATGCAGCTGGATGAGGTCCACTTGCTCCCTGCCAAGCCGCTTTAAGCTGGCTTCCACCGACTGGATCACCCCTGTCTTAAGGTCGGATGGATCCGACTCGCTCAGACTGTACTTGGTGCCGACAAAGACATCTGCGGAAAGCTCTTTCAGCACTCGGCCAAGGTTAGTCTCTGATCTACCGCTGCCATACCGCGATGCGGTATCGAAATAGTTGATGCCTAGCTCTAATGCCCTGGCTACGGCACGGACCTGATCGGCCGGCTCTCCACGGACCATCAGGCCTCCCACGTCACCGCAGCCAAACCCAATCTCTGAGACATCCATTTCGATATTGCCGAAACTTCTGTAATTCATGTGTTATTGGGCCGATGGGAACTTGGGGTCGCGGCGCTCCCGAACGGAGTCCAATCCTTCCTGGATATCTTCCCCGAAGAAACCCAGCATCTCCAAAGCCAGGGAGTAATCGAAGGCCATATGCTCTGCCTGACGCAACCACTGGTTTAGAGAACGCTTGGTGTAGCGCAGGGCCTGCTGCGACCCGACGGCCAACCGGTTGGCCACATCCATGGCTTTGTCCATTAGCTCTTCGTGGGGCACTACCTGGCTGACCAAGCCGATGCGTTCGGCTTCGGTCCCGTCCAAAAACTCGCAGGTCATTAGGTAATACTTGGCCTTGGCCATACCGATTAGCATGGGCCATATGACGGCCGCATGATCACCTGCGGCTACCCCTAAACGCACGTGGCCGTCAGTGAATCTGGCCTTCTCTGAGGCTATTGATATGTCTGCCATCAAAGCCACGGCAAGCCCGGCACCGACCGCCACACCGTTGATTGCCGAGATGATCGGTTTGTCCAAGTTGATCATGTTATGGACGATGTCGCGTGCCTCTTCCATGGTTCCAGCGATGACCTTGCCGTTTCCTATTGAGTCCTGGATGAGGTCGAAGTCACCTCCGGCCGAAAACGCGGTGCCGGCCCCGGTGACAACCGCCACCCGGACATCGTCATCCCTGGCCAGATCCAGCCATACAATGCTCAGTTCTTTGTGCAATTTGAAGTTGGTGGCGTTGTATACCTCAGGTCGATTGATGGTTAGGAGAGCCACACCATCTTTGACTTCGATGAGCAGGTGTTCGTAGGAGCTGTAGTCGTACATGGTTCCTCATGGAATTAGCTGTCAGCCATCGGCTTTCAACTATCAGGGGTTTGGTTAGAACAGAGACTGATTTTCCGTTAAGCGGTCTAATTCTATTTGAGAGAGACCCAATACCTCTTTGAAGATGTAATCGTTGTCTTCGCCGATGTTACTGTACGGGCCGTACTCCATGGGGGACTCTGACAACTTAGGCGGGTTGGCGGCGGCTATGCCTTCTTTGCTATCCCATTCATAGGCGGGTCTCTCACGGTCCGCCAGATAGAAAGGTGTGGGGCGGTAGAAGTCGCGGGCTTTCAGATGTTCGCTCTCGTACAGGTCTTTGCCCTGGGAGACTATGCTAGCGGGAACACCCGCTTCCTGTAACCGGGTCATGGCATCTTCAGCTGTCTGAGTGGCCGACCATTCACTCACCAGTTGGTCCAACCTATCCTGGTTGGCAAGCCTAGACGCCAGCGAGGCGAATTCCGTGTCTCCGCACCAGCCGGGGCTGCCGATAGCCCGGCAGAAAGCTTCCCATTGTTCTTCGGTTTGGACCGCGATGGCGCACCACCGGTCTTCGCCCTGGCACTGGTAGACGCCGTGGGGTGCCGAGAAATGGTCGCGGTTACCAATTCGTTGGGGCATGCGTCCGTTGGACTGGTAGTCAAGTAGGGCAGGGCCAGCGGTCACCGCACCGGACTTGAATATCGACGATTCCATGGTGGCAGGCTGACCGGTCAAGGAACGACGCAACAACGCACCCATAATCGCCACTGGCTGAAAGGCACCGGTGTGGTAATCAGAATAGGACGTGTTTATGGTGGCAGGCGGCTCGCCTTCATCACCGGACATCAGTGACACACCACCCATATGCTGCACCAATATCCCGTAGGACTTGTAGGTGTAGTAAGGGCCGATTCCACCCAAACCAGTCTGCCACATCAAGATGATGTCGGGACGCAGTCGCCGAAGTT
Organism: Dehalococcoidia bacterium; assembly: GCA_022451945.1. Taxonomy (GTDB): domain Bacteria; phylum Chloroflexota; class Dehalococcoidia; order Lucifugimonadales; family UBA3495; genus UBA9611. The sequence continues at coordinate 10,402 of JAKUNK010000067.1, forward strand.
CGGGAAAGTCGATGCCCCACCGGTCTAGGATGTTCCGACGGAAATTGGTCATAAAAACGTCGCTCACTTTGACCAACTCTTTGAATACTTCCATGCCATCCGGTGTGCGGACATCTATGGTGATCCGCTTCTTAGCCCGCTGGAATTCCGGCTGGCCACCGCCGCGAGACCAAGCCGGGATGAAGTTCATCTCGTCCAAGACCTTGTTGGTCTCGACCTTGATGACTTCGGCTCCAAGGGATGCAAGGATGCGCCCGGTCATAGGCAGCGCGACATAAGGGCCCAACTCCAAGATCCGGATGCCGGCTAACGGCTTTTTGAAGTCTGGCATGATTAGATCGCTCCCTGAGAGCGAAGGCTAGACAATTCGGCATCGCTTAAACCCAATTCGCCGCCTAAGATTGCCTGGTTATCCTGACCCAGGTGAGGGGCCGGTTTGGTCGTCGGAGAGACCTCTTCGCTGTCGAAGACGCCCAAGGGATATTTGAGTGTGCCGGCGTCAGCGTGATGCAGGTCGAACCAGAAGTTGCTGGCCTCTAGCTGAGGATCAATCAATAGATCTGACACCGTGTTCACCGGTATGAAGACCAGGTTTCGTTCTTGGCCCTGATGGAAAAGCTCCTCAGATGTGAAGCGGGTGGTGAAGTCGATGACCAGAGCCGTAATGATGTCATTGAATGGAGCCCTATCCTGGTTGCCGCCTTTGTAATCGTCATTCAGTATCTCTTCGTTACCGGTGACCTCGTACATCCACTGAGAGAGGTTATCCCACTCTCTGGGAGTGATGATTCCGGCCGATATCCAGCCGTCGCTGCTGGGGTAGGCGCCCAAGGGAATCACCAAGGTCGAGTTGGTGCCGACTCTGGTCACATTCTCACCGCGCTGCATCCAGGCCAGGGCCGGATGAGCGTCAGTGTAATAGGTAATCATAGCCTCCTGTTGAGAAACGTCGATATGTTGTCCTTCACCGCCCTGGATATCGCGGTAGAACAGAGCACCCATGATAGCGGCGGCGGCATACTGAGCCCCAGGAAAATGGGACTGCTAGTTGCCCTGCCGCATGGGCGGGCCATCAGGGTCACCGGTGATCTGCATGAATCCGCTGGCCGCTAAGGAAATCAGATCGGAAGACTGGTATCCGCTCCACGGCCCCGTCTGGCCAAATGGGGTGACCGATGCCATTACCAGGCCTGAATTAGTATTTTTCAGGGCGTCGTAATCGAGCCCCAAAGATTT
>JAKUNK010000068.1:0-11164 GCA_022451945.1 Dehalococcoidia bacterium
TATTGAATTCGGTTTGTCGTTAACCGCGGCGATTAGAAAGGGTCGCCAGGGTTGCGTAGTCAACCGTCGCCAGCCCTGCCAGGACCAGCGAGCGATGATTGACTACGCTCAACGCCTCCATTTTCCTCATGATATTGCTCCGTATTGCTGAATATCCAAATCTGGTGGATGCATGATTATTTGGGCCCGTTTATTTGGGGTCCATCCAGGGCATCATGGCGCGAAGTTCTTTCCCGATGTCCTCAATCTGACTGTTTTGGGCTTGTTCCCGTAGCGGAGTGAACCGAGGGCGACCTTCATCATTTTCGCTGATCCATTCCTTGGCGAATGTGCCGTCTTGGATCTCTTTCAAGACCTGGCGCATATTTTCGCGAACGTGCTCGTCGATGATCCGTGGGCCGCGGGTCAAGTCGCCGTACTCAGCGGTGTCGCTGACAGAATAGCGCATGTAGTTGAACCCGCCCTGGTACATCAGGTCGACGATCATCTTCAGTTCGTGCAGGCACTCGAAAAATGCAATCTCCTGGGGATAACCGCCCTCTACCAATGTGTCGAAGGCTGCCTTGACCAGTGCAGTCACGCCACCACAGAGGATAGTTTGCTCGCCGAAAAGGTCGCTCTCAGTCTCATCTTTGATGGTGGTCATGAGCACGCCGGCGCCGGTGCTGCCGACACCTTTGGCGTAGGCCAAGCCGATGTCTTTGGCGTTTCCGGTGGCGTCTTGATGCACCGCCAAAAGGCTGGGCACCCCAACGCCCTCGGTGAATAATTCGCGCATCCGGTGTCCGGGGGCCTTAGGGGCAACCATCATCACGTCGATGGTTTCCGGAAGCACGATCTCTTTGTAGTGGATGCTGAAGCCGTGGGCCACCATGAAGGCGCTGCCCGGCCTGAGGTTCGGCTCAATCTGGTCGCGGTAGATCCGGCCTTGGATGTGGTCGGGAATGACCATCATCAGGACGTCGGCCTCTTTGGCCACCTGGGGTACATCTGCCACCCGCAGGCCTGCGGCTTCCGCCACGGCCCGGCTCTTGCTCTCAGGGTAGAGTCCAACAACCACATCTTGGCCGTTGTCTTTGAGGTTGAGGGCATGGGCGTGGCCCTGGCTGCCGTAACCAACCATGCCGATCGTCTTGCCCTCAAGAAATTTTAGGTCTGCATCCTTGTCGTAATAAACGTCTACCATGTTTGTTTCGTCCTTCCCTTTTATTCGTCTTATTGTGCTGAATCTTTAAGAGTGGCTGACGCCGTTGGCCTGACTTGAATGGTCACCTTTCCCGTTGGACGTACCGTTGGCTTGACCCCGCACCATGGCCACTAGCCCGGTCCGCAGCATCTCTAGGATGCCGAAGGGCGTCAGCAGGTTTTGCAGGGCGTTGATCTTGTCCGATTCTCCGGTGATTTCGATGACCATCGAATCGCTGCTGACGTCGATGATGTTGGCCCGGAATAGGTTCACGATCTGGATGATCTCGCCACGGGTCATCTGGTTGGTGTTGACCTTGACCAAGGCCAATTCACGGGTGACGATGCGTTCGCTGGTGATGTCTGCTACCTCTATTACGTCGATCAATTTGTCCATCTGCTTGACCACTTGGCCCACCGTGTATTCGTCGCCGTTGACTACGAAAGTCATTCGGGATAGGCCAGGTTGCTCGCTGTTGCCCACGGCCAGGCTGGCGATGTTGAATCCCCGCCGGCGGAACATGCTGGCGACCTTGGTCAGAACGCCCGGTTTGTCTTCCACCAGGGCGACCAAAGTATGTTGTTCGGTTTGGTTAGCTTGGGTCATCAGGCAATCTCTTCGAACGCCGGTTCTTCCAGCATCTCTTTGACCGATTGGCCGTTGGGGATGAACGGGAAGAGTCCCTCGTCTTCCTTCACGATGAAATCTACGATGACCGGCCCGGCGGTCTCCATAGCCTGCTGGACTGCATCGACAACCTCTTCCTGTTTGGTGACGCGGATACCTCGGATGCCGTAAGCATCGGCAATCTTAACGAAGTCGGGATTTGCCGAGTACTCGCTGGCCACATAGTCCTTCTCGAAGAAGAGTTCTTGCAGTTGATGGACCAGGCCAAGGGAGTTGTTGTTCAAGATCGCGAATTTGACTTCGGCGTGGTTCTCCACGGCGGTGGCGATGTCGCACATGGTCATCTGAAATCCGCCGTCGCCGCAGACCGACCAAACGGTGGTATCCGGCCGCCCTATTTGTGCGCCTAGCGCGGCGGGGACCTCGAATCCCATGGTGCCCAGGCCGCCCGAAGTGACAAAGGTGTTGGGCTCGCTGAACTTGCAGTGCTGAGCGGCCCACATCTGGTGCATGCCCACGCCGGTGACCACGATGCCCCGGCCCTGGGTGACCTCGGTCAACCGTTTGAGCACATACTGGGGCAAGAGTTCATCGGACTTCCTGACGAGATGCGACGGGTGCTCGACCTTCAGTTGGTCGATGCGCCGGCGCCAGTTGATATGGACGTTGGGCTCGATTTTGGGCAGCAATTGACCCAGGACCGCCTTCAGGTCGCCGACCATGCCCACGGTGGTCTTGATGTTTTTATCGACTTCTGAAGCGTCGATGTCTATATGGACGAACTTGGCATTGGGAGCGAAAGCCGATATCCGGCCGGTCACCCGGTCGTCGAACCGCATACCCAAGCCGATGATCAAGTCGGCCTCGTCAATGGCCAAGTTGTTGTAAGCCATCCCGTGCATGCCTGACATGCCAAGGTTCAGTTCGTGGTCGGATGGTATGGCGCTGATGCCCAACAACGTGGTTATCACCGGAATCTGGGCCTTCTCTGCCAGTTCGGTCATCAGGCCGTAGGCGTGTGAGATCAGCACACCGTGGCCTGACATGATCAGTGGCTTCTGGGCCTTATTGATCAGTTCGGCTGCGGCGGCGACCTGGTCATCTGGCGCCTCGCCCGGGATTCTGTAACCGGGCAGTTTGGTTTCGGTGGGCCAGATAAATTCCGTCTTCTCGCCCAGCAATACGTCCCTGGGAATGTCCACCAAAACGGGACCTGGGCGCCCGGTGCGGGCGATGTGGAACGCGTCATGGATGGCCTGGGCNACGTCTTTAACCTCCATGACCAGNATGTTGTGTTTNGTTATCGGCAGGGTCACGCCGGTAACGTCTGTTTCCTGGAATGCGTCTGTGCCGATGGCAGGCCTTGGCACTTGTCCGGTAATCGCCACCAGGGGGACCGAGTCCATCTGGGCGGAGGCGATGCCGGTGACCAGGTTGGTGGCGCCGGGGCCAGACGTGGCGATACAAACGCCGACCTTGCCGGTGGCGCGGGCGTAGCCGTCAGCGGCCATGGCGGCGGCCTGCTCATGGCGCACCAAGATGTGGCGGATGGCCGGGTAGCTGGAGAGGGCCCCGTATAAAGGAAGCACCGCTCCGCCGGGCAGTCCAAAGCACACATCGGCGCCCTCTTTCAGAAGGCTTTCGCAGACTATTTCAGCGCCGGTTAGTTCCATATTGTTCGCCTTAGTTCCACCTAGAAAATTCCAATAAAAAAGCCCATCCCACTGGAAGGGACGGGCTTGTGTTTCCCGTGGTACCACCCTTCTTCTGGCCGGCGTCCATTACTCCACTGGCCACTCGAAGACTTTATATCGGTGTCAACCGCCGCGCCTTACTGGTGTTTCAGGCGGGCCGCTCCCGGGCGAGTTCGGGATCCTACTGCCACCGGATTTACACCAAACACCGGCTCTCTCAGGCAGGGTATCCTTACTACTCCCGTTCCTAGCGGATTTCGTAATTTTTTAACTCAAGAATCGTATCAGTGGGGTAGGGGCTTGTCAAACAGACATAATGCGGAGACTAAACGTAGACCCCCCATCTTTGGACTCCCCTCTCCCCCAATGATAGAATATCCCCACTAAATCCGTAAATCGTAACGAGTTATTTCCCCTTGCCTGAACGTATCTTTGTGGCTGTTGCTTGGCCCTATGCCAACGGTCCACTTCACCTCGGTCATATCGCCGGCTGCTACCTTAGCGCCGACATATTCGCCCGTTACCATCGCATGAAGGGCAACGATGTCCTGATGGTCTCCGGCAGCGACACCCACGGCACTCCCATCACCATCCGGGCTGACCAGGAAGGCATCACCCCCCAGAAAGTCGTCGAACGTTACCACGCCATGTTCCTGGAGTCCTGGCAGAAACTGGGCATCACCTTCGACCTGTTCACTACCACTAACACCGAGAACCACGAGAAAGTGGTCCACGACGTATTTAAGTCGCTGCACGACAAGGGCTACATCTATACCGACAACATGCTGCTGGCATACTGCGCCCAGTGCGACCGCTACCTGCCCGACCGCTATGTGGAAGGCACCTGCCCCCACTGCGGACACACCCGCGCTAGGGGCGACCAATGTGATAACTGCGGCCAGACCCTTGACCCCCAAGAACTGAATGATTCCCGCTGCGCCATCTGCGGGGAGACGCCCGAGTTCCGCGAATCGGAGCATTTCTTCCTGAAGTTGTCGGCCTTCGAGAAACCCCTCTTGGAGTGGGTGGAGAAGCAGGACCACTGGCGTAACAACGTCAAGAACTTCACCCGCCAGTTTCTCCGTGACGGTCTCAAAGATCGGGCAATCTCCCGGGACCTCTCCTGGGGAGTGCCCCTGCCGTTAGACGGCTATGACTCCAAACGCATCTACGTTTGGTTCGAGGCGGTCATCGGCTACCTGTCGGCGGCCGTCGAGTGGGCCGATCAGCACGGCGGAAGCTGGGAAGACTTCTGGAAAAACCCCGCCACCAAGAGCTACTACTTCATCGGCAAGGACAACATCCCCTTCCACAGCATCATCTGGCCGGCGATCATCATGGCCTACGACAAAGGCCTGAACCTGCCCTACGACGTTCCCGCCAACGAGTTCCTGAGTCTGGAGAACCGGAAATTCTCCACCAGCCAGAACTGGGCCGTCTGGTTGCCCGACTACCTTGAGAGATACGACCCCGACCCCCTGCGGTACCTGCTGTCGATTAACATGCCCGAGTCGGGAGATTCAGATTTCTCCTGGTCCGAGTTCGTTCGTCGCAACAACGAAGAATTGGTGGCGACCTACGGTAACCTGGTCAACCGGGTTCTCTCATTCACCTACCGGAACTTCGACGGCAAGGTCCCCGGCATCCAGTCGCTGGATGAGGTCGACGAAGGCTTGCTGCGCGCCGCCCGGGAGACCATGGAATCAGTCGACGAAAGTCTCTATAACTGCCGATTCAAGGCGGCCGTGACCCAGGCATTCGGTTTGGCCCAGGAAGCCAACCGCTACCTGGACACCAAGGCCCCTTGGAAGTCCATCAAAGAAGACCGGGACCAGGCGGGCGCCAGCCTGACCGTGGCCATGCAGGCGATCAACTGCCTGAAGACCATCCTCTATCCCTTCATGCCCTTCAGCTCCCAGAAAGTCCACGAATTTCTGGGATTCGACGGCCTCATCGAAGAAAGCGCTTGGGACTTCGATACCATCGTTGTGGGCATCAAGGCCGGCGCAGACCTGCGTCAGCCCTCGCCGCTGTATACTAAGCTGGATTCCGAATTAATCGAAGAAGAGGTCCAGAAACTTGGTATCGGAGCCTCCGAAGAATAATATGGTCCACGGCCTAGACGAACGCACAGCATCCATCTACTCTCCGGTCCAAGACGGACTGGCCAGAGTAGATGACAGACTTCGCAGCCTGGCGGAAACGGAGACTTCTCCAGTCCAACCGCTGCTGCAATACGTGACCGACGGCGGCGGCAAACGGGTTCGTCCGGCCATAACTTTGTTGGCAGCCCAGTTTCACCCCCACGACGAGGAACGGCCCATCATCATGGCCAGCGCAGTGGAACTTCTGCACCTGGCCACCCTGATCCATGACGACACAGTGGACAACTCGCCACTGCGCCGCGGCCGGGCGACCGTCAGCAACACCTGGAGTCCCCATGTGGCGGTGCTCTTCGGCGACTATGTCTTCGCCACCTCGGCCACCTTTGTCTGCGACACCAACAACATTCGGGTGATCCGCCGGTTTTCCGAGACGATCATGGAACTGGCTAGCGGGCAGTTGATGGAGTATTACACATCCTTCGACGCCTCTCAGGCGAGGGATATATACCAAGACCGCATCTACCGTAAGACGGCTTCGCTGTTCCGCACCGCTAGTGAGTCGGGCGCCGTTCTGGGTGAAGCGCCCGAGAACGAGGTCGAAGCATTGCGCGAATACGGCTACAACATCGGCATGGCGTTCCAAGTTCGCGACGACCTGCTGGATTTCCAAGGCGAGGTGTCTAATCTCGGAAAGCCGGTAGGGAACGATCTACTGAATGGAGTTTTGACTTTGCCGACCATCATGTTGATGGAGCGTTATCCCAATGATGACCTGGTGCAGTCGCTCTTCAAAGACCGCACCAATGACCGCAAGCTGCAAAAAGTGGTTGATGTTATCAACGATTCGACCATCCTCCCCGACTGCGAGCAGGTGGTACAGGACTACAGCGACAAGGCCCGACAGGCGCTACTAACACTGCCTGACTGCGCCGCTAAACGGTCCTTGATAGACCTATCCGACTACATAATCGCCCGTCGGAGCTAGCGGAGTAACCAAGTTCCATTTGGGTGAGCAGATTGGTTTTGGTTAAGAGTGGGTTTTAGGCAGTCGTAGGGGTTTATCTGTTGCAGATTTGAGATGGGTATTTGGTCAAAGTTTTGATGATTCGAGCGCTTTTCTGGTTCGTTGCTGCAATAAGCCCGGGCGACGAACCGTCTCTAATCACGCTCCTTGGATCGGCTCGGAGCCGGTACAGCATTACTCTCAACGTTCAGGGCCACCAATAGCTGGATGCGTTTATCAGTACTGACATGGGCTACTCCTCTGCCTTTGTCTTGGCCGTCTTCCTTGATTCTTGCCTCTCGCTTTGGAATGTGATTTTTATGGTTAGCGGTTTGATTTCATAGTTGTCGATTCCCGTCCGTCCATGGATGCGCGACTGCTGGTGTAGTCAGCCTTCAGTGTCCCGGCNTAGCATCGGCGGTTGTCGGCATATTCTTANTCTAGGCCTTCAGCGCCCTTCCCAGACTATTTCCCCTCCAATCATGGTCATTTTGGCCTTGATATCCTTCAGGCCATCGGAGTCGATGGTCAACGGGTTGGCATCCACCAGCGCCAAGTCGGCCAGCTTGCCCGGAGTTATGGAACCCTTGTCTGCCAGGGTGCCTTCGGACGCGGCTCCGGAGACGGTATACATACGGATGGCCCATTCCGATCTGATGCCCACGGATGCGCCCTTTTTCGGGACGGGAATACCTTTGTAATCTTTGCGGGTGACTGCGCTGTAGATGCCAGGCCAAGGGTTTGGGTCGATTACTGGGGCGTCGGAACCGAAAGCCACAGTGACTCCGGCTGCGTCCAACGGCCCGAATGGATAGAGATGGGGTTGTAACTTTTCGGCCACATTCTTCCGGTATCTGGGTCCATTCCAGTGGATGAACCCAGGCTGTGTGGCGACGGCAGCTCCGCTGATGCGCAACGCTTCGAGTACACCCGGCGGACATTCAGAGCAGTGCTCAATGCGGTGGGGTGGTACTCCCATGGGTAGAGGCGGCAGATTTGCGATTACCTGAGCAGCTGCTTTGACCGCTTCCTGTTCAACGCAATGCACCGCGATGGGGAAGCCGGAGCGAACGGCTTCGACGGCAACTTCTGAAAATTCTTTGAGGCTGGGGTGGAGCGTGCCAGTGCTCATGGTCAGCATTATCTTGACGTGACCCAAGCGCAGTTGGTGGTCGCCAAAGCCAGAGGACAGCCCGATATCTAACAGTTCAGCCTGCCGTCCGGCCATCATGGTAATCCTGACTTGAAGGGCGTCTGAGTCGATCAAATCTCTAAACGCTCGCCACCGTTCTGACCCGTTCTCGTGTCCAGCGTCTTGAACGGACGTAATGTTGTAGCTTAATAACAGTCTGTTCGCCGCGGTCACTCCCTTCCGCATTTTGTTCTGGCTGCGCCCGAAGTCTGTGCGTTGAGAAAGGTAAGAAGACATCTCAAACAAGACGCCGGTGGGTTCGCCTTTGTCGTCGCGGTCGATCACGCCTTCAACCGGGTCTGGGGTCTCGGCATTTATGCCGGCCATCTGGAGCCCCAAGCTGTTGAGCACGGAAGCATGCCCAGAGCGATGGTCTAGGCGCACCGGATGCCGAGGCGAAATTTCGTCCAGGTCTTGGCGAGTTGGATGGCGGTGTTCATCTAGCGCCATGTCGTCGTAGCCATAACATCGCACCCATTCCCCCGGCGGGACTATGCGGGCCCACTCAAAAACCCGGTGGGCGATTGCTGCGACGCATGATGCTTTTTCGGGACTGCAGTCAAGCTCCTGGGTGGTCCTGGCCAGAGACAGCAGGTGAATGTGGGAGTCGATGAAGCCGGGCAACAAAGTAAGCCCCTGGCCGTCTATGATCTTGGTTTCAGGACTGGCTAGTCGTCTGATATCTTCGTCATTACCGACAGCGAGGATACGGTCTTGCAGAACGGCGACTGCTCGGGCGCTCGGCACTGATGGGTCCATGGTTACGGCTTCGGTATTTACAATTATCTTGTCTGGTTTCTGCTGCATTTATATCTCTTTTGCCATGTGGATCGAATAAAAAAGGATGGCCAAAGGCCACCCTCTTAACTTTACCTCGAGTGATTGGGAAGGTGTTAGCTATTGGATTCGACCAGACGCGCCTTGTCCATCTCTTCCTGCAAAGCGGGCACTGGATTTGCATCGGCGAAGACGTATTTGTTGGAGTAGTCTGGCGCCTTTCCAGTGGGATTGGTGATCCATACCGAAGCCTCTAGGGCGATGCCGCTGAAGTCGTGGAAGTATATGGAGTGGATGAACTTGTGGTCCACCACGGTAGTCACTTCTTGACCGGCATCCTCAAGCTTTTTCAGCAACTCGAGTAGTTCTTCTTCGGTCTCGACGTCGAACGAAACGTGGTCGAACTGGATCCGTCCGGTCGCTTCCAGACCCGCGGGCTTGTGGAAGTCCTCGGCGCCTTCCCACTCGAAGAACGCGATGGTCGAGTTGGGGCCTGTCTCGAAGAAATAGTGCCGCGCCCTGAGGCCGTTTGGGTTGTTACCGATGGCGGCAACCAGAGGGAATCCCATGATGTCTCTATAGAACCGGACGGTTTTTTCCATGTCGTTGGTAACCATTGCCAGGTGATTGATTCCGCGCGTCTTCATGTTGCCTCCAGCCCGATTGTCAGTAGATTATAGCACTGGGGAAATGTAGTTCTTGGAACCGCATGCCAACGAAAAATTAACTTACCGTGATGTTGGTAGACCATTATCTTTGCTCTGGGTGATGACGGGCATTGGCGTTTGGGTCGAGCGCAACTTAGGATTCTATTGGGTATTGTAGAATTCTAGCGACCGGACTATGCAAAGCAGCATCGACATACAGCTAAGGGCGGTGGTCTTCGACTGGGACCTAACCCTGTGGAACAGTTGGGATATCCACATGGCTCTGATGAACCAGACAGCCGAAGCCCTTGGTTATCCACAGCCAACGACTGCAGATTTGGGCGTCGAATACTCACGTCCCTTTCTGGAACATCTAGCCTGGTTCTTTCCCGGTGATCAGGAGATAGTGTTAGAAACATACATGAGTTATTACCACGCTGTGGTCTGGCAGGAACAGCGCTTGTATCCGGGCATTCTCGAACTTATAAAGCGGCTCAAAGATAAGGCTTACCGCACGGCTATTCTGTCTGACAAGCGCCAAGATTTTGGTGTTCCCGAATTCGAGTCCTCAGGGTTGGGGGGGTTGATTGACCGATCGGTGTTCTTCGCAGACGGAATGTCGCCCAAGCCTGATCCGGCTGGATTACAGGATGTGATGGAGTCGCTGGAAGTATCTCCCGAAGAATGTCTCTTCATCGGCGACAGCTACCGGGATATCGAGTGCGCTAAGAGGGCAGGAGCCTGGAGTGGCGCGGCGCTTTGGGCGTCAGTGGAACCGGAGTTGGTAATCGCTCTTCAGCCGGAATTCCTTTGGAATAAGGTGGGCGACGTGGCCGTGACTTTGAATCTAGAGTAAGTCAGGTCGCCTGCTGGGCAAGAAGTCCAGTGGATGCTGCGTCGTGCTGCTCATCGGCATGGTAGGAACTACGCACCAGAGGTCCTGAAGCCACGTGCTTGAATCCCATAGTCTCTCCAGCCTTGCGCAGCTCTTCAAATTCTTCGGGCCGGTAGAAACGGTCTATGGCCAAGTGTTTGACGGAAGGTCGGAGATACTGGCCGATGGTTAAGAGGTCGCAATCGACCTTGCGGAGGTCGGTCATGGTCTCTATTACCTCATCCACAGATTCCCCCATGCCCACGATGATTCCCGATTTGGTAACCGTGTTTGGATCTATATCCTTGGCCTTTGCCAATAGTTCCATCGAAAGCTCGTAGCTTCCCTTGGGCCTTACCTTGGGGAAGATTCGGACAGTAGACTCTATGTTGTGGTTCAGCACGGCGGGTCTGGCCTCGATTACCCTTTTTAATGCGGTCCATGAACCCGCGAAGTCGGGTATCAGGACTTCGATCCGGCAGTCCGGGTTGACCTCGCGAATCTTGTTGATACAGGACGCGAAGATGTAAGCGCCGCCGTCGGGGAGGTCGTCGCGGTTGACCGAGGTTATGACGCAATAACGTAGTCCCATTGACTGGACTGTCTCGGCCACCCTTTTGGGCTCTTGCAGGTCTAGGCCATTTGGCCGGCCAGTGGTCACGGCGCAGTAGCGGCAGGCTCGGGTGCAGATCTCACCCAAAATCATGAACGTGGCGGTACCTCTGTCCCAGCACTCGCCGATATTGGGGCAATGAGCCTCTTCACAGACCGTGTGCAGCTTTTGGTCCTTCATCAGGTTCTGCAACTCGAGGTAGCGAGGGCTGCCCGGCATTCTCACCTTGAGCCATTCCGGCAGGCGTGGCCTGATCTGAAGTTTTTCGGGGTGCTGAGTCATCTAGTCTCCGGCATAGAGTCGGATTGATAGATTATACCAAGGATCAGAGGATTAGAATCGGCGAACGGCCTACCCTCCGCTTCTCTTCGGCGATGGCGGCGTCGATATCAGCTACTGCTTGTCCAAGATTGTCCTTGCTGTTCACTACTTGGCGGTCGAAGCCG
>JAKUNK010000069.1:0-11079 GCA_022451945.1 Dehalococcoidia bacterium
TCGTAGAGATTTAGCCCTCGACTAGACGCACCGCCGCGGCTAGTCTCTTTAAGTTAAGACTGCTCAGGTAGAGTTTAAAGCGCAGCTTCCACTCAGCTTGGTTCAGTATAAGCGCCATCGAGTTATTGCCCCGTATCGGCGGTGATGCTAGGTAGGGCGTACCTCCAATAAGAGAAAGCACCGCTAAAGCCATCACCAATAGGGAATGGTTGTTAGGCCTTTCTTCACCTACTGCTCCACGGGCAACGACTAAGACGCTCCAACTGACTTACAAACCCATGACCTTCAAACACTGCTGCGCTTGGGTTATCCATTATCGCCCTGGTTCCAAGAATGAGAACTGCCACTAAAGTGCCGAAGGCGACTCCCCAGATGACAAACCGCATCCTCGAAGAGGACCTAGCTGGAATATTTTGTATTAGAGTTGCCATTGGCCATTCTCCTGGGTTTGACTCGGCCGCTTATAGTAGCGACGTGCAATCGTTTAAATGTGTTAGCCGAGATTTGGGTTTCCTAATCTGATCTAAGTCGGATTTGGGGAATCTCTGGATTTATCGAGTACAATAGGCCGGTATGCAAGACCTTAAATCACATGCCATCGTGAAGACCCATGAACTAGCGCTGAAGGGCAAGAACCGGCCCTGGTTTATGCGCAAACTGACCGATAACCTTCGCGCCGCCACCAAAGGGTCCGGGGTAGAGAAGGTCTGGAAAGGTCAATTGATGGTGGGCTTGACCCTGTCTGACGAGGAATGCTGGCCAGAAGTTAAATCGCGCATAAAAGAGGTGTTTGGCGTCGCCAAGTTCTATAAAGCCTACGAACTACCCCAAGACTTGGATGGCCTGAAAGCCAGTCTGCCCAAGATGCTGGAAGGCTACCGCTTCAACTCATTCAGGATCACCACCAACCGAGCCGACAAGCGGTTTCACATGAACTCCGAACAGGTCAACCGAGACCTAGGGACCTTCGTGAGAGACCTAACCGGTGCTCATGTGAGCCTCAAAGAACCTGAGTTGTCAATTCATGTGGATATCCAGACTAAGGGTTTGTTGGTCCACTTCGACGAGGTGAAGGCCCACGGAGGCCTGCCGGTTGGGGTGAGCGGCAAAGTAGCGGTTATGCTGTCGGGGGGCATCGACTCGCCGGTTGCCGCATGGCAGATGATGAAACGTGGCTGCCAGGCGATGTTCGTCCACTTCCATAGCTACCCGATGGTTGACAAGACCTCCATGGAGAAGGCTGTTGATTTGGTAGATCACCTGACCAGGCACCAATACGAGTCCAACCTATTCATGGCGCCTTTGGGCGAGATTCAGAAGCAGATAATCTTGTCCTGCCCCCCTTCCTACCGGGTGGTGCTATACCGGCGGTTCATGGTGCGGATCACTGAAGCCTTGGCGAAGCGTAACCGGGCCAAGGCTATAGTGACTGGTGAAAGTTGTGGGCAGGTAGCCTCCCAGACCTTGGACAATATCGCTGTAGTAGATAATGTTGCCGGAATGCCCATTCTGAGGCCTCTGATCGGTCACAATAAAGAAGAGATTGTAGATTTGGCACAGAACATCGGGACATTCCCCACGTCGATCCTTCCTGACCAGGATTGTTGCACGCTATTTGTCCCCAAGCATCCCGAGACCAAAGCTGATTTGCATACGGTGTTGCGGTTGGAGGAGGCCCTGGCGGTAGAGGAGATGGTTAAGGAAGCCGTTGAGAACACGGAGCGCCGCCATTTCGCCTCTCCGGAGGCCGCCGCGCCGGCCCGCTAACCATGGCCCAAAAGATGACTCCTGGCTGGATATCATCTTTGACTCCGGCCAAGAGAGACCGGCTTCTACAGGATGTACTGAAAAGTATTTCGCGCTCTTTCTATTTGAGTCTACGTATCCTCCCAAGAAGACTGCGAAAACCTGTGGGCCTTGCTTATTTCTTGGCTCGCGTAGCAGATACCATTGCAGACCAGAGCCCCTCGGCCCAACGCCGACAGGCGAACCTCGATGATTTGCGGTTTTTCAAGTCCCAAGTTAGCGGGCCTCATGATTTGCATGCTGTTAGGGGCCTTGTATCCCGTTCCTTGTCCGATTATTCATCAGAGGAAAGAGCGATGTTCGATTCCTTGGTCGACGCCTTTGCTTTGCTGGAAACCCTGGATAGCACCGATCAAAAGCAGGTTAGAAGGGTGGTCTCCACATTGGTGCAGGGCATGGAGATGGACTTAACCGCCTTCCCCACAGAAGCCTCTGGCGGTTTGGCGGCCCTGGCCACCTGGGCAGAGCTGGATCGATATACCTACTTAGTTGCCGGGTGTGTCGGCGAATTCTGGACTAAGATTTCTGTAGTTCACGAGACCAGTTTGAAGGCTTGGGACGTTGAGAAGATGTCAGAACTTGGCCGGCGGTTCGGAAAGGCTTTGCAGTTGACTAACGTCCTGCGGGATCTGCCCCGAGACTTGCGCAACGGCCGGTGTTACTTGCCCGCGGACGAATTGGCGGTGGCAGGCCTGAGTCCTGAGCATTTGCTGGACCCGACCAATGAATCTCGGGCTCAATCCGTCCTTCTCCCATGGATGGAGACTGCCATCGGTCATTTTCAAGCTGCCGAAGAATATCTAGTAGCCATCCCTCGACGTTCTGTCAGACTGCGATTGGCCTGCCTGTGGCCGCTGCTCTTGGGATTGGCTACCTTAGCCCGTCTGGCTCGCAGCGGCGAGTGGCTGGATCCGGAGTCTACTGTGAAAGTGAGCCGTGGCTGGGTCTACCGTATGATCCTTATGTCACTACCAGCAGTTCTCTCTAACCATATTCTCCGTTTCTGGATAGGGCGTCTGCGTCGCAAAGTAGACATGTTGTTCTAGTCAGCATCTCCAAATTTAAACCTGTGCAGCGGAAAACTCGGTAGTGCCAATGGTAGTATTACCGGGTTGATCTTTGATATCGGGATGCACGCCCATCGGAGAATCGAATGGAGTTCGGACTTTTCGTGGAGTTCCCTTCGAACGACCACACAACCCAGGCGCAGATATTTAGAGATTCTATGCAGTTGATAGACGCAGCTGAGGAGTCGGGTTCGGAGGGGGTCTGGCTTGCTGAGTACCATTTTGACCCCGGCCGGTCGGTATTATCCGCGCCGGTTACCGTTGCTGGAGCCGTCGCGGCCCGGACCAAGAAGGTTAAGATTGGACTGGCGGTCCATGTGCTGCCGCTCCGGAACCCTGTGCAGATAGCCGAGGAGATCGCTACGCTGGATCACCTGAGCGAGGGCCGGTTGGACTTCGGCATAGGCCGTGCTGCCTTCCCCCGCATCTACCAGGGTTACGGCTTCGACTACGCAGAGAGCCGTGACCGCTTTGACGAGTGCCTCGAGATCATCCTCAAAAGCTGGACCTCTGAGCGGTTCTCGTTCAAGGGCGATTTCTACCAGTACGACGACCTTTGTGTTGTGCCCAAACCCCTTCAGAAGCCTCATCCGCCAATCAGGATAGGCGCAACCTCCGCTGACACCTTTGAGTTAGTGGGGCGAATGGGCTATCCCATCTTCATCAACCCATCTCGTGTTACTACGCTGCTTGATCTGAAACCGATGGTCGCGGAGTTTCATGCCGCACGGAGGAAGGCCGGGCATAAGGGGACGGTGGACGTTGGTCTACGGGTTCCTGTATACGTAGCAGAGACCAAAGCGAAGGCATATTCTGAGCCCAAAGAGAGCACTATGTTCCAGATGCAGCGGCTGATCAGAGTCATCACGGACTCAGTTGGACAGTCTGGTATAACCGTCGGTGACGACCGGGCCGCCCAAGCAGAGAGGCTGCAAGCGATGACCTACGAGGATGTGCTGGCCAACACGGTGGTCTACGGCACTCCCGAGTCTGTGGTCGAGAGATTGCAGGAACTCCAGGCAGAACTGGGCATCAACCAGGTCATATACGAGGTCAACTTCGGCTGCGATGTCCCCCTGGAGCATCAGATAAAGTCAGTGCAATTGTTGAATGAGAAAGTCGCCCCCAAACTAAATTAGCTAGAAGCAGTCTGCTGATAGTTAGAATGGAGTGAAAAATGCCTGAATTCGTGCATGTGTACACCGGCCCTGACGGGAAGTCCGTAATCGAAGAGAAGGAATTCGAGATGACCGAATTCTTAGACACCGAAGGGGCCCATGGGCTGTCTTCGCCCGTTGAGCAGACCCCAGGTATATCCTTCCGGATGGTCAAGGCCGGGTATTTCTTGGATTTTCACACAGCCCCTCGTAGGCAATACAGCATCTCTCTAACCGGTACAGTGGAGATCGGGTTGCCCGACGGTACCTTGAAGCGATATGGCCCTGGGGCGGTGCTCTTGGCTGAAGACATGACTGGCACCGGACACTCCACCCGTGTCATCGGCGACGAAGACAGGTTCACCATAATAATCCCGCTTTCCGATTAACTTATGCGCAATAGTGAGGCAGATATGACCCCTCAAAGCCCGATGCAGGGAGAGTATGACCCGACGGTGCCTACGCGAATCGTGTTCGGAAATGAGAAGATCGATTCACTTAAGGATGAGATTCAGAAGCTAAGCGGTAAACGGGCTTTAGTCTTGTCAGGGCGTGCCGTCGCTGAGAAGACTGACTCGGTCCGACGTATTAATGACGTTCTGGGAGGTATGTCCGCTGGCACATATTCGGGCTTGACGCAACGTGCCCCCTTGTCCACTGCAGTTGAGGCTGCCAACATGGCGATCGCTTGCGGTGTGGACACGCTGGTGGGAGTCGGTGGGAGCACCATCTCTGATGCTTCCCGGATGATCGCGGTGCTGATGGCCGAGGGCATTACAACCGTGGAACAGCTCCGCGGTTTGGGCGAAAAGCAGGACATGATGTTGTCGCCCGACCTTGATGGAAAAGACCTGCCGTTGCAGGTGTCCATCCCCACAACTCTGTCGGCCGGCGAATTCAACATGGGCGGTGGAAACGTGCTTGACGACCGGGCCGGCCACAAGATTCGGGTCCATCACTCCCGGCTCTATGCCGACCTGATCATGCTGGACCCGGTGATGACTGAGGGTACCCCCGACTGGCTTTGGCTCTCCACGGGTGTGAAAGCCCTGGACCATTGTATCGAGCGCCTCTACACCGCCGGTAATCAACCCGCCATCGACGCGCCGATATTGGCGGCGGCAGAGATACTGTTCACCCATCTGACGGAGTCTCGAGAGTCTGATAAAAACCCTGAGGCGCGCCTCCAGTGTTTGATAGCCGCATGGATGTCTATGATGGGAGCGCCTAATTTCGCTACCGGGTTGAGTCATGCTATAGGGCACATCCTGGGTGTGAAATACTCGGTGGGCCATGGTTACACCTCGTGCGTCACCCAGCCCTACGTCATGGAGTTTAACCGTCCGGTTTCAGCGGGCAAGCAGGCGCTGCTGGCTAGGTCGGCAGGGTTGGACACCAGTGGTATGAGTGACGAAGCGGCGGCCGAGGCTGCTGCCCGTGCGGTGGACGATTTTGTGCTGAGTATGGGCATGCCTCACCGGATTCGAGAACTGGAGATACCGGAAGAAGATTTGCCGGAGATTGCCCAGTTGGTTCTAACCGACGGCGGCTGCCGCAACAACCCCATCCCCATCACCTCTGCAGACCAGGTGATGGAGGTTCTCAAAAAGGCGTTCTAGTTTGGAATTCGAATCGTCGGCTCAATCCTGGCTGGAAGCCCAGGCCAGGGAACTTCACTCAACCAATCGCATCAACGAAGCGATCGAGATATTGCGGGGCGTGCTGGCGGCCAGGTTGAACCACCAGGGTGAGAAACACTTTCAGACCATAAACTCTAGGAGCGAGCTCGCCCGGTGCTTGCGCACTGCACGCGAATATGACGAGTGCTTTGTTCTGTACTCTGAGAACATCCGCATCCACCGGGGAAAACTTGGAGATGAACATCCTCAAACACTGCGGAGCCTGAGCCGTTTGGCGAACACCTATTACGCGGCCGGTCGTTATGACGATGCGAAGACAATGTTTGAGGCCATATTTGAACGGAGGGTGCGGGTGCTGGGAGTCGACCATCCAGATACCTTGCGCAGCCGGAGCAGCCTGGCCAACACGCTGACGCAAATGGGTCAATTTACCGAGTCCGCAAATCTCCACGAAGAGAACATAGTAGACCGTGTCCGAGTGCTAGGCTCGGACCACGTAAGGACCCTCTTGAGCCGGGAGCGGTTGGACCAAGTACGCTGGTCGGCTAAGACCAGATGAATAATTTTAAATAACCTGGAGTCAAAACGATGAAATACGGTTTCACTCTGCCCGGCAGAGGACAGCTCGCAACGCCCGAGAGGTTGGGAATCATCGCAAAAAAAGGTGAGGAATTCGGCTTTGATTCATTGTTGACCGGCGACCATATCCTTGTGCCCCGGAATATCTCTTCCCCTTATCCCTACACTGAAAGTGGAGAATTCCCCGGCTCAACTTCCGGCGAATCCATGGAGCAGATCACGCTCCTATCGTACATTGCCGGCCAGACTAGTAAGATCCGGCTGGTGACCAGCGTTTTGATAGTCCCCCATCGGAACCCTCTGGTCGCCGCCAAATCGCTGGCCACTTTGGATGTCCTTTCCGGAGGGCGGCTGGTGGTAGGTGTCGGTGTTGGTTGGATGCGTGAGGAGTTCCAGGCTTTAGGCCTCCCGCCATTTGAAGAGCGTGGGGCTGTTACCGATGAGTATATTAGGGCGTTCAAGGAACTGTGGACCGAAGACGACCCTCATTTTGAGGGCAAGTACATTAGTTTCGACGATATAAGTTTCTTGCCCAAGCCGGTACAGAAACCCCATCCGCCCATCTGGGTGGGTGGGGAGAGCCGTCCGGCCCTGCGTCGGACCGCGGAGTTGGCTGACGGTTGGTATCCGTTGGGGTCTAATCCCACCTTCCCCATGGGTACGCCGGAGCAACTGAAGGCAGGCCTAGACCGTCTGGCCCAATACGCCCAGCGTTTCGGCCGTGACCCTAAAACCATCGAAACGATCTACCGGACCCACCAGTTCGAACTGACCAAAACTCCAGCTGGTTCGGACCGCCTGCCCTTTGTTGGAGACGCAGATCAGATCGCTGGAGACATTCGCAGTTACCAGGATATGGGAGTCACAACTATGATCTGGGACTTTCTAAGGCAGACCGAAGACTTAGATAGCATGCTAACTCTGATGGAGGAGTTCTCCACCAAAGTGTGGCCTAAGGTTTAGTCCAAGAAGCCTCTGTCGTATAGCTCTCGGAGGTATGTCATCTGTGAGGAGGAGAAGTGGGGCAAATCTATACAGCTGGCGATCTCTTCCGTTTCAGCCTGGTTTTTCACGCCAGGGACGGTGGTATGGACGTCTCTGTTCATTAGGCAGAAGACCAACGCAGCCTGAGAGAGGTTGGTGATGGAGTCGTCCAGCAAGAATCCCAAGCGCGCTGCACTTGCCACGTCCTGGCGCAACAATTCATTGTCTGCTGGTATCGGCCGATCCACTGCGTCGGTCAGTGCACCCGCAGCATGAGACCGGATTCCGATGACCCCCATGTTGTGTTTCTTGGCCAACAGGATGTTCTGACCATTGTCGAAAACGTTTACTCCGGGCGGAGGTGATGATTGGGCGGTCCAATTCAGCAGATTGTAGTAGGCGAGAACTGTATCCCACTCTCCAGTTTCCATAATCTGGTTCAATGTCGGCACATGATGGTCCATGGCCGATAACCCGATGAACCTGGTCTTACCTTCCTGTTGCATCGCCTTGTAGGCCTCTAACACCTGCCCCATGACGTCTTCGGCGGCCAGCGAATTCGGGGTCTCACCTCTCGTTTCGGTGAATCGGTTGTGTACATGAAGGATATCTACCGAGTCACGTTTCAAAAGCCGCAGGCTCGTTTCCATCGAACGCTTGACTGCACCGGCAACATTTTCTATGTCTTCGGCAGAAATTCTGACCTTGGTACCGATAATGACATTTTCGGTACGGCCCTGGAGCGCGGTCCCAAGGGCCTCTTCAGCTTTGCCGTCGCCGTATGCCGGGGCAACGTCGAAGTAGTTGATACCGAGGTCTAAAGCCCGGTGGACAGCCCGTACCGCCTCACCCCTGGTGGTGGCTCCCCAAACTTCCCCAATACCGCCACCACCAAATCCCACGCGGGACACGTCGAGACCGGTGCGGCCAAGTGCGTTGTATTCCATATCTAGTCCTCTTGATTTAGGTAGGCTCGCCTTCAGCCAGTTGGAAGTGGATGCCGTGGGAGCTTTCGGTCTCTATGTTGGCGGTCTTGTAGCCGAAGGGGCTGATGGCAGGGGCGTCGCCGCGCATCTTGTTACCGTTTCCCACCAGGCTGTTGAACGCCTCGTCGATGCCGTCTACGCCCCAGGCAACATGCATAACGCCTGGGCCGGTGGCCTTCAGTTGGCGAGCCATGGTAGTGTCATCGCGCAGAGGTTCGAAGAAGTCCACCAGGGTCTCTCCGATCCGAAATAATATGGATTTGAAGCCGGCGTCGGCGAATTCGTCGGTGGCTATGGGTTTGATTCCGAAACTTCTCTCCATGTAGGTGGCCATTTCGGAGATACTCTCCACCACATAAGTCACATGGTGTACTTTGTTTAGCATGATGTCCTCCAAGTATTTAGGATTGGCCGAAGCCTAGCCTGTTTGCTGGTGAGAGGCAACCCCGAATTGACGGCCGTGCATAGGCCGCCTATCATCCGTCTCAAGAACAATTCGGAGTTTATTATGCCCACTTTTTCGTCTGAAGGTGTTGATATCTATTACGAGGTAACGGGAGAGGGTTATCCACTGGTCTTCAGCCACGAGTTCGCTGGGGACATCACGAGTTGGGAACCCCAAGTGAATTACTTCTCTAGGCGCTACCAGGTCATCACCTACTGCCACCGTGGTTATCTCCCATCAGGCGTACCGGACGAGCCTGCCGCCTACTCTCAAGACATCCAGGTGGAAGACCTGTATCGCTTGCTGAAACACTTAGGCATCCAACAGGCACATGTCGGAGGGTTGTCGATGGGAGGAACATTGGCTCTGGGGTTCGTGATGGCCCATCCCGAGATGTGCCGGTCTATAGTAGTGGCTTCCGCGGGCGCAGGCTCCGACCCCGGAAATCGGGAAAGGTTGGTGGCTTCATGGGATGCTCTTAGCGCGGCGATGGTCGCAGAGGGTATGGAGAAGTTCGCCGATGGCTACGCTCGAGGCGCCGAGCGGCTGCAATTCCTCCGCAAGGACCCGGTGGGTTGGGCCAAGTTCCATGCCGGTTTGGCAGCGCACTCGGCCCAGGGTTCTTCTCTAACATTCCGGGGAGTCCAGATGAAGCGGCCGACCATATATCAACTTCAAGAGAAGCTGCAACAGATCAAGGCCCCGACGTTGGTCATGATTGGAGACGAAGACACCCCTTGCGTAGATCCTGCTGTATTCATGAAAAGGAACATCCCATCCTGCGGGTTAGCCGTATTCCCGCAATCCGGGCACACTATCAACCTGGAAGAGCCGGACCTGTATAACCGGACGATGTCCGATTTTCTGACGGCGGTGGAGGCAGGGAAGTGGGCGGGGTAGTCGTCAGCTATCAGCTTGGAACTTAACGCTGTAATCCCTCGATGACCTTCCGGATCTCTGTTTCGTCGGCACTTCCTGGACCACCGGAGTTGAAGACGACCTCGTGTAACTGGCCGTCGAAGCGTTCTTTCATCAGGGTGGGTATCTCGCTGTAGCCGCCGACTATGGCGAAGGCGTCCAATATCTCGTCGGTGATCAGGTCTGTCATCTGATCCCACTGTTGCTTCAAGGACATCTCATGGAGCCATAGGCCCAGGTCTTGGAATCCCTGCACTTCCAGAACCTTGGAATAGCTCCTTGTGGAGCAGTAAAAAGCGATCTGCTTCCTCGCGCCCTCTTTGTTGGCATTGATGGCAGCCTGGTTGCTTCCCGTGACCACGAAAGCTGAGCTGCTAAGGTTGACCATGCTGGGGTCCCTGCCTGCTCTGGCTGCGCCGTCGGCTATGCTGGGCTTTATGACCTCTTTCAGATACTTGGGTGAGGTTATCGGGTGGAGCGCGATACCGTCACAGACTTCGCCGGCTACCCGGCAGTTGTAGGGGTTAACGGCGCTTATAAACACCGGAGGCGGTGGTTGGTCCGATTTTCCAGGGCTGAAGAAGGGAGTCATCAAAGAGAAGTTGTAATGTTCTCCGTGGTAGGCCAGCCGCCCTTCCGTCTGCCAGGCTTCCCATATAGCGCGCAACGACTGGACGTACTCACGCATCCTTGGACCTGGAGCCGTCCACTCGGTGGAGAATCGGCGCTGGATGTGCCCTTTGACCTGTGATCCTAAACCAAGGCGGAACCGGCCTCCGGAGTACTCTTGCAAGTCTCTAGCGGCATAGGCCAGGACCATAGGTGAGCGCGGGAAAGCGATGGCTACCCTAGGCTCTAGTGTGACTCTCGACGTTGTCGATGCCGCCATCATAAGGGGCAGCATCGGGTCGTGGGCAGCGTCTTCAGTGCAAAGACCGTCGTAGCCCATGCTCTCGGCCCACGCGGCTTCTTCGGCAACTCCCTTTAGGTTGGCAGTATTTAGGTGGTAGAGCACCCTGAATCCCATGGAGGCCTCCTGATCAGATCAAACGGGAACTAACGAGCGGTGAACCCGCCGTCCACCATTAACTCGGTGCCAGTGATGTAAGACGCTTCGTCTGATGCCAAGAACAGTACGGCGTTGGCCACCTCGATGGGCAGCCCCTCCCGTCCCATGGGAATGGCGGCCAACCGTGCCTCCTGGCTGCCGCCGTCGCCCCTAGGGCCCGAGGTTAACATGGCCGGCATGCTACCAGGATGGACTGAGTTGACCCGTATGCCGCTCTTAGCGTGCTGAACTGCAGCCGCCTTGGTGACCAGCCGGACTGCGCCTTTGGAAGCGTTATATCCGGGGTGCACGTAGCTTTGTCCCACCATTCCTGATATTGACGAGATGTTGACGATGGCCCCGCCACCGACTTTCTCCATCTCTGATATGGCGTGTTTCATTCCTAAGAATACGCCTTTGGCGTTGATGTCCATCAGTTGGTCCCAGGC
>JAKUNK010000007.1:0-8471 GCA_022451945.1 Dehalococcoidia bacterium
CTTCAGGTCCAGACTCTCGATCGCCCGACGCAGTTGGTCGGTGTTTTTGAGGCCCTTGTCGCCGAGCACACCGTTTAGGGCGTCAACCTGGCGTTCCCATTCCTCCATCTCGTGCTCGTCGTGGTCGATAGGATCGTCGTTGGGCCAACCACCGCGGTCGTGTACCTTAGGCATGTCCAACTCCTATTACTGTCACTCAAGGCGAATATGGGGCCATGTTAAGTCTGATGCCATGACTTGGCAAGATGTTCTAGATGCTGAAAGCAGTTAGCTTCCCTGCCACATCTTAGCTACATCGATAGCCCGCATGAATTCCACGTTGGGGAAACTCTTGATGTGTTCGATCAGGCGCTCCAGCATCAGCAACCGGCCTGGGCGGCCGATGTACTGAGGGTGCATGGTCAGTGTGAATGCCCGTCCGTAGCGGTAGAGGCCTTCGAACTCTGCAACCCATGTGCCGTATACCTCGTCAGGGTTGCGCATGGGACCTAGCCTGTTGGCCACCGGCGCATAGACGAAATTGGGAGCGTCATCCAGTAACCAGTGGATGGGCAGTTCAACGATGGTCTTGCCGTTGGCCTCGGAGTCCACGATATAGGGTGCGTCGTCCCCCATTAGGCTGCTATCGTAGATGAATCCGTGGTCTGTCAGCAGTTCTAGCGAGTGTTCGCTTAGTTCCCAACTGGGGGACCGGTAGCCCAGCGGGATTTCACCAGTGATTCCGCTGAGAATTCGGATGCCGGACTCGATGACATCGTTCTCTTGCTCGCGGGTAAGTGTGGATGGCGGCTCGTGCATGTACCCGTGGTGAGCCACTTCAAAGCCCCGGTCGAAGATATCCTTGACCATGTCCTCGTGGGTCTCTGCCACATAGCCGGGGATATAGAAACTGGCCGGGACGGAGTGGGCTTCCAGCATGTCTAGGATGCGCGGCGTGGCTACTGAAGGGCCGTACTCGGCCATAGACATGAGGCTTGGGTGGTTTATGAATGATGGGTCTCGGTTCAACCAGGACGAAACGCCATCAACATCGAATCCTAGTAGCACCACGCATTGTGTCTCACCGGGCCAAATTCCTGACATGCTCTTACTCCAGTATCAGTTTAACCGCTATTTGAATCGGCGCTTATTCTAGCCGATGGAAGGTTAGCTGTCGAAGGTGGGCTCCGGTTTACGTGCTGAGCGGGAAAGGATGTCATGCCACAGGCGGTAAGCCTTTTGTTGAGTCAGGTCGGTTGGAAAGTTCTTGCAGACATAATATGGGGAAACATATAGCACTTTAAACCGTGCCGTATCGGCCCGGAGACCCTCCTAGTCCGATAACTTTATCAGTGCGCTCCGATGTACGGCTGGTCTGAATTCCCAGGGCGTGCATAAGAGTTATAGCTGAGATCCGTGAGAATATCCCTGGTTTAAAGAT
This sequence comes from Dehalococcoidia bacterium, assembly GCA_022451945.1. Taxonomy (GTDB): domain Bacteria; phylum Chloroflexota; class Dehalococcoidia; order Lucifugimonadales; family UBA3495; genus UBA9611. The sequence continues at coordinate 1,421 of JAKUNK010000007.1, forward strand.
ATGGGAGGACCTCTTCCGACAATGCTTCAAGGTGCTCCAGATCATCGAACGCGGGGTTGAGGAGAATCATCTCAGCGCCTGCGCTGGTGACCTTGGCTAGCCCTTCGGTGACTTTGGCTGTGGAACCCCAGACAGAGACTTGGGAGGCCATGTCGGAGTTACCGTAGCGTTTGCCGAACCATTCTTTAAGCCGACCTTCGGCCCGGTCCTCGTCATCGTCGACTGCCACGTATACACGTTTCGAGATAGTGAAAGAATCGGGGTCGCGGTTCGCTTCTTCGAGGTACATCTTTGTCTGGTCAACCCCTGTGATGAAACTTGCTGTATCGGAAGAACCCGCACCCATCCAGCCGTTCCCGTGCTTGACTGCCCTTCGAAGGGCATTGGCGTGCCGCGCCCCCAACCAGATGGGTGGGTGGGGCTTCTGTAGGGGCTTAGGTTCCATTTTGATTCCGTCTAGTTGCCAGAATTCGCCTTGAAAATGGGCCTCCGGTTGGGTCCAAAGCGCTTTCATCACCTGGATGATCTCAGTGAACCTACGCACCCGCTTTTCCGCGGAGAAGCCGAATGGAGGGATGTCGTTGGGGTTGCCGCCCAAACCCAGACCGACAATCAGGCGTCCTTTGCTCAAGTGGTCCAGGCTGCCTAGGCTCTTGGCCAGTTGGATCGGGTTGCGGATGGGCGCAACGATCACGGATGTGCCCAATTGGACTTTCTCCGTGATGGCAGCTAAGTAGGATAAGAGAGCGACCGGCTCTAGGATAGGGACAGGTCCTGTGATGGCTTCCTGGGTCCAGAGGCTTTCATAGCCTAGGGCCTCGGCGCGTTTCGACCACGTCTCAATGAACGGCATATCTACAGGTCCGTCGAAGAAGACCTGAGGAATGGATATTCCCCAACTAACTTTGCCGGCCACGTTACGCCTCCAAAATTTAGCTGTCAGCCATCAGCTGATTTCGCTGGAATGATGTCGAAGCCAGTGTAGGGGCGCAGCACTTCCGGAATAACCACCGACCCGTCAGGCTGTTGGTAGTTCTCCATTATGGCAATGATGACTCGAGGTAGGGCAAGTCCGGAACCGTTCAAAGTGTGAGGCAGGCGGGGGCGGCCACCTTCTTCCGATCGGTAGCGAATATTTGACCGACGGGCCTGGAAGTCGGTGCAGTTAGAGCAGGAACTGACCTCCAGCCACTCCTCGCAGCCGGCAGACCAGACCTCGATGTCGTAGGTCTTGGAGGACGCGAAGCCCATATCTCCCGTGCAGAGTTGCAGGACCCGGTAAGTGAAACCCAGCTTTCGGCAGACGGCCTCGGCGTGGTCCACCAGGTGTTCCAGTTCGTCATTGGAGGTGTCGGGTTCCACGAATTGGTACATTTCAACCTTGTTGAACTGGTGCACTCGCTTGATGCCCCGGGTGTCCCGGCCTGCAGACGCCTTCTCACGGCGGAAGCAGGGTGTCTGCGCCACGTATTTGAGCGGAAGGGTGTTGGCCGGAATTATCTCATCTCGGTACAAGTTCGTTATGGGCACCTCGGCCGTGGGTATCAGCCAGAGGTCGTCTTCGTCGTCGTGGTAGAGGTTGTCGGCAAACTTGGGAAGGTTTCCGGAGCCTTCCATGATGTCCCGTTTAACGACGGCAGGAAGGGATATCTCGGTGTAGCCGTGGTCTTTAGAGTGAAGGTCCAGCATGAAGCCGATGAGCGCACGCTCCAGCTTGGGACCGTAATCCATCATATTGTAGAACCGGCTGCCGGCCAGCTTGGTGCCACGCTCGAAGTCAATGATGCCCAGTTCTTCCCCCAGCTCCCAGTGGGGCTTGGGGGTGAAGTCCAATACCGGAGGCTCGCCGTTTTGCCGGACGATTACGCTCCCTGACTCGTCCTCTCCCACCGGCACGTCGGCCTGAGGCAGATTGGGCAGGTCGAGCATAAGCTTGTTCAGCTTGTCTCCCAACTCTTTGGTTTTCTCATTCAGGACGTCGGCATGGTCGCCGATTTTCCGCATCTCGGCCCGAGCATCTTCAGAAATCCCCTGGCCTTGGGAGCGGGCCTGGCCTAGCTCCCTGCTGACTCTGTTCCGCTCGGCGTTCAGGTCGTCCCGTTCAGTGATGGCAGCGCGAATCTGGGCGTCCAACTCCAGCACTTCGGTGATGGAGTCTTCTTCTCCCCTGGTTTTCAAAGAGGCACGTACTTCATCTGGGTGTTCACGGATATGTTCGATGGATAACATGGCTTACTTGGGCTCTTCTGTGGAATCACCTTGCAGCGTGCGCATCTGGGGGAACAGAAGCACATCGCGGATGGATGGCTGCCCTGTCAGAAGCATCACCAGCCGGTCGATGCCGATACCCAAGCCGCCGGTGGGGGGCATGCCGTACTCCATGGCTGTCAGGAAATCGTCGTCCCGCCGGTCAACCTCGTCATCTTGATACAGCTCACGGATCCGTTCCTGTTCTTCAAACCGCTCTCGCTGTACCTTGGGATCGTTGAGTTCGCTAAAGGAGTTGGCAATCTCCATGCCGAAAGCAAATGCCTCGAATCGCTCCACGTATCCAGGTGCATCAGGCTTCCCTTTGGCTAGAGGCGACATCTCTTCTGGGTAGTCTAGTACGAACGTAGGTTGGACGAGATGAGGCTCTACGAATGTGGATAGCAGTTTGTCGATAAGACGGCCTCTGCTATCCAGGACTTCAGTCACGATCCCAATCTCGGACGCCTTGTTTTTCAATTGCTCGTCATCGTATATCTCAAGGTCTATCCCGCTGCGCTTCTCTAGTTCTTCACGCAGGTTTACTCGCTGCCACGGAGGCGCGAAGTCGATGACTTGATCTCCGATAGTAATCTTGGTGGAGCCGTTCATTTGGTCGGCGATAGTTGAGACCATCTGCTCGACCATGTCCATCACATCGTTGTAATCGGCGTAGGCCTCGTAACTCTCAAGCAAGGTGAATTCTGGGTTGTGATCCTGGTCGATGCCCTCATTCCGGAAGACCCTGCCAATCTCGTAAACCTTGTCGAAGCCGCCGATAATTAGGCGCTTCAAATATAGCTCAGTGGCGATGCGTAGGTAGAGCTGCTCGTCCAAGGCATTATGGTGAGTGACGAAGGGCTTGGCATGTGCCCCGGCGGCTACTGGTACTAGGATGGGCGTGTCTACTTCCAAAAATCCACGGTCGTCCAAGAACTTACGGATGCCGCGGATCACTTTGGACCGCAGCACGAACACGGGCATGATTTCGTCTTGGTTGGCTATCAAGTCTAGATAGCGCTGACGGTAGCGGGTCTCGACGTCTCTTAGCCCGTGCCACTTTTCGGGGAGCGGCCGCATGCCTTTGGCGGTGACGGTCAGTTCCATGGCGTCGATGGTCACCTGTCCGGTGCGGGTGCGAATCAAGTTGCCACGCACGCCCAAGTGGTCTCCGATATCCAAGTCTTTTATCAGGTCGAATCCGGCTTCCAGGTTGTTCTGGCGGAGCAAGGCCTGAATGATACCGGAGGAGTCTTGGAGGTCTAGAAAGGCTGCTTTGCCCATGGTGCGCATGGAAATGATGCGTCCGGCCAGAGATATGTTTTGAAGCTTCTCGTCTGGCGGTTCGGTCTTTTCTAATCCCTCGAACAATGCCGTAGCAGCAGCAGCATCGTAAGAACGGCGGAAACGGGCTGGGTATGGGTCTATGCCGTTGGCGCGGATGCGTTCCAGCTTGGTGACCCGGTTCTCTAGAAGTGTGTCTTCTCGGTCTGCCATTGATTCCTTAGAGTCCTGGGCCGCAAGGGGCGTAAAACTCGAGTGAAAAAGACGTAGAAAATTGCGGAAAGCGTAGTCTTGTCTGACTAGCGATTGTAATGCTGAGCCCATGCCTTGTAAAGGAAAACCAGTCTTCTCAGGCACCGTTCACACCTCGGCTAAGGTTCTTCGTTGCCTTCACCAGAGCCGTGCCTGAGTTGGCCTGGATTACGGTGATTGTGTTCTTCCGGTCGCCTGGGGTATAGCCAGGGGCCATCGCATTGGAGTTGGACTATTATAGGACGTTGGGCGATTGTTAGCCGAAGTGGTGGAGAATATGGACCTTGGCTCGGCACGGGCAGGAAACCTACAGATTCGGGCCTACGGAGACATTCCGCAGGCGATGTCTCTTACTTGCTTTACCGTTGGGAGGTGGTTACGGCACCGAGGTGGCGGTAGACTTACTGGGTTCCGTTCAATGGCGAATAAGCCTTGCCGATTAGATCGTAACTGGGTAAATGACTTGGATAACCTTATTGTTGCGCAGACCGTCGAAGTACGGGTGAGGCCGGTCTGGATTCTGTAGCCAGCGCCGTACGAAATATGCCACCAGGTTGGCCAATTGACTACCAACCGAATGCTCCTGTTCCACGTAGCAGATGTCGTCAATGAGGCCGGTGGCGTCGATCCCTTCGTCGGAACGGAGGAATTCGGACATGAACCTTGCTTCTACCGAAGCCCCATTCTGGGCAACGATGAGGGAGTGGTTGGCGATGGTCATTGACCCGTCCATGATCTGGTCCTCAGACATGAGAGACAGGTTGAGTTCGTCAAGGAACATGCTGACGGCGAAGAAGAACTTGTTTACCAGTGGGCCTGTCGGGGTATCCCATTGTGTGATATATGGGTCGGTTCCGGTGGCTCTGGCGTTGAGGAAATCCTGCTTATGCACGTAAGAGGTGATGACCGGGGTTTCCCGCCTGACCATAATCCCCAGGCAGTCTTGGATGAGTTCGTTTCTCTTTAAGATAGGCCAAGAAGAAAAAAAGCCCAGACCTTGGTAGATGTCTACCGGCCTCAGCGCATCGGGCGCGCCTTCTTCTCCTAAGGGTGTGCCGAAATGGCGGCGGCATAACGCATTGAATTCGCCATTTATGGAGATTGACTGGCTCTCGTGCACGAACAACCCTGTGTAGACTTGGTGCATTTGCGAAGGGTCGGTTGATGTGATGCCGGTGATGCCTGATTCTCCAATGTAGGTCAGGAACATTTTCCTATCTCCAAAACAACCGCCGGAGGAACCTGCCCGTTAGGGTACGGTCCTCCGGCGTTATTAGACTTTCTGATTCCCGCCGTCAAAGCAACTGGAAACATGGACCGACCTAGCTGAGAAGATTACTCCTCGGCTGCCTCTTCTGGGGTTCCACTGCCCTCGGCTTCTTCACCTTCCGACCCCTCTTCGCCCGCGAACGCCACTTCTTCGGCAACTCTGGGAAGCTCGATCCGGACGACTAGCTCTTCAAGATCAGATAGAATAGTGGAGGATTCCGGCACAGGTAGGTCAGACACACGAATTACTGAATCCGCTTCTTCCATCACTGAGATGTCCACTTCAATCTGACTAGGCATCTCTAGAGGGAGTGCCTGGATGTCTACTGTGCGGAGTTGATGCATCACGGTGCCGCTCACGTTACGGGCACCCGCCGACTCTCCGACGAGAATCACTGGCACTTGCGCTGTGACCGGCCGGCTGACGTCAGCAGCCAAGAGGTCTACGTGGAGTAGTTCATCATGTTTGGGATCCCACTGGATTTCGCGGGCGAAAGCCAAGTGGTTTCCGGACTCACCTTGAATGGTGATTTGGATAGGAGTGGCGCCGCCGGCGGTGGCCAGGACCCGAATCAACTGGGTAGTCTGGCATTGCAGGGCCCGTGGCTCCATACCAGGGCCGTAAAGGTGTACGGGCACGATGCCCGCCCGGCGCAAACGCCCAACCTTTTTGCCTGTCAATTCTCGTGGGTCCAGTTCGATCTGGACTGCGTTAGTTGTCATGGGACTATGGTCTCCGATCGGTTTTGTGCTGCTTGCTGGAGATAGAGCCAGCCTCTGGAGGTTAATTCCTGTAGAGAGCGGCACTTATGAAACAGTTGCAAGGAATCCTGTAGCGCAACCCAGTAATAATAGCATCAGCCACCCTGAAAGTGAATTCCGAAAGTGAATACGACTGTCCTACCCCCGAAATATTGACACTCGGTTTATCATGGTCTTGGACTTTGACCGAGAGGGAAATTGATGGCGTCTCATTCACTGGGTTTGTCCTTGCACGAAGCTGCGCGGAAAATGGGNGTGCCATTCACCGAAGAGAATGAGCCTGNAGACCGCACGATTAAGGCCAACGGCCTGAACTTCCACTATCTAGAGTGGGGCGATTCGTCAAACCCCACCGTTGTCATGCTGCACGGCGTCTCACAGCAGGCACACAGTTGGGACTTCGTCAGCTTGGCACTATCTTCTGCGTATCATGTGATTGCTGTTGACCAGCGCGGCCACGGAGATACCGACTGGGCATCCGATGGAATTTATTCCCTAGATGCGATGCAGGCCGATATCGACGGAGTGATTGGCGCCCTCGGCCTCACCGACTTCAACCTCATGGGGCATTCTATGGGTGGACGCAACAGCTTTATCTGGGCGTCACGGCATCTCGGGACACTGCGGTCGCTGACGATAGTGGACACTGGGCCGGAAACCCAGCGGCAGGGTCAGGATCGCATCCGAAACTTCAGGGAACTGCCCAATAATCTGGACAGCTTCCAAGAATTCGCAGACCGGATTAAAGAATACACCGGACGCACAGATGAACAAGTGCTGGGTGCCCTTAAGTACAGCATCCGTGAGACGTCTGATGGAAAATGGTCTTGGAAATGGGACCCAGAGACCAAGAACCGCACCCGTACCGGCGCCGACCCCAACTGGACAACAGAGAAACTGTGGGAGTGCGTTGAGGCGGTGGACTGCCCATCGTTGGTGGTACGCGGCAGCCGCAGTGACATTTTTGCTGAAGAAACCCTGGTAAAGATGGGTCAGGTGATGACCGACTGCACCACCGAGACCGTCAAAAACGCTGGCCATCTGGTGCAAGGCGATAACCCGGTAGACTTTATCGCCGCTGCCCGAGGACTCCTCGCCCGCACCAACGGCTAGTGGTGCTCTAACTTAGGCCATGGCTGTGGGTCGGGTTAACAACCTGCACTTGCTGAACTAGTGGTCCTCTACCAGAGGGAAGGTAAGACCTATCAGGAAGCCCGGCACCTGGCCGACGAGATTG
>JAKUNK010000070.1:0-10592 GCA_022451945.1 Dehalococcoidia bacterium
GTTCCAAGGCTTTGATCAACTTATCGAAGGTGTTGTTGTAGTAAGGAGCGTCGGCCTGGATCAAAGAGGCGTCTTTGCATCTGGCCATTGCCTCGGCCAAGGGCATCCCAGCAATCACTCCCTTGACCTCTGCCGAGCTATCCAGCACCAGGTCTTTGGAGCCGTAACTCTCAGTGATGATCACTGGCTTTCCTCGCAGTCGGGTATAGCGGCGCACCTCGGCTTTAACCGGGAGGTGAGTAACTAACATGCAAGCTATGGAACGGTCTGTCATAGGTCTTTTCTATTCTAATTTTGTGCCTAGTTATGGCCATGGTTTAAGACTGGGTTCTGATTGAGGGCAGATTATATAGAACATTTGTGCGACATAACAACAACCGCAAGTCACCAATCAAAACGAGGCATTCAAAATCTAACTTTGAGAGCAATAACCGGATAGAACTGCCCAAAAGATTGGAGTATTCTGGTGACGTTGCGGAACCTTAAATCGCCTGACCGAGAAACTAGATGGAACAATGGCCCGTAGACCTAAGTCCAGATGCGCTGGCCCGATGGGTGGAAGACCACTTCGAGGGCACTTTGATGGGTCTTCTGAAGATGCAGGTCATCGAGGTAAGCAAAACCCGGGCGGTGGTTGAGCTGCCGGTCCATGCGGGCCTCACAACGCCTTCGGGACATATCCACGCCGGGAGCATGGTGTCCTTAGCTGACACTTCGGCCACCTTTGCCGCAATGGCGGCATTGCAACGATCGTTGACGTTGGAAGAGATGCCGGTGGCGGTGAACATCTCATCCCAGATCGTGGGCAATATCAAAGAAGGCACACTACGGTCCGAAAGCACCGTAGTCCATCCAGGCCGTACTCTAGTAGTGGTGACCACTCGGATAACCACCGTCGGTGGCAAGCTGCTGGCCTTAGTCAACTCAAGTCATTTCAACAGACAGTAGGGACGAGTATGGATATCTATCACACAGTGGTCGCGTGTTCCATGGGGCGGCTGCTGGTTGCAGCTACCGATAAGGGTATCTGCTCGGTGAAATTGGGAAACTCAAACTCAGAACTGGAAGAAAACCTGCTGACCAAATTCCCGTCGGCCAGTCCTCAACCTGGCGGTGGTCATCTGGCAATTTGGACCGCGGAGATACTATCCTACCTGGATGGAGAGAAGACCGGGCTGGATCTGCCGGTGGACATCCGAGCCACAGCTTTTCAGCAGCAGGTATGGCAAATACTCCGAAGCATCCCTTACGGCGAGACTCGCACTTACCAGCAAGTGGCCCAGGTGCTGGGCAAAGGCGATGCGACTCGTGCGGTAGGCACTGCCTGCGGGGCCAATCCAGTGGCGTTGGTCATACCCTGCCACCGGGTTCTGCGTAAAGACGGGGGCCTGGGTGGATATAGGTGGGGAATAGAGCGGAAGAAATCGCTGCTGGAGATGGAACAGTCGATCGATTAACCTCACAAAATCATTGCCAGAATCGTACGCGGGCAATCAACGTATAATTTACTAAGACGATTGAAAACCGGCCCGATAGAATCCACTGAGACGAATCTGATTTGCCGCTCTCTGCCATACGATTGTTGTCCCCAATAATCACCGCCCAACGGGCCATACTTCGTGCCTTTCTGGGCTCACTGCTAATTGTCTTGATATCGGCGTCCAATGTGTCGGCAACCGGCGAAGAAATCCAAATCGTCACCACCAGCGAGGATGTTGCTTTCCCCGGCAACGTCAATCTCTCGGTGACTGCTGAAGGGGATATTGACATCGTTGATGTGCGGATATTCTACCGGACCATTGGCAACCGGGTATGGGCATACGCCTATCCGGATTTTGTAACCGCCAACCGGATTACAGCCAGTCTGAACCTCGCGGGTGAAATCTCGACCTACCTGCCGCCTGGGACTGAGGTTGAGTATTACTACGAGATCACGGACTCCCAGGGGAATGTGGTACGCACGAAACCCACAGTGTTGGAGTATGAGGATACCCGATTCGATTGGGCAGAGACCAAGGTAGGTCCACTAACCCTACGTTACTATGACCAATCCAATTCACGGGTCAGCGCGGTGGTCAAACTCTTAGGATCAGACTTCTCGCGCCTTCTAGGATTGCTGCAACTCGACCAGCCCGATGATATCAAGGGCGTGATCTACAGTAGACGTTCACATACGTTGGATGCTTTCCCGCAACAGAGTCGCACCACCACTGAGCAGCAAACCTTCCAGGGATTCGCCTTCCCAGAACGTAACTTGTTCTTGGGCCTTGGGATGGACAGGGGACTGATTGTCCACGAATCCGCTCACCTGCTGTTAAATCAGGCTATGGGCACCGCCGCCCTGCCGGTGCCCTCATGGTTGGACGAGGGATTCGCTAGCTACATGAACCCATCAGTTAAGATCTTGAGCGGAGGAAGTTTAAGCTCCCGCACCAATTCTCTCCGGGCCATGAACACCATGACAGGCACACCTCACACCATCGGCACTTTCTATCAGAAGTCGTTGAGCGTAGTGGCGTTTATGATCGATGAATTCGGGGAGGACAGGTTTCAGCGGTTCATAGGCCAGTTGAGCAACGGCAACACCGTGGATGCCTCATTGGTAGACGTGTACGGGTTCGACGTGGATGGCTTGGATGCCCGATGGGCAGGTCAGTCAACCGTCTCAGATCCGCCAGCGCCTTCAGCTCCGGAGCGAACCAATCAGAATGACGGCCCGTCGGCTATCGTTTTCTTCAATAGTTGGCTTTTGGGTGGGCTTATCATTCTGGTGCTAGGAATCCTGTTCATCCGATTCATAGCCTCTAAGTTTCGTTCATCCTCCCAGACAGAAGAAAGATTGCAACCCTGGGAAGACCCGGAATTATGGGGCGATGAGGACGACGACCGGCCCTACTAGAACGTTAGTCTGGCCACAAATACAGGCTAACACGCGAATTGCCACAGATGCTCCGAAAAGTGCACAGGGCAGTCATGAAACCCTTAGGCGCAATCACGGAGTTTGGAATTCGCCAGGTACCTGCTCCGAATGAACGGACAGTTGTCCCCATACTGGCTCACATCTCCGAGGTCCAACATTTCCGGATAGGAAAGTCGGTCCTGATCACTCGAGGAGGCGACCTCACCATAACCCGCAGCGATATGGAAAGTGACCAACACTCGAGTGTGGTCGTCGACCACGCAGGTTATCTGCAGAGAAGATAGCCCGGAGTATGAATGCGGCAAACTAGTCAGCGGTCTCCGTCGCCAGAGGATTCTCCATACCCGACTCGGACATAATCGGCTATAGAAGCGAGATCCATCCCGTCACAGTTCAGGCAATGGCCCGCTATCTGTCAGATAATGTGGAAGAACGTGCGACCCAGAGAATCACGTCAAGGCTACTCATAGGGCACGACAAATAATGGTTGAACAGACGTGAATCGGCCGCCAGAGCTATGTTATCCTTTGGGCATGAAACTGAAATTCCTCATCGCATCTTCCCTTGTGGCCATCAGCCTCGCTGCCTGCGTATTACAGACTCCCAGCCCCGAGCCCACAGGAGCGCCGCCAACATCAGTTGTGGCCCCGACATCGCCGCCTCCATCGTCCGCGGGTTCCAGCTCAACACTGCCGCCTCCATCGGCCGCAGGTCCCAGCTCGACGGCCAGTCCCGATCCAGTCAAAGGATTGGTTGACATGGGCGGTGTCCTGGTTACCCAATATTACAAAGCCCCTCCGGTGAGTATCGACCCAACGGCCAAGTACTCGGCCGTCATCCGAACCAACAAGGGAGATATGGAATTCGAGCTATTCGCAGAACAGTCTCCGGTCACCGTGAATAATTTCATCTTCCTGGCCAATGACGGGTTCTACGACAATATGATCTTCCACCGGGTTATCCCGAATTTCATGATTCAAGGAGGAGACCCGACCGGAACCGGCATGCATGGCCCTGGCTACAAATTCCAAGACGAACTCGCTGCAAGCTTGATCTTCAACGAGCCAGGCAAATTGGCCATGGCCAACTCAGGCCCCAACACCAACGGCAGCCAGTTCTTCGTGACCACAGTGCCGACCCCTCATTTGAACGGTCTCCACACCATATTTGGCCGACTAACGCAGGGTCAACAGGTGGCGGATACGATATCGATGGTCGACACGATCGCCGCAAGCCGCCCACAGGAACCCATAGTCATCTTGGGGATAAACATCACACTAAATCCCTGATCTTTCTCGGATACAGACTTGGCCATCCAGGCCAACCGCATTACCAAGCGGCGACCTTATCATCCCATCCCTGGTGGGCGACATATCGAAGGAGAATTCCTCATCCTAGGCGTACATTCTCCGTGAGCGAAAATGCCCAAGATCATATACAGCCCTGAACCGTCTGGAAAAGCTGAACTCTCAACTCGACTAGGTTCAACATCTCTCTAAGAATGCACGTCTGTCACGCTCATGATGCCCTTCTGCGAAAGGAGGCCGAACAACGGCCTCTACCGGACAATCCAGCTATCGATTGATGTCTTCTCGCCCTAAGCTTCCGCTGAAAAGAGAACGACTTTTCTTTATCCGCCGGACTTGACTTCAACCTTAGCCAGACCCTCCACAAACTTGAGTATTGCTGAGTGGTCTGATTCCGATTCGCCTTCGTTGACCAGAGCTCCCAGTACCTGTTGCAATAATGATGTTACGGGCAATGGTATGTTCAGTTCTTGTGCGGTCTGGAGGACGTTCCTGAGGTCTTTCTGGTGCAAGCGTATCCTAAAGCCCGCCTGGAAATTTCGGTTGAGCATCATGGGGCCTTTGGCCTCCATCACCGCACTTCCGGCCAGTCCGCCCCTAATGGCGTTGAAGACTTTCTCTGGGTCCACCCCAGCCTTCTGGGAGAGCACAAGAGCCTCACTTAAGGCCTCGATGTTTGCGGCCACGATGATCTGGTTGGCCAACTTAGTGACTCCGCCAGCGCCAATGTCGCCCGTCAGCACCACGTTGCCGCCCATGACTTCCATGAGTGCCAAGCTCTTGTCGAAGACTTCTTGTTTACCACCGACCATGACAGCCAGGGTCCCAGCCACTGCGCCAGGCTCGCCACCGCTAACCGGAGCGTCTAGCATCTCAACGCCCTTCTCGGCACAAGCCGCGGCGATACGCTGGGAAACCAAAGGGGCGATGGAGCTCATGTCTATGATCACCGAACCACTCTTGGCGCCTTCCAAGACGCCGTCCGGCCCCAAGATAACCTTCTCGGAATCGGCTGAATCGGGCAGCATGGTTATGATGGTGTCACTGGCAGCAGCAACCTCCTTACTAGACGAAGCTCCGGTCGCGCCGTCGGTAACTACCTCTTCCTGATTGCTTCCCACAATGTCGTAAACGATCAGGGAGTAGCCCGCATTGAGCAGGTTGCGGGCCATGGGTTTCCCCATGATTCCAAGTCCGATGAATCCTATCTGTTCGGCCATGTGCTAACCTCCACGGGATGGTCAATCTTGTTCTTGCATAAAAGGCACCTGCGGGTAGGCGCGAAAACTGTAACACAGATTTGGTCGGCTCTCCATAAATCGGCCGCTGTAGGGAACGCGTAAGAATCTAAACCGCAACGTTGAACTGCAATCTCCTTGGGTTTATGATGTTTGAAGTGGTGGAATCAGTATTCCAACCGTAATATCACGGGATTGCGAACCCCATTCATTAGAACCTTTATGAGGCGCGGATGGCAGACGGTAAAAAGGCATTGGTAACCGGCGGCGCCGGCTTTATCGGATCCCATATGGTAGACCGCTTGCTAGAACTGGAATATAAAGTGGTCGTTATGGACGACCTCAGCACAGGTAAGATCAAGAATATGGACTCCGCGGCGGTGTTCCACCACACAGACATCACTCAACCGGCCATGGACGACATCATTCAGCGCGAGCAGCCTGATCTGGTGTTCCACATGGCAGCGCAGACCAGTGTAACCCAGTCTACGAAAGACCCTATCAAAGATGCCAACGCTAACGCGCTGGGTACGCTTCGAGTCATTGAAGCATCTCGCCGGGTCGGCGTTGAGAAAATCATTTATTCTTGTACCGGTGGAGCTCTATACGGTGACCCCGAAACGACCCCTAGCCCAGAAAACACACCGATAGCACCTGCGTCTCCTTACGGGATGTCCAAATGGGTTGCCGAGCAGTACTTAGGCTTCTACCATCGCCTGTACCGTCTGAACTTCACGTCGTTGCGGTACGGAAACGTTTACGGACCTCGGCAAGACCCACACGGCGAAGCTGGGGTTGTGAGCATCTTTACCCAGGCCATGTTGGAAGGTAAACAGCCCCAGATATTCGGTGACGGCACACAAGAAAGGGATTTCGTAGCGGTATCAGATGTGGTCGACGCCAACCTGTCCGCCATCAACCGCGGCGACGGCGAATCTATGAATATCGGGACCGGAAAGGCAACAAGCGTTAACCAAATCTTTGAGTTGCTCCAAGGCATCACAGGTTATAAGTGGGACCCGCTTCACGCCCCAAACAGGGCTGGTGAGGTGTACCGAATTTCATTAGACTCATCCAGAGCGAAACAAGAGCTCGGCTGGTCACCGAAGATTGGCCTGGAAGAAGGGCTGCAGATGACCGTGGACTACTTCAAAGAGGCAAGCAACTCACTTTCGGCCGGTAGAGCCCAAATCACAACTTGAACAGGCACAACCTGACTGACATTTAGGAGAATATACGGCAATCATGGAAGCAGATTACGACGTAGTTATTTTGGGCGCCGGTGCAGCTGGGCTGTCAGCTGGCCTATACACAACCAGGGCAATGTTGAAAACCCTTATTCTCGAGCAACTTGGCCCGGGCGGCCAGCTGTTAATTACGGACGAGATCGAGAATTACCCCGGATTCCCAGATGGCATCAAGGGCCAAGAATTGGCCATGAGGATGGAACAGCAGACCACCAAGTTCGGGTCTGAAACTGAATATACAGAAGTAGTCGACATCGAAAACTTCGATCAGAAGATCAAGACGGTCAAGACTGATGACCGAGACTTCACCACCAGGACCATAATCATCGCTACTGGCGGTTCCCACAACAAGCTCGGGGTTGCCGGCGAGGATGCCCTGGCCGGCCGCGGCGTATCCTACTGCGCGGTGTGCGACGGAAACTTCTTTCGGGGCCAAAACGTTGTTGTGGTAGGCGGCGGAGACGCAGCCATGGACGAAGGCCACTACCTCAGCGGTATAGTCGATTCGGTGACCTTCATCCACCGTCGTGACGAGCTCCGAGCCGCCAAGGTCTTGCAAGAGCGGGCTTTCGCCAATGACAAAGTCAACTTCCTCTGGAGCACAGTGGTCGAGGAGTTCCGGGGAGACATGGCGTTGGATCGGGCACTTGTGAGAGATCTCAAGACCGATAAGACCTATGAGTACCCGATGGCTGCGGCCTTTATCTATGTTGGATTCCATCCAAACACCGAATATCTTTCGAACCTGTTAGAGATGGATTCCGGCGGCCACGTCTTCACTGACATCAACATGAGGACGGCCGTTCCTGGCGTTTACGCCTGCGGCGACGCTCGGGCGGAATCCACGCGCCAACTCGGCTCAGCCGTTGGAGACGGCATTACCGCCGCCTTGGCGGCTTTCCACGACCTCAACAACTAACTGAGGACGATGGCTAAACAGATGGGGACCTGACCAAACTGACCGTCAGAGCCTCATCTGTATCACTGGCGCTAACAGAACAAGCCAATCCACTCATGGTTATTGGGTTGAGGAGGCTTAGACCCTGCTGAATTCGCGAATCAGGGTCACACTCCCTGCAACCACAATAACTGCCACCACAACATATCGGAAGATTCTTTCGTTTATCCAGGTGATGATCATCCGGGCCACGAAGAAGCCTATGATTAGCCCTGGAATGAGCATCCCAATGTTCGCCAGAGTGTCCTTTCCGACTAACCCCGTGGCGGCGTAAAGAGGGAAAGCCACCAAATCGGACGCCAGAAAGAACAGGGCTAGAGATGCCCTGACCATATCCGGCTTCCACCGCTGGGAGATCGAGTAGATCGCTCCCAATGGTCCGCCGATGGCTATGGTGGTCACTGCTAGTGATGTGAGGAACCCGAATACCGGACCGGCCACTTTGCTCTGGACCAAGGGCAGTTGGACATTCTTCAAGCTGAACAGCCCGAGAAATATGATCATTATGGCGATGGTGATTCGCAGCGCGCTGGGGCTGGCCGAGTTCAAAACCAGGACTCCGATGGGAGTGGCGGCCATACCACCCAAGACAAGACCCAGACTGGCCTTGAATTCCAGGTTGTTCCAAGTGCGCGCCAGCACCATAATCATCAACAGCGCAATGAGGCTGTTCGCCACGACAACTACTTGCTGAGGCTCTAAGTAGAACAGCAGAACAGGCGCCGCCACCAGACTGAAACCGAACCCAACGGTGCCAATCACTGTTGACGCGGCAACAACTATAAGAAGGCTGAAAAAAAGTTCAACCCCGGAGAGCAAAGCGAGGTTTAGTTCCCTGTCGCCAAGTTGAACAATCCCTGACTTGCTGCAACTTTCAGAGCCAGGTTAACGTCGATGATTGGGGGTCCGTCCCGGCGGACTTCCATCTCCAATTGCTGTGAATCAGTCACGGCAAATGAACGCTCACCATCCAGAGCAACCGTGCAATGCCGTTTCTCGATGGCTATTCTCTCACCGTCGGCCATGTGCTGCCATGACGATATCGCAACCGGAGGGACAATCCCTGGCGCGATGGGAGCAAGAACAACTCGATCTCCAGGAGTTGGTGCTTCGGCGTCGGCGATGCCGTACTGCAGACCGCCTTCATCGGCGAGGGACACTGCGGCCAATCGAGCTCCGATGGACGAGAGGCCGATGGACGCAGGCTCCGCTCTAGTCAAGAACACCTCGAAAACTGTCTCCATGTCCCAGATAGCCCGGCTGGCCACGAACCGCTCTTTAGAGAGGGCCACGTCAATCAGCGCGAAGTCTTTCAATTCGCCGTCCACGTAGACGTTCATCACCTTGCTAGAGACCGCAACATCCGCCAAAGACACTCTGCCGTCAGCAACCAACCCGGCCGCCAGACCCGCAAGTGTGCCTTCAACCATGGTTGGAAATACGTTGTTAGTGCCAGTAGAGATGGCCACCATCGGAATACTTCTACTGCCAACCACGGCCGCCCTGTTGGTGCCGTCCCCACCCAGAGTAACCAAGCAGTCGACCCCTTGTTCCGCCATGAGTCCGGCGGCCCGAACGGTGTCGCCCTCAGAATAAAAGGCCGGCATATCCACGAAATCAAGGTCTATGGAAAGCTTGGGGTCTTCTGAAGCCCGGTAGACCAAGTTGGAGCTATCGGCCATGCCTAGAACACTGGTAACGCCGACTGACTGGAGACCCAACATCACCCGGCGGACGATGTTCACCTTCTCCCAATCGGGCACCACCCTACCTTGGGCCACCAGACGTCGAATATCCTTGCTAGCGGCCGGGTTCGCGATTATTCCTACCATAGCCAAGGGGTTTCACCTCTATCTGGTATCCATCAGATGCCGTGGCGGGTAGTTGGAACCACGGTTATAATACGCCTGAGCCTAAGCAGGCCCGATTATAGCATTGGGAGGATAGGTATGAGCGCTGAGCTAGCTTTCATGTCCGCTGTTGATTTGGCACGAAATATCCGACAGAAAAAGGTCTCTTCATTAGAAGCCACGGAGAACTTCTTCGAGCGAATCGACCGCCTCGACTCCCAACTGAACTCCTATCTGGCTCTGCGCTACGACCAGGCTTTGGACGACGCTCGGGCTGCTGACGAATCTGTGCAGAGGGGTTCTGAGCTAGGTCCGCTCCACGGAGTTCCAATCTCCATCAAAGACCTTGAACTGACCAAGGGAGTGACCACTACTATGGGATCGGCTTTGTTCCGCGACCGAGTGCCGGACATTGATTCCATAGTAGTGGAGAGGGTCAAGGCGTCGGGCGCAATCATCCTGGGCAAGACCAACACGCCCGAATTCGGCCTATCAGGCACAACCGAGAACAAGCTAGGCGAACCCTGCCGTAACCCGTGGGACACAGAACGGACGCCCGGCGGTTCAAGCGGCGGAGCGGCGGCGGCACTAGCAGCGGGACTCTGCACTGTGTCCACGGGCTCTGATGGTGGTGGCTCTATCCGCATCCCGGCCAGCTTCAGCGGACTATTCGGAATCAAGCCTACCCAGGGCCGAGTACCCCGCTACGGCGGGTACGGCAGGCCAGCAGCTAATCATTTCTCCCAATCAGGTCCGATAACCCGTACTGTTGCCGATTCGGCGCTGCTGTTACAAGTGATAGCCGGTCCGGACTCCCGTGACGTCACTTCCATCCGCACTTCGGCTCCGGACTTCTCCGCCGATCTGGACAAGGGAGTTAAGGGAATGAAGTTCGCGTGGAGCAGCGACTACGGCTACGCGGCGGTCGACCCAGAAGTAGTACAAATAACAGAGCGTGCCGCCCAGGTGTTCGCCGGAATGGGCGCCTCTGTGGACGACGGCAACTTGAACATTGAGGACCCATTTCCGTCGTTCTGGGACATCTTCGCCACAGCGTCTTACACATCATACG
>JAKUNK010000071.1:0-10590 GCA_022451945.1 Dehalococcoidia bacterium
CGATGTCGCCTTGAACAAAAGTGATTTTCGATGCCGCTTCTCCTATGAATTGCTGTAGGAGTTGGTCTGGCCCGTTGATGTCAAAGCTGACAACATCGTGGCCGTTATTTGCCAGGTCCTTAACTATGTTCGCCCCTACAAATCCAGTGCCTCCAGTGACGAGTGTCGCCATGTCCTGCCTCCAAGATCAGTCTCAGGATGCAACTATGGTCGGACGGTAACAACTAGTCAATCATAAATAGCGGCCATCCTACCATTGGTCGGCGCATCAAGACCGCACAGCCGCGTATAATGCAAGCGTCTCGATACTCCTAGAATGCCAGCCGGACACTAACCATAACTGCCACACCATAACTTTCAAATCGGAAGGGTTTAGATTCGGTTGCCAGTGGCCGTGAGAGTTCAATTGCCATAACCATGGTATTTTCCTTGCAAGAAGTTCGGCGTCTGCGCCATACGGACCGCCTCTGAACCAAACCTGAAAGGGACCTAACCCGACATGAAGATAACCGAAGTCACCAGCGAAGTATTTGAGTGGGAGAGGCCAGGCATCTGGAACGGCGGACACTTCTACGGACCGGGCAGGCTGCACAAAGTCACGGTACACACAGACGAGGGCATCACTGGCTCTGGTTGGAACGGCGGCACTGCAGCAGAGCGCCCGCTTAACCTGTTCCCAGGATACGTCGATTACTTCCGGCCTTTGGTTGTGGGTCGAGATCCCATGGAGACCAGGGCGCTTTCACATGACCTGGGCGAGAAGCTGATCAAGATACTAGGGCCAGGAGGCATCAACACCCAGGTGCTAGCGGCCATAAACATAGCCTGCTGGGACATCAAGGGCAAGGCATTGGGCCAATCCATCCATCAGATGCTAGGCGGTGCCCAAGACCGCATACGCACCTACATCGCGGGTGGCTACTACGCCGAAGGTAAAGGACTAGAAGAATTGCAGGAAGAGGTGCGCTTCAACGTCCAGGAGATGCACGCTTCGGCCGTGAAGATCAAGATCGGCGACCCCAATGTTGGCGTCGCCGGGGACATGCGGAGGGTTGAAGCCTCTCGAAAGGCCATCGGTGATGATGTGACTCTTTTAGTTGACGCCAACTGCTCGCTGGACCTTGAGACATCCTTAGAGTTTGCCCGTCAGCTTCCTCAGTACGGCGTCTACTGGTTCGAGGAGCCACTGCCCATCCATGACTATGAAGGCCACGGCCAACTTTCCGAGGTGTCCAGCGTGAAGATTGCCACTGGGGAAAATGGCTACCACCTGGCACATTTCAAATCGCTGTTGGACCACAAAGGAGCGGCCATCTTGAATGTGGATGTGAGCATCGTGCCGGGCTACGACATCGCCAAGGACATCACCGACCTGGCCGCCGAGCGGGGTGTGTCAATCGCCCCTCACGGTTGCCAGGAACTACAACTACCCCTAGCGGCGGCTATTCCTCACGGCGAGTTCCTGGAAATATACCCGGTGGCGGTAGACCCGCTTCGGGTCGAGATGTTCCAGCCGCTGCTGGAGCCTGATGATGACGGCTATGTGACAGTGTCAGACAGACCAGGAATCGGGTACGAGCTGAACATGGACCTGCTCAACCGTTATAAGGTTAGGTAGAGGTCATGAGCACCGAGATAAGCATCGAACCAGCCCTGCCTGGTGATGCGGGCCTTGTTCTTCAGTTCATAAAAGGTTTGGCTGAATACGAGAACCTATCCGACAAAGTTGTGGCCACTGAAGCCAACATCCACGAGTCTCTGTTCGGCGAAAACGCTAATGCGGAAGCTGTTTTCGCTTATCAAGGTTCAGAGGCAGTTGGCTGCGCCATATTCTGCCAGCACTACTCCACCTATTCAGGGCGGTCCAGCCTTTATCTGGAAGACATCTTTGTGATTCCAGACAAGCGGGGCAGCGGAGTGGGCCGGGAGTTGATGACCTTCGGCGCAAAGTTAGCCCGGTCACGCGGCTACCTGAGGATGGAATGGTCAGTGCTGGACTGGAACGAGCCGGCGATCGGCTTCTACGAAAACCTGGGGGCCCGGCGTCTAAACGGCTGGTCGATCTACCAGCTAGCCGGGGAAGCACTAGAACGGCTAGGACCTGCGGACTAGATACTAAGTTTACGAGCTCCGCTGCGTCTTATCCTGTTCATCCTGAACTCCAACCCAGGTAGAGAGCTTAGATCAATCAGTCCTTTCGGATGGTCAACATTCCTGTGCTCAGTGATTCAACGTAGCTCAGCAATATCAGTTAGAGATTATGAGTATTCAAAGCCCTCTATATTCCCTTGAACCACTGGCTGAATTGCTCGGCCAATACTTTGTCCCCGTCTATCGCCAAATGTCCTTGCGAAATCGCCTCTGCGGCTGAGATTCGTCCGTACATCAGAAGCGCGAATATGTGTGTGTGGCAACGGAACATCACGTCAGCCGTGCCCCCTGCATCCTGTTCGTAGCGGAACTTGTCGCCTTCCACAACGATATCCGCGGTCACAGGCACAGGGCTTTTCACCTCGAACCGGTAGCGCACCGGATTATCGAGAGCCGAACCTGACCAGAATGCCCACCGCAGTGAACCCGAAGCGAACGATTCCTGGATTAAGATGACCATGGACTCCAAGCTGGCGGCAGAAAGACCTGCCTTCTCTTCAATAGCCGACCGGATGTCCCACTGGTGAAGGACGATCTCTTTGAAGCGGAGGTCCACGAAGTTCCCGGCAGGTACTATGCTGCCAGGGTGGTAGCAGGGCTTGGCCTGGTCTTCCGGACCTAGGCCAGTGAGCAGATCTACCAGATGGTTGTCCTTCTCGATGTAGGTCTCTAGCAACTTATCACCTAGCCGTTCCCGGGCGGCGATGGACGACTTGGCCAGTGCCTCGGCGCTCATCGAGGGATGGCCGGTACCAGCCTCCGGGCGCCCTTCTGGTGGTGATGATTCGCCCTGAAGGCCACGCACAACTGTGCCCGCATAGAACTCAGAGTTCCCAATCAGGTGGGCGACCACATCACCCACTAACCACTCATCACAAGCGCTCTGCTTACTCCAATATTCGTCAGGCAAGTTCTTGAGGTACTCCTGAAAGCTCTGAGACTCAGACTTATACAGTTGGGCTCGTTCTTCAAATGAAAGCAAATGGCCTCCAGTTACTAAGCTATTATCTGGGAGTATAGAGTTCGGCCGATAGACCTTTATACCTATCTGAAGTCTCGGAAGAACGCACGTACATCTTCGGCTAATAACTGAGGCTCTTCTAAAGCCGCAAAGTGCCCGCCCCGCGTCATTTCCGTCCAGCGGCGCACGTCGTATGAGCGTTCTCCCCACTCTCTAGGTGGCTTAGATATCTCCTGGGGAAACATCGCCATTCCTGCTGGCGCAGGAATTTTTTGATCTTTGTCCATAGTCCACACATTCTTCTGATTTTCGAAGTACATCCGCGTTGATGAGCTAATGGTCTGGGTCACCCAGTAGATGGTGACTATGGTCAGCAGTTCGTCCTTACTGTAACTCTTTTCCACGTCGCCGCCGCAGTCGCTCCAGGTGCGATATTTCTCCACGATCCACGACGCCAATCCAGCAGGAGAGTCATTCAGCCCGTACGCAAGGGTCTGGGGTTTAGTGCCTTGGATGTGGTTGTAACCGCCCTCATCATCGAACCACTTATTACGTTGGGTGATGAGCGCCTGTTCCTCCTTAGTAACCGCTCGAGAACCAGGACCAAGATAGGGCGTAGGCCTGGTGACAGAGGTCAGATGAATCCCATACAAACTGTCGGAGTGGTCGAACCCCAGGAGAGCCGTGACCCCGCTGCCAATGTCGCCTCCCTGGGCTGCGAACTTGGGGTAACCCAGGTTCTGGGTCATCAGTTTGTTCCACATCCCAGCCACCCGCTGGACCTCCATTCCCCTATCCTTTGCATGGTCAGAGAATCCAAATCCGGGTAATGATGGAGCGACGACGTCAAATGAATCGGCAGCGTCTCCGCCGTGACTCGCTGGGTCACAGAGTAGAGGAATAATCTTGGTCATCTCGAAGAAGCAACTTGGCCAGCCGTGGGTGATGATTAACGGGATGGGGTTCGGGCCTTTGCCTTTCTCGTGGACGAAATGAATGTCCAGACCGTCCACTTCAGACTTGAAGTGGTTGAACTCGTTAAGTTTAGCTTCCTGGGCGCGCCAATCGAAGTCTGTCCGCCAATACTCCACCAGTTCTTTTATGTAGGCCAGGTTGCTTCCATACTCCCAACCGCTGTTGGGAATCTCATCCGGCCAGCGGGTGTCAGCCAATCGCTGCCTAAGGTCTTCGAGAACTCTATCTTCTACGGCAATGGTAAATGGTTTCACATCCATAAAAATTTACTCCTGTATGGGCTTCATTAAACGTTGATGTTATAAACGCGAGCGGCGGTGTCATGGAACATGGCGGCGCGATCCGTGGGCGAATAGCCACTGGACAATCGTTTGAAGGCGTTCCACAGCACATTGTAGGAATAGGAGATCTTGTCCACCGGGTAGTTACTCTCGAACATACACCGATCGGAACCGAACTGCCGTATGCAATGTTCCATCAGGGGGCTAAGTTGCTGGGCCAGATCCTCAGAGCCAATGGGCTTCTCTAATTGGTCCCATCCATACGCGAATCTTGCCTGGCCCACACCGCCCAGCTTTAAGACGATGTTGGGGCATTTGGCCATTTCTTCAATTCCCTTGCGCCACGCTGGTAAGACCTCGTCATCTCGGTTGGCGTATGGTCCTACGCGCACCAGTCCGCCGATGTGGTTCAACACAATCGTCAGGTCAGGCAGGGCGCGTGCAAAATCAGCCAATTCTTCGGCCTGGTGAAAATAGAGAGAATTCTCCAGGATCAACCCCATGTCAGACAATACCTTGGCGCCAGCCCGGTATCCGTCGGTGCCCAGAGCGCCCTTGATATCTCGGTTAGCTAACTCCGGGCTCTCGTCCCAGCCCACTGAATGTCGGATGCCCCTAAAACGGTTGGGACTGGCGGTTTTCATAGCCTCCAATACCGGCCGTACCCCTTCGCCTAGTTTTAGGTCTGCGTGTCCGATGATGGCGGCGGCGGCTTTGGTCGGACTGTGAGCTCCTGAGGCGCTAACGTCAGCGATGGTCTGAATATATTCAACCTCACCCACGGGTTTCATCTCATCTGGCCCATCGGCGCGGTACTCACACCGGACCTCGATGAACACAGTTGACTTCACGTTATGCCCGCTATTCACGTCCGCAGCTAATTCAGGCAGCAGATACTTTTGATAATCCACAGGTTCAGGCCGCTGAACCCAAAAATGGTGATGTGGGTCGCATATGGGAATATCAGGCTCTAAGGTCTCTTCAATGGTCAGCTTCAGCCAGTCATTGCCAGTAGAGGGCATGATGATCCTCCGGATCCGCGTTTAGCGGCCCAATAATAGCATGGAGTAGCGGCGTGTATTATTGTCTAAGTCGTCCCAGGAGAGAAGCAAAGTATGTCCGATCTGAACGGGAAGGTTGTAGCGGTCACCGGCGCGGCCAGGGGGTTGGGACGGGCCATGGTCAGAGGATTTCTAGCTGAAGGGGCCAAGGTGGTGGCCATGGACCTGTCATGGGACCCCTCCGGCTTCTCTGGCGACAAAGACGACACCTTCCAAAAAGAACTTCAGAGCAGGCAAGACGAAGTGCTGGTATCGACAGTGGACATCAGTGACACCCAGTCTGTGGAAAATTCGTACATGTCCGCGATGGAGAAGTTTGGCACAGTGGACACTCTGGTGAACAACGCCAGCCTACGGCAACGGAACCTGTTTCCACCGACCGGGAAGATAACCACTCTGGAAACCGAAGACTCGGACTGGGAAAAAATGTTCGGCGTAGGGGTATTTGGGACGCTCAAGGTCACCCGCCGGTTCATCCAGCCAATGATCAAGCGAAAAAGCGGCAGCATCATCACGGTAATCAGCGGAGGAGCGATGCACACAGCAGTCGGCGGCGCTTACGTGGCGCAGCGTTCCGGCAGCCGGGAGATGCCCTACCAATCGGCCAAGGCCGCGACACTGACCATGATGTTCTACCTCGCCGACGAGGTACGCGAAAACAATGTGGCGGTGAACATATTGATCCCGGGGAACTCCCGCACCACCGGCTATGACGAACAGAACGACGCCCGGCGATCCGAAGGAACGACTCAAGCCAGGGCAAGCCGAGTCTCCTTGGTCCCGGAGCACATAATTCCTATCACCTCGTTCTTAGCTAGCCAGGACGCCAACACCGGTGTTACCGGCAAGTGTTTCGACGTACCCGTCTGGAACATGGAACACGGACTCGGTGCCCCTGAAGCTTGGCGCGACCCAGGCGCCGACCCGGCTTAGTTCGTAAAATAGTATTTGGTGCATAGCCTCTATTGTGCTATTTTTGTTGCACCTGAATATTTTCAAGTGCCGGCGAATCAGGCCGGTATCGGAGGACCAGATCTATGGCGACAAAGATTGCCGGAGAAACCTACCGCGGGGAAGCGATTACACTACCCTTGTCCAAAGATGGACAGGTCTCGATATATGTATGGCCTTGTCGGATCCTTAACGTCCGTGGCATGGGCATGGGCGGACCAACAATCGGAGTTGATGTGGGCAACGAAGAAGTCATACGTTACGATTGCCACGACACGCCCGGCCACTGGCACAAGGGCGGCTACGACAAACTAGGCCGGCCCGGTAATTCCCACACCGACTTCCCAGAAGGCTTGGTACGGGTTACGGATCAGGTAGATTGGGCGTTGTCGGAGATTAAAAACAATGGCGCAGACCTGCTCAGGGGCGCTGAATATAATGAGGCGGCCGACCTGCTCGACTCCTCCATGGTGGACTCGGCGCTGGCAGGCATACGGGCCCATTGCGTGAAGAATACCGGGCTACGAGACGGAGCCATCACGGACAAGCTCATCGACCCGACAGAGTAATCGGTCAGGCCAAACGAAACCGACTGGCAAAATAAAAGCCCCGGCGATTCTCGCTGGGGCTTTTATTCTTAGCCGCATTGTTGAATCTATGGATTGATCAACCCAGATTGGTGTCCGATTATGAACGTTTCCCAATGCTCAGCGTAATCAACGACTGCGTTTACCAGAGCCTCCGGCCGGTCTCCGATGATGCAGTGACCGGAGTCATAGACCAGAGCGATATTGCAGTTGGGAATCTTCTCCCGATACACCCTAGGGGCTTCCGGTGTTACGAAGTGGTCCTCTTGCCCGAAGACCGCTAAGGTCGGGCAATGAATATCCCCCAATCGGGCTTCGACCTCGGCGTCGTGAACGCCGACCCCTAAACGACGTGACAACTCAGACTCTTTGTCGTAGATGTCCTGGGATATGTGTGAGCGCTTCGCCGCATTCTCTTCATGGGCGAAGAGCACTCGGTGGGCGTCAGCTGCGTCTGCGGCAGTTGGAACCTGTTGCGGCTTGATAGACATGGGGGATACCAAAATAAGAGCTTCCACTTGTTCCGGCGACAATATGGTTTGCCAAAGGGCTACGCTGGCGCCGAAAGACGTTCCGGCGAGGGTGTATTTTTCTGACGTTATCGAGGCCGCAGCTTTCGCCGCAGTAGATGCTAGATCTCCGATCGACTCGGACTCAGTGTTGACAGGAGAACCGCCCGTGCCTGGAAGCTCCAGTGAAAAAACCTGATACTGCTCGGCCAATGCGTCATGGAGCACGCTCTCACGCCATCCAGTGGGGTCAAACATCACCACAGGTCTGCCCTGTCCTGCCTCCCAGTAACGAATCTTGAAGCCGTCTGCCTCAAGTTGTTTCTCCTGGAACAGCATTATTCGAATTCTCTGATCTGCGGGATAACCTCTTTCCCGAACAGTTCTATCTCTTTCATGACAGCTTTGTGGTCGACTTTATTCTGTTGGAAGGGCATGTCTATCACTCCCACACCGCATCGGTCATGGAATTCTTTAATCTGACTGGCTACGGTGTCCGGGCCACCGAGGAAATTGATACCGAGGGAGTTACCAACCACGTCTCCTTCTGGGCTTCCCGCCACGACTCCGCGCAGGTCGAAGGTATTGCCGGTCCGGGCTGCTTGTATCGCCTCGGAAACCGTTCGGCGCATAGGGATGTTGGGGCCAGGACGTGATTGCGTGAGGCTCTCGAACCATTCGTTGGCCAACTTATCTGTTTCTGCCACGTAAATACTACCCCGATACACTATGTCGTCGGGGCCAGGAGTCCAGCCGGCCTCTTCGCACCACAGGCGATATTTGTCGGTTATCTTAGCGGTCTCCTCCACAGGAAGGAACGACACGCCCAAGCCAAGCCTGTGCTCAGCTGCATAACGAACGGTGTCATCGCTCCTGGTGCCGACCACCACCTGTGGGAGCGGTTGCTGCACGAGGCGAGGCCAAACGGCCACGGTTCGAAACTGGTAATAGCGGCCCTCCCAGGAGAAAGGTTCAGGTTCGGTGAGAGCCTTTAGGATCAAATCCATGCCCTCGAGTAGGCGTCCACGGCCTTCCGCAGGATTCACGGTATAGACCTGGTCTTCATTGGGGGTACCCCGGAGGAACCCTGCCACCAGGCGACCGTTGCTTAAATTATCCAGCAACGCCAATTCTTCGGCGACTCTGACGGGGTTGTTTAGCGGCAGCAAATGACCCAGGAGGGCTATCTTGATCTTTTTGCAACGTTCGGCCACGGCTGAAGCCATGACAGAAGGTGTGCCGGTAGCTATGCGGCCTGAATAATGGTGCTCCGAGAAACTCAGCCAATCAAATCCCATCTCCTCCGCCAGCTCACACTCGTCCATGCCCTCGCGGTAGCTTTGTACAGAAGTCTCAGGGTCCGCGTGTACTGGCGATACCGGCCAGATCGAAGGGAACGTTGCCCGTTGAGAATAGCCCATCCCGGCGAACATGGATGCCTTCATTTTTCTTGTCCTTCCCCCTGGTTTATTGCAAAGAAAGGGAACTGACCGATTGCTTTTGGGGAATATTAACCTCGCGGTGGTCATAGAGTCCACCGTTGGTCTCAACCCTCGTTATCCAAAGAACATCTTTCCAAAGAATAGACGGTCCTACACTGGTGTTTCGTGTCTGGTCTAGCCGAACTATCATAAGGGCGTTAGAATGACTCAAATCTCATTCTTTGGAGTTTACGATGCTCGCAGACAACATCCGACTGAAGAACATCAACCATATAACCTATAATGTCAAAAACAAGGACGCTGCTCTCAAGTGGTACCAGGATATCCTGGGCGTAGGGCAGATCCCCAAGATGGTCAACGGAGACCACCTATACTGGCTGCAACTGCCCAGCGGGGCCATGATTCACATCATCGAGAACGTGGACGCCCCCTCGGCCCCGTCCCACCACACTGCCTTTGAAGTGGACGAGATTGATGCGTCTTACGAATATTTCGCCTCTAAGGGCATCGAGACCACCGACATCCAAACCAGGAACGACGGCCAACGCGCGTTCTACCTGAACGACCTGGACGGCAACCGCATCGAGATCTGCACCGTGTCCGGATTCGGAGTCCTGGTCTAGAAATAGGAGAACCTGATGATCTACGGCGCGATAACCAATTCGTGGCGGGAGCAATTGCCCTCGCACACGGTCAAAGAACTGGTGGGCACAGCGTTGGAAAAAGGCGCCAAGCACATCGAACTGCGGCAGACCTGCCTTGGGGAATGCGAGGAAGGGGCCGGAGATGACTGGCGACCCAACCTAGATGAGCTACAAGCTGTGGTTGATGCTTATCCATCCCTAACCTTTGATCTGGCCATGGCCCTGCCGTGTCTGACACAGAAGATCGACCCTCAAGGCGAGATGTTCCAAGCGGCGCTGGCTGGTGCCAAACTGGTCGGCGGGCTACAGCCCCACCTCCGAGTGGTGGACCCCTCGCCCTTGGAAGGTCCTTGGAACACTCCAAGGGACATCCCAGAGGAAGCCCTAGGTCTGGCCGGCTTGGCCACAGAGGCCGCAAGTCAGGGCGTGATAATGTCCATGGAGAACTCGTCCCTGCCCATTCGCAACATGGCCATGCTTGTTGAGGAAGTGCGGAGCTTGGTGTCGGAGACCGCCGGGAAAAGTCTGGGCCTCTGCCCTGACCCCACTAACCAACTCCGCCGTTTCCCGAACTCCGACCCATTGGCAGAACTAGACTCACTTCCCCTGGACATGATTAAGATTGTCCACTTCAAGCAGATCGTCGGCGGGGAGAGCCTTCCCAGCGTCACGGACGGCGACCTTGATTGCCGAAAGATGCGGGATATCCTGGACAACAAAGGATACGTCGGAGCGGCTATCATGGAGATACCCTCAGACGCCGCGGTGTTTGATAACCTAGAATCTAGTTTCCAGTACCTGAATTCGTAATAGATCAGGAGGAAATCATGGGGCTTTTAGACGTTCAAGACGTTACCCACTGGTCCATCGCAGTGAACAACCTGGAAGAATCCGAGGAGTTCTACGGTGAGTTCCTTGGACTGGAACATGTAGGCCGACTTGGAAACTCGAGGATGACGTGTTTCAAGGTGGCTGAGCACCGAATCCTGCTAGCCGAACGCAAAAACCCGCAAGATGTGTCAGGCCAG
>JAKUNK010000072.1:0-10540 GCA_022451945.1 Dehalococcoidia bacterium
CAGGTCAACCGCACCAGCGACATCAGCGGGATCCGGCGCATATTTAGAGCCCTTTACTGGCACATATGGATCTAACGCGTCATCGTACTGAGCGTCAGAGTCAGGGATGGCGATTACCACAGGACCGGGGCGTCCGGTGCGCAGCATTGTGAAGGCGCGGCGCATGAACTCGGGTAAGCGTTCCGGCTTGTCCAGGTGGCCATACCACTTGGACACAGTCTTCAAAGCAGATGTGACGTCGAACTGGCTATTCTCGGTCTCCCCGGCCGGTATTCCGTCCGTGATGCAGAGGACCGGTGAGCCGTCTTCAAAGGCCTGGGCCATCCCGGCGAACGCTACCTGTAGTCCGGCGGCATTAACGCCGCCTTGGAATGTGCAAACCCCGTTCTTACTGCCCGCCGTTATCCTGGAATAAGCGTCGGCCACTGCCACGGCATAACGGTCATCCCGCATCATCACCATGGGCACTCCCTCACGGCCCAAGGCGTTATTCACCTTACAAACAGGGAACGTGGATACCCATTCCACGCCCTCTTGTTTGAGTATGCGAGCCAAGCCAGTGGCTACATCAATAGTCATTGTTCCATTCCTCCGCTTGAATTGTGTTGCTGTAAGCGATCGACAGATGACAATCCCGGGGCAATCCCAATTCCGACCGCCGAGTTTACATACTTGAAACAAACCGATGCTACTCTAGTTGAGTGGTTCTTGGATTACAACTAGAAGCCACTCAGTTTGCGAGGGCCGGCCGATGGCAAAAGGTAGATTTGACCAAGCCTTGGGATTCTCGCTATAGTTTGCCCACAGATGGGCGGCGGATCCCTGTAGGTGAATCCTGGCAGGGCAACGAAAATTAGGACGGAGAATTATGAGTTACAAGGCTGAGTACATCTGGGTTGACGGACAAAAACCCACCGCCAAGCTGCGGTCCAAGGGTAAGGTGATTGCCGACGGAGAAGAACCTCCCGTTTGGGGATTCGACGGTTCGAGTACGAACCAGGCCCCCGGTGAGAATTCAGACTGCGTCCTGAATCCGGTATTCATTTGCCCCGATCCTATCCGTGGGGGAAACAACAAGCTGGTCATGTGCGAGGTTTTGCTGACCGACATGACTCCTCATCCCTCGAACACCAGGGCCGCCTGCGCAGCGTCTGCCGAAAAATTCGGCGAGATGGACATGTGGTTCGGGATTGAACAAGAATACACCTACTTCGACGGCATCAAGCCCTTGGGTTGGCCTGACAACGGCTTCCCCGCTCCTCAGGGTGGTTATTATTGCGGAGTCGGTTCAGACGAGGTCTTCGGACGGCCTATCGTTGAGGCCCACTTGGACGCCTGCCTCGAAGCCGGCCTGGCCATCTCTGGGATCAACGGCGAGGTCATGCCCGGACAGTGGGAGTTCCAGATCGGACCCATCGGTGCGCCCGCTGCCGCCGACCATCTTTGGGTGGCTCGCTGGTTGCTCTACCGGATAGGCGAGCAATTCAATGTGAGCGCCACTCTGGATCCCAAACCAGTCCGCGGCGACTGGAACGGCGCCGGTGCCCACACCAACTTCTCTACCGTGCAGATGCGAAATGACTACGACGCCTGCGTCGCAGCCGCCGAAGCCCTTGGAACACGCGCTGAACTCCACATCGCCAATTACGGCGACCGTATCGAAGAGCGCCTGACCGGCGAGCACGAAACCTGTTCCTACAAGGAATTCAGGTATGGCGTTTCCGACCGCGGCGCATCCATCAGGATTCCCTGGCAAGTAGCCCGCGACCAGAAGGGTTACATCGAAGACCGCCGACCCAACGCCAACTGCGACCCGTATGTGGTGACCCAGCTCATCCTAGACACTGTCTGCGGGGCCGTTGCTAACGCTAAATAACGCCTAGTCACCGCACAAACCAAAAATCTCCGCTCCCGACAAACAGGAGCGGAGATTTTTGATTGACCGACCTAATTTGAGAACGAAGAAGGTTACGGACTTCCTTGATAGATTCCGGCTTCGGCCGGAATAACGGTTGAGCTGTATTTGGGGCTAGGTTCCGATACGGAAAGGGTCTACTGCGTCCTGTACCGAACGGATGATGGAGAAGGCGGTGAGTTTACCTGTCTTGGGGTTTTCTGACGGGTTATTCTCGATGTGCACCTGAAGCAAGCCAAACTCTCCAATCACTTCAATGTCATGGCAGTTGCGTTGTAGCC
This sequence comes from Dehalococcoidia bacterium, assembly GCA_022451945.1. Lineage (GTDB taxonomy): Bacteria > Chloroflexota > Dehalococcoidia > Lucifugimonadales > UBA3495 > UBA9611. The sequence continues at coordinate 2,197 of JAKUNK010000072.1, forward strand.
CGGGCACAGCCAACATCTTAACCAAGGTCCTATCGGGACCAACACCGGCCAAGCTAACCGCAGCTGAGACGTTGAGGTTGGCAGGAAATCCTTTCACAGCTTCCCTGGCTGTCCCGGAGAAGACTTCCAACTCTTCCTCCAAACCTTCCAGGGTTATTCCATTCTCCACCAGGTGTGGCGCGCCCTCCAATCCGATGGGCGGTTTGCGAGACACCATGGTTACTTGATCTACCTGGCCGGTGCAGGCAGACTTTATACCGTCTAACCCAGCTATGGCACCGGACGGAGCCAGAAGACGGCATCCCTTTTCTCTAGACTCTTCGATGATGTCAGGATTGTCCAGAAGAGCTCCGATGCTGATGACCATAAGGTCTTTTCTGGAGGCAAAGGTTTCTTTGGCCAGGTCGGCTACTATGTTCCCGCCCGCCGCTTCCACCAACAGGTCAGACTTCTCTATCAGCTGCTGGCGGTTCAGATAAGGGGGCGGAGAGTTCAGCCCACTGAGGAACTCGTATGCCCGGTGTTCATCGCGGCTGGTCACGCCGGCTACCGAAACGCCCAGCTTGCCTGAGTCAGCGGCCCGCAGCAAGGCTTGGCCGATGGCCCCACACCCAACGATACCTATCGACTGGGTCATAAAGTCATCTCCCCCGCTTTTTATCTCCCATACAAGATGGTAACATCCCAGAGGCCCACACAACTGCGCCTACCCGCTTGTCTGCCGCCGATTGCACATAGTGGCGATAGAACTTGAAACAGGAACCAATGCTAGAAACCGAGATATTGAAAAAAGGCGACGACTCAGGAAACGGGACTCTGGTTAAATACACTTCAGCCAACGGCGCCGTTATCAAAGCCATCGGAGTTCCTCAGTCCTGGCAGTCCACCCTTGGGCCTACTTGGTGCTATATCATCGAGGGCGATGATCTGACCATCGTGGACCCAGGCTGCTACGGATCAGTCAGCTATCTGGAACAGGGCTTGGATCAGTTGGGCCGTTCTCTGGCAGACGTTACCCGCATCGTAGTCAGCCATGGGCACATGGACCATGACGGCGGTTGCCCGCCCATCATACAGAAGAGCGGTGCTGAGCTGTGGGCCCACGAGATCTACGGTTTCATGCTGCAGGCGGACCGCCGCGATGTAGAACGCAGCTGGCGAAAAGAAGTGCAGGGGTTTGACCTGTTTGAAAAATCAGACACTATGACCAGAGCTATGGAACACCGAAAACTGAACCGAGACCTCAACCTCAGTCATCCGGTAACTGATGAGCTGCAAGCCAACGGTCTCACCTTCTACTACACACCTGGACATTCCCCCGACGAGCTGTGCATCCTTTTCGATCAGGTGTTGTTCTCGGGAGACCACATACTGCCACTAATCACGCCCCACCCCTCGGTAGCCATGAGCTACCACTCATTCGCTGCGAAACTTCCGGCGGCATACCAAGGCGAAAACCAGATATATGGGTTGGGCGCCCTGCTCAGATCACTGAAGCGGATGGCCGCGTTGGAAGGGGACATAACCGTGCTCCCAGCCCACCGCGCCTTTCATCGAGGGCAGTTCAATCCCATCGGACCAGAGCGCGCCACCGAGATTCTGGAACACCACCGGAACCGCTGCTACGAGTTGACCGAGGTCATGAAAGCCGGGCCCAAAGACCTGGTCAATATCACTAGAGATTACTTCTCCAATCGGGAAGTGGAGGCGCACAACTTCTTCCTGGCTTTTACCGAGGTAATGGCTCACATAGAATTGATGCAGGACGCCGGAGATATCTCCACGGCAGTGGGCTTAACAGGCGAAAAAGTGTGGGGCAATGGCTTGGGCCCCAACGTACAGGTAAGCTGGACAGGCACTGACCGGTTCTCAGCGTTTATTGACCATCTTTAGCCCTCTTTGATCCAGTCGGCCACCCGCTCACCGATCATGATGGTGGTCGAGTTTGTGTTGGCCCTCACTACGTTGGGCATGACCGAGGCATCAGCCACCCTGATGTTCTCCAACCCGTACACCTGGCAATATTGGTCTACCACTGCGCCTTCATCAGTCGTTGGCCCCAATTTGCAAGTGCCTGATATGTGAGTGGTATTCACCGTTGTCCGGAGCATCCAGGCATCCAAGGTGTCATCAGACTCAACGTCAGCTTCCTTCGGCTGCAGGCGCTCATCGATAATATCCTTGTAAAGCGGATGTTCAACCAGGTCCATAGCCAGCCGGACGCATTCCCGTAACCGCTCTCGGTCCCAGGGATCTTTCAGGTAGTTATAATTCAGGTGAGGTTGGACCGTGGGGTCGTTTGAGGCCAGCGTCAACTCGCCAAATCCATTAGCAAGTTCTAAAACACAGGTGAAACGCACGCCCTCCTGTTCATATGGATCAGGAGATCCGATAGGGGAGGAGAAGGCCGACGGCAGTATCTGCATATCATTTCGGTCTTCTGAGCGGGTGGCAGTGTAGCGCAGAGCCAATTGATACCGGGGCTCTGACGGGTCTTGAGGGTGATTTGGCTTTACTTTATAGACCACCGGAACGATCGGATGATCGCGCAGGTTCTGGCCAACACCGGGAAGGTCATGCACTACCGGAATTCCGTGGCGCTGCAACTGTTCAGCCGGGCCCACTCCCGATAGCAACAGGAGATGAGGCGATCCGATGGCTCCAGAGCTGAGGACGACCTGGTCTCCTTCAACCGTGAACACATCTCCTCCGCTTTCTACCTCCGCACCAACGGCCTTCTTCCCGTCGAACAATATCCGACGCACCATAACATTGGCCTTGATGGTGAGGTTAAGGCGGTGGCGACTAAGATTTATATAGGTCAAGCCGGTGCTCATGCGTACGCCATCAGGATTATTCATCGGGATGGGGCCTACGCCGGTGGACTCCGGATGGTTCATATCTGGGTCATGAGGGAAGCCCTTCTCAATCAGGGCGGCGTGGAAGGCTTGGTGGAAGGGCAGCCACTCAGACTCTTTGAATCGTCGCACGGGCATTGGGCCTTCCGAACCGTGGAAATCGTCCCTGATGTCGGCGTCAGTCTCCTGTTTCCTGAAGTAGGGGAGCACCTTGATGAACTCCCACTCATCGTTGCCCATGGCAGCCCAATTCTCGAAGTCCTCTGGGATCCCACGCAAGAATACCTGGCCGTTAATGGCACTGGAACCGCCGACAACCTTACCCCGAGGGACCGGCAAGTCGTGCCGGTCAGGTGTCCCGGTACCCACGAACGACCAGTTGTGTGGGCCGCCCATGGCTGAAGCGTCGGGTGTGTAACCATATTTGAGGTCGTCAGGGTAATGCTCGAAGTCAGGGTAATCCGGACCGGCTTCTAACAGCAGCACCGACCGCTCCGGGTCTTCTGATAGGCGGTTGGCGATTGTGCTACCGGCGGACCCAGCGCCGATCACAATAACGTCGTACTTCAAATCAGACTCCTTTGATTTTGGTTCGGGTGATTCGGTGCGTTGACCGAAGGCAGTTTATGGTGGAGTTGGACTTTTGGTCAATCAGACCCGGATTTGACGCCCTGATGTGGTAGTTTATTGACCACGAGAGAGACCAAACGGGAGGAACAACATGGCAACTTTGGAAGAATACGCCAACAAGTACGAAACAGTGGCCTTCGAACGCACCGACGGTATCTTACAGGTGACATTCCATTCGGGCGATGGCAGCCTGCTTTGGGGCGAGCCTTCGCATCGGGAGTTGGGCCACGCTTTCGCAGATATCGGCAGTGACGTTGAGAACAGGGCCGTGATCCTGACCGGCACTGGTGACAATTACTGCGCTGAATTCGAACCCGGCCGGTCCTCCCGCAGGATGCCGAAAGACTGGGACAAGACTTACTGGGAGGGCAAACGACTGCTGCTTAACCTGCTGGACATTGAGGTGCCAGTTATAGGCGCAGTCAACGGGCCCGCACTCATCCATGCGGAGATTCCGGTGTTGTCCGACATAGTTCTGGCTTCAGAAACGGCTACATTCCAAGACGGCCCACACTTTCCGCGAGGAGTCGTGCCCGGGGATGGGGTCCACGTCGTGTGGCCCATGGTCCTAGGCAGCAACCGGGGCCGGTACTTCCTGTTGACAGGGCAAACCCTATCGGCACAGGACGCGCTAGAGCTTGGAGTGGTCAGCGAGGTGCTGCCCAGGACCGACCTGCTACCGCGCGCCTGGGAATTGGCCAAGATGATTATCGAACGTCCACTTTTAACCGTCCGTTACAGCAGAGTGGCCATGACTCTGAACATCAAGCGTCAGATGCAAGAGATGCTGGGCTACGGCCTGATGCTTGAGGGTTTGGCTTATGTCGATAAATCCCTTTCAGAAGGATGATTGAATCTTAGCGGCATACGCTTCCTGCCACCGGATGCTCCGACGCTGATTCCCCTGAATTTACAGACCCTTTGTTATACTGGTGCCCAAAACCAGCCGGGCTGTGAGACGCACCGGCAATCTTTGCCATATCAGGATGAGTATGGACGTTGGTTTATATGTCCGGGACTACATGGATGACCCCTCCAGACCCCTTTACGACCAGATCGAAGAAGCCGCCGAAATATTTCGGCATGCCAAGGGAATGGGTTTCACCACTATCTATATGCCACAGCATTTCATCGCCCATCCCACCGTTTGGCCTCAGCCCATGGAGGTTCTTTCCCGTTTAGCTCCAGATGCCGAAGGCTTGCGCCTGATGACCGGTATCCTACTGCTGACATACCACAATCCGGTCGACATCGCCGAGCAGGTATCAACTCTAGACCAGATAAGCAACGGCAGGTTCACGCTTGGGGTGGGACTAGGTTACGTAGAGAAGGAGCTGGAGGCCTTCGGCACCAACCGTACGGAACGCGTCAGCCGCCTGGAAGAATCCGTCTCTTTGATGAAGGCTCTTTGGACCGGGGAAGAGGTGAACCATGAGGGTCAGCACTGGACGGTGCGGGGTGGCCGCCTGGGAGTAACCCCTGTTCAGAAACCGCATCCGCCTATATGGCTGGCGGCCCAAAGCCGGGGCGCAGTTCGCCGCGCCGCGCGTATAGCAGACGCTTGTTTGCTGGGCCCGCAGCCTAACTGGGAGGACATCGATGATCTCTCTAAGATGTATTGGGAGGCGATTGCGGAGCAACCGGGGAAGACCGGACATCTGACCGCCAACCGATCGATCTCGGTGGCGGGTGACCGAGAAACAGCTATCTCTGAAGCCGTCGCGGCCGGGGAAGCCAAGGCTGGCCTGTATACCAATTTCAACATGCAAGAGTCCACAACCGTCGACTTTGGCCTCGGTGGCTCCCGCGATCTGGCAAAGTGGGCGATCGTCGGCAGCCCCCAAGACTGCGCCGAGACCATCGCTAGGGCTCACCAAGAGAACGGCTTGGAACACATCGGCTTCGGTGCATTGAACTTGCCTAAAGGAAAATCAGCCCGACTGGAGTATCTCCAATTGATCTCCGAAGAACTGCTTCCCCTGCTTCCCTGACCTTAACTCAACGACGATATCCGGGCCCTTTATGGGCCGAGGAATCGCGGGACCAATCGATTAGTTCAGGAGTGTTTTCATGGCGGGTGATGAAATCAGGGTCGGCCTGATCGGCGCCGGCGGGAATGTCCGCGATCGGCACATTCCTGGTTTTCAAAAGGTCGAGCGACTTGAAATCGCCGCAGTGGCCAATCGCACGCTGGAGTCGGGCCAAAGTGTGGCAGACCAGTTCAATATCCCCGATGTGTACGGGGGATGGCAGGAACTGCTGGAAGACGACAGCATAGATGCGGTGTGCATAGGTACCTGGCCGTACATGCACCGGACGTTGACCTTAGCCGCTCTGGAGAAGGGCAAGCACGTGTTGACCGAGGCGCGGATGGCATCGACCGCTCAAGATGCTCGGGACATGCTAGATGCTTCTCTAGAGCATCCTGAACTGGTGTGTCAACTAACTCCCACGTCCACAACATACAAAATAGACAATCTCTTGAAGAAGTTGATTACTGAGGGTTATTTGGGTGAAGTACTATCTGTCGAAGTTCAGGCGTTGCAGAACCGATTCGCCGACTTTGCCGGAGACCTCCACTGGCGCCATGATTGGAAGATGAGCGGATACAACACGTTGAATATCGGGGCATCTTACGAGTCCATGATGCGCTGGTTGGGTCGGGGAAACCGAGTTATGGCCATGTCAAGGGTCCATGTGCCTTACCGAACTAACGAGGCCGGAGAATTGGTCTCAGTCTCCATCCCAGACCATGTGAACATCCTGTACGAACTGGCCAACGGAGCCCAAGTGCACATGAGGATGAGCGCTACCACGGGGCTTTCAACCGGCAATCAGATCTGGATCTACGGGACCGAGGGCACGATTCATGTTGACCAACAACAAAACGTATTCGCTGGGCGTAAGGGTGACTCCCGGCTCACGGAGGTGCCCAACCCTGCAGAACAACAGGCTTACTACCGCGTAGAAGAACAATTCACAAACGCCATCCGGGGGACTGAACAGGTGAACATGGTCCCCTTCGAAACAGGTGTCCATTACATGGAGTGGACCGAGGCAGTTATCCGAAGTGCACAAACGGGACAGGCCATATACCTGCCTTTGTGATTCGGGTCTGTCGTAGGAGGAGGACATGGGGCTAAACATCTCAACCGCTCAGGGCGCTATGACCGGGCCACGATATATAGAAAGTCTGAGAGACGGGCGCGAGGTCTGGCTGGACGGCAAGCGCATCGACGATGTGCCGTCTCACCCGGCTTTCTCCGGAATGGTCAACGAGTTGGCCCGCATCTATGACCTCCAGCACAACGCCGAATTTCAGGACTTGATGACTTTCATATCCCCCGAGACCGGCAACCGTTGCAGTACCTCTTGGTTGCTGGCACGATCAGAGGAAGATCTCAAGAAGAAACGCCGCAACAGCGAGGTCTGGACGAGCCAAAGTTGGGGACAACTGGGCCGTGCGCCCGACGTCTTAGCGCCGTACATCATCTCTCTGTACAAGGCCCGAGAGAGACTTAGCGCCGTAAAGCACCCCCACTGTGATTTCGGCGAGAACGTGGTCAATTACCATCGTTATTGTATGGAGAACGATTTGTTTTTGACCCACGCTTTGGGAGACCCGCAGGTGGACCGCAGCGAGCAACCCCAGAATGAGCAGCGGGCCGCACGGGAGGAAGACTTGGCGCTACACGTGGTGGAAGAGACTCCTGAGGGAATCATCATCGCCGGCGGCAAACAGTTGGCCACTGCAGCGCCAATCAGCAACGATACTTACGTCTCCCTATCGGCGACATTTGCCCAGCGGTCGGACCCCAGGTTCATACTCGCCTTTTCAATACCAACAAACAGCCCTGGAATGAAGATCCTCTGCCGTGAACCAGTCTCCCTCTGGCACGGGAGTTACGGACATCCTTTGGGGGTGGCCTACGACGAACAAGACTGCATGCTGTTCTTCGAGGACGTCCTGGTGCCCTGGGACCGAGTTTTCATGCTCTATGAATCAGGACCATTGTTGCGCAATTTCTCAACCGGAATCAACTTCACCGAATGGGGCAACCTATGCCGTATCCACGAGCGGATGAAGGTCATGACCACCGTGGCCACCATGATCGCGGAGTCGATCGGAGTGCTGGACTACCGCGAGGTGGCGGCCAAAATAGGAGAGATGGTCACCTACACAGAGATGTGGCAGCACGCTATGGACGGGGTCGAACATGGCGCCCACATGGGAGAAGGAGGTCTGATGTCTCTGGGATCCATGACCGGCATGAACATATACTTCGCCCAAACATCCGCCCGGATGGTCCAGATATTGCGAGAAGTTTCTGGTTCCGGCCTGATCATGCAACCCAGCGAGAACGATTTAGCCAACCCTGAACTGAGGCCTTATCTGGACCGGTACATGCGTGGCAAAGGCGTGGACGCCGAATATAAATCAAGGTTGTACCGCCTTGCCCACGATCTGGCTGTCTCGTCGTCCGGCATGCGCCAAGAGGTTTATGAATACTGGCACGGTGGCGACCCCAACCGGAACCGCATCAACCTGCTGCGAGGATTTAACCAAAGCGAAACCAGAGCGCGGATCGAGGACCTGATCTCCCGACCACTACCCCACAGCGAAGACGACCAACCACACGGCTAGAAAGTTCCAAATATACCTTGGAACGCAGCGATCTTGGCCGATAGAACGCCTTCCTCACCTTTGTGACCATTGTTGCTGGCGATTGAGGAACGGGAAATGCGCAATCCTATGAAGTCCTCCACGGCAACCTGTGTCTAAGCCAGGCCCAGTGGCCTAAACAATAGGCCGTTGTAGCACACTCTGATCCACTTTACGCAGCATCATCTGGCCG
>JAKUNK010000073.1:0-9497 GCA_022451945.1 Dehalococcoidia bacterium
CCGCAGCCGTGAACCAAGCCCCGTCCAAACCACTGACATGGATACCGAATTCGTAGCCATTTCGGGCCATGGCGGTGACAACGGTTGAGTATTCGATGCCTCTGGCGGCGTCGGCTGCCGACTTGGCAGAGGCCATGGCCAGGCCAAGGAAGAGCAGGTCGTGGCTGGATATGTAAGTGAGAGTGCTCGTCAGGTCAGAAGTTTCGACACCTGCCTCGATCATCGGTACTCCCATGGCGCCCGCGAACATGGAGCTGGCTGCGTTTGGGCGGTTGTGGAGCTCATCTCCCATCTGCAAAGCCTTCGCGATGATCGGCTTGAGGTGCAATCCACCGACATGTCGGACCCCCCTGCCCAGAGAAGGCGCCCATACGTCCCGCCACATGCGAAGTCCATCGATGGAGCCGCGACTGTAGTTGCCGAATTGCTGTTCATCTTCTACCAGCCGGCAATAAGCCCTGTTACCGTGAGCTTGGTTCTCCACCACATAGACGGGCAACGACTTGGAGATGGTCCCTGCCATGGGCCCCACTGCGTCGTGGTGATGGTTCGGATCGAACTTGATGCCGCCGCTAGCTAGCAACTCCTCGGCACTCTGGATGTCACTGGCCCAGCCTTCAAAGATAGTCATAGCCGTCACCGCACCCCGCTGGGCCCCGCTCATGTGCTCCCAGTCGACCGGCGGGCCCGAGTGCAAGACCATGCGGTCTTCCAGGCCAGGCACAACTTCGCCGGCCGGCACTATGTCTATCAGCATCGGGTCTGCGCCGACGATGCGGTTGAATGCTTCAGCGTTGGCTTCTTCTATGCGTTCCTTGATGTCTATGGATTTAACCCCTTTAGTCTTCATCCCGATTGGTTACCGGGAGCAATCCGGCCAACATTCCCGTCAGCATATCCCAGCCCGAGCTGTGGCCGATCGAAGAGACTGATCGAACGTGATCTTCAGCCGCAAATGTCCTGCTGTCAGAAAAAAGATCATTGGCCAAGTCGTGGAGAGGTGCATGACTTTGACCTTCCACCAAGTCGGCGAGTAATGTGTGACTGATCCGAGATGTCATTCGCTTGGAACTCTTTAGCAACGCTGGTACATCGCCGCCTTCCCACAAGCCTGATGTTGGATAGGCTGCTTCTATCTGGCGGTACATGAACACCAACCCGCCGACAAAATCGTCGCCCGAAGGCGTCAGACCGTGCCCCAGGCCAATCAGGTTTTCCGCCATCATCAGAGTGCCACTCAAATCTCCACGTCGGCAGTGCGGGATCAGTTTTTCGACCTGAGTTAGTCCGGCGGCGACCAAAGGAGAAGTGCAGTTCATCTCCAGGGCATCGAATTTATTGGTAAGCAACGGGACCGCCAGTCCGAGGTTATCGCCTTGGTGGAATGCAATCGACGCTTGAGTCAGGGCATCCCATCTAGTCCGCAACACTGCCAGAGACAGGGAAGTCGAGTCTTGCAGCAGCAGTCGCGGGTTCCAAACCTGTGATTCCGACAAGCCAACGCATGCGCCGTTACCGAAGCGTAGCTCACTTGCTTCGAGCCAGACACTGAGGCCAATTTCTAATCCCGCTAAATCAAAGTCCGTTAGAAACGACCGTGGGTGTGGGTGCTGGTCAGGCCTGCAGGCGGCCAGTATCTCGCCGTCAACGGTCTCTATGTACACTGCACGGCTTCCGGCCGAGATAACCTCTCCGGAGAACCCTGGCGCACTCAAGATCCGGTTGGCCTTGGAGCCGATCAGACTTATGGCAGGACAACGTCCGATGCCGAGGTCAATATCCACTCCGGGTAACATGCTCATGGGAAGGCGTACCGCTAGGGCCGCTGCTGCTCCGTTGCTGATTCCAGGGCTGACGCCAGCGCTAGAATTATCCCGTCGTCGAAAGGCGCCGATACGAATTGCGCTCCCACCGGGAGACCGCCGGAAGTCAAACCAGCCGGCGCTGACAGGGTAGGAAAGCCAATCATACTCCAAGGAATACAGTTTCTAGAAAGGATGGTCAGGTATTGCTCGGTGTCCTCAGCTTTAACTGCCGGCACCAGTGTTGTTGGCATGATGAAAGCGTCGAAGTCCTCCAACTCGTCCAGCATCCGTTCCCGAAACTCGGACCGGTACCGCTGGGCGTTTATGTAATCAACAGCTTTAACCTGCGCCGCTTCGTCCAATTGCTCAAACACCTGGGTGATGTACTTGGGCCCAGCATCTGGGAATGCAGTGTGGTAGGCTGCGGCTTCAACCCGGCTGATTATCAGACCTAGGTTGTTGCACAAACGGAAGTCGTCTGCCGACGGCGCTTTGGTTTCTACTACCTCGACGCCCAACGACTTGAGGGTCTCAACGAACTCGCCGAATACCCGCAGCGTTTCCGGGTCAGCCCCATCAAGAGCTTCCACAACCAGCCCAACTCTAAATCCTTTAACGTCTTTGAACAGATAACCAGTGTAATCATCATTGGCGCGGTCAAGCGTACCGGGGTCGGCGGGATCAACACCCTGCAAGGCGTTCATCAAGATGGCGACGTCTTCGCTAGTGCTGCCCATCAGACCGGTGTGATCCATGCTCCAAGATAAGGTGACTATCCCATCCGTAGATGCTAGGCCATAGGTCGGCTTGTAGCCCAAGGTGCCGCACAGGGATGCCGGGACTCTGATCGAAGCCCTGGTGTCCGTCCCTACGCTCAGGAGGCTCATTCCAGTGATGACTGAGATGGCCGATCCTCCGCTGGAGCCGCCCGGATCACGGCTGGAATCCCACGGGTTTCGGCTCTGGGGCGTGGTGACGCCCAGCGCAAACTCATGGGTATGGGCCTTGCCGACGATCAGCGCCCCTGCTTTCCGCAGAAGTCGCACTGCCGTGGCATCATCATCCGGCATGAACCCTTCCATCACCCGGGATCCGGAGCTGGTGGGCATACCTTTGACATGGATGACGTCTTTGATGGAGATAGGAATCCCATGGAGCGGACTTCTGATCTCGCCTGCCGCCTTTTCAGCGTCCAATGCCTGTGCTTGTTCCAGCAATGAGTCCTCAGAGTCGACATACGCGAAGGCGTTCAACTCTGGCTGAAGGCGGTTTATAACTTCCAAAGCCCGTTGGATCTGTTCGACCGCGGACGTTTTTCCCTCAGCCATGAGGCGCCCTGCTTCAGACACTGGACCACGGCGGGTCGTTTGGGTCGCTGGTGGCAATGCTCGGACGTTGCGCCGCTGTTTCTTTATCATGCGGTCGACACTTGAGATGAATGCCGGTCGGCGGGCAACCGAGTCAGAATTGTATGCCTGGGCGTCTTGGACCGCCTGCCGGAAACTTGAACGGGTATCCATGGGCCTCCAGGTAGGGACCATTTTAGAAATATGCGTTAGAGCAAAGGCCCGATGGCCTTCAGAAATTCTGCCGAGTTGGACACTGCGCCGAACACACCGCCCTGCATCTTTATCATATGGAGAGCAGCGAGATAATTACCCTCATCCGTGGCGCCGGTGCAGTCTTCCAATAACAGGCACTCATAACCACGGTCGTTAGCTTCACGCATAGTCGTATGGACACAGACATCGGTGGTGATACCTGTGAAAACGATGTGCGTGACTCCCCAGTTCCGCAATACCAAGTCCAGATCCGTGGCAGTGAAAGCGCCTTTAGTTGGTTTGTCGATCACCGGTTCATCGTCCAGTGGGGCAAGTTCTTCGATGATCTCCCAACCAGGTTCCCCTCTCACTAATATCCTGCCGCAAGGACCATCATCTCCGATTCCAGCACCGATCTGCTTGGACCGCCACAGCTTATTGGGCGGGCAGTCCGAGAGGTCGGATTTGTGGCCTTCTCTGGTGTGCACGATATTGAAGTCAGCGATGCTACGGCAAGCCTCAAGGACATTTCGGGTCGGTTCAACTCCTCTTCTGGTCATGGAGATGTCATATCCCATAGTGTCCACGTAGCCGCCGGGCCCGCAGAAATCGTGCTGCCAGTCTATGAGGAGAAGGGCCGTCTTTCTGGGGTCTATATCGCCGTCGTACGGCCACTCATACGGGTCAGCGGTGACTGTATTTCCCACGGGTGTACTCCTCAGCATCTGAGGCAAGTCCGTAACGCCCAGACCTGCCTCAGATTGAAACTCTGTTGCGTGATTATGCCAGAGAAATTAGTTGGTGCGGCCGGTTATGCCTTCCAACAAGAAGCCGATACCTTGTAGTTCGGGGTCTGTCGGGACAACGCCGTCGGCGATCTGGACCACTCCATCTTGGTCTTTGATGGGGCCGGTGAATGGCTGGAATCCGCCGGTCCTCAAGGACTCCACAGTGTCCAAGGTGCTCTGTTTCACATCATCGGGAAGGAACGCGCCGAAAGGAGACAGTTTTACCCAACCAGCGTCAAGCCCCTGGAACATGACCGAGCTCTTGTACGTACCCTTCCTGATCTCAGCGACGATTTCTGCATAGACCGGGCCCCAGTTCCAAGCAGCACCGGTGAGCCAGGCGTTAGGGGCGGCGGGGCTGGCGTCCTGGTGGTAACCAGAAACGTATATGCCGGCTCTTTCCGCCGCTTCTACGATGGTCTTAGTGCAGTCCTGGTGCTGTGTCAGTACGTCCACGCCGGCGTCAATCATGGCCTGCACGGCCGTGGCCTGCTTGGCCGGGTCGCACCAGTCGTTAGTCAACACAAAGGTGGTCTCGATATCCGGATCAACTGATCGGGCGCCAAGGTGAAAAGCGTTCACATTCAGCAACGTCTGAGGGATAGGGAACGCCGCGATGAATCCCAGCTTTCCAGACTTTGAAGTGTGGCCTGCCACCTGACCAGCCGCGTACTCCAGCTGCCAGATATTGCCGAAGAAAGTGCCGTAGTTCTCGTGGCTCTCAACATCTCCCATGTGCAGGAACATGACGTCGGGATGTTTGGCGATTATTTCTTTGGTAGGGCCTGAGTATCCGTAACTGGTGGCAAATATGATCTCGGCGCCAGCCCGGATCATCTGCTCTTCGACCGCCTGAACGTCGGCGGTTTCCGGGATGTTCTCTGAACGAAGTATCTCAACGTCGTCAAAGACGGCTTCCAGATACTGACTGCCTTCGGCGGCGGCCTGATTGTAGCCCAGGTCCTTCTGGGAGCCGACAAAGATGAAACCTATCTTGATCTTCTCACCAGCAGCCCGGGGCTTTGCAGCTGCGGCGAATTCAGACGTAGACCTGAATTTACTGCTAGCGTTGGCATCTTCGAACCCCTTTAGGAAAATTTCGGTAGAACCTCCAGCCAGGGCGTCAGACGAAGGGTTGGTAGCCGTAATGCCGTCCGACGATCCGCCGCCAGTGTTGGATGGAGATGCCGGAGCGCTGGTGGCAGCTGGAGATGCCGGCGTGTCATCGCTACCGCAGGCTGCCAAGGCCACTATGGCCATGAGCAAGAAAACGCCGATCCAAATCCTTTGGATCCCATTGGATAGTTGCTTGATCCGGTTATACAAACCTTTTCCTCCTGTTATTTTGGAACCAGATTGACTGTCCGTGATTATCCAGAAACCCGTGTGAGCCTTATATATGCCTAACATGACTGGAGAGACCCCTTCACCACCATGTCGTTCGTGGGTTAGGTATGCTCGGTTCGATCAAGAGGTTGCCCTCAATACGCCCTTAAGTCCTTCGGGCATCGCGCGGGCAGATGCGCGGCTCCAAAGAGCCATGACCAGTAAGATCACCACGTATGGGAGCATGTCCAATATGAATGGAGACACCGGCGCACCAACAGTCTGAAGCTGTAGTTGCAGTCCGATGGCGCCGCCAAAAAGGAGAGCTCCAATCATCGCCCGAAGCGGGGACCACATGCCAAAGATCACCAAGCCCACGGCAACAAACCCGCGGCCGACCGTCATCCCTTCGGACCACGTGTGAGTCAATCCCAAGGAAAGCTGAGCCCCTCCTAACCCTGCTAGAGCACCTCCCATGGCGATGGCAGCGATCTGTATCACCTGTGGATTCCTCCCGGCTGCAAAGGCAACGTCGACGCTCTCGCCAACAGCCCTAAGACTTAGACCTGGCCTTGTGTAATAGAGACAGACCCATAACAACGGCCCCAAGGCGTAAGCGATGTAGGCCAAGATGTCTTGCTGGAACAACGCTTTGCCAATCTCAGGAATGTCCGACAACAAGGGTATGGCGATGGGGTTCAGTCCGCCGATAATGCTGTCTACGTAATCCCGCCCGGCGTAGGCGGTTATCCCGGCGCCAAACAGAGTAAGCGCAAACCCAGTAGCAAGCTGGTTGGTGTCGCGGTAGATGACCAGGTAGGCCAGTACCAGACTTAATCCGCTTCCAGCAACCATGCCAGCCAATACGCCCAACGAGGCAGACCCAGTCTCTACAGTTGCGATAAACCCGAAACAAGCGCCCATCAGCATGGAGCCTTCTGTGCCCAGGTTGATGCGACCCGCCCGCTCGGTTATCAATTCTCCATAGGTTGCGTACAAGACCGATATTCCCGGTCCAACAGCCCCTGTCAGTGTCCCGCTAAGGACCAGCCATATAGTACTCATTCGGTCTTACGATCCAATTTGCGGAATCCCAGTATGGAAAACAGCACCAGACCGATGAGGATCAACATCGCTGCTGATGGTAGGTTCCCGCTGAATTGCAGCACGTCGCCACCTACCACTATGACTGCGATCAGGAAACTAGTCCCGATAAGAGTAATGGGATTATGTCCGGCCATCCAACTAGATAGGAAGCCCATGAATCCCAGGCTATTAGAAATACCCGGTCGCAGATGGTGTTGGATTCCGGATACCTCGCTCATGCCAGCCAATCCAGCGAGCCCTCCGCCCACCAACATGGCTATGATGATATAACGCACAACAGGTATGCCACGCCTTCGAGCCGCGTCCGGGTTGCCACCGACCGCCCGCATATTTGCGCCCCATCGCGTGCGGCTGAGGAACAGGTACGTTACGACTATGGCCAAGATAGGCAATAAAAATCCTATATGGAATCGAGTCCCTGCGATGGCTGGAAGCACTGCTTCGGTAGCGAAATCCGACGTATATGGATAGCCAAATCCAGTAGGGTTTTTCCAGGCTCCAAACACAAACACATTGACGAACAGAATGGCCACATAGTTAGATAGCAGCGTTGAAATCACCTCGTTAACATTCCGCCAATTCCGCAACATGATGGCAATCCCGCCCCACAATGCCCCGCCAATGAAGCCTGCTACTGCCATGGCCGGCAGCATGATCCAAATGTTGCCGAACCCTATGTAAAGGGCTACGCCGGTTGCCGCCCACGCCCCGATATAAAGCTGACCCTCTCCTCCTACATTGATCAGCCCGACTCGGGCCGGAATCGTCGCAGCCAGACCCGTCAGAACGAAAGGAATCATTCTGACTCCTACCTCGCTGAGGCCGACCTGACTTCCAAGCGTCCCTTCAAACATCTTGGTGTAGGCGTCGATGGGGTCCCGGCCGATGATGGCCAGGAATATGGCAAACACCACGAACGCAAAAACTATCGCCATCGAAGAGCGGACTATGGGGGGCGTGGTGATGGTGAAGGCTACCCCCTGAGCCTGGCGGAGCGTGGTCTTGTATTCCATGAGCTATCCGCTCTGGCCGGTCATGAGCATTCCGATTTGTTGGATCGACGCCGTTTCCGTAGGGAACTCGCCTACGATATTGCCTTGGAACATGACCATCATGTTGTCGCTGAGCGCCATCAACTCGTCCAGGTCTTCAGACACCAGAACGATGGCTCCGCCCCGGTCTCGGTAGTCCATCATTAGGCGACGAGTGGCCTCTGCAGTCACCACGTCAAGACCGCGAGTAGGGTAGTAGGCCATGAGCACCTTGGGGGTCGTGGCGGACTGGCGAGTCAGTTGCATCTCTCGCGCCAAGATCACCCTCTGGACGTTTCCGCCAGACAATTTGTCCACGCGCATATGATGGTCAGCCAACTGTAAGGGGAACTTGCTCAAGGCGGAGGTGATCCTCTCGCGTATACCGGTGATGTCCAGCCAGACCTGTCCGTTGCTATAAGTGTCCAATTCACCCAATACCAGGTTCTCATCGACCCGCATATCCGGTACGGTGGCCATTACGATTGGGTCCTCAGTTACATAGCTGACGCCAGCATTCAGAACATCTGCCACGGACCATCCCTTCACATCTTGACCAGACAAGAAGATATTGCCGCTGCTGTACCTGACCATACCCAGAAGCGTCTCGCCCAATTCTTGTTGGCCGTTTCCGGAGATTCCGGCAACCCCTAACATCTGTCCCGGTAGGACGCTGAAACTTATCCCATTAAGACCTCTAGGGTCGTTGCCCTCACTGGTCCACACATCTTTGAATTCAATGGCTGCCGTCGCTCCCTCAGAGCGGGCTGTCCTCTGGTAGGCCAGCTTCTTCGAGTCGTACTCGATGTTGTCTTGGATGCGTGCCCTTGGTGATATTTCTTCGGAATCAATGCCCATCATCAGAGAGACAAGGTCATCACCTTCAACACCATCGCTCGTGCCGGTGGACACCACCGCGCCGTGCCTGAGGACCGTGATCCGGTCGGCGGATGCCAACACTTCTCTGATCTTGTGAGTTATGAATACGATGGCGTAGCCGTCCCGCCTCAGTTCGTTGAAGACCTCAAAAAGCCCGTCCACCTCATGCGGTGCTAGAACGCTGGTTGGCTCGTCAAGGATCAAGACCTGCGCATTGGCCATGATTAGCTTGATTAGCTCGACCTTTTGCCGCTCTCCCATGGTGAGGTCACTGATCCGGGCTGATGGGCTGACATGCAATCCGTATTGTTCGGAGACCTCGCGAATCCGCTGAACAAGCTCATGGCGACTGACAATCATCCCCTGCTCTGGAAGAAAGAGGGCTACGTTCTCGGTCACTGTCAGCGCCGGAATCAAGGCGAAGTTCTGGAACACCATCCCTATTCCCAAGGCGCGGCTGTCGCGAGGTGACTGGATATCAATGCCTTGCCCCCGGTACTCCACCGACCCTTCTTCGGCCTGGTAAACACCGTAGATGATCTTCATCAGGGTACTCTTCCCTTGGCCGTTCTCGCCCAGTACCGCGTGGACTTCGCCACCGTAGATGTCCAAGTCTATGTCGTTGTTAGCAACCAGGTCTTGGAACCGTTTGGTGATACCTCGAAGGGCCAACAATGGCCCGGTGTGAGCATTGTTTTCAGGAGAGCTGTTCGAAGAGCGTGGCAGAAATCGCCCCGGTGACTTACCGGAGAATATGCCTATCCTCGGCATTATGATTGGCAAATATGGTATCTCCTGGATATTTAGAGACGCTTAAACGCGCGATAAAGAACGCCCTGTTAGGTCGTAAGTAATAATCGCACGATTCCATTATTGCCAGCCCATGTTTCCCTGATGTGTCGCAGATGTAAAATCTTTGTTACGAAGGCTATCATCTTGATCAAGATAGGCAACGACTATATTTTCTATGGAAGTTTCCCCATAGCCCAAAATTCCTATCATCGGTATTGTCAAATGTTT
>JAKUNK010000074.1:0-8940 GCA_022451945.1 Dehalococcoidia bacterium
GCACGCCTAGGCAGACCATGCCCTCACATTCGGATGAGACGGCCTTGTCGGCTAGATTCCCCATGGATGCCAGGTCGATGCTCTCGTCTTCGTGAAAGGGCGTGGCCAGCATCCAGTGGACGCCCGAAAACTTTTTAGTCATAGAACCTCCGGTCTAATCACGGCGCTTAAAACCCAACGGGCGCTATTTTACATCCCGATTCGGGTTACGGGGAAGGTTATGGCGTGAGAAGTATCTTGCCAACAGTCTCCCTTCCCTCCAACTGTCGGTGAGCCTCTGCCGCTTCGGATAGCGGCAGTGTCAGGCCGAAGTGTAGTTTTAGCTCACCCGATTGGACCCACTTCAGGACTTCCTCAGCGCGGCCGAGCAGTTCGTCACGGGTGGCGGTATAGTCGCCCAGGCTGGGGCGGGTTAGGAATAGCGAACCGTTCTGGAGCGCCCGGGTGTTGGTGTCGGTGACTGCGCCCCCGGCCTGACCGTATAGGACCATGTGACCACGCCGTCCCAAGCACTTGAAGCCCTTTTCGAAAGTGGTCTGTCCCACTGCGTCCAGAACCATGTTCACGCCCTGGCCGCCCGTGGCTTTCCTGATCTCCTCTTCAAAGTCCTGTTGGGTGTAGAGGATGGTCTGGTCGGCTCCGGCTTGTTTGGCCATGTCGGCTTTGGCTTCGGTGGATACGGTGGTAAAGACGTGAATGCCCAAGCGCTTCAATAGTTGAATCAGTAGGAGTCCCATCCCGCCTGCCCCGGCGTGTACCAACACTTGATCGCCAGGATTAAGCCGGGCTATGCCGAAGACCAGGAAATGGGCGGTCATGCCTTGGAGCAGGGACGCGGCTCCGGAGGAAAAGTCCATGGCGTCGGGAATCCTAACCAACAGCCACGACGGCACTGCCTGACGTTCGGCGTATGAGCCCGTGTGCATGGCGTAGACCACGCGGTCGCCCACGGCCACTTCGCTTACGCTCTCTCCGATAGATGTCACCACGCCACAAGCTTCCCTTCCGGGCGTCCAGGGAAAGTTAGCTGGGGGGTTGGTGCCCTTGCGGCTGGAAACGTCGGTGTAGTTGACGCCGATGGACTTGATGTCGACCACCGCTTGGCCTGGACCTGGGGTGGGTTCGTCGACATCTTCCAGTTTCAGGACGTCTGGCCCGCCGATCTCATACGCACGTATCGCTTTCATGCTCGCCTCGCTAACTGGATATGCGGCTAGGTTACAGCAAGGAGGGTTGTCAGGGAAGAAAGAGCAGGCTTTGCCTTTGCCTTGCGATATTAAAAATTTTGGACCTCCAGACTGGCCGCGTCACAACCACAACCAGGCAAGAATCTGAGGCGAAAGTTTACTTTGTGGGTTGGGTATGGTTTATTAACATTCGCATAGCCGTGTTCAAGAACGGCCAACCTGGGCGACGACTGGGGGACAACTAGCGATGAGTTTCGAGCAGATAAAGACAGACCAGATAGATAGGGTGGCGATAGTGACGCTGAATCGCCCGGAAGTTTTAAATGCGCTCAGCCTGCAATTAGTGCGTGAGTTGGATGAATTCGTAACTGAGGCAGAGCAAGACGACAACATCGGGGCTATCGTGATTACGGGTGCTGGGGATAGGGCGTTCTCCGCAGGCGCAGACATCCATGAGAACCGGGAGAACAACGATGAGCAACGGGCCGCCGGCGCTGCTGCCCGCGCTGACTACACCTGGCATATGGCTGCTTCTTCCAAGCCCATCATAGGCGCCATCAACGGCCTCTGCTATGGTGGCGGCACTGTCATGGCAACTAGCTTGGATTTTCTCATGGGTTGTGAAAAAAGCAGCTTCCGATTCTTGGCGGTCAACTACGGCCAGCTGAACGCCACCTGGAGCTTGCCTACCATGGTCGGGTGGCCCAAGGCCAAAGAACTGCTTTACAGTGGGCGGGAAGTCTTTTCCGACGAGGCATACCACATCGGCCTCATCAACCACCTGGTGCCTTCCGGAGAGTTGATCGACCGGACGGTTGAAGTTGCCGCTGGTATAGCCAAGAACCGGGCCGAAGGTGTAGCTAATATCAAGTCGCTTTTGATCGAGCACACGGGTAACGACCTAGAAACCCAGTTCTGGACGGAGATTGAAGGGCGCAAAGGACGGTTCCAGGGCCTTACGGTGGAAGATGGTTTCAAGGACTTCTTGGAGCGTAAAGGCCGCAAACCTCGGGTCTCCTAGCAGAAGCGGCCACCGTAGATGTGGATCACAAAGAGGCTACCGGATGAAACCGGTGGCCTCTCTCTCTCTTTATCCCTCAACATCTTCTTGTGCAGCCCTTATCGCAAGAGTAGAGTAGGTGCCGCTATTGATAGCAGTGGCTATCTAGGGCATTTGTCATCGTGATAGGGACAAGAGGAAGTTTGACGCCCGTGTAGTTCCGATGGGTATTCAAGTTGATTGATCTAATAACTATTAGAAACATGGGACTCGGTAGTCTAGCTGTCCGCTATGGCCTGCCTGCCGCCGTATTCTTCGCTGTAATTCTAGCGCCCAATCCGGAAGGTCTGACCGAACAAGGCCAACGGGCTTTGGCTGTCATGGCCGTGGCAGTTGTGCTTTGGGCTATGGAGACTTTGCACATTGCCGTGACAGGGATGGTTGCCATCGTCGCGTTGATATTGGTACATGCCGTGGATGATGTGAACGTGGCGCTCTACGGATTTTCCCAGCCGGTTACATATTTCTTGGTGGGCATCCTCACATTAGGGATGGCGGTGCGACAATCAGGATTGGCCCAACGTCTGGCCGCGTATCTGATCCGGTTCGCCGGAGGTAGTCCCAAACTGCTCTACGTCCAGATGTTGGCCGCTTTCGCTGGTCTGACCTTTGCTCTCCCTTCTGCCAGCACACGCGGCGCAATAATGGTGCATATCTATGAGCAGGTCATGGAGCATTGGGGAGTTGAAAAAACCGCGCCGCTCAACAAAGCCATCATGTTAGCTATGGGCGGTTTAAACCGATTGGGTTCCACAGCGCTTCTAGCTGGAGGTATCACCCCAGTTGTGGCGTCCGCGCTGATCGCAGATTTTGGCCGGATTGCAGATTTTTCCTGGACCGGATGGTTCATCTTGATGGCTGTGCCTTTCTACCTCATCTTGATCTTTGGTGGGATTTTCGTATATTTCACCTATCGGTCTGGATTCACGTTGCCTGAAACGGTTGGCGGAGTGGAATTGGAGATGGGTCCGGTCCAACCCAGCGAGATAAAAGCAGGCCTTATCGCTTTGGGTACTGCCCTACTCTGGTTCACTGATTTCGCCCACGGTCTACCACCTGTGGTGCCGGCGCTGATCGCTATGACGGTGATTCTTTTGCCAGGTGTTGGCCTTGTAAATTGGCGTGATTTTGAGACTAATATGGGCTGGACTAACTTCTTTGTGATTGCGTCGTCCCTGTCACTCGCGAATGCGTTGATAATCAGCGGCGCAGCTGAATGGTTCGCCGATACGTTGGTAGGGAGTGTAGGAGGCCTTCGTGGTCATCCTACCCTGGTATTGCTGGCGATGTCGGGCGCAGCCGCGGCAACCCGTGTGGTTATGCCCAATATAGCGGGGTATCTGGCGTTTATCATCCCGGTTGCGATGTCGACAGGCTCGGCATTGGGGTTGAACCCGGTGGTTTGTGGCTTAGCGGTGGTGGTTGTGGGAGATTCGGTGGTCTATTACCCCGCCAGCGCTACAGCCAGCGTGTTCATCTACCAAAGGGCCCAGATTCGGGCACTTGAGGTAGTCAAGATGGGTATCTTCATGACAGTGATCGCAGTGGCTGTGTTGTTTACTATCGTGTTGCCCTACTGGAGTCTGGTCGGCGAAAGCTTAACTCCGTAGCCGTACGCACGAGGTATCGATATGAGATCTCCTTATGAAGGTACCGTTCCTCCGTTGGGACGACGCAGCATCAGCCCGGACGCCACAGCCCCTGACGGTTCGGAGATTAGGCTTCTAGTGACTACAGTTAACGGTGCGACAAAAAGCAGTCTGGTCGAGGTTGTCCTAAACTCAGGTCAGGTTACACGGCCTGTCCGTCACCGCACGGTGGAAGAGGTCTGGTACGTGCTGGATGGGATAGGCGAGGTCTGGCGCTGTCCGCCTGACGGACGACAGGCAGCGGTTCCAGCCGTAGACCTGCGACCCGGCGATTCCCTGGTCATACCTACCGGCTGGACCTTCCAGTTCAGAGCCGGCTCGGATGGCCCGTTCCGGTTCCTATGCCACACCACTCCGCCCTGGCCCGGTGAACACGAAGCCGTGCCTGTTGAGCACGGCGGGTTAGGAGATGCAACGGTTTAAGGCACTACATTGGCCAGGCAGTCAGGGAAACTTGACAACGATTTTTCGGCGGCCATATACTCAGATTTACACAAACGAATACTTACAAAGGCTATGAAGGGGAGTAGTAGTCTTCCAGCGGAGCAAAGCGAGCCGGGTTTG
This sequence comes from Dehalococcoidia bacterium, assembly GCA_022451945.1. Lineage (GTDB taxonomy): Bacteria > Chloroflexota > Dehalococcoidia > Lucifugimonadales > UBA3495 > UBA9611. Next base: position 4,461 of record JAKUNK010000074.1, read on the forward strand.
GTGTGAGCCGGTGTTCTGAGCAGAAGAACGAATGGACCCCTAAGCTGCAGGCTGATTGACGTCTTGATTGAATCCAGGACTGAGCTAGGCTGTGACGGTTAGGCACCGTTAAATGTCTGCGGCACGAGGGCAAAAGTAGACCAGGGCTCTCCCGCCGGTTGAGAAGCCGCTAAATCTCTGTCTACAGAGTGGGGAGCTGACGGCAAATAGGGTGGCAACACGATTCGACTCGTCCCTTTTGGAGGACGGGTCTTTTTTTATGGGAAATCTGTCCGAAACGAGAGTTAACATCATGGGTAATTGGCGATGTTGCAAATAGGCAAGCCTTAATCAGAAAGGTAACCCGAAGAATCGGGACTAGGAGCAGCAAGATGTATGAACCCACACTGGAAAATGTAAAAAGAACATCTGGCCAGGGGAACTTGATCCCTGTCTACCGCTCTATAAACGCTGACTTGGAAACGCCGGTTTCTGCCTACTTGAAGGTCGCCCAAGGGCCCTATTCGTTCCTGCTGGAGAGTGTCGAAGGCGGGGAGCGGATCGGCCGCTACAGCTTCATCGGTACTGACCCTTACAAGGTGGTCAAGACTGGGGCCAAGGAAGACTTGGGTGAGGTCGACCCTTTGATTCCGGTTCAAGAGGAGATGGACCGCTACCAGCTAGTCGGCGTGGAAGGTCTGCCGGGCTTCCACGGGGGAGCGGTAGGCTATTTGGCCTACGACACCATCCGTTACTTCGAGCCCAGAGTGCCCGAGATGTTAGAAGACCCGGTGGGCGTGCCTGAGTCGGTGTTCATGTTCTGCGACACGTTGCTGTTGTTTGACCATGTCCGCCACGACATCAAAGTAGTCAGCCATGTCCGTCTGGACGGCGATATAGACCAATCCTACGTTGAAGCCACGGCCAAGATCGACGAGATGGTCCACCGGCTTAGCCAGCCTCTTAACCTACCTCTAGAACTTCAATCAGATGTGAGTGGAAAGCTGGTCAAGAGCGAAATCGAGTCTAACTTCACCACCGACGGGTACACCAAGATTATCGACAAATGCATCGAGTACGTTTATTCGGGTGACGTGATTCAGGTGGTCAACTCGCAGCGGTTCTCCCGGCGTACTGAGGCGCACCCCTTCCAGATCTACCGGTCACTCCGCAGCATCAACCCCTCGCCCTATATGTACTATCTGAACCTGGACGGCTTTCAGATCGTGGGCGCCGCTATCGAGACAGTGGTGACTGTCCACGGTGATAAAGCGGCGACCCATCCCATCGCTGGCACGCGGCCCCGCGGTGCGACACCGGGTGAGGACGACGCCAACGAGGCTGAACTGAAGGGCAGCGAGAAACAACGCGCCGAGCATATCATGCTGGTGGACCTGGGACGGAACGACATCGGCCGGGTCAGCAAGCCAGGCACTGTGAAGGTCACACAGCTGATGGACGTGGAGAAGTTCTCCCATGTGATGCATCTGGTCTCCCACGTTGAAGGCGACCTCAAACCTGGAATGACGTCGTACGACGCACTGCGCTCCTGCTTCCCAGCGGGTACTGTCTCGGGAGCGCCCAAGATTCGGGCCATGGAGATAATCGCTGAAGTGGAGGGCCAGAAGCGAGGGCCTTACGGAGGGGCAGTGGGCTACTTCAGTTACTCAGGTGATATGGATACGGCGCTGGTACTGCGCACCGGCGTCTACAAAGATGGGATCATGTACGTGCAAGCGGGCGGCGGAATCGTGGCCGACAGCGTCGGCGAGGATGAGTTTCAGGAAACTCGCCACAAAGCCGGTGCGCTGATGCGGGCTATCGACCTAGCCGAGGGCTCAGATTAACATAGAGAGATGAGGAGACGAAAAAATGTTGAAGTCATTTTTCCATACAGGGTTCGTAGTCAAGGATATCGAGGCGTCCATCAAGTTTTACGCCGACGTCCTGGGCATGCGCATCGCAGGCCGAACGGAGCGTGAGGGCGAGTTCGTGGAACAAGTCTTGGCTTTCCCCGGCGCACACATCAAGGGTGGTTTCGTCGATATGGGAGAGGGACACCAATTGGAACTCATCCAGTATCTCTCCCCGACAAGCGGCGAGAACCATCTACACCGGAACGATCTGGGGGCGTCACACTTGGCCTTTTTCGTGGAAGACTTGGATAAGTTCTATGAAGACACCTCCCAGAAAGGCATAAAATATAACAACCCCCCGGCATCCATGTTCGACGACAGCGGGAAGTTGTCACGGAAGGCAGCCTACGCCCAAGATCCTGACGGTAATTGGCTGGAGTTCGTAGAGAGCTTCTAGGCTCAGCCAGACGTTATTGGGATAGGGAATCATGCTTTTAATGATCGACAATTACGATAGCTTCACCTACAACCTGTACCAGTATCTATCCGAGCTAGGAGCTGAGGTTGAGGTGGCCCGAAACGACAAGATCTCTTTGGAAGAGATCAAGGAAATATCGCCAGAGGGGATAATAATCTCTCCGGGGCCATCTACTCCCCTGGAGGCAGGAATCTCCAACGACGTGATACGCCGTTTCGGGCCGATAATTCCGATCCTGGGTGTATGCCTGGGCCACCAGTGCATAGGGTATGTGTACGGAGCCAAAGTTGGCCGGGCAGGCGAGATTCGTCACGGCAAGACATCTATGGTGAGCCACCAAGGGGCAGGTGTGCTCGTTGGGCTGCCCAACCCCTTCCAGGCCATTCGGTATCATTCCTTGGTGGTATATCCGGAGACCATTCCGGATACCCTGGAAGTCACCGCCCAAACGGATAACGGACTGATTATGGGTCTGCGGCATAAAGAATTCCCGGTGGAGGGAGTTCAGTTCCATCCGGAATCCATCTTGACTCCAGACGGGAAGCATCTGCTGCAGAATTTTCTGGATAAAGTAAGCGCGGCGTCTGCCGCCCGAGGGTTTGAATAGGAGCTTAATAGGTGGACATCAGGGAAGCGATAAACATAGTCGTCTCTGGCAACGACCTGCTCATGGACGACGCGGCGTCGGTGATGCGCCAAATCATGTCTGGCGAAGCCACTCAAGCCCAGCTGGGTTCATTATTGACCGCGCTTAGACTTAAAGGCGAGACCAACGAAGAGATTGCCGGCATGGCTACCATCATGCGTGAGTTCTCGTTGCGGGTGAACGTGGACGGCATGGCGGTAGACTCGGTGGGTACTGGTGGCGACGGCCTAAACACGTTCAACATCTCCACCGCCGCGGCCTTCGTTGCTGCCGGAGCGGGATTGAAAGTTGCCAAGCATGGCAACCGGGCGGCGTCGGGGACCTGCGGCAGTGCCGATGTGCTGGAGGAGCTAGGCGTCAAGATAGAGTTATCACCTGAGGGTGTGGAGCGGTGTATCAGGGAGAGTGGCATAGGGTTCATGTTTGCCCAAGCCTTTCATCCTTCTATGCGCCACGCTGGCCCAGTGCGGCGTGAGATAGGAATCCGCACTGTATTCAATATCCTGGGGCCGTTGACCAATCCGGCTGGAGCGCAGTCCATGCTGGTCGGGGTGGCTTTTCCGGACCTCGGCGAAAAGATGGCGTCAGTCTTGAATCTACTTGACACTCATCATTCGATAGTCGTTTATGGCGACGGCGGTTTGGACGAAATGACCCTTGCCGGAAACACGGCCGTGTGGGAGGTTGCCGGCGGCAAAGTGAGCAACTGGACACTTTCGGTGGCTGACACAGGCCTCCCTATCACCCCTATCGAAGCCGTCCGAGGCGGGGACAAAGCAGCCAACGCGGCAACCATGCGGGCGCTTCTTAGGGGAGAAGGCGGCCCCGTTCGAGATTACGTGCTGCTGAATGGCGCTGGTGTGCTACTGGCAGGCGACCTGGTCACCAACATCCGTGATGGCGTCCAGTTGGCGGCACAGACCATAGATTCGGGTGCGGCCAAGGCCTGTATGGAGTCCATGATCGAGGCTAGTAGGAGTGCCTGAGCCACTGAAATCGTTGCGACGAAGTACAATGTTAGTCAGGTTTCCAAGCCCATGAAAGAAGAAATATGCCCAACATCCTAGATGAAATAGTCACTGCGAAGCGTGCTGAGCTGACCGAGAGCAAGTCTCAGGTATCTTTAGCAGATTTGGAGTCTGTAGCAGCTGATCAACCGAGACCCCTGAATATGTCTGGAGCACTACTCGGCGGCGGGGTGAGGTTGATAGCTGAGGTCAAGAAGGCATCACCGTCGCGTGGCCTGCTGATGCCCGAGTTCGACCACTTGAAGTTGGCTGAAACTTATGCAGCCAATGGCGCGGCAGCCATATCATGCCTCACAGACCCCAGGTTCAAGGGCGAGTTGGCCCACCTGCGGGAGATCAAAGAGACCGGGTCGTCCCAGCGTGCACCGGTCATGCGTAAGGATTTCATATTTGACCCCTACCAGGTAGCTGAAACTCGGGCTGCCGGAGCTGACGCGATGCTCCTCATCGTGGCTATCCTGGAGCCCACTCAACTCAAGGAATTGTTGACTGC
>JAKUNK010000075.1:0-8911 GCA_022451945.1 Dehalococcoidia bacterium
TTACACCACGAAAGATTAAAGACTAGAGCTCAGGAGTATGATCACAACTCTCGGGTTCGCCTGATGACTGGAATACTAACGCCGGCACAATCCTATATAAAAGCACAAAAACTTCGCACTATCGTGAGGAACGATATTCTAGAAGCTCTTAATAAGGTTGACGTACTGGTCTTACCTACATCGCCTGGCCCAGCTCCTAAGATTCCAGAAAAAGCAGGTATAGTCAGCCAAGAAGATGCTCAGAGTCGTATCTCCGGTGTACGTAACTTCACCGGTGCGTTCAATCTAGCAGGTTTACCTGCTTTATCTTTGCCATGTGGTTTCACATCAGAGAACTTGCCTCTATCGATCCAGATGGCAGGACGCCCTATGGAGGAAGACCTTCTTCTACGTCTAGGTCATACTTACCAGCAGACAACTAATTGGCATCTGCGTCGCCCGCCAGAGCCTGTTTCTTAAGCCGACGCCCCACGAATACAGCAATGCCATATCCAACCGAAAGGTAGAAGGAAGATAAGAGAAGACCAAAACGGCCAAAAGAAAAGCCCAGATTCTCCAAATCTGGGCTTTTCGATACCTGATATAGCGGTGCCTCTTCTCAGCGCAAAGCCAAGAACATACTAATCAAGAATCAACCGGGTTTGGCTCCATGAAAGATGGAGACGCGCCCATCCTCCATTACGCAGGCACATGTGCCTTTAGATACTCACGTACTACAGAGATCGTATCGGCAAGGACGTTGGGCTCTTCTTTCCAGGGATATACTGTGGACTCGGCATTCGGTGCGAGCTCGATGACCTCAATTGCTGCCTCATATGAATGCGAGGGCGTGTTATCCGGCATGACCAACATCGGAGTCTGGCACGACCGGACGAAATCACGCGACACACTGTAGACGAAGTCGGCGGAATCGCGGCGGTAGAGGTTGTGCAGGTAGGCGTCGATGGTCTCTTTGGTAATCTCGGGTCGCTGGGCCATAAGTTCGGGAGCCCAGATGTCCCGGCCCGAATCATACATAGAGTCAGGGAATGCAGGATTGCTCCCAACCGGCTGGCAGAGTATCCCGGCCACGATCCGCCCAGGGGCCCGCTCCATTAACTTCAGAGCGAACGGACCGCCAATGCACAAGCCCATGAAGAAGAACTTATCTACTCCGAGATGGTCCATAAGCGCTAATTGATCATCGGCGAAAGCCCCCCACGGGTCATCAGCCGGAACCGGACCGGTAGACGACCCACCATTGGCGTTACGCTGGTCCATTGTGATGCAGCGAAAGTCCTTGCTGTATTCCTCGAACGCGTTAAACACCTGGCCAGGCCACCCCTTGGCTACGGAATTCAATCCTCCACCCGGAGTGACCAGGAATGGAAAGCCGGTCCCGGCCTCTTCATAGTGGATGGTGACATCACCTTTTGTAAAAAGCGGCATAGTAGTTCCTCTTGGAAGATTTGAATGTTCAAGTGAATTATATAGGATTCAAGATCGACGGGGTTCAACGGCTACGTCTTAACGGGTTTTTAATCGGATCCATTAGTTCGTTCTGTCTGCATGGAACGTCCCTTTAGCTAATGGCTAGACTTACTGCGGTTAGCATATGACAGCCGTATATAGCTTCGCCCGTTGACTACGGGGCCCGATGCGCTGCTCATCAAACTGGAAAATCAGAATGACGGTGCCAGCCACAACGATATAGAACCTAGTTGAATGAAGGCTCTTGCTCTGAAACCAGAGTCGGGGTCTTCTCTTTCCAAAGATTGAGCATACAATTAGCTAGTGGAGCAACACTTACGGAGATCCAAACTACCATGAAAGCTAAAGCAGTATCCCACATAGCAGTCTGTGTGCGAGACCTGGACAGATCACTGGCATTCTACCGGGACATCCTGGGAATGACGGTGACCCTTGACACGATTCAAGACACCAAGGGTGGCTCCAGGACCCAGACATACAAACACCAGCGTGACACCCGCCGAGTGGCGCACGTGAGCTGGGACGACGGCCAAGAACCTTACCTAGTGATGACCTGTCATCCCAACGGCCAACCCGATGGCGACCCGATCAAGCTAGACCAAGTAGGCATCAGTCACTTTTCTTTCACCGTCGATGACCTACCCGGCCTGGCCGAAGAACTCTTAGCCAAAGGAGTGGAGATCCCGGGCGGCATAGACACCTTCAAGAATACCCAGGGAAATCTTAGCTCGTTTTATGTGCTAGACCCTGACGGAATTCTGGTGCAGTTTGACGGTGGGACGGGTGGATAACGGACTCCTAAGGTTTTTCAGCAAACGACCCGGACCACTTTGTTGGATTTGATTTCCGGCTCCCATATAACGTCGGCTCTAACCGGGAGAACCCACTGAACTTGGGCCTTGCCGGAATGCTGTGAGGACTGGTTTGAGACAATGATCGCTGATCCACAGTGTTCTTTGCCACGCCCAGTCTCTCAAACCGACTATTGCTCTATTCCGAAACCTTTTGGATGTTCGCAACCATGAAACGGTCTGAAGGGAGTATCCGTCATATAATCGACTAGCTAAATCACCTGCACGGAGCTATAGAATGGATGTATATCAAGCCATAAAGTCCCGCCGAACGGTGCGCGATTATAAACCAGACCCGATTCCAGAAGATCTACTGCATAAGATTCTGCAATGCGCGCGTTGGTCTCCCAGTTCCAGCAATACTCAGAAGTGGTCCTTCATCGTGATCCAGGACCGGGAGACGCTCGAAAAGCTGGGTACGATCGCTACTCAAGGGCCGTTCATCGGGCAAGCACCTCTGGCAATCGCGGTGGTAATGGACGACGCTCCACGGCCTCAGTTAGACGCTGGAAGGGCTCTGCAACAGATGGAATTGGTGGCCTGGTCTGAGGGCGTGGGCATGTGCTTCGTAGGAGTTAGAGAGGCTGACCAACAGAGGGCGGTGAAAGAGCTCCTGGGGATCCCAGATAAAATGGAGTTGATTACGCTGTTGCCGTTCGGCTACCGGGCAGACATCCCCAAGCCCGCCGGGACGCCACGTAAACCCATGAGCGAAATCATTCACTGGGAACGCTTCGGAGGCGCAACGGCATGACAAATCTTTTCCGGATATGCCGGGTGCTACCTGGCAAGGTCCGTGATCAGCACCCACATGGGCAGGCTGCCGACATCGTAGGTTTCCAGGCGGTCCAGTGTGCCGGAGCGTTGATCAACCCGGAAGCAGATCATATTTCCTGCCTCTAGGCTGGTCACATATAGAAAGTTTCCTGTCGGGTCGAGACTGAACGCGCGAGGGACCGGTCCGACCTGGGTCCACCCAGTGGCCGACAGAGCTCCCGTCATCTCGTCGATGGAGAATGAGGCTATGGTGTCGTGGCCACGGTTACCGACATACAGGTGCGTACCCTTTGGGTGTATCTGGATCTGAGAGCACAGTCTCCGGTCACTATAGGACTCAGGCAGCGTCGATATCGTCTGGCGAGCCATCAACGTACCCCTAGCAGCGTCTAGCGCGTAGACAGTAACACTTCCACCCTGCTCGTTGGACATATACATCAGGTCCTTCTTAGGGTGGAAACAGTAGTGACGAGGACCGTCCAAATCTTTAGGTCTGACCTCCAGTGGGTCGTTTGGAGTGAGCCGGCCAGAGGCCGCATCGAACCGATATTGGTGGACGGTGTTCAATCCTTCCTGCCGCCCTTCTGGCAAACGGGCCAGCCCTCCAGACCCATTAGCGATATGAGGCAGATAGGCGTATCGGTTGGAGGGGTCAGTCATGAAACAGTGGGCACCGGAACCAGTCTCCAGCCACTCGGTCGCCTGCCCTCCCACCGCACCGGCAGCATCTATCGGGTGAACAGCGCAATAGCCGGCCTGGTAGTAGGCAGAAAGCGCGTAACGGCCAGTGTGGTCGGTAGATAGATAGCACGGTTCCCCGCCTAAGGCCACATCTCCGGTGTGTGTCAGATCACCGCTGGCCTGGTCGATTGCATAGCTAGATAATTGCAGGCTGTCACGCCGTCCGACGTACATCGCTGTATGGCTGGGATTGAACGCCAGGGGCGCCGGGCCTCCAGATATCTCAACGGCTCCATTGGGTTTTAGACCGCCCGACTCAGGGTCCATCAAGTATCTGGAGATCCGGTTATCACCCTGTAGCGAAACGTACATCTGCAGTGCCATGGAAACTCCCCGGTAGCCTCAAATCCCGTGGGGAGATGTTACAGCAAAGGCAGGCCTGAACAAAGGCTGCTATATACATTTCAAACCACTCATACCAATATCATTTTTTCAAATAATATACCTAGGTTGATATTTGATAGTATGGTATATTGGTTTGCGTGTCCTCATCCGAATCCACCGCCCAACCATCAACTCTCTCTAAACTGAAAGAATCTCTAACCTACCCTGGCTGGAGAGTAGTCGGGGCCTGTTCGTTTCTGGCCATCTTCGTTGGCAGCATCTTCGTCTACGGTTTCCCGGTATTTTTTCTCCACATCCAGCGTGACCTGGAACTCAGCAGCGCCGCTACGTCGTTGATCTTCGCCCTGTCCAGGGGAGAGGCCGGTATAGCTGGACCGATCACAGGTTGGATCGTCGACAAGTTCGACTCCAAGCCAATCATCATATTCGGCGGATTGATGGTCGGAGGGGGACTAGCTATCCTGTCTATCGTCCACACCTACTGGATATTTCTGGTGGTGTTCATCGGCATGGTGGCCGTCGGCAACAACACAAGTTTTGGGCAGACCTTCTTGGCGGTGATTAACCGGTGGTTTGTTAAGCGAAAAGCCATCGCCATGACCTTAGTCATAACCTCCTACACCATCGGAGGGGCATTCATGGTGCCACTACTGTCCCGAGGAGTCGAGGCCCTCGGCTGGCGAACGGTGCTACTCTACGCCGGTATCTTCGTGGTCGTGCTGTCCATACCTACCTCGTTATTCATCAAGCGCTCTCCTGAAAGCGCGGGTATCGACATTGACCAGTCGCCCGAAGCACCAGACAGACCGGCATCGGTCGCCGACCGGGCCCGCATATCAGAGAACGATTTCGGGGTTAACGAAGCGCTTAAGACCACTACGTTCTGGTTGATGTTAACCGCTAGTTCACTTCGGATATCAGTAACCAGCGGCATCCTGGTACACGCCATACCCATCATGACCTGGCGGGGACTCAGTGAGCAGTCCGGCGCTGACCTCATCGCCTTACTCTTCTTCATAGCCATCCCGTCTAGGCTGTTCTTCGGTCTTTACAGCTCAGGGATCCAAACCCGATATATATTGTCCATAGGGATGGCCTTCGGGACTCTAGGGCTGTTCACGCTGATATTCGTTGATGCCGGATGGGCTGTGTATACATTCGTGGCCGGAATAGCCCTATTGGAAGGCGCAACCACGCTCAACTGGGTGCTGATGGGTCAGTACTACGGGCGCCGCAACTTTGCCACGATCATCGGGATCATTACTGCCGTCTACAGCATGGGCATGCTGGCCTCGCCGTTGTTCCTGGGTTGGATGTTCGATCAGACGGGATCCTACCGCATCGGCCTCATCGTATTTCTGGTGATGTACGCATCCAGTTCCCTCTTCTTCCTCTTAAGCCGGCGGCCCATCCGGCATGTCAGAGTAGCTTACCCCTCGAACTAGGACCATCCACCGGACTGTTAAGATTAACCAGTCAATCTGGCAAGTCACGCGGAGCAAGCATTGGCCCCAATCATAATCTTTGACTTAGGCGGGGTTCTGGTGGGCCTTGACTGGGACAAGGCCTGTACCACATTTACCCATCTATCAGACCAAAGTTACGATTTTGTCATGGCAGAGATCGAGAACGGCCCGATCGTCGAGTCCTCCATGTTGGGGCACCTAACACCTCACGAATTTCACCGGGCTATCTGCAACAGACTTCATATGGATATCGAGTACGGTCCCTTCATTGAAATTTGGAACGGAATTCTTAGTCCGGACGATGAAATTGCCGAGTACGTGATGGAATTGGCTGAAAACCACACCCTGGTTCTGGCCTCCAACACAGACGGCATACACTTTCCCTATTGCCTAGAGAATTTCCCTGTTCTCAAGTCGTTTGATCGCCATTTCCTGTCAAATCAGATGGACCTTCTCAAACCTGATCCAGCATACTTCCATCACGTGCTGTACGAACTCTGGACCTCGCCAGCCAACTGCGTCTTTATCGACGACCGAGTATCCAACGTCCGCTCAGCGCAAAACCTAGGCCTACAGGGCTTAGTTTTCGAGTCCTTAAGTAAGCTCAAGTCAAACCTGGAACCTCTCCTTTAGGCCGTTGAGCCATCTGAACAGGAGCCACCATGCCACAATCAAAACCCATACATTACTCCGATGCCGTGCAAGAAGTCCGGGACGTGTATGACGATATAAAGGCCACTCGCGGGGTCGACGATGTGAACAACTTCTGGAAGCACATCGCCAACCACCCTCCGACGTTGCGGCAAACCTGGGAGAACGTAAAAGAGGCCATGGCGCCCGGAACATTGGATTCTCTGGTCAAGGAGATGGTCTTCGTAGCGGTCAGTGCGACCAACGGCTGCGAATACTGCCTGCGCTGCCACACCGACGCCGCTCGCAGGCATGGGATGACCAACCAGATGCTCGGGGAGCTCCTAGCGGTAGTGAATGTCGCCAGTCAGTCCAACGTCCTAGCCAACGGCTATCAGATCCCATTGGACGACGATCTGAAAGGCTGATTCGGATAGAGGTTTAGGGAGTTCTCGAACCCGTGCTAAACTAATCCCGAACTGTTTCCCTGAACATGCGCCGGGAGTAAAACCATGCAGGCAGAGATCAAACACCTTTCGACACTAGACTTGGAAGCAGGTCTTGAGAAGATTATCGATTCGCCCAAAGGCCAGAGCGTTCTTGATTTGATTGTGAGTCGCCCTGAAGAAGACGCACGCGAGGTCATGGAGTTGGCGGACCTGGACGTAGCGGTGGGGTTGGTGGGCGACACCTGGCAGGACCGGCCCAGCGTCCGAAGTGGCGACGGTAAGGCCCACCCTGACATGCAAATCACGCTTATGAACTCACGGGTCGCTGACCTAGTCGCCCAGACCAAGGAGCGCTGGCCACTGTCTGGCGATCAATTGTTTGCTGATTTGGATTTGAGCAAAGCCAACGTGCCCCCTGGCACCCGTATCTCAGTGGGCGGTGCCATCTTGGAGGCCACTGATCAACCCCACACCGGATGTCATAAATTCGCCGCGCGCTTTGGCGTCGATGCCCTTAAACTCATCAGCTCCGCCACAGGCAAGGAACTCCAATTACGGGGTATCAACCTAAAGGTTGTGCAGGGCGGAGAGATCAAACCCGGCGACCTGGTTAAAAAGCTTTAAGCCACCGCCTCAACCAATCGCATCAGGAGGAAATACCATGGTCACTATTACTAAGCCCGACGCCGTCGCGATGGACGGCCAGAAACTAGACCAAGTCAAACAGTTGTTCCACCAGCAGATCGACGAAGGCATCCATCCTGGCGCCGGACTGGCGGTGTACCGCTACGGTAACCTTGTGTTGGACATCCACGGCGGCATCGGCAAGGATAAGCCGGTCGACGCCAAGACCATGTTCGTGCTCATGTCCTCCACTAAGCCTTTAACCGCTTCTTGTCTCTACATGCTAAAGGAGAGAGGCAAGATCGCCTACGACGATCTGGTCTCCAAGCACTGGCCCGAGTTTGCCCAGAACGGGAAGGAATCCGTCACAATCAGACATATCCTAACTCACCGGGGTGGTTTCCCCGAGACCCCGGCGTCCCTTCCTTGGACCGACTGGCCCGACTGGAGCAAGGTGACCCAGGCCATGGAACAGGCGCCAACCATCTACACCCCTGGTGAGACTCTGGCCTACCACCCCATCAACTACGGCTGGGTCATAGCCGAAATCGTCCGGCGAGTGGACGGCCGCACTTTTGACCGGTTCCTAGCAGAAGAACTGGCCACTCCATTAGGTTTGACGAATACCCACGTTGGCCTGCCCAAAGGCCTTGAAGGCAATGTTTCGACCATGCACCTCATGGAAGAAGACGCCGACGCCAGCGGATACAGTGCCACATTCAGCGAACCGTCTGTCTGGGGCTCAATCGTCCCCGGCGCTAATGGCCTCGCAACCGCCGGAGACTTGGCCCGCTTCTACGCAATGATGGAGCGAAAAGGCTCTCTGGACGGCACGACACTGATCCAATCTGCTACTGCAGAGGAAGCGGTCGAGTTCCAAGTAGAGGGCGTGGATAAGTCCATCGGTACATTCGCCCAACGATCGTTGGGTATGGCTTTGGGCGACGAGCGCATGGGCAAGTCATCCGGAGACCCACTCAAAACATTTGGCCACGGAGGGGCAGGCACTTCGATCGGATGGGCCGACTTCGACTCCGGCCTCGCCGTAGGCTACATCACCAACGGTTTTCGTGGGGCAGTCACCAACAACGCCAGACTAGCCGCCATCTCTCAGGCGGTCCGCGACGCCTGTATCTAGGCCGGCCAAGGCGCTTCATAGGATTTCTATTCATTAGGTGAAAGCCTTGTAAGATAGTGTGCCGGAGTCAGGCTAATCCATCACGATCACACACTTGCCGGTCTTAGAGCCGTCAAATTCCTGGAAGGCTTCCACGGCCTGGTCCAATGGATAGCGGTGGGTGATAAGTTTGTTCAGCGGAGCCTTGGTCTCCACAAAGAAGCGCTCGATCTCGATCAATTCCGCTTTGCTGAAGGTCCATGAACCGAAGACAGTAGCGACCTTGAATATTACGTCGCGGTTGAAGTCTATCTCGGCTGGCCCACCGATACCCACGTAGCATGCCCTGCCGAAGGGACGGATGCATTCTAGTGTCTGTTGTCTGGCTTGAGGGTTTCCCGAGGTCTCCAGAGTGGCCGTTGCACCCAAGCCGTTTGTCAG
>JAKUNK010000076.1:0-8885 GCA_022451945.1 Dehalococcoidia bacterium
CGTGGCGAATGGGGCGGGTTCCCACAACTTTATACTCTGTGTTGGACAAGACGATGTTATCTGCCATCGAGGCTACCTCACACGTAATCTAGTGCCTGGCTGAAGTCTGGAAATTGTACCACAGCGGGCCAATTCTATGAGAGAATGGCCGTCGAATACAACCTGTACGCACCCAGATTTTATTAGGCCAAAGGCGAATAGTAGAGAAACTATGGAACCATTGAAAGACCTGAAAGTTCTGGCGGTCACCGTATACCTTGCCGGCCCTTTCTGCTCCATGAACCTGGCCCGTATGGGAGCTGAAGTTATCAAGGTTGAGATACCCGGCAAAGGAGACCCGGTCCGGGGCAACGGCCCGTTCGCTGGCCCGCAGGGGACCCATGTAAGGCCCAAGACCGATGAAGACATCTCTACACGGTTTCTCAAGCGCACTCAGGGGGTAAAAAGCGTCACAATTGACCTTAAGAAACCTAAGGGCAAGCAGATGTTTTTGGAGATGGCCAAGGGATGTGACGTGGTTTTAGAGAACCTGGCTCCTGGCTCACTGCGCCGGATAGGATTGGGTTACGAAGAAGTCGCCAAGGTTAACCCTGGCATCGTCTATTGCTCCATTTCAGGATACGGCCAGACTGGACCTTATGCCGACAAGCCTGCCCACGATCCTCAGATACAAGGTATGAGCGGCCTGATGGACATCAACGGCGAAGAAGAGAGGCCGCCGGTGAAGGTAGGGTTCTACATCGGAGATCTAGTTACGCCCATGTTTGCTTGCTATTCAATCTTGGCTGCGCTGCGCGAGAAAGAACACACCGGACAGGGGCAATATTTGGATGTTTCCATGATGGACACCTTGGTGTCGATGATGTTCATGGAGAACCTCGAAGAAGCCATCGCCGAAGGTATTCCACTGCGTACTGGCAACATCAGCCGTAGCGGCCCTACGGGGCTTTATGAGACCAAGAATGGAGACCTATCTTTGACCGTTACCAGCGACGACCAGTGGGGACGACTCTCCCGCGCCATGGAAGCTCCAGAGTTACTGAACGACCCGCGGTTCAGCGATTACGTAGCTCGCACTACCAACGTGGAAGAGGCTCGCAAAGAAGTTCAGCGATTGATCGGTGAATTCACGCTTGAAGACGCCCTGAAACGCCTGGAGGCATTCGATGTACCTTGCGCTCCTGTACGCACCGCCAAACAGGTTATGGAAGACCAGCATTTCTGGGATCGTGGCAGCCTGCTTCCGATGCTGAACGCAGCGATGAATGGCCCGGTTGAGGGCGTGGCTTCAGGATTTCCGGTCAAATTCTCCGGCGGAGAATTGCCTACAATTCCTGGCGCCCCCACCTTAGGAATGCACAACAGAGAGATATTCTCCAAGTATCTCGGACTCTCTGACCAAGAAATGGAAACGCTCAAAGAAGAAAAAGTAATCTGAACCCAGAATTCGATGGCTTCGTTGTCCCCGAAGGAGGCCCCCAAATGGCAACTCCCAGACCGCTGCGCACATCCATGTATGTCCCTGGTAACAAAGAGGACTGGATGCGGAAGGCGCCCCAATACGGCGCGGACGCCCTGATATTAGACCTCGAAGACTCGGTGCCCATCCCCAACAAAGCAGAAGCCCGCGCATTGGTTCGCAAGATGCTGGAGGAGCTGGGTGGAGAGAACCCCACTCTGACCGTCCGAGTCAACCGTCTTGAAACGGGTCTGACCGGCGGCGACTTAGAGGCTGTCACCTGTTCGCAGCTCTACTGTGTTCTGCTGCCCAAGGTCGAAAGCCCGGCCGACGTTATCGAGGTTGACAACCTGCTCTCCCATTTCGAGCGTAAAGCAGGCATGGAAGTTGGGAGCATCTACATCGATCCGGGCATGGAGACCGCTACCAGTATCCGCCTGGCCTATGAGATTGCGTCTTCATCTCCCAGAGTTGCCCATATGGGCGGCAGCGGCGGCAAGGGCGGAGACACAGCCAGGTCCATCGGTTTCCAGTGGACACCTGAAGGTCTGGAGACCCTGTTCTTGAAGTCGAAGGTGCTGATCGATGCCCGTTCTGCTGGTGTTCCCTATCCCATGAGCGGCGGCTGGATGGATATCCATAACCTGGATGGCCTCCGCGCCTTGGCAGTCCAGTTGAAGCAATTAGGCTACACCGGGATGCACCTGATCCACCCGTCTCATGTCCCTGTGGTGAACGAAGTGTTCTCTCCTTCACCGGAGGAGGTGAAGCATTGGCAGGGGCTGGTTGCGGCGATGGAAGAGATGCGGAAAACCGGTGGGGCGGCGGTAACCTTCGATGGTGACATGGTGGACATCGCCCACGAAGCCACTGCGAAGACAATGCTGGCTGTTGCCAAAGAGATGGGGGTGGAAGGGGCCTGAACCCCGGCTGATGACTCAAGAGATAGAACGGCGAATACCCTTGGAGGGAGCAGTAAATTTCAGGGACCAAGGCGGTTATCCAACGGACGCAGGAAGTACCGTGAAGTGGCGGCGTATCTTCCGTAGCGATTCTCCCAGCACTCTGACCGCATCGGACGTGAGGACTATCACTGAGAACCTTGGCATCAAGTCAGTGGTTGACCTCCGCAGCAGTAACAGCGTCTTGGAGGACGGGCGCGGTCTCCTAGCTCTCTCCGGACTCGCTTACCACAACTATCCGTTCCTGGAGCGCAGAGGTATCGAACCGCCTACCTCGGGCGAGCAATCAGCCGACCGGCTGTCGGCGATTTATCAGTGGATGCTTCACAATTCCGGCCAACTAATCGCCCAAGCCTTCACTGCGTTGGCCCAAGACTTGAACCAACCAGCCATGTTTCACTGCAGTGCAGGCAAAGACCGCACCGGCATACTGGGCGCGACCATCCTGACGGTACTCGGTGTCAGCAGAGAGAACGTTATCGCCGACTTTCTTATGACTAATGAGGTAATCGACGGCATTCTGGCGCGTATCAAAAAAATGCCTGGATTCGAGAGTTCCACCCGGGAAGGAATCATAGCCCCACAACCTGCCATCGAGAAGTTTTTGGACTCGACGTATAGCGACTTTGGTGGTTCCGAGGCATACCTGATCCACCACGGTGTCCAACAGAGTGTCATCGACGGCTTTCGCGAGTCGATGCTCGAGTAACAAGATGCCAGCTAACAGCCGTCAGACACCAGATCTTGAGGGGTGAAGTATGACCGGTCTTGAGCAGGAAGTTGATCAGTTATTCGTTGACTACTTTCGGGATTTTAGCGTCCTAGACCTCCGGTCGATAGTCTCGTATTTCCACCTGCCATGTGCGTTCATAACCCCTCAAGAGGTTTTGATATATTCTACGTTGGACGAAGTCGAAGGTTTCTGGGCTCCTCGCTTCAATGACCTGAAGGAATCGGGCTTTGACCATACCGAGCGGTCGAGAGCGAGCATCAAGATATTGAACGACAACACGGCGATGGCCAGCAGCTTGGCTATCAGATACACCAAAGATGGAGACGAGCTGGAGCGCAGGGGCGCATCGTTTGCGTGCCGCAAGACAGTGGACGGCTGGAAGATCGCCACGGTGATCCACCATTCGCCCGACAACATAATTCAGATGAGTTGACGTAAGGAGCTCTCCCATGACCACCTTCGTTCTTGTCCACGGCGCATCGCACGGCTCTTGGTGTTGGGACAAGGTCGTTCCCTTGCTGGTGGCCCAGGGCCATGAAGCAATCGCAGTTGATCTGCCCGGTAACACCTATGGTGAGCTTGATATCCCGGCTGGCCAGGTGACACTGAAATCTTACACGGACCACGTATGCGAAGTGCTCGACGAGCTGGACGAACCTGCGATTCTAGTAGGACACAGTCTCGGTGGACTGACCATTACCCAGAGTGCGGAGTATCGCCCTGACAAGATTAAGACTCTGGTGTATCTTACGGCATTGCTGCTCGGCAATGGGGAGGCCATGAGACCGGTAGAGTCACGCGATCCAGGAGCGGTTAAGTCTGGATTGGAGCGAGATGTATGGATGGTCTCGGATGATCTCGCTACCATCTCATTCAATGCAGATTCGCTCAGGGACCGGTTCTACAATGACTGCACAGACGACGATTTCGCCTGGGCCCAAACCATGTTGGTTCCCCAGCCATCTGGTCCGCTGATGGACACAATAGAGACAACTCTAGAGAATTACGGACGGGTAGCCAAGGTCTACATAGAGTGCGAGTTGGACGGCGCACTGCTACTTCCCTACCAAAGAGAGATGCAGGCCAATGTCCCTTGCGATCGTACAATCACCATGAACACTAGTCACTCACCGTTTTTGTCGGCTCCGAAAGAGCTGGTAAAGCATCTCGTGTCCGTCTGATTCCACTGTGTAGCCAAACTCGGTTGCCTTGGTTATTATGGCGCCAACTGGCCAATGGAAGGCAATATCGTGGAAGCCTCGGTATGCCGCGATATACTTGGTTGAGAATCGGAGTGTCGTGCCAGCGGGGCTTCGGCAGGCCGATGGAACGGCCTCGACGATGCAGCACCACGGAATTGATGGCTCACCTGGGATGTTGAGAAATACGCTTCAGCTTTCGGCAGCTGAAAATTGGCAGAACATAACCGGAAAATCTGAACAGGAAAATCGGAGGAGTAATGGCAAATAGAAAAGGAACTGGTCTGATGCTGGTTGGGGCCGATATCCCGGCCGACAAGGAAGGCGATTTCAATAAGTGGTATCAAGAGGAGCATCTTCAAGAACTTTTGGGCGTACCCGGCATTCTGAACGCAGCCCGCTATGAGGCAACTAAAAGCGGGCCCAAACATCTAGCTGTCTATGAGTTGGAGAGCGTCGACGTGATCGATACAGACGCCTTCAAGAACCGGCCTCGTACCGAATGGGGTTCAAGAGTATCTCCAAACCTCATCGGCACCAACTTTTTTAATCTAGTGTTGGACATGATTCACCCCACATCCCTTACCGATGGGATTGCCAACAGCGACATGGCACCGGCGCTGCAAATTGGCCGCATGGACGTTGCGCCCGATGATCAAGGGGAATGGAATGAATGGTACAGTGGTGTTTACGTACCGAACTACGAAAAGTGTCCTGGCGTGATTCGTGGACGCCGCTGGAAATCTGTGCGAGGTGAACCTCAGTTTGCCACTGTTTATGAGTTTGAAAACGAGAACGTTTCAGAGACCGACGAGTGGTTGAGGCAGAGGGAAATTCATCCGGATAACGGCCGGATGCGAGACATTATGACTCACGCGGCTGGCTCGCCAGGAATTTGGAAAAAGACATTCCAGCTTTAGTCTGGGACATCTAACCGAGTAACAGACCGGCGAAATTCCCCCGTCTGGAGAATGCGCGGACGCGGGAATTTCGCTTCTCATGGACAACAAGCATCAACCTTCCTGTTGCCGCAGCAGGATATATCTCGATTTATATCTATGGGTATCACCGCTATCAGACTTCCAAATATCGCCCTGATTGCTTTCATAACTACACTCTTATTACTAGCTCCGTTATCACCTGTCAGCGCTCAATCTGGAGAACCGATCGAAGCAGACCAGGTGGCGGATATCATCGCAGGGCCTCACGCTGTAAAAGTTGTCTTGATCAACTCCAACTTGGCCGCTGGGTTTATCCATATGGGATTTCTCGTTACCGATGCTAATACTGGAGAGACGGTCCCTGATGCTAGGGTGGTAATCAAGGCCGTTAATGAAAAAGAAGAATACGAAGGATGGGGCTCGGCCCATAATTCACCAGCAGATCCTCAACGGTACGACGGGCGGATGAATCTGGGTTCTACTGGCGAATGGGTCATCAATGTCCATGTCTCTAGTCCTTTGGGACAAGGAGGTTCCACTGCTCTAACGTTGGAGGTCCCCGCCTTAAACCGCTATACCGATGGTAGTCTGGTCTATTTTGGGGTATTTGGAGCTTTGGCTCTGGGTGTCGCCTATCTGTTTTGGAGTGTTAAGCGCCAGAACCGCCGCAAGTTGGATCAGAATGGATCGGGGTAAGGCCTGGGGCCGACTCATGAAGCGACCTGGCCTGACCATACTACTGGCATTGCCTATGTTGGCCCTTTTGTATCTGTTATGGGATGTGTCTGACGCCTATGCCCACAATGGCATAGAGAACGGCCAAAACCCATTCACGGCCTGGAACTGGAATCCTTTAGCTACTCTGTTGTTGTTGATGGCTGCCTATGTGTATCTAAATGGCCTGAACAACTGGACCAGACCTAGCCATCCAATCAGCCGTTGGCAACGAGCGTCCTTTTTTTCCGGACTGTTTGTGATTTTCATAGCCCTGCAGTCTCCATTAGACAACTTGTCAGAGCACATGCTGTCTTTTCACCAACTGCAGCACTTCATGCTACGGATGCTGGCGCCCTTGTTGATTCTGCTGGGTGCGCCGTTGACGCCGATGCTACGAGGCCTACCCCCTTGGATACTCCAAGGAGTAGTGCGGCCAATCGTACGGAATGCCTTGGCCAGGTTGGCTTATGACAAGCTGACTAACCCTGTGATCTCCACACTGATTTTCATGGGCGTCCTTTATTTATGGCAGGTACCTGGCGGGTTCAATTTGGCCTTGCGCAACGAGTTTGTCCACGCTTTGATGCACCTGACCATGATGTCCTCCGGTTTTATCTTCTACTGGGCAGTCATAGATCCGGCGCCCCGGCGCTCCC
Organism: Dehalococcoidia bacterium; assembly: GCA_022451945.1. Taxonomy (GTDB): domain Bacteria; phylum Chloroflexota; class Dehalococcoidia; order Lucifugimonadales; family UBA3495; genus UBA9611. The sequence continues at coordinate 6,668 of JAKUNK010000076.1, forward strand.
GAGTGCACTATGGCGTGCGGGTGCTTTATCTGGGTTTGATAGTTCTCCCTAACACCATATTGGGGGCCGTCATTACTTTCTCCAAGAGCATCGTCTACACGGGGTACGCAGACGTTTACCGGCCATTTGATATGTCGCTTATGACCGACCAGCAGATTGGCGGTCTGCTTCTGTGGGTGCCCGGAGATATGATGAGCATCCTAGCGGCTGGCATAGTGATGATTATGTGGTATCAGCGGGAAGAGGCCATCAACCCCTCTATTCCACCTTCGCCGCCCAAGCAGCCCACCACGCCCGACCAGTAATCAAGGCTGTAATCTTTATTTCACTCGTAGCGGTTTTGCTTTTACTGAGTAAAGAGCAAGGTTTGGCATGTTCAAGTCTGGAAGATTCTTCGCCGGTTTTCGTAGTTGCACATAACGAACATGTTAGAGGGGATACTGGTTTGTGAACTACCAGAAGCTAAACGTCAGGCTCTTGACCCTCATCTACGCTTTCCTTAGGATGAACTCACTAAAATCCAAGCTGGAGAAGGAACGTGACCGACGGCAATCAGGACACATTGTTCAGCTGGTTCATACCTATTGACGGTGATGGCGCAAGAGCAGGCACCGCTAGGGCGGAACGTCCTCCGGACTTCGATTACCTGCGTCAGGTGGTCCAGACAGCCGAGGACCTGGGTTACTACTCGTTATTAATTCCTACCCGGTTTGCCAACGGTCTTTTCGCTGAAGATGCCCCCTTGGCCGAGACATGGACCACGGCCACGGCTCTAGCAGCAGTAACCGAACGCATCCGCTTCCTAATCGCCGTCCGACCAGGCTTTGTTGCATTGGGGTTGTTCGCCCAGATGGCCGCCGCTTTACACCAGATATCAAAGGGACGCATCGATATCAACATCGTTCCAGGCGGAATCGGCAATGACTTTGAACGGGTGGGTGAGTACACTGATCAGAGCACCCGTTACGAACGGGCCGAGGAGTTCATCTCCGCCTGCCGAAAACTGTGGACACAGCCCGGCCCGGTGGAGTTCCAGGGCGATTTCTACAACCTACGGGACGCCTACTGCTCCCCCATCCCAGAAGGTACACCGCCACGCTTCTATCTTGGTGGGGCCTCGCCCAGAGCCAATGCCCTATCCGGGCGCCAGGCCGACGTCCACCTGAACTGGATAGAGGCTTTGGAGCACTCACGAGCTCGTTTCGATGCTGTGCGTGAAGAATTCGCAAATGCGGGCCGCAGACCAAGCCTGGGCATCCGCACCCACCTGGTTGTACGGGACAACGAAGATGACGCCTGGAAGGCCGCCAACGAACTGATTGACCACGCTGACCCGGCGGTGAAAGCACAACGCAAATCGGCCGTCGCCGGCACAGCCATGGTCGGCGCCGCCGCCCAGGCCCAAGAAAAACCTGACCACATGATTGCCCCTCACCTTTGGAATGGTCTTTCCGAAGTGAGAGTCAACTGCGGCACCGCCATAGTCGGTACTCCCGAACAGGTAACCGACATCCTCTTAGACTACTGGAAGCTAGGTGTACACGAGTTCATCTTATCCGGCTTCCCTCACGTGGAAGAATGCCACCGAGTGGCCACAGATGTACTGCCTCTGCTGAAGCAGAAAATGGCGGTAGGTTGAAGATCAGTGGACGGGTAGGTATCTCAATAACCGGACTCTACGAAACGTAGGTTTAAATCGCCAGATAACTAGCGGCCCTGACTATTGATCTCGGGGGTTCAACGGCAGCTTGAGGGTGAAACTCTGCGCCGCCTTTAGATTGGGAATACTGGGTTCCTTGTGATAGTGCGGTCGGCTATGTTGGACAGGTTCTCGGAGATTTCCCTCGTTCGGTTTAGGTCTGAGACCGGATCGATTTATTCTGGTTATAGATAAGGGTAAGGGAAATCCCACGTCTCTGGGAAAGCTAACTCCATTCTTTTAACTAATTTCAGGTCTCTTATCCGCCCACGGCATCGCCCGCTCAAACGCGGCTGCCGCCTGCAAAACGCGTGATTCCGACCCGCGGGGGCCGATGATATGTAGGCCTATCGGCATGCCATTGGAAGAGTAGCCGCATGGGATGCTGGCAGCGGTCTGGCCGCTCATGTTTATTGGGTATGTAAATGGGACGAAGCCCCAGAACGGGTCCACGGTCCGACCGCCGATCAACTTCGGCCGGTCGTCGATGGGGAACGCCGGAACTGCCATTGTCGGTGA
>JAKUNK010000077.1:0-7781 GCA_022451945.1 Dehalococcoidia bacterium
GGGGTGACCGGTTGGTCACGGGATGGTAGTTGATTGGCCGGTGTTGGCGCAAGAAACGACTGTCAGTCTGGTGGTTGACCTGTCAACAACTGTTGACGTAAAGTCCCGCCATCTTGTTAGCGGGAGAGGTGACTAATGGCTTCAGCTACTGAATTGTTCAAGGCATGGAAGGAAGGATTCGATAATAAGGATTCTAGCCAAGTGGCTGGGTTCTTAACCGACGATTTTGAATATAGTGGACAACACTCTGGGTCTAAGTCTAAGCAAGAGACACTGGATTGGATTGGTGCTGGTGGCAACCCGACGGCTATAGATAATATGGAATTGTTGTATGAGAACGACGAAATAGCCGTATTGATGCACAGTGCTGAAGGTTCTTTGGGTCAAGGAATTGTGATGGCCTGTGCAACAAAAAAGGATGGTAAATTTTCTAGTTACAGAGTCGTCCGCAACCCACTCTAAAATGTGGCCACACGTTCCAACTCCTCGCAACACGTAGCTAATATACCCCTGACTCTGATCTATTCAGCACTGGAGGATACTATGCCGGAATATTTCCGGTTTGTCCGTATAACATTCGATCCTTCCAAGTACGATGCCATGATGGCTCATGCAGATTCCCAGGTAGAAAGGATAAAAGGTGTGCCGGGGGTGAGAGCTGTACGTACAGTGCGGGTGGCTGAAAATCAAACTATCACTATTGGTCGGTACGACAGCAAAGAAGCATGGGAGGCTTCGGCAGAACAAATTGCTAGCATTTGGTCTGGCTTTGCCGAGTTCATGACTGAGGAAGCATACACCCGGGACGGTGATATGGTATGGAGCTACGATAGGGAATAACCGTAAAAATGCTTGTCAGTGCTGGCCTAAACGGTGACTCAAAAGTGACTGAAAGTCTGACCACCTCCTGTGCTTATGACCATTTCTGAGTCGGTTGTAGCCTCAGTTTTGCCACTTATGACCACTTATGCTCATTTCTGGCTAGGCATGGAACCAAACTCAAAAACCGGTAGGGGTGACCCTGTGTCAGTTCGACTCTGACCTTCGGCACCACGTTTTCAGGCACGAAAAAGCCCCTCAGACCGAAATCTGGGGGCTTCTTCTTTGGGCGATGTGGTCAGCGGTTTTGGATTTAGGCCGATGGCACTTCCCTCTTGAGTAGGTTGGCAATAGTGGCCGCAGGTGATAGCCACCGCTCCTCTCGAGCCGGTTTTGCAATTGGGGTTACTCATCGTTGGGGTCGAGCCCCAGGGCGACCTTGCCGATAAATTCTATCGCCTGATTGCTCGCCCAAGGCTGCATGAATGGACCGGCCCTAACATCCCGGTAAAGTCTAGCTAAGGGGCTATCGGCCACGTAGGCCCCGCCACCGTATAGAGTTACAGCGCGGTCCACTATCGCAACTGATAATTCCATCGAGAGCTTCTTGGCAACGGCTGCGTTCTTGATGAGCCTGAACGCTGTCTCAGGTGAGTTGTCAATCTCAGGCGCGCCTTCAACCGGGCCGGCAGTCTGATAGAAGTCATCGAACGACAAGGATGCTCTGTCCAGGACGGCTCGCACCGCCGCAAGGTCTATCTCGTTCTCGGCGACGCTGACTTGGTTCATGGCGTACTGGGCCCCACCTTCCTTGCCTTTGATGGCGTTTAACGCTATCTCATGGGCCGACTCGGCTATCCCAACGAATATCGATGACAGTCCTAGACTCGAGCTTGAGGCCACAGCCAGAAAGGGCGCATTGTATTTTCCGAACTCGCCTATGTCGCCGAACTCCTCGTCGGCGACGAAGTAATCCGTGAATACCACGTCGTGACTCCCAGATGCCCTCATGCCTAAGCCGTCCCAGTTGTACATTATCTCCACGCCCGGTCGGTCTACAGGCACGAGTGCAGCTCCCAAGCGACGCTCTCCAGCTTTGGTTTCATATTGCGCGCGCACGGCCAGCATATCGGCCGCAGGAGACCCGGTGGCGAAAATCTTGGCGCCATTAAACAGCCAACCACCGTCCACCTTGGTCGCCAACGTCCGCGAGGTGAGGAGGTTGGCCCCTCGTTCCGAATTGGCGACAGTGATGATCAGTTGACCTGCTCCGATCTTTTTTAATATCTCCTCGGACCTCACCCGGACATGTTCGCTGCCCGAGGCGATGGCGTTTCGCCAGGCCCGAACGGTCATGAGAGTCCGGGACATGTGCATGGTAAACGCGAGTGGTGTTGAGGCGTCGGCGCGGCCCAGTCGGTTCATGGCCACGATCCAGTCGTGGTGAGAAGTAACCCCCATCCCGCCAAATTCCTCCGGCACTCCTGCGGCAGCGAACCCGCTCTTTCGCAAGGCCCGGATGTTCTCAACGGGGAATGTTCCCTTGCGGTCGTTTTCAGCCGCGGTCAATGCGAAGTCCGTGGCATGCTTCTCCGCCAACTCAACCATCTGTTTGCCTGCTTTGGTGGTCGCTTTTAACTCAAATTCCAAACTGGAACTCCATGTGCTCAGAACTTTTACTTTAGTCTTACCGAGTAAAAGATTACTCGCTCGTGCATCTGGAATCAATTTGGGCCAGATGCTGAGTTGTGGATGCGGAGGGACGACCGGCTTAGCCCACCTGGTGAGACCCCCTGGGCCCCATGACGAAGCTCTAGTTAGTCATCAGACCGGCATCAATCTTAGCGATTACCTCTGCCAGGTAGCGCATCATTACTTGTTGGCTATGCATGCAAGATGAGTACCGATGGCGATAGCCAACTTGCGAAGCAGAGGACTCCAATTGTTTAAGCGTTAGACAATAATCAGGACGTATTTCTTCCGCATAAAGCCGGAAACGTTTAATATCCAAGAATCAGATTTTAGTTTAGGAGAGACATGCTATGCACACTGTCATACGACATTATTCTGGGGCAGGGGCTTCCGAACTTGCTGACCAAATTTCTGCCCAAGCGGAAGGAGTAGAGGCTGGGATTAGGTCTGTGCCGGGAGTGATTAGCTATGCTCTCGTTAAGACGGTTGACGGATGCATTTCAATTACGGTTTGCGAAGACAAGGTAGGTGCAGACCAATCAGTGAAGGTAGCTGCTGAATTCGTTCGTGACAACTGTACGGCTCAGGCCAGCCCACCGGTGGTTTCTGAGGGAGAGACGGTTATCCATTTCAGAACCTAGCATGGAACATAAATAGGGTTTTGCTAGTGAAAACTAAGACCTTTCAGACGATGCTCTGGGAGGCCTTTTCGTTGACCGAATAATTGACTAATTTTCGGGAGACTGTACTCGCCCATAAAAATGTATCAGTACAATCAGCAACGATTTGCTGGGTTAACGGGACTCAAAAAACCGATTAGTACGCACGCTAACAAACTCAAAAGTTGATGGGCTGATTTCCTAGGGGAATCAACCTGACCTGATGAACCAGTTTCTAGGCACGAAAAAGCCCCTCAATGCTAAGTTGGGGGGCTTTGTTATTTGGGAGTACCTGAAAAGGTGCACGAAAAGTGCACAAAAGGTTTTTGAAACTGAATTATAGATTCGGTTCTCAGGTACCTGCGCCTCCCAGGCGAAACTCTGGCGAGCGACGCATTATGAGTCCGACCACAGATGCGGACAACACTGCCGCAACTAGACACAACAATCCCACCGCCGTATAACCGCCCAGAGACAGCATAAGCCCTCCGGCCGAGGCGCCCACAACACCACCGAATTGATTGCTCGTGGCGAACATTCCGCCAGCGGTACCTCGGGATTGTCCCGCCAAGTTCATGTTCAGTGTCGTAAAGACTGGCACTGAAACGGACACCAACACTGATGCCGCGAATGCCACCGCGACGACTATCCAGGCATGTGCGTCTAAAACAAAGAAGAGGCCCGTGACGGCCCCACTGGTCAAGCTTATGGCGGCCAACCACTCCAAACGGCGAGCCCGGCCAGCAATGAACCCTCCGGCGAAGCTGCCGATCACCGCTCCTACGCCCAGCAGGGCAAGTCCTGGAGCGGTCTTCGCCTCGTCCCAACCGTAGCTTTCGATCATGTAAGCAGCGAAGTATGTCATTAGCCCGACCAGCGCCGCCGCCTGAGTAGCATTAGCGATGAGCACGTACCACGACGCTGACTGACGGCCTATGACCTTGAAACGGTTGATGAGATCTATGCTCTGCCCTAAGCGCCTTTGGCCTGAAGGTAGAGACAAGTACAGCATCACCCAAAGGGCCAATGACAAGCCACCGGTGACGTAAAATGGCAGACGCCATCCTCCGATATAGCCAAGTAAGGCGATCGCCGGCACTCCCAACGCGACCCCCACCCAACTCGCGGAGTGTATGAAGCCGACGGCTTTCCCTAATTTCTCAGGCGGTAAGTTGTCGGCCAACGCCGCCATGATGGTCGGGGGAAGCATGGCTAATCCTACGCCGGTGATGAGCCGTGTGGCCATTAGGGAACCGTAGCTCCACGCCGCTCCTGACCCCAACACCCCCAGGGCCATAAGCAAAACCCCGATCAGCAGCACCGGCCTTCTGCCGTACGTATCTGAGATAGGTCCAACCAACGGCGCGGTTATTCCTAAGGTGACGAAGGTGGCCGCGGCCAGCTGTCCCGACACAGCTATAGACGTGCCGAAATCGTTTGCCAATGCCACCAGGAGCGGCCCAAGCATCAGCATTACCGCCCTGACCATAAACACGATGGCCGCAAATAAGAGAAGCGTCGGCGACGAGATTCCACGTTGTTGGACTGCGGTCAAAACTACTCCGCGACGAACATGAAGGTTCAGGTTTCCTTCCCCATTCATGGCCGCATTTACTGCAACACCATTCAGGGGTCATGGTCTTTCTTCTGTAGCCGTAACTACGACATTCGGGGCAATGCATCGACTATCCTCAATCGTCGAATCCCGATATGCCAGAGATTATATTCCAAAGTCCCAATTCATCGACGTAGAGACTAATTAACTCGGTGGGTCTAAAATACAGTGGGTAGCTTGGACTATAGGGGTATTGCATATGCTTTGAGTGGCGTGCATAGCGGGAGCAGTTCTGTTCCAAGCTGGTAAGAAAGCGTTGCAAATGATGAAAAACTCTCAACAAGTTACTAGTGACAAAAGGAGTTCCTCTTGGCTAAACGAGCCCAGTCCGTCAGAGAAGACCACTTAGAGCGTCAGGAAACCTCAGACGAACTCCGAGAGCGAATCCGGGTGCTGTTCAAGTTGAAGAATACACCTGACGACAAGACAGTGAAGATGCTGCTAAGTCGGGTCGAGAAATATAAGAAAACAGGTTATGTATAACAATTAAAGCCCTCTAGTACTAGAGGGCTTTTTGTTTTGGATGTTTTAACCCAGGATAATGCGAGCGGATATCTCCGGAATATCAGGTTTCGATGATTAGGGGTCTCCCAGGAACTCTCCGATGTCGAAATCGCCCATGAAAACTCCAGGGTCAGGATTCCTAGTCCGAAGCCTTTCGACATTAGGTCGCTCATTTGCCCACTCTATTAGCAGTTCCCCGTCCTCCGAGTCAGGATTAACGACTATCTCTTCGCCGTCGTTGTCGTCCGTCACTACCGGCAGGCCGTAGGAGTTGAGGAGCGCCGCCGGTACTAGCCACTCCCGTATCGTCTTCGCTTCTTCGACCCACTCGAACTCACTGATAACGTCCTCTGGTATTTCGATAGCAAAGAGAGTGTGGGCGTCGTCCAAATACTGGCGTTGGCTCCAGTCTAATGGCTTACTGGACACCCAAACGCCTGTCCATTCTTGGTCAGCATGGTGATACCCCATCACGTCACGAAAGCCGTCTTTAAGGATGGCTTCTGCGCTGGCCTTGCTGGCGATATGGAACAATCTCATCGAGTGCCTCCATTTGGTTCACGTTGATAATAATCACCAAATGGCTGTCGAGCAACTTCATGGACAAAAACGTGAACAAAAGGGCCAATATGTCCTGATGTCCTATTTAACGCATTGGTACATTCTAGGAATAGATTTCCATGAAAACGGGGCTATATGAACCTATTGGTACGTACGGCGACCAACTCAAAAACCGGTAAGCGTGACACTGTGTCAGTTCGACTCTGACCTTCGGCACCATGTTTGGATAACAAATTGGTAACACGAGTTCTCTCGAATGAGGGGACTTTCTTTTTAGGCGTCGTGTACCAAATTTATTTTGACGTCATTAGGATATCCGTCTTTAGGCTATAGCAGAAACGATATGTATCGACCTGTCATATCCAACGTAGTCTCCGTCTTGATGTTCCTTAGAGATCGTTAGTAATTCCTCGTATATTCTCCCTCTAGTATCATCATCTGCCTCTGCATCTACCATAATTCTCTGAGCGCACCCAATCTCCATATTTACGCTAGCGTCTTCCTCGGGGGACATTCTTGCTCGCGAATGAATCTTGAGAGTTTCGATAGACAAGTTTGAAAATCCAGAACTACTTAGGATTGATTTAACGTGTTCTTTGTCATTGAACGCATCTGGTCCGACTGCGGTCCCAGGATCATTGTGATGTTTCCCGGTGTGCTTCAAGGCTGTTCGAAGTAGGAGGTCCGTCAATTCACCTTCTTCGACCGGTGCCCAGCAGGCAAAAGTTAGGAAGGCGCCTCTATTCAAAGCACTGTGGATATTTGAGAATCCTTGGATAGGATCCGCGAAAAACATCACTCCCATTCTCGACATAGCACCATCGAATCTGTCCGGCCCGAATTCGTAAGTTTGAGCGTTACCCAAAACAAACTCGACATTCTCGATAGCTTTTGCTTTTTCTTTAGCGAAAGATACCATCGGCTCAGAGATATCGATTCCCGTTACCGACGCACCCGAGCTGACTAGTCCTCCAAGTCGAATGGTTGTTGACCCGGCGCCGCACCCGATATCTAGGAATTTGCGTCCTTCCGGAATGCCGATACTTTCGAACAGGATGTCGGAAACTGGCTTAAGCTTTTCATCCATTATTCCATCGTTTTTAATCCACGACTGACGCACCAAGCTTGCGTTCGATGTATTTCCAGAGTTATTCACCATCTCAAACCTCTATCGGCAAGATGCGGGCACGATACCGCTTTTCAGCTGATTGCCGAAGATATATGCTCGGCGTCGCGGACAGCGCCATCGATCAGTCCTGAAGCGCGGTTGCGTAGCCATGGGAATCCGACGAAGTAGAGGCCAGGGATGACGGAAATCCCGTCCCTATGGGTCGGCCTACCGCGTTCGGTCAACTCCAGACATTTTATCCAACTGAAGTCAGCCGTGAATCCTGTGCACCAGATGATAGTGTTGATACCCTTCTTGGTCAGGTCTATTGACGCTTTAGGGCTGGCAAGTCCACCCGGGTATGCTCTTCCTCAGAGTCTTCCTCGGCCGGAGGGGCATCAATCCCATTGGTTGCGATGTATTCCTCGATCCGGGTCTTGAGTGCCAGAGAGGCGGCATATGCTTGATCGTAGTTCTCTCGAAGGTTATCTTAGAGCGTGACTACGTCTCCGGTTGCTCCCTTCATGCCGCCCAACATGATTACACCTTCCTTAGCCAACTGTTGAAGGATAACGGCATGCCCGCCCCTGGTGCCGGATACTTGAGGTTGGGGTGCGAATTCCATGTTTGGGTCTTCAACAGATCCAAAATCAGGTGGTATTTATGGGCAAGGGTACGGTCAATTAATTCCCACGCACCACCCAAAAATCATCGGCCTGTTTGTCGAATTTGCCATGTCCTAACCTATCGTCGAGCCACACCCAGGATTTGTTCAACCACCGCCACTTAAAGTTCCTTATGAAGAAGCGAGGTACCGCATATC
>JAKUNK010000078.1:0-7778 GCA_022451945.1 Dehalococcoidia bacterium
CTGCGTTCCAACCACTCCACAGCGAAGGAGTTAGGCACTTCGACCACGAACACATTGTCATCGTGGGCAATGCCTTCAGTGGTCTTGAGCCATGTCTCAAAGGTAGGGCGTGGGAGCTGCAACTGAAGATCACCCAACACTGCCCGCCATACCTCACGGGCCGTAGACTCACTCATGAGTCTGCTCCCACTCCAGTTGCAGCTCCCACACTCTCCCTTTCATCACCCTCACTCAAAATTCCAGCACCCATACTGGCCGGTTTCTGATGTTTTAAGTACCAGCAATCGTGCCTAAAGCCCGTCAAAAAAAGGCAATAGAACACCAACGGACGTTACGCCCTAATTGAAAAACGCCAAGCCAGGTCGGATACTTGGGGTCACAGTAAGGCCTTCGTAAGGCCCATACCGTTTAATCGTTTGCCTTTGATCTACTGGTCACCTGCGGCAGTGAACATCGCGTCGACCGGGTAGGACTTGGCTTTTTGTCCCAGCACCAGTGTCGAACTGTAAACCCAGGTAGGCTAGCACATGGCCATCAACCACTTACGATTAGCGGACGTTAGCAACATCTGCAGGAAAATGTCAATGCGGAAATGAGGCAATTTGGTTTTTTATTATTTTAATATTTTGACTGTAATTCGGGCCATTTACCCCATAAACGATGGTCCAACCACCCCGTCTCAAGGGCTCTGGTAATAGTGATAAGTCGCACATCAAGAGACCAGATCAGCACAGTCAAATACGATTTGCCGCTCTTCACCGCTCCATATATAATCAGGTGACCGACAGTAGAATATAAGAACAAGCGCCGACTCCTCTTGTGCGCTTGTGACCGACTCAATCACAGGGGGCTCCTAACCAGCCCCATTCTATTTGCCAGGGCGGCCCAATCGCCTTGACCAGGGAGCAGCGATGCCGAGGAAGAGGACGAACAGCGCCCAGGCCAACGTAGGCAGCGTCCGGACCGCGCGCGCCAACGGAGCCCCTGCCAAATCTCCTTTCCCCAAAGGATTAAAATCAACAGACTTGGTGGACTATTACACCAGACTGGTTCAAGCCCGATCCCTAGACGAACGCATCTGGGCATTGAACCGACAAGGGAAAGTCCCCATCGCGGCATCCAGCCAGGGGCACGAGGCAGCCGAACTGGGAAGCCTGCTGGCTGCTGAGAAAGACGGTGACTGCTTCCTGTTTCCCTACTACCGGGATCTAGCCCTGAAGGTCGCCGCCGGGCTGACTCCTGTTCAGACCATGATGTCTTTCATGGGTAAAGCGGGCGACCCTTACAGCAGCGGCAGACAGTTTCCCCTTCAAGGTGCAGACCTGCCCCACAACATCATCCAGATATCCAACGTGGTTGCAGCAGGGCTGACCCAGTCGGTGGGCTATGCTCTCGGATGCCGAATGGCCGGCGAGAATACGGTAGTACTAGTCTACTTTGGTGACGGCGCAAGCAGCCAAGGAGAAACCCATGAGGCCATGAACTTCGCGTCAATCCACAAACTGCCGGTAATCTTCATCTGCGAGAACAACCGCTACGCCATCTCCACGCCCCAAAGCAGTCAGATGGTGGTAGAAGAAGTGGCCAGCAGGGCCGCCGGTTACGGCTTCCCAGGATTCACGGTCGACGGCATGGACTTGATATCGTGCTATGAAGCCACCAGGGAAGCAATCACCCACGCTCGGGATCAAGGACCGGTCTTGTTAGAAATGATGGTGGACCGGTTCATGTCTCACACCACCGACGACGACGACCGACGTTACCGACCTGAGGGCGAGGTTGAGAGAGCAAGAGAGAGAGACCCAGTCGTGACCTTTGGGCGGACTCTTCTGGAACAAGGAATACTGACACAGAAGAAAATCGACCAAATAGCTGCCGAAGCCCTTAAGGCAACTGACGAAGCTACCGATATCGCAGAAGCATCAAACCCACCCGACGAGTCGGTGCTACATGACTCGGTCTACAGCCCTTAGGCGCATTCCCTAAGTGTAAAGGAAGTATTTTGGCCGTTAAGAGCGTAATCGAAGCTGTCCGGGAAGCTATCACCGAAGAGATGACCCGGGATTCCAAGGTATTTGTCATGGGCGAAGACGTTGGTGTTCGCGGCGGAGTGTTCTTGGCCACCCAGGGCTTGTCGGAAGAATTCGGCAACGAACGCATCATCGACGCGCCTCTGGCGGAAGCCTCTATCATGGGCATCGCCTTGGGCGCGGCATTCCGTGGCATGCGTCCTATCCCGGAAGTCCAGTTCTCCGATTTCGTCTGGCCCTCGGTCAACCAACTGATCGGAGAAGCAGCCCGGACATGCTACGGCACCAACGGCGCGGTGCAAGTGCCCATGGTGATCCGAATGCCTTATGGCGGCGGAATCAGGGGCGGGCTGTTCCACTCGCAGAATGTCGAGACCCACTTTTTCCACACCCCTGGCTTGAAGGTGGTGGCCCCCAGCACACCTTACGATGCCAAGGGCCTGCTGAAATCAGCGATCCGCGACAACAATCCCGTGGTGTTTCTAGAGCACAAGAAGACTTACCGGCTGGTGCGTGGTGAAGTCCCCGAAGGAGAGTACACCCTGCCTATCGGCAAAGCCGACGTCAAACGGGCCGGCAGCAATGTCACGGTTGTGTCATACGGACTAACCCTCCATTACTGTCTTGAAGCCGCCGAAGAACTCGCGGGTGAGGGCATTGACGTGGAAGTAGTCGACCTGAGAACGTTGACCCCTCTGGACACAGAGACCATACTCGAATCGGTGAAGAAGACGGGCAAGCTTGCGGTAGTGCACGAGGACAACATCACCGGTGGAGTGGGCGCCGAGATAGCCGCGCTGGCAGCCGGCCAGGCCTTTGAATACCTGGATGGCCCGGTCGTCAGGATCTGCGGACCAGATGTCCCAACCATGCCTTTCGCCCAAACCCTGGAAGACGCTTACATGCCCACAGCGGACAAGATTGCGGCAGGGCTTCGCAATCTGGCGGCCTATTAAGATATGTCAATAACTATAGAACTGCCTCACGTCGGCGAATCAGTGGTCGAAGGCACCATCGGCAAATGGCTCAAGCAACCAGGGGACACGGTGAAGCGCTACGAGCCATTGGTTGAGATTGTCACCGACAAAGTGACCATGGAAGTCCCATCACCCGTTGAGGGCTCGGTAGTTAAACTGCTAGCCGAAGAGGGTGAAACCCTACCCATGGGCGCGGCTATAGCAGAGGTCGCAACAGCCGACAGCCCTGAGGGGTCCGAGCCGGAAACAGCGGCCATCGAAGTAGAAACAACCCCTCCTGGTACCCCAGACTCGCCTAGCACCACTGGCTATCTGCTGCGGGACGTCACTCCTGTTGGTCCGACCGGAGGAGCAGCGGTGGAGTTGGCAGAACCAACTGGGACCACAGCCAGTGCTGACCCAGTGCGGCCCGCTCCTCCGACCCCAGCTCCGAGTACACAACCACACACTGCAACGACAATAATCTCGTCTGACCAAACCCGCCTGTCACCGGCCGTTCGGCGTTTGGCCCAAGAGCACTCTGTAGACCTATCACTAATCCAGGGAACCGGATTAGGCGGACGAATCACCAGGGACGACATACTTCAGTATTTGGAGACGGGCCCGGCGCACACTCTGGCCACCTCACCCGCCCCCGTCCGCCAACCGGCAGGTGAGAACTCGGCCAACGGCCTAGAGACCCACGTACCGCTATCTCCTGTCCGGCGAATGATCGCCGAGGCCATGGTCCGAAGTGTGACAGAAATACCTCACGCTTGGAGTACGGTGGAGGTAGACGTCTCTGGTCTGGTCGCCTTACGCGCCTCCGTCCGTGCAGAGTTCGAACAGAACCAGGGCGGCTCGCTTACCTACCTGCCCTTCGTAATCAAAGCGGTAGTGGAAGCTCTCAGGGAATTTTCGACCATGAACGCGACCTGGGGCGGTGATAAGATTATCCTCAAGAACCGAGTCAACCTGGGGTTGGCCGTGGCGGCGCCGGAAGGGCTGATCGTGCCGGTACTCCACAACGCCGACCAGTTCAGCATCGCCGGACTGGCCGCCGGAGCCAACGATCTGGCGGAACGGGCGCGCACCAAGAAGCTGACCTTGGACGATGTTCAAGGCGGCACATTCACCCTGAACAACACAGGGGCCCTAGGCTCCTATGTCTCCGGCCCAATCATCAATTATCCCCAGGCGGGCATACTGACCACTGAGACCATCCAGAAACGGGCTGTAGTGATTGACGACGGAATCGCCATCCGGTCCATGATGAACCTGTGTCTGTCCTTCGACCACCGCATCAACGATGGCGCTGAAGCCAGTGGCTTCCTAGCTGCGGTGAAAAACAAACTGCAAACCTTCGCACCCGGCACTTCTATCTATTAGGGAGCCGCATGGTCCGTTTGGGTACCAAAATGAGGGGAATACCCTCATCCTGAGCTCCACCTAAGGTCAAGAGTCCCGATGGGATTAGGCCTGTTGGAGAGCCTGAGTCCCTGTGCAAAAATGGTTCGACCGAGTTCACCACGAACGGTGGGTAACAATATCCAATTGGTAGGATATTCCCAAACACCATGCCATCCCAAAACCTCTGCCGCGTCGTCTGGCTCGGCGAAATTGACTATCTAGAAGCCCACCAACTGCAATTGTCGCTGGTGGAGAAAGTCCACTCCGGCCAAGGGTCCAACACAATGCTTATGGTGGAGCATCCCCACGTCTACACAAAGGGGCGCCTGAGCAGAGGGTCGGACGTTTTGCTGCCCGAGGAAGAACTGGCTGCCAAAGGTATACCTGTCTACGAGACCGACCGAGGCGGCCAAGTCACCTATCACGGACCAGGGCAACAGGTAGTCTACCCTATCGTGAATATCCGAGACTGGGGCGGACCGGTGAAATACGTCCGGGCGCTGGAGCAGGTAGTCATCGCCACACTGACAGGGATGGGCATCACCGCCACCTGTGAGTCCGGTAACACCGGAGTCTGGACGGACCAGGGCAAGATAGCCGCCATCGGAGTCAAGATTACCCGCGGCATCGCCTTCCACGGCTTTGCCCTAAACGTAAACACCGACCTCACATACTACAACAACATCATCCCTTGCGGCATAGCTGACCGGCCCGTGACGTCCATGTCAGCCATCCTTGGCCAGTCGGTGGACATGGAGCTAGTACGCTACGGTTTGGTGTACCAGTTCGGGCGTGAGTTTGGGTTCAGGATGGAGGATTGGGCCTTGACTTAGACAAGAGGCCGTTACGCCTGTCGAACCAATGGTATGCCAAGGTGATGTCCGGCAGATTATTCGTCGGCCTACGTCTCCACCCCTTTGCTCCTCACGCTCCCGGAATATGTTGCTGATCGGCAAAAGGAGCGCCAGCGAGTCTACCCAACTCAAGACCGCAACAGACGCCATACAAATGTAAACCCAAACTATATACGGTGCTTTTGCACCGCTGAAATGCCCTGTCCTTTTTGACACCTCCAACACCCATTGCTACACTCGCCTAGCTTGGTGATAGAGGCTATTGGAGGTACACGCATGGCGGTGTCAAAAAAGGTTCGGCGGTTCATGGAAGAAGGTGGCTGGATCCGCCGCGTTTTTGAAGAGGGTATGGTGTTGAAAGCCCAGATTGGCGCCGACAAGGTGTTTGACCTCTCTCTCGGGAACCCGGTGATGGAGCCACCCCAGGAATTCCACGACGAACTGCGCCGCCTGGCTAACGAACCGCTCTCAGGCATGCACCGCTACATGCCCAACCCCGGTTACATCGAAACTCGCCAAGCCGTGGCCGACTCACTGAAAGCCGAGACAGGACTGAAATTCACCGGCGGCGACGTAATCATGACCTGCGGTGCAGCCGCCGCTGCCAACGTGGTGCTTAAAACCATTCTGAACGACGGCGACGAAGTGATAATTCTGTCGCCTTACTTCTGGGAATACCTCTACTATATCGACAACCACGGAGGTGTGGCTGTGGTCGCTGAATGTGACGATCAGTTCCAGCCAGACCTGGCCAAAATAGAAGCCGCCATCACCTCTAAAACACGGGCGTTAATGGTCAATTCGCCGAACAACCCCTCGGGCGCTGTTTATTCAGATGAAAGTATCAGGAACCTGGCCGACCTTCTAGAACGAAAGCAGGTCGAGCACGGTACCGAGATCTTCATCATCAGCGACGAGCCTTATCGCCGGATCATCTTCGACGGCATGACATTTCCTCAGATACTTCCCCATTACGACAACAGCGTGGTGGTCACCTCCCACGCCAAAGACTTAGCCCTCCCGGGAGAGCGTATCGGCTACATAGCCGTTAACCCTAACTACTCAGGAAGAGACGAACTGTGCGAAGGCCTGTCGTTCTGCAACCGCACCCTGGGGTTCGTGAACGCCCCTGCATTGATGCAACACATCGTCCGGAACCTGCAGGGTGTCAGTGTGGACGCTGGCTATTACGAGAAGAAACGGGACTACCTCTGCAAGAACCTGTGGGACCTGGGCTACGACGTAGTGCAACCGCAAGGGGCGTTCTATCTGTATCCGAAAGCCCCAATCGAAGACGACGTTGTCTTCTGCCGCACTCTGCTAAATAGCAACGTATTGGTAGTTCCCGGCCGAGGCTTCGGCACACCTGGCTATTTTCGCATTTCGTACTGCGTCGAGGACTGGGTATTGGAGGGGGCAGTCCAGGGCTTCGCCAAGGCGATGGCAGCGCCAGAGGCGTAGGCCCTATTCCAGGTGGCCTTGCTCTCTGTAAGCGCGTACCCTGGCGGGCGTTCTGGGATTGGGAATCAACCAATAGAAGATGGCCGCCAGACAGTAAATGATGACCAGTGGGACCAACGCCCATTTGAAGCTTCCCGTATGGTCAAATATTACCCCCATCCATACGGGCGTGCTCATAGACATGAATTGGTCGGGCAGATGCTGCCAACCACGCAGGGTCGCGTAACTCCGCCTCCCGAAGTAGTCTCCCATGATTGCCCAGGCTAGCGGGTTGGCCGTCTCCGATAAGGCTAGCAGAACCACGAACGCTACCAACTGCCAGATATTTCCCGTGTCTTCCACCAGCATGATCAGAGACAGCGCTCCTCCTATCATACAGACAGAACTAAGCTTTTTTTTCGACCAACGGTCACCCATCCATCCGACTATGGGCGTCATAATCAGCAGGCTGAACGACATTACCCCGACGAATGCCACGGCGATGGGTTGAGCAGCGTCTTCTGAGCGGCCTGATCCCATCAGGAACCAGACCGACAGCGGCACCATTAGGAACGTCGTACCCGAATGCACCGTGTTCCGCATGCCCACAGCCAACACCAACATCCAGAACGTAGGAGTGCGCATAGCTTCAGAGGCCATGAAATCAGGCTCGCCGGCATGGAGGATAGCCGCTCCATGCCGCTCAGGTTCGTTATCTTTACTGTCGTTGGCTGTGACCTCGGCGATGTTTATCTCGTCGTCTGGCACGGGATCACCGTCGGGGCGCAGTCCCATGCTCTCAGGGTCACGCCGGATCAGGAAGGACATCGGTATGACCACCGAGATAATTATTAACCCCGATATAAAGGCCGCGGGGCGCCAACCTGCGCTAAGCACCAAGAACCCCATAAGTGGTGCTATAGTCGTGCCACCGATGGCTGTTCCCATTCCGGCCAGGCCCATCGCCAGGCCACGATGGCGCCGGAACCACTGGTTTAATGCCGGCATAGTCGCGTTGTTGTAGCCGGCCCGGAAACCCAAAGACAGCAGCCCCACAAACACCCAGATGAAGTAGAGATAATTCTGGG
>JAKUNK010000079.1:0-6916 GCA_022451945.1 Dehalococcoidia bacterium
CCGACACTCCTACATTAGTACCCACTGCTTCTCCGGTGCCAATACCAACCCCTACGCCCAATCCCTCAGATAGGCAGGATGAATATGAAAGGTTGCAAAGTCTCACGTTAGAAGAGTTTGCAGAAGAGGTCAGAGCTCACAACGCAAAACTCGAAATGGAACAAGCCACCACACCGACCCCTATCCCTCAAGATGGTCGATATACCATGTTCATCGACCAAAAATATGGGAACTACGTTGGGAAAATAGTCCGGTTTAAGATTGGTGATTCATATGCCGCAGAAACGGCTATCTTGGCCACGCACTTTTCCCGTGCTGAATTTTCCAACTGTCGGATTCAGTACTGCCCACCATTGACGTCAATGGTTACCCCGGTGACATAGTCCGCATCAGATGAAGCTAGAAAGGCGATGACTTTAGCTTGGTCCTCAGGTTCGGCCGGACGCCCCAGGGGTATGGCTTCAATGCTACGTCGTTTTTCTTCCTCGGACCGCTGCTCCCACCCACGCAAGATACGGTCGCTCAAGGTCATCCCGGGGGCAATGGCATTGCAGGTTACGCCGTAAGGCCCGGCCTCAACCGCAACCTTCTTGGTGAATGCCATGATTCCTGCCTTGGCGGTGGCATAGGCGCTACTGGTGTCAGTCGCGCCGTGGCCCGCCACCGAAGAGAGGTTTACTATCTTGCCAATGCCCTGTTGCTTCATGCGCTTTATCACTGCGTTGGTACATAAAAAAGTCCCTCTAAGATTGAAGTCGATGATGTTGTCCCAATCCTCGAGGGTGAGATCGTCTACGGTAGCACGGCTGTTAGGGATGATTGTGCTGCCCCCCACCGCATTTACCAAGATATCGATCCTGCCCAAACTGCTAACTACCGAATCAACCATTCCTTCGGCCTGCTGGCTATCCAGCACATTGACCTCCATCGTGGTCACGCTGCCGCCACCGGTTTCGATCTCTTCAGCCAACGCGGCCAAGGCAGCAGGGTTTATGTCCACTGCCACCAGATGAGCGCCTTCACCGGCTAAGATTCTTGATGTGGCTCTACCGATGCCGTCGGCGGCCCCGGTGATTACCGCTACTTTGTCTTGAAACCGCATGGTAAACCGCCCCCTATGACCAAAGATTATCCTTCGGGCAGGATTATAGCCCCGGGGGAGATCACCGGCCAGTCCGCCGCTGGCACCGGTGGTGGGATACTGGTACGGTGGGTACGTGGTTAGTGGGACCGGCGCCAGTTATAACTTTGGGCCGTCGGCCTCTTCTTCGGGAACGTGGAACTCAGTCTGGAACTATGGGCGGTGATTGCCGGGATTTCAGGCTTCGATGATTAGACAACTTCCGTTCTCGTGACTAATATGGCTCTCGACCCCAATCCTATTTCACGAATAGAGGAGCGATATGCCTTACGTTAGACATACTCTCATTACTTTCGACCCTGAAAAACGAGATGCCCTGGTGTCACGACTAACAACCTTATTGGACGGGCTCCAAGACATTTCTACGTTGCGAGCCATGCGGCTTGCTTTCGACACCGCCAACGACTCGGATAACAGATTGGTGGCGTCCGCTATTTACGATAACAAGCACTCAATGGACGTGGCAGACGAAAGAATCAATGAAGCTCTACCGGAGTTGATGGAATTCATTGTCGGGGAACCTACTGTACGAGAAGGCGAAATAATATGGGCTTTCGACGCTGATGGGGCGGCAGACAAGCCGGCGATTCCAGGGTACATCCGGCATACCACAGTCGGCATCGACGTTTCCAAAATCGATGGAATAATCGCTTATGCAGATAGTACCGTTGGCACGCTTAAATCAGTATCCGGATTGCGACGCATACGTATCGCGGCCGTAAAAGGGACTCCACCGTACAAGTCTGAAGACCGAATAACAATAACCAGTGGGTTTGACA
This sequence comes from Dehalococcoidia bacterium, assembly GCA_022451945.1. Lineage (GTDB taxonomy): Bacteria > Chloroflexota > Dehalococcoidia > Lucifugimonadales > UBA3495 > UBA9611. The sequence continues at coordinate 1,921 of JAKUNK010000079.1, forward strand.
GCGAAGAAGCGGCAGATGCCGCATTAGAGCAAAATGCGAGTATTTGGGCTGGGATGGCTGAGTTCATGGCAAACGACCCCGAACGTAGAATAGTGGCTGGGGATTTAATCTACGCCTATACCCGCTAAAGTCGGTAGGCGTTCTAGTCCGATAACGAGAAAGAGGAAGCCCCCTCGTTTGAGGGGGCTTCTCTTGTTTCAGCGACACCCCCATCGGGAAAGCATAGGGGGTAAGGTACTTGGAGGGTGAGGGCGTGGTTAGCGGGCGAGTATTGCTTCACTGCGTACGGCTTCGTTTGATTTAATAGGAGGCTGAGATGGATCCTTTGGAATTGGTCGAGATTGGCAACACGGGACTGCAGGTATCGCGTCTGGGAATTGGCGGCGTCGCGATCGGACGGACGTCCAACGCAGAAGAGTCCTATGGAACATTGAAAAGATGCGTGGAGTTAGGAGTAAGGTACTTCGACACCGCGCCGCTGTACGGTGGGGGCGTCAGCGAAGAGCGGTACGGCAGGGTCCTCTCCGCCATTCCCCGTTCTAGTTTCACCATATCCACCAAGGTCGGCCGTTCTCTAGAGGCACCGGCCCCAGCGCCCGTGGGCGCAGTGATCGGACCGGACCGTACCAACGACGTGCCGTACGTCTACGACTACGATACCGTGATGCGAGTTTTCGAAGGAAGTCTCAAACGGTTGAATCTGGACGATGTGGATATTCTATTGATTCACGACCCCGATAACCATTTTCAAGAGGCCATGGACGGAGCCTATAAGGCATTATCTGAGCTGAGGTCCCAAGGCGTGGTCAAGGCAATTGGGGCGGGAATGAACCAATGGGAAATGGAATCCCGGTTGGCTCGAGAAGGAGACTTCGATTGCTTCTTACTGGCTGGGCGCTACACTCTGCTCGACCAGCAAGCTCTACCAGAGTTCCTACCGTTGTGCCAGGAACGGAACATCAGTGTGATAATCGGCGGCCCGTATAACAGCGGTATCCTCGCCTCTGATTTAAGCGAATCGGCTACGTTCAATTACCGCCCCGCCCAACGGGAAGTCTTGGAACAGGCCCGGCGATGCAAGGAGGTGTGTGATCGCCACGGCGTTCCCCTCAAGGCCGCCGCACTGCAGTTCGTCTTTGGCCATCCAGCCGTAACAGCAGCGATTCCCGGTCCGCGCACCGTCTCCGAAGCCGAGGAGAACTTCCAAATGATGTCGTATTCTATCCCTGCAGCATTATGGGAAGAGCTACGGCATGAGGGCCTCCTCCCTGCCGAAGCTCCCTCCCCTGCGTAGTTTGTCATCAAGCTCAAAAACCGATGAGGGCTGGCTTGAGTATATTTCTCGAATCTAGGCACGAAACCTTGACAAAACAGCTTCCTGCATGCTAGAATAGCGGAGCGTTTTCAGAAACTACTGAAGGCGCTCTTTTTTTGCCCGGCGCCAAAGATGAAAGAAGCCACCTCGTTTGAGGGGGCTTTTCTTGTTTCAGTGAAGGAGGTTAGACAATTTACGCACTCGTGCTTACTATAGCCTCTGACCTCAATCTGTTTTCAAGCCTGGAGGGGCATAATGACAGCCAGCATGAGATTCACAGCTTTCGATTTCGATGCAAGCAAATACGAAGCGATGTTATCAGACGTCAATAACCTGGACAGTGACAGACTCAAGGCTATCTCAGGATTGGTAGGAGCTCGCGCAGTAAGGACTCAGGAAAACCGAATGATGGTAGTGTCCAATTACAGCAGCATGGAGGCTTTGGACGCGGCAAACGACGCCCACAAGTCAATCTTCGCTGATATCGGTCAATATATGACTGGCCAACCGTTAATCAGGAGTGGCGAAATCGTTGGAAGAGTCGACGGGAATACACCAGTCAGCGATATGGGACACATGCGGTTTGTCCGCGTCTCCATTGATGATTCCAAATGGGATGCCATCCAGAGTTATATGGATGACAACCTGGCTTCAGCATTTGACGGCGTGGCCGGGTTAAGTCGGATACGGATAGCACGACTCAGAGAAGGCAGTAGTGAAGGTAAGCCAGCAATGCTGGCAGCGGCCGCCTACGATAATGAAGCCAACGCACAAGCGGCGATGGGGGCCGCACAGAAAGCACTTGCTGGCATCGCTGAATACTTAACAGACGAACCGCTTATAAGACAGGGAGCAGTGGTCTGGCAATTCCGTTCTGACGAATCATTTAGGCTGGAGAATAAGTGATTCTGCTCCCTTAATGTGCTCAGGAGCCGACTAGGGTAATGAAAGAAGCCCCCTTATCTTGAGGGGGCTTTTCTTGTTTCAGCGACACCCCCATCGGGAATGTACCGGGGGGTGGGAGTGTGTTCACCGGGTGCAGCGGCGGCCCTAGCTTTGGGCCGTCTGGTTTTTCTTCTGGAACGTGGAACTTAGTTTGGAACTTTGGAATATAATTTCGGGCATATCTGGATTCGACGATTAGCGGTAAACTTCCCAAATGAGGGATGTGTAATGCCCTGTCAATGAAATTTGTCCGTGCCCAATAAAAATACAGCCGTAAATCCAGTACATTTAACTTAGCCCATACTTCGAGGAGGGTATTCCATGCCAGATCTCTCTCTGCAGACGGCCATGGTTAGTTACGGACATACTAAACCGTTAATTGATGGCACTGTAAATTCAGACCGGGTAAACCTAGTCCATGTACCGGTCTCCCCAATCCCAACCGCTTTCCGCCGTATGGTCCGGGGGCTTGAGTACGATGTATCCGAGATGGCCATGTCAACTTACTTGTGCGCGTTGGCCCACGACAAACCAATAACTGCCTTCCCTGCGTTCGTGCTGCGCCGTTTTGAACACGACGAGATCTCCTACAACACCAAGTCTGGAATCGAGTCACCCGCTGACCTAAAAGGCCGAAGAGTTGGCCTGCGTAGCTATACGTTCACGCCAGGGGTATGGGCACGGGGGATTCTCAGTGACGGCTACGGAGTTGATTCCAGCCAGGTTACCTGGGTTTTGTATGGCGATGAACACGTGGAGGAATATAAAGCCCCTGATAACGTTATTCCCGCTTCCGAGGGCAGCGATATGGTTGCGGATTTGCTGTCAGGCAAGATTGACGCGGCTATTCGTCCAGGAGAGGTGGACTCCCCAGACATCAAGCCTTTGATTGCCAATGCGGACGAAGCAGCCCAGGATTATTTCCTGCAAACGGGTGTGTACCCCATCAGCCACGCGATGGTGGTCAAAAACGAACTGCTCGAAAGCCATCCCTGGCTAGCCGACGAGCTGTACAGCTTGTTCAAAGCTGGTAAGGAGCAATACCTACAACACCTGAGTACTGCCAACAACCTTGACCCAGCAGACCAGGCAATGTCCCGCATGAAACAGATAATCGGTGCAGATCCTATTCCTTATGGGCTCGAAGCCAACAGGAAATCCCTTCAAGCTTTTATGAATTTCAACGTCCAGCAAGGGATTATCTCTGAACCATTTAAATGGGAAGATATATTTCTACCCGTTTGATTACTTCAGTCTCGCATCAGTAACATTTACCTGATTTCCGAACTTCAGAATCACAGAGTTCCACATTGCGTCTCAGTTGGCTGGCCTCTAGAAACGAAATCTAACGGGAAGGGAACGCACCGAATAAGGAATATCAATGAGCCTGAACGGCAAAGTTGCAATAGTAACCGGAGCCAGCCGGGGCATAGGCAAGGCCATGCCGATGGGACTAGCGATGGACGGCGCTCAGGTGTTGGTTGCAGCCCGTTCCGAGGAGTTGTGTCCTATGTTGCCTGGCGTCCGTTTCGGTGGACGGTTTATCCCGCAACCAAGACCGTCAACGTTAAGATTATGACCCCGACAAAGGGCTAGAGCCATGCCCCTAGCCACTTCCGAAATTCGCACGGACGTTTCACCATCTGGCAACACGTGGCGCCAGTTCGTAGTCCGTTTCAGCATCAAAATCCGCACGTCACAACACGTGAGCATATTTAGCACTACGCCTAGCAAAAACTAGAAACCAATTTTAGGCGCCTGGTAGTTGAATAATATCCCTCTGGCTATTGCCATATACCTCAACTCGCGGTTGCCATTCTACTATGGGTGGGTAGTCGTATTTGCTGCGGGCACGACTGTTTTCGCCCGGATGGCGCCTTCGGTCTCCATTCTGGCGATATTTCTGTCACCGATGACCGAAGAATTTGGGTGGAGCCGGACACTAATCGCCGGCGCTGTGAGCATTGGGGCGATCGCGTCAATCTTCTTCTCTCCAGTCGTCGGTTGGGCCGTGGACCGCTACGGCGCGCGTCTGATTCTTTCTGTGAGCATGGTGGCCCTGGGCGTCGCCATAACATCATTGGCATGGGCAACAGTACCGGCCTTCTTCTATCTGGGTTTCGCCACTGGAAGAGTAATTTTCCACGTTCCGGTGCAGATCGGGTCCGGGGCCGTGGTATCAAGATGGTTCATCAGGAAGCGAGGGCGGGCCATAGGGGCAGTATATCTGGCCGGGGCGGCCGGGAATATCCTTGGCATCCAGATCGCATCATTGGTCATATCCCATTGGAGCATCAGCGCAGCTTGGATTGCTTTGGGAATCACAGTAGTTGCCGTGTCTGTGTTGCCTGCAGCCTTGCTGATCGTGGAACGCCCTGAAGACCTCGGATTAGAACCTGACGGCCTGCCGCCTAACTTTGCAATCACACCAGGAGTTGAGACTGTAGACTTGCCGACCCAGCCAAACCAGGGCGAAATCGACTGGACACTCCGGGAAGCGATGGGCACCAAATCCTTATGGGTGCTAACCGGGGTTGTCGGGACACTATTCTTGATTCAAGCCGGTGTCTCTGTACATATCGGCGCGTTCTTTCAAGACCGCGGATTGAGCCTGGCCCTGGTGGCCACGGCAATCACAATCAATGGAATCGTTAATGCCATTGGGAGTTTGGTCTGGGGAGCGGTGATCGAGAGAACCCCGGTAAGGTGGGCCATGGGCTTTTTGATGGTTCTCAC
>JAKUNK010000008.1:0-155564 GCA_022451945.1 Dehalococcoidia bacterium
CCCGGCACTCACCCGCTCCGGAAGTTTCAATAGGGTGTGCAATCCCCTGGTTGCCGCGTGGTAGGTCTCCACGTCAGGGGTTGCACTACCCAACAAAACCGGCGAGCCTGTGATGCGTCCAAGTCTCAAAGCGGAGACTCGGGCATGGTAGAGGGGGTGGGTCTCGATCTGCTTGTAAGTCCACTCGTGCTCTTCATCGATTACGATAAGGCCTAGGTCTGATATGGGCGCGAAAAGAGAGCTACGCGGTCCCACGACAACGTCATATTTGCCTTCCCGTATATCCCACCACTGATCGAACTGCTGACGGGGAGTCAGGCGGCTGTGCATCGTCACCACCCGGCCAGGGAACCAGGCGTTGACCCGTTCCAGCGTCTGAGGCGTTAGGGAAATCTCAGGCACCAGAAAGATAGCCTGCTTGCCCTTACGTACCACTTCGTCGATGGCCCTCAGGTAAACCTCGGTCTTCCCGCTACCTGTGACGCCGTGGAGAAGAAAGCTGCGGGGTTGGACTTCCGGGTCGTCTAACGCTTCTTGTATCTTAGAAAATGCTCGCTCCTGGTGGTCGCTCAACGTATGCTGCTGACGACCATCAACCAGGCCAGGGCGAGACGCGGTCGCGACTTCGGCCCGCACCCACTCCATTGCAACCAGACCTTTGCTGAACAGGGCTTGACCCACACCATTACCAAACTCTTTGTTGGCCACGGCAGCTGAATATGGTGCCTTTTCTTCTCTGACGGCGGCCAGTAGGCCTTGTTGGCGAAGAGGAAGACTAGGTTCAGGTTCTGCGGTAGGAGAAGGAATCAAGAACGCTTCATATTTGGGGGCTACCCTGGGCCGGGGCATAATTAGTTGACGCCGTACCAAACCTCTATCCGCCATCCGAGTAAGCTCGCGGTCGGCGTCGCCTCCGATCAGCTTGACCAACTCAGTCTCATCAAGTCCTGTCTTCTTCGCCTTAAGAGCAGCCAAGGCTCCTAGGGTCTCAGGCCTCAAGCCGTTGCCTTCGGGTCCTACATCAGGGACGGCGACAATCCTGGAACGGACGCGGTCTCCGAACCCGGGAGGCAGCAACGGGGCCATGGCTGTGAACAGAGAGCAGCGGTAGTGACTACTGATCCAACGCGCCAATTGCAGATGATGCGGACTGATCAGGGGCGCGGGCTCAACCGGCTGCAGAATAGCCCGTGTTTCTGGAACATTTGGAATATCGACCAGTTCGACAACCAGGCCCTGAATCACCCTTCGGCCGAAGGGGACCCAGACCAGCTGGCCAGGCTCCACCGTGAACCTTGGTGGCACCGAGTAGGAGAAGGTCCTGGAGTGAGCCACCGCCGCATCCACCGCCACTTCCGCATATCTCATGCTAACCATATAAGCTCGAGCCACAGAGCATTAAGGAGCGCAGACCTGCCCTAAAATCACCACGGCCCGCATCCAGCGGGCCGTGGTTTGATTCGTTTATTCCTATTCCGTCTTTTCTGCCTGAGATTCCTCTTCTGGCAGTTCCTCAGGTGGAGCTTCTTCAGTTGGTTCTGCCTCAGCAGGCTCTTCCAGAACTTCTTCCGCTACAGGTTCGTCTGCCAGTTCAGTCGAAGCCTCATCACTCACCGTTTCTGCGACATCTTCCGTTGGTTGTTCTTCAACATCGTCCGCCGGCTCTTCAACCTCTAGGTTTTCAGACTCAGCCTCAGCAGCGGCAATCTTATCAGAGAGTTCTGCTGCTACAGCGGCGGCTTCTTCCTGTGCCTTCCTGCGTTGGACGGGGTTGAGTTCTTTGATCCGGGCAGCCCTGCCTTGCAACCCACGCAGATAATAGAGCTTGGCACGCCGTACTGAGCCGTATCTGGTGACTTCTAGAGACTCTACCAAGGGTGAATGTAACGGGAACACACGCTCAATTCCAATTCCCGCAGTTATACGCCGCACGGTGAAGCTGGCTGCTGGCCCCTTGCCGTTCTGCAACCGAATCACCACACCCTGGAAGACTTGAATCCTTTCTCTTTCGCCTTCCCTTATGCGGAAATTTACCCGAACGGTATCCCCTGCACTGAACTTGGGAATCCTAGGGTTGGTGTCTTTCTTAAGTAACTGGGCCGCGTCCATCCTATCTCACTAACTCGCAATCTCAATACCGGGCAGGTTACGGTGAACTAAGTCACAGGTCGCCGCCAGTGTATCTCAGGGTATGGTGTAAAAATTACCGGGAGGTCCGTGTGCGGTTGCCCATCTAGGTGGTGGGCGGTAGTGGACTCGAACCACTGACCTCTTGCGTGTCGAGCAAGTACTCTAACCAACTGAGCTAACCGCCCGCACGTTGGCAGTGTAACAAGGGCCCATTTAGCAGTCAAGGTGAGTCCTGTCTTTGGGCTCAAAGCGTGCTAGCATGGTTCCGATTTGATTATCGAGACTGAACAGCTCCAGCTACGTCCCATCAAACTTTCAGACGCAACTGATCTACAGCGCCTGGCGGGGGACCGGGACGTGGCGTCTACTACTCTCAGTATCGACCACCCCTACACAGAGGGTATGGCTGAGAAGTGGATCAGGTCATCCCAGAGAAAAATTGCTGCTGGGACTCTGGTCACCTTCGCTATAACTCTGCTCGCAGACGGCTCGTTCGTAGGTGCAATCATCCTTCATCCGGACGATGGCGGAAAACAAGGCGAGCTCAGCTACTGGATCGGCAAACCTTACTGGAATCAAGGCTACGCCACCGAAGCCGTGGAAGGCGTGCTGGACCACGCGTTCCACACTCTGAAGTTTGACCGGATCTATGCCGCCCATTTCACACGCAACCCGTCCTCAGGCCGCGTCATGCAGAAAGCAGGGATGCATTACGAAGGGTCACAGCTCGGCCCCACCGTCAAATGGGGAGTTGTGGAGAACCTAGAACTCTACGGCGTGACGCGGAAACAGTTTCAGATCCATGGTTCGGTAAGTCCGCCACAAACGGAAGGGAGATTTGGTTCCTAGAAAACCCTCCCTCCCTGAACCAGTCGAAGAACCACGATACCGTTATCGGTCTACCCTCTGTAGTAGGGCATCACCTCGTTGGTGAATAGCTCGATGGAACGCATGGCCTGCTCATGGCTCAAGTCACCCCATTGGAATGCACCAACGAAGTAATTGGCTCCGGTGGCGACATACTCGTCCATGTACTTCCGGATGGTCTCAGGAGAACCCGCAACTGAACCGAAACCAGCCCCTCCGCCGTCATCCGACACCCGTCCGCGTAGGTTATCTCTGCGTTGTCGACGTTCTGACAGCTGTTCATCATCCATCGCGGCATCCAAGTCACGGCGCTCTTCCTGAGGTAGTTCTCGTGCTGGGATAGACGCTGGCCTAGGGTTCATACCCTCGCCAGTGAACTGGGTCAAACCCCGCCTTTCAGCCTCAAGCCGGCGAGGCGTACCAAGGTTCCAGCGGTAATGCTCCCAGGCAGGCTCAGCCTGTGCCATGGCTTCTTCATCAGAATCCGCCAACAGCAGATGAACAACCAAACCTATCTTGGGTTCGGTCCCCTGGGCGGTCAAAGCTCCAACGCCATGGTACTTCTCCCATTCCCGGTGGTATCGGGTTACGTTGGCGTCGAAGCTATCCAGCCCTCCAACAATGATGGTGTTCATGCCGTCCATCGCTGCGGTCTCCACGTTGCGCATGTACCAGAAAGGCGGCATAGGCTCTTGCATAGGACGAAGTCTCATAGGGAGTTCGTCAAAGTTGTAGAACTCGCCTCGGTGGGTCAAAACGTCGTGACTCAGGCCGTTCTGAACGGCAACCAAGGTCTCTCGGTATCGGGCGTAGTTGGCCTCGACATCCGAGTCTTGCCCCCAAAAGAAGGCTTCGAATACCCCGCCACGGCCGACTCCTATTTCTAATCGTCCACCACTCAGGTGGTCCAGCATGCAGTACTCTTCAATCAACTGGACGGGGTGGTGGAGGGGCAGCACGCATATGCCGGGCCCGAACCGGATATTCTCGGTCCGCTGTGAAACAGCCGCAAGAAACACGTTCTGAGACGGGGCTAGGCTGTGTACCGCCGGGGTGTGGTGTTCCGCCAAATGATAGGCGTAATAGCCCGCCTTATCTAATACCTCGATCTGTTCCATACGCAGATTGTAGGTCTCTTGAAGCCCTAACCCGGGAACAGGTTCGATATGGTCAAAAACTCCAAATTGAAGGCCCATCTAGCGAAATCTCCTGAGACTATTAATTTATGCGCTCGATCAAACTCTAAGTCGTAGGCAGTTTACTATCTGAGTCAAGCATAAGCGTGTTGATCCAAGCCTACTTCATTAGTTCAAACGCGTTACGATTTGGGACCGGATGACAGTGGTACAACCTTTGTTTGCCCCCAGCCACCAGCCAAGAAAACCACAGCTGCAAGCAGACCAAGGGACGACCCGATCAGGAATACGTCTTTGAAGGCATTGATGAAGGCCATTCCTTCAAACTCGGGGCCGGCGGCGAGTTCCGCTAAATGGTGTTCGTTGCGCCAACCGAAGATCCCGCCTATGACCGCCACCGATAGAACCCTGCCACATGACTGGGCCAGGGACAGTGCCGCTCCGGCTGTGCCAAATCTTTCAGAAGGCACGCTGCCCATCATCACCGAGTATGTAGCCGCCTGGAACAATCCTAACCCGGTCCCAACGATTCCGATCCGAAGTCCCACGCTACCTAGGGCAGTGCCTGTGTCTGAGAATCCCAGGTAAAGCATCCCAGCAGACATGACCAGCAAACCACCCACTCCCACCGGCAGATAGCTGAACCGGTCGCAGAGCCACCCTCCGCCGGCAGAAGATACGGTGTTAAAAAAGGCTAGAGTCGCCAGCATCAACCCCAGTGTGAGAGCACCTCCGCCTAGACCGTCGGCAACATAAAAAGGGAAAATGAACCAGATTACGAAAACACCCAGATTAGCCAGGAACATACTCAAAGTAGAGACGATGAATCCCCTGATCCGTAGCAAATAACCGGGCAACACCGGCCAACAGGCGATATGTTCAGCGCGCCAGAACGCACCTAGAAATATGGGAGCGAGGGGCAGCAAAATAAGGACAATCGGAGACGTCCAGCCAACTGACCGCCCCAGCCTAAGGCCGATTATAAAGAACAACAACCCGCCTACCAGTAACCCTGCTCCCAAAACATCGAACGTAGGTCCGGTCGATTGTCCATTCCTGTTCTCCTTCAGGAACCAGACCCCGATGACGATGGCAATCACCGCAAATGGTATGCGTCCCAGGAATATCCATTCCCAGCCCAGCCAGCCAACGAGAAGCCCCGCTCCTATCGTTCCTGCCAACATCCCCAGAGCTTGGCTCCCCGCCGTGAAACCCATGCTTAACCCACGCCGGTGGCTAGGGAACACCCCTGCAGCGATAGCCGGTGAGACCGCAAATAGACACCCTACACCCAGCGCCTGCAAGACACGAAACCCCACCACAGTCTCGAGGTTAGGCGAGAATGCGATACAGAACATCGATACCAGATAAGTTGTAGTACCAAAAAGGTAGACAGGTCTGAGTCCGAACCGGTCGGCGAAACTCCCTGCGCCCATGACCAACGACGCCTGGGTCGCGATGAATGCCACAATCACCCACTGGATACTTTGCAGGTCGGCATCCAAATCCTTGGTCATGGAAGGCAACGCCACATTCAACGAAGTGTCCATCGCAGCTAAGAACATTCCCAGCGTTGCGGCTGTTCCAATCAAGACTTTACCCAAGCGGTTGGGGCATGGGTTTGTGGATTCAGATAAAAGTTGTTCCGTGTCCAAGTTCATAGGTACCGAATTCTACCCCTTCTGATTCGAGAGTTGATACGGCACGGTACGATTTCCGATTGCAATGCCCCCCAGCTTGTGTTAAAAATCCAATGCGATTTAGCCTGAGAACAACGTGCTAACGCACTGAAACTCGTCCTGTATATCCGTGCCTAACTAAAAGGACAAACACCGGGCCTTGTTCGCCCAGGAGGTTGCCAAGTGGTAGAAGATTCCGGAAGATTCGACGCCTTGCTTCAAGAGGACCGGACCTTTCCTCCTCCCGAGGCGTTCACCGCCCAGGCCAATATCTCCGACCCAAATGTCTACGAAGAAGCCGCGAGCGACCCTGAAGCATTCTGGGCCAAGTTCGCCGGCGAACTGGACTGGTTCAAGAAATGGGACAAGGTTCTCGACTGGAACCCTCCTTACGCCAAGTGGTTTATCGGCGGCAAGCTGAATGTCGCCTACAACTGCATCGACCGCCACCTGAACACCAACCGCCGCAACAAGGCAGCTCTGGTCTGGGAAGGCGAGCCCGGAGACCGGCGGGTATACACCTACTGGGACCTCTACCGGGAGGTCTGCCAATTCGCCAACGGACTGAAGAGCTTGGGCGTGAAAAAAGGTGACAGGGTCACCATCTACCTCCCCATGGTTCCCGAGTTGCCCATCTCCATGCTGGCCTGCGCCCGCATCGGCGCCGCCCACAGCGTAGTCTTTGGCGGGTTCAGTGCCGAGTCTCTGCGAGACCGCCTAAATGACTCCGAATCCAAGATAATGATCACAGCCGACGGCGGCTTCCGCCGAGGCGGCATCGTACCGCTGAAGCAAAACGCCGACGATTCCCTGTCACAAGCAGGGGGCGCTCCCAGCGTAGAAAAGGTGATCGTCCTCCGGCGCACCGAGTCCGCTGACGACAAGATGGTAGACGGCCGTGACATCTGGTGGCACGACCTCATGGAAGGTCAACCTCAGACCTGCGAACCAGAACAGATGGATAGCGAAGACATGCTCTATCTGCTCTACACCAGCGGCACCACCGGCAAACCCAAGGGCATCGTCCACACCACCGCTGGCTATCTGCTGGGAACCTACGCCACATTCAAGTGGGTCTTCGACATCAAAGAGAACGACACTTACTGGTGTACCGCTGACATCGGGTGGGTCACCGGTCACAGCTATATCGTCTACGGGCCGCTAGCAAACGGCGCTACCTCAGTCATGTATGAAGGTTCTCCCGACTATCCCGATCGTGACCGCTTCTGGGACGTGGTCGAGAAGTACGGTGTGACCATCCTCTACACCGCCCCCACTGCCATCCGTACATTCATGCGTTGGGGCGAAAGCTACCCGCAGAAGCACGACATGTCGTCGCTGCGCCTCCTAGGATCGGTTGGCGAACCCATCAACCCCGAAGCCTGGATCTGGTACCACGAAAACATCGGCGGCGGCCGATGTCCGGTAGTGGACACTTGGTGGCAGACTGAGACCGGTAGCATTTTGATAGCGCCTCTGCCAGGTATAACCACGCTTAAACCTGGCTCGGCCACCCGCGCTTTCCCTGGCATAGAGGCTGAGATTCTCGACGAGGCCGGTAATCCCGTAGGCCCAGGAGGAGGAGGCTACCTGACCATCAAGAAACCTTGGCCTTCCATGCTTCGGACCGTGTATGGAGACGACGAGCGATTCATAGACCAATACTGGTCCCGTTATAAGGACATCTATTTCACGGCGGATGGCGCAAAATTGGACAAAGACGGTGACTTCTGGCTGCTGGGCCGAGTAGACGACGTCATCAACGTCTCCGGCCATCGAATTGGCACCATGGAAGTCGAGAGCGCCCTGGTGGATAATTCCAAGGTCGCCGAGGCCGCCTGCATCGGTAAAGTCCACGAAGTCAAAGGCCAATCCATTGTCGCCTTCGTCACTCTGAAAGACACCGTTGGCATATCTAACGATGTCATAACCGAACTTAAGGCCCACGTGGCCGGCAAGATAGGTCCAATGGCCCGTCCCGACGACATCATATTCGCTGCCGAACTTCCCAAGACCCGCAGCGGTAAAATCATGCGCCGTCTGCTGCGAGACGTAGCGGAAGGGCGTGCCTTGGGAGACACCACCACCCTCGCGGACCCAGCAGTGGTAGACTCTCTTAAGGAACAATACGGCGACGACGAATAAAAACCGTTCCTCTCGGTAGAGCAAAACGGCTGCTCCGAGATAGCATCAAGACATCTATTATGATTCCCGCGGAGGGCGGCACCAATGGCGAGCTACAAGAAACATGAAGCCCAGGACTGGGCTTGGGAGACGCTCAAGGGGCAGTGGACGACCCTTATAACGCCGTTCACCCCTGACAATCAGATCGACGTCGATGGCATGAAACGCAACGTGCGCCACGTGCGCAGTCTCGGCACCACCGGCGCCGGTTGCACCTGGAACATGGGCGAATTCTGGTCGATGTCCTACGGTGAGCGCACCCAGGTCATGGATGCCGTCTCCGAAGCCGCCGGTGGCACCTGGCTTATAGGCAGTCACGTGACCAGCACCAACGCTAACGAAATGGTTTCGCTAGCCCAGCACGCTGAGGCCACCGGCTTTGACCTGTTGATCGTCGCCCCACCCTACATGGCTACCAAAACCGAAGATCAAGTCATCGAATACGTGCGCCTGCTGGCCGATAACACCAACCTGGCCATCATGTTCTACAACTCCCCTCAGTTCGGCATCATCATGAGCCCTTATGGTATGGGCCAGTTGTGCGCCATTCCCAACGTGGTCGGAGTCAAAGAGGCCAGTTTTAACCAGCAGATATCAATCGAAACTCACCTGTCTTTGGGTAAAAACCACGTCATCAGCACCCCCGATGAGTGGATATACTTCAAAGGACAGGAACTAGGCATCGAACAACAGGTCATGTTCGCCAACACATCCGACTGGCGGTTCGACGTACCGGGAGCCAATAATTACGTCCAATGGATCGACCGTGCCTGCAAGGGCGACTTGGACGAAACATTCTACGACACCAAGCTCCGGCGGCTCAAGGAGCTATCTGATACCTGGTGGACCAAGACCCAGACCAAATACAACGGCGCTCTGCCCGTTGCCATGGTCAAACACTGGGCCGAACTCATGGGCATGACCGGAGGTTCGGTCCGCCCACCCTTATTTGATCTATCACCCGTGGAGAAATCAGAGTTGAGAGAAGAACTAGAACCCCTCAAGCCAAAGCCCGCGACCCCTGCCGCGCCTGCCCCCTCACGTGGAGCATGGTTGGACGGCAACAACAACTTCGCCTCAGGCATGTTGCTCATGGTCAGCGTACAGAACATGGACGAGGCTATGGAAGCAGAACAGGGTGGCGCCGATATCGTAGACGTGAAGAATCTGCAAGAAGCATTGGTCGGCTCCGGCCATCCCAACATAGTCAAAGCCGTTAGGGGCATCATGCCGGTTGAGAAGCACGTCAGCGTGACCTTAGGCGTTGTCCCCAACCAGCCAGGAACTGTGGCCATGGCCGTTTATGCGGCCGCCATGATGGACGCCACCTCAGTGAAGGTCGGCTTCCAAGAGGCTAATTACGACCAGGCGGTCGAAGTCTTGAAAGAATCCAGGATGGCCTTAGAGGGTTTCAACACCAAGCTGGTCGGCTCGGTATTCGCGGACAACGAACTCTTCGACAACGGGCTCGACCCCATGTGCATGGTCCAACTGGCCCAAGACGGGGAGTGCGACGGGTTCCTGATTGACACCCTGACCAAGGACGGACGCAACCTTTTTGACTTCATGTCCGAAGACGTCTTGAAAGACATCGTGCTCAAGGGGAAAGAACTTGGCATGAGCACCGCATTATCTGGCCACCTAAAACTGGCTGACTTGGACGAACTTGCCCGCATCAATCCCGACATTGTCGGCGTGCGGGGCGCGGTTTGTGGCAACGGTGAACGAGACCGAGCAGTGGCCTGGGAAGCCGTAGCTGAATTCAAGCGCCAGGTTGACCTGCGAAAGAGTGGTGAAGTGGACGTTTACGACGGGGAGGTGATTCCAGTGAGCGGCTCCAATGGCTGGGTAGTCATCGACGGCCGGGGCAAAAGTTGCGCCGGAGTCATTTCCGCCCTAACCAGACAGGTGGACGCCGACAAGGAGTCCTTCGTGGAAGCCATCCTGGCAGACGCACTAAACATATACGATGTTACACTGTGGGCCGAGAAAGCCAGCCACGAGATCCTGACCAAGCGATCAGACCCTGACGGCACTACCCGGGTTTTGATTCGCCCGTAACCGACCGTGCCTAAACTGAAGTGAAGAGAAAGGAGCGCCAAATGACGCTCCTTTCCTTCTTCCACCGGTGATATATATCTAACGGGGCATGAAAATTGAGAATCCGGCAGGTAGAGCCGCCGCTAGCAGCGCTTAGAGCATGAAGACTGGGTCGGAGTCTTTATTGATTCTATCTTCGCTTTCCAAACCTTCTCTCTGGAACTTGGGTAAGGCGAGCATATTGCGGTGGCTCACCCCATCGTAGTACTTAAGAGTGCTGGCCAAGCGGCTCGCGATTTGAGCGTCCACCTCATCCTCAGAAGCCTCCGGGAAGGGAGTGTCTGAGGCTATGGTGAATCCCCACAAAGTCTGGAATGCCGGGATATGCACCTGGGTGGCCGTGGTGTGGTCGAACACAGTTCCCAGAGTGTTGAAGATGGTCGTGAAGCACTCGGTGTAGTTGAGCAGGCCGGCTGGGCCAGACTGAGTAACCAACACACCACCAGGATTCAGCCGGGCCTTAGCGATAGCATAGAACTCTTGTGTGTAAAGCAGGGCTGCCGTTCCGCCTTCAAGCGGGTCAACTAAATCCAAGATGATGACGTCGTAGTAGTCCGACGTGTTTTGTAGGTAGCTTCGGGCGTCTTGGTGAATCAGGCTGGTCCGGGGGTCGTCGAAACTGCCCTTATGATGATTGGGAAGGTATTCTCGGCAGAGGGCGACAACTTCAGAATCTAAATCAACCATGGTAACCCGTTTTACAGACTTATGACCTAGCACTTCACGGAGCGTTCCGCCTTCGCCGCCGCCGCCGATGAAGGCCTGCTTGGGCTCTGGATTACACAGCATAGCAGGGTGGACTAGGGTTTCGTGGTAGATGTGCTCGTCACGTTCAGTAGACTGGGTTTTGCCGTCCAGAATCAGGCTGCGCCCGAATAACTCCGAGTCTAGGACTTCGACCTTTTGGTAGGCGGTCTGGCCAGAGTAATAAATCTGACGCACTTTAAGCATCACGGACAGTTCCGGGGATACCGCCTCGATAAACCAGTTGCCCGAAATGTCCATCATTAAGCGTGGAGCCGGTTACAGTCCCACTGCCTCCTGTACGGCCAGTCCCCTTTCAATCTCTTTAATCTCTGGGTTGCGGCATTCCAGGGCTTCGATCAGTTTATTGGCCGCTTCCCTGGGCCGGAACGACGTTCCGCAGGAGAAGATATCTGCGGCCGCATAGCCATACTCAGGCCATGTGTGAATGGAGATATGTGATTCGGCAATCGCCAATATTCCGGTGACACCCTGGGGTGAAAAGTGGTGGAACGACTCGCCAACGATGGTGGCCCCTACGTCTTGGGCCGTCTCTATCATCGACTGGCGAATAAAAGAGAGGTCGTTAAGTAGTTCGGGGTTACAGTCTTTGAGCTCCAACAAGAGATGAGAACCTAGTACTTCCAATCACCTGTCCTCCTGTATTTATAGGTTGGTTTGAGCGCAACAAGGAAACATTCTATATGCCTAATCATAGTGAGGCAATCCCCCCCTCGCAAAAGGCTCCGCCAGGCTTGGAATTACTGGTATTCTACAGCTTTCAGGTTAATGAACCTTTTTAGTCTTGGCTCGTGTTAACGTTTAATCTATCCGGACAGTTCTGAGACAACGTTAATCATGATTTTGGGCAAACCCAACGCAGAGGACATCCCAGCCTCCAGTGGCAGTGGTCATTCTCTTAGAAGAGAATGACCAGATCTCGCGTCTATATAGATTGGTCCCAGAGCAGATGAGTTACCGCGTGTTCTGTCCCATCAGAGGCAAAGGAACGTTAGGTAGGTCTCCACATACAAGATAATCTCCAATGGTCTCAGACGTTATGCTCTTGTGACCGCCGGATACGCTCCCTGCCAAAAGATACGTGAGACTTCTCTTGTTCCAATCATCATAGCGACAACCGGCAACGACGAAGGCAACTTTAGGTAGCGTGCTCCGGTTTGGGTCGCGCACAACATCTGGTTATCAACACATCGGCTTTGTTGTATCCGTGATTGGCTGAAGGGTCGCCGGCGGTAACCTACGGGGAATAGCCGGGAATCAGAAACGCACTACTCGTCCTCGGACCAGCCGGTCTCAATCTCTTCTTCGTCGATGATGTTCTCTTCTTCGTCATCATCGTCCCATTCCTCATCGCGCATGAACCGAGCCACAGCCTTGTTGAGAAACACTTGATCCTTTTCTTTGACTCTGGCAGGGAACGAACCCACGTTCTGGAGGCTGCGGTGTTTGAACGTCTCTTTAATGATTATAGAGACACTATCGTCGTTGACCTTCACTACCGCAGCGGCGTATTTGTTGCCACCGTTCATCAATCGAGCCAGCCGATTGCCCAACTTGGGCTCTACCTGCCCGATGAGCTGCCCATCCAACGTTCGGACGGTCACAGTGTTTTTGTGACGTGAGAAAGCGACCTGTTCGCTCGCTGAGAGTCCCCGCACCGCTTTGTTTCCCTTGGTGTTCCGAAGGATCGTGCTGCCGGATTTGCCGCTCTCTTCGATAAATATCTGTGGCGCTCCGGCAGTCTTCTTGTTCTGTTTAGCTGGGCCCAGGTTACCTGCGTCAGCATCAGCGACTAATTGGCCGAGCCTAGCACGATGCTTTTTTGCGATGTTGTTGTAGGGGGCCAATTCACAGGCTTTGTCCAGAACTGTACAGGCCTCTCCGTAGCTTCCCAATTCAATCAGCGCTTTCACTAAACGATTCATCGCTTCAACGTCGTCTGAGAACAACTTCAATATGGCCCGGTTAACTTCCGTCGCGCGCTGCCACTCACCTTCCAAAGCGAGGTTCACGGCGTCGTGACTCAGGTCTTTTTTCAACTTTATGCTACCAGGTGTGTGTGTAGCTTCCGAATCCATCCCGTCTCCTGTCCGGTGTTACATCTACTCGACCGAACTCCCAGAAGTAGACTTGATTACGCCTATCTAGCCTAAGGTATGCGAGGCACGCCTCACGCCTAGCAACAGATAGTAATTACACTATCGCCTTACTAAAGGTCAAGCCCAAAAACAGGGTAAATGTAGAAATTTCTACCGACTTGTCCCCACCTGTCCGAAAACTATAGCCGGGCAGGGTCATTCCTACCCGGTAATAAAGGGAAATACGAACTCCGGGGAAATACGGATTACAGCGATGTTAGTGAATCATTACGACTCAGTATCAGTGGGAATCACGATGCCGCCAGCGGACCTTCAAAAGATCGAACGTCATGGCGAATGCGTCTTGAAATGGCCGGACTTTGCTCTGAGACCGGTAATACCAGTCAACGCCAACCTCCGAATAGCTCAGCCCTCCTTTGCGAGCCAGATGAAAGAGCTCAACATCAAAGGCAAATCCGTCCAAGGTCAGCCTAGCGAAAAGGTCCTGGGCAGCTTCCGCGCGGAAACACTTGAACCCACATTGGGTATCGGCCAAACCCGGTACCGCCAACAAAGCCACAAGCCAGTTGAATGCCCTGCCCATGAAATGGCGACGCAACGGCTCACCTATCCGGGATGCAGTGGGCGTTTCCCGTGAACCAAAGACTATATCTGCGTTTGGACCCAGGGGCGGTAGAACCCGCTCCACCTGTTCGATTGGCACTGACAAATCAGCATCGCAGAGCAGACGGTACTCGCCTTCCGCAGCCAGCATTCCATTCTTCACTGCCCAACCTTTACCCCGGTGAGGAAGATGCAAGACCCGTATATTGGAATGCTTGGCAATCTCCAGGTCAACCAAATCCGTGGTGTGGTCGATGCTGCCATCATCGGCCACCACGATCTCCCATTGGTAGTCCTTAGCGGCCAGATACTCTATCACCCGAGAGAGGGTTCCGATAATCCGGGCTTCTTCGTTGAACGTGGGAATAACGACTGACAAGAACGGCTGAGGCAAGGAGCAACTCTCTTCTGGATTGGCGGTAAATCAGGCGTTGTTAGGAACCATCCACTGGGCTTGGTTCATCTAGTTGAAAGCCCCGGTGGAGCAGGCGCACCGCTTCTTGTGCCTGGTCTTCTCTGATAATGCAGGATATCCGAATTTCAGAGGTCGTAATCATGTCTATGTTGACGTTGCCTTCCGCCAGGACTCGGAACATGCGCGATGCGTAACCAGGGGTGTGCTGCATACCAGACCCAACCACGCTGACAGCTGCCAGGTTGGCCTCACTAATTAGAGCTCCAGAACCAATCTCTTTGGACAACTCCTCGACCTTGGCCAGGGCGGCGCTCAGGTCGGTGCCGTTGACGGTGAAGCTGATGTCGGTAGTCCGATCTTCACTTGTGTTCTGAACGATAGTATCCACGCTTATGCCCGACTGGGCCAGCGGCTCAAACAAGGCTGCGGCTACGCCAGGCTGATCGGGAACGCTGCGCACGGTGATCTTGGCCACATTATTGGTGCAGGCTATGCCCGTAACTTTGATTCTATCTTCCATTTCTCTCTTGTCCCCATCGTCGTGTATCAATGTCCCGGGAGTCTCGTTGAAACTGGAAGCCACATAGATTGGCACTTTGAACACTGCGCCCAGCTCGATAGACCTCGGGTGCATCTTGGCGCCGTAGTTGGCCAATTCCAGCATCTCATCGTAGCCGATCTCGTCCAGCTTCCGTGCCTCGGGGACGATTCTGGGGTCAGCGGTGTATATGCCATCGACGTCGGTATATATCTCGCACCGGTCGGCTTCCAATGCCGCCGCAAGAGCTACCGCGGTTGTGTCGGAGCCGCCGCGCCCAAGAGTAGTTATGTCTTCGTCCTCGGTTATACCCTGAAAACCGGCCACTACGACCGTGCGGCCCTCCTCCAGCTCCTTCGACATCCGGGCTGTATCCACCCGGTGGATGCGCGCCCTTCCGTGACTTGTGTCGGTATGGATTCCTGCCTGAGAGCCGGTGAGACTAACTGCCTCTTGGCCTAAGTCTGCCAGAGCCATGGTCAACAGAGTGCAAGACACGAGTTCTCCGGTTGAAAGCAGTAGGTCCAGTTCTCTGGGATTAGGCTGGCACGAGACAGAGTGGGCAAGGTCAATCAATTCGTCAGTGGCATCACCCATAGCTGAGACCACTGCCACAACACCTGTGCCTTTCTCCCGGACAGCTGCGATTCGGCGGGCCACGTTTTTTATCTTCTCGGCGTCGGCCACAGAGGACCCACCATATTTATGGACTACTAAAGCCATAATCGAAAGCCGCCGTATTTGAGGACTACTGATGACATGTGCGGTGGTTATTCTTGGTCAATCAAATGAGCGCCGCGGACCGTAGGTTGGGTAACGCTGACGTTTCCCTCTACGCTGGCTTGGCGAGCAGCTTCGGCCATCTCGTAAGCCACGGTCATCTCCCGGCCTTTGGTCAGCGCCAACACGGTCGAGCCACTGCCCGAGAGGAAAACTCCCATAGCTCCAGCATCCAAAGCAGCTTGAAATATCACCTTCATGGCAGGGAACAACGGCTGGCGGTAGGGTTGGTGAATGCGGTCTTGGGTGGCTACGGTCAGATATTCAGGGTGATTAGTGGCCATAGCGGCCACCAAAAGCCCAACACGTCCCATGTTATGTACAGCGTCGGCCATGGACACCTTTTCTGGTAGAACGGCCCGTGCATCCTTTGTGGAGATTCT
The DNA here is from genome assembly GCA_022451945.1 of Dehalococcoidia bacterium. Taxonomy (GTDB): domain Bacteria; phylum Chloroflexota; class Dehalococcoidia; order Lucifugimonadales; family UBA3495; genus UBA9611. The sequence goes on from JAKUNK010000008.1 coordinate 15,680, forward strand.
AACCTGGGGGACGAATACGACAGCGTGCAACTCAGGTGGGACGTTAAGCGGCACCGTGTACAGCCGGTTCCCCTCATCGGTTTGGTCCATGATAACCAACTGCATGCCGCCCAACACAGCGGCAGCAACATTATCCGGGTGTCCCTCAATGGTCGCGGCCATCTCCAGTAGGTCGTTGGCCGTATATTCCTGTGAGCAGAGATAATTAGCTGCAACCAGCCCTCCCGCTATAGCCGCGGCGCTGCTGCCCATGCCCCGGGCGATGGGAATAGCGTTATCGCAGTTTATCCGAACCGCGGGCATGTCTTCTCCGACATCTTGGAACAGAAATTCCATAGCCCTATAGATCAGATTGTCACGGCCGGTACCGAGCTCGTCAGCTCCCTCCCCGGTGACCTCGACCACTGGCTCACCGCCTTTTAGGACTTCAATTTCGAGGGTGTTCCAAACGTCTAAGGCCAGGCCCAAGCAATCATACCCAGGGCCCATATTCGCAGTGGTTGCCGGGGCTTTGACGCGGATTAGAGTCATGCCTGTGTTTCTTGCCAGATAAGATTTATGGTCTGTCGCCGCCGGTTGGTATGCTCTTCAGATACAGCACCTGCAGTTGGCCCATATCCACAGCCACAGCCACGGCGGCCAGATTATCGGTAAGTTCTAGGCCCGACAGAGGGCGATAGTCGTCGCATGAGGCCAGGGAATGGCCGAACCTCGAGAACATCTGGATAGTTCCTCGCAAAGACTTAGCAATATGATTGCACCTCCGAAACGCTACTGCAATCCTATGACTGGACAATTGGAGCGGGTGTGATTGCGCACCAGGTAGGGATTCAAACGCAAAGACAGAGACTTGAAGGTGCAGGCTACCACGCTACTCAACGGTCACCGACTTGGCCAGATTCCGGGGTTGGTCTACGTCCCGGTCTCTGAGCAGGGCGATGTGGTAGGCAAGCATCTGCAGAGGAACCGTGAGGAGCAACGGTACGAGGTGCTCCGGGGCATACGGTATGTACAGCGCGTGGTCCACATCAGCGGCCAACTGGGTATCACCCTCTGTCAGCACCGCGAGAACACGGCCTTGCCGAGCTTTAACCTCTTTGACGTTGTTGGCCACTTTGTCGTATAGCGAGTCATTCGGAGCCAATGCCACGGTGGCCATCGCGCCGTCGATTAGAGCGATGGGCCCGTGCTTCATCTCACCGGCAGGATAACCTTCCGCGTGAACGTAACTGATTTCTTTAAGTTTCAGCGCACCTTCCGTGGCGATAGGCGCATTAAGTCCACGACCCAAGAACAGGAAGTTGTTGAAGCTCGCGTACTCCTTGGCTAAGTGTTGATACACAGCGGAATCGGCTAGTAGATCGCCCATCAGCCTCGGGACTTGTGCCAAGCCGTCCACCAATTCCTGGCTTTCGGCGGTATCTAAAACTCCCCTAGACTGGCCTAAAAAGATGGCCAACAGGTTCAGAATAGTGAGAGATGCTACGAACGTCTTCGTGCTGGCCACACCAATCTCGATTCCGGCCCTCATATAGAGAGAGCCATCGGCTATACGGGACGCCTGGCTGCCATCAACATTGCAGATCGTCACGAGCTTCGCGCCCTTTTCTTTGACCATCTGCATGGCGGCAACAGTGTCAGCGGTCTCTCCGGACTGGCCGATGGACACCACCAACGTCCGAGGACCTATGAATGGGTCTCGGTAGCGGAACTCTGAAGCACTCTCGGCTTCGGCGGGCAGGCCGCCGTAGCGTTCCACCAGGTGACGACCCACGTGAGCGGCGTTCAGGCTGGTGCCGCAGCCAATTAGTATGACCCGATCCAATTCAGCTATCTCCTGGGCTGAGAATGGGAAATCAGGGAGTTCTACCCGCCTAGTCTCGAAATTGATGCGCTCCCGCATAGCGCTGGCCACGGCCTGGGGTTGCTCCATGATCTCTTTCAGCATGAAGTGGGAGTATCCCGCTTTGTCTATCAGCACTTCTTCCTGAGAAACCATCCGTGGCTGTTTGTCTATGTGGTTTCCTTCCAGGTCTTGGTATTCAATCTGCTCTCGAGTGATAACCACCATCTCCCCGGTCTCCAAGAAGCCCACCTGGCCCATGTTCGATCCCGACTGGAGTAAGGGAAGTAATGCAGGAAGGTCACTGCCGATGATGGCCTGCCCATCCGCTTGAGCGACAACTATGCCGCCGGCATGGCCCAGACGAAGGGCGCATATCTCGGCTTCTTCACCTTCAAGGACAGCGGAAATGGCTTGAGAGCCTTTCACCATACGTCCCATGCGCCGGAATGCTTCTTGGAAGTTCAGACCACGATCCATTCCCTCTTCCACCAGGTGGGTGATAACTTCGGTATCGGTTTCCGATTCGAAGGTATGACCACCGTCAGTCAAACGCCTCTTCAGTTCCAAGTAATTCTCAACAATACCGTTGTGAACCACGGCAATGCGGTGCTGGCAGTCAATGTGGGGATGAGCGTTTTCGTATGAAGGCCGGCCGTGGGTGGCCCAACGTGTGTGTCCAAGGCCAACGGAGCCTTGGGGGTGAGCTGGGGATCCTTCGCCGTCAAGGCCATTCACCTTGCCGACAGTCTTACGCAGCTGTATGTATCCCTCGGCGTCGACGATGGCTATTCCGGCGCTATCATAACCCCGGTACTCTAGCCGCCTCAAACCTTCCAAGATGATAGGCCAAGCTTCCTGTCTACCAACGTACCCAACGATGCCGCACACAGACTCTCTCGGCCGCACGAAGAGGCCAAGCCTCAATTAAGGTTCGCCGTTCCACTAAACCAAACCAGGTTAACGAAAAGCGCTTAAGACAGTATAGGAACCACCAGAATTTTATGTCAACGGAACCAAGGTGCAAGCCGGGTGGTTATGCCCGATGGTTATTCCAGTTCTTAGTGGCATGGAAGGAGGGCAACCGAGTCTAGGGCGCCAGCAACTTACCGAGATTCTTCATAAAATCTTCCAGGGTGTTGCGGGCTTTCCGCCGGATGATGGGCTGGCCTAATTCGCCTAACCGGCCCATGAAAGTGGTGTCTGCCATGATTTCCAACTCACTTTCGTTGGCCGTCTTGGTATTAACCTTCATGGTCATATTCGTCTTGACGCCACCGCCGACTCGCCGATCATTGGCTTCCACTAAGAATGCAGCCTTGGCGGAAACGTCGTTTTGGGACAGGACGGTGATAGTGCCGCTCAGGTTTATGCTCATGGGCCCGACCCTGGCTTGCAAAGTCGCCTGATAGCGGCCCTCGCCATCAGGAGTTACTTCCTTGATGCCCGGGATGCAGGAGGCGGCCTTAGGTATGTCAGTGACCACGGCCCAGGTGTCCTCGCGGCTGGCGGGCACGGCCGAGACAATCTCGATCTTCAAGCTAGCTAACTTCCCGCCGGTATTGCAGCGATGGCCTGTTCCACTGCACGACGAGCGAAAACTTCCGCCATATCTGTCTTGTATTCCGCGGAGCCTCGGAAGTCGTCTAGCGGGTCAACTGCGTCTTTGACCATCGCTGCAGCGGCCCTGATGTTCTCGTCGGTTAGAGGCTTCCCCCGCAAGGAGTTTTCGGCCTTGGTTGCCCTGATTGGCGTGACACCGGCGGAGCCCAGTACGATGCGAACATCTTTGCAGGTATCGTCTTGTTCTTTTGATACTATCGATGCGACTGAAACCGTGCCGTAATCGTCGGCGGTGCGCGGCAGAAATTTCAGGTAGGCCGAACCTGATCCGACAGGGGCCTTCGGTACTAGCACACTGGTAAGAACCTCGCCGGGCTGGACGTCGGTCTCGTAGTAATCGATAAACAACTCCTCGATAGGTACCGTCCGTTCGCCACTTTTGGAGGTGATTACGGCTGACCCTCCCAAGGCGATGAGGGAAGGCGGAGGATCCTGGTTGGGGTCGCCATTGACTAGTCCGCCGCCGATGGTGGCCATGTTACGGATGCGGGGGGTCGCTACTTTGCGGAACGTGTCAGCCAACAGTGGCAGTCCTTCAACAATGGCGATACTGTTCTCCACTTGCCGCTGGGTACAAAGAGCGCCAATCTTGATTCCTGCAGGGGTAGACTCGATGGAATTCAAGCTGGTGACGCCTCTCAACCCAACGACGTGCCCCGGTTGGGACAACCGCTGCTTCATCTGGATGACCAGAGCTGTTCCGCCAGACATAATACGGGCGTCGTCGCCATACCGGTCCAGAAGCTCGAACACCTGTACGAGACTTGTTGGAGCGTGGTACTCAAAGTCAATCATTCCTCGCTCCCTGCCGCCTCGTTCATGTTTTTTGCGGCGGCGGCGATGGAGTTCAAGATTCCGTAGTAACCGGTGCAACGGCAAAGGTTGCCCATCATATATTCTTTAATCTCGTCTTCGGTAGGTTTGGGGTTTTCTTCCAGCAACGATTTGGCAGCAATCACCTGGCCAGGAGTACAGATTCCACACTGGAACCCGCCATGGTCGATGAAGGCCTGCTGCACAGGATGAAGGTTGCCGTTCTCGGCGATACCCTCGATGGTTGTTATCTCGGACCCGTCCACTGATGCAGCAAGGGTGATACAGGAAGCGTACATCTCGCCGTCGACCAAAACTGCACACGCGCCACAGACACCGACGCTGCAGCTCTCTTTGGTACCGGTCAGACCGATGTCGTACCGGATGCAGTCGACCAACAAGCGCCGGGCCGGGATGTCTAGCTCATGGTCGGTGCCGTTTACTTTCAGTCGGACCTTTTGGTTCATGCCGTCCCCTTTCCAGTCTCAAAAATTACGGAAGCCGGGCTCAGAAAAACCACGCCCAATGTTATACTACCGCCTAACCTCCCGCAAGCGCCACAGACTCGGCCCGTTGAGTTTTCGTTGGCGAGTTTGAAGCCTGGGTTGACTTAAGAATCTAAAGTTGATGGTGAAAATGATGACTCAGAAGAACGGGGACGCACCCTCACAGCATATCGGCAACACTGTGTTAGTGGTGACCATGGAAGTGGACGAGGCCGACGAAGCCGAATTCAATAAGTGGTATAACGAACAACACTTGCTCGAGCGCATGGCCATCCCTGGCTACGTCTCTGCCAGAAGGTTCAAACTGGAAGGCGATAACAACAACAACGCCCTGAAATACCTGTGTATCTGGGAGATGGAAGACGGCAGCCCGCTGCAGAGCGAAATGTACAAGGACCAGAACGCCCACCCCACAGAATTATATCTACGGGTCAACGAGACCATTAAAGCCCGAACCCGGGGCCTCTACACCCAAGTCTACCCGAAGCCAGGAACATCTTTCGAAGACCGCTCTGGCTTCCAAGGGAAGCGCTTGCCGGCCCACCCGTAGGCCTAAAGGCCCTACTTGAACGCGGGCATAATTTCTTTGGCGAACAACCGCATGGACTTAAGAACCTTGTCCTGGGGCATACCACCGAACGAAAAATTGCAACCGAAGGTCTCGATGCCTTCGTCTTTCAAGGCCTGAATTTTAGTGATGATTTGGTCCGGGCTGCCAATGAAGGCCCGGTTCTCGGCCAGGTAATCATAGCTGGGAGGAAGTTCCGTCCGGGTGTTACGAAAGTCTTCCATCTTCTCCCAGACTTCGCTGCCGGTATCGAATGTTCGGCGCCACTGAATCATATCCAAGTTCCAGTCCAGCGCCGGCTTGGAGTCGGCTCTGGCCTGCTCTTCCGTCTCGGCCACGTAGAAATACCTGAAGAAAGGTATCTGGCCCATGGCCATGTTCTGACCCTTGGTCTTCGCTAGGTCCACCACGGTATGACACAAGGCGAGGGCGTCTTTAGTGTCCAGAACCACGCCAACCAATAATGGATGACCCGACTGGGCGACGAATTCTTGGGTGGCTGAGGTGCGCGTGGCTGCAATATAGATGGGCGGGTGCGGGTTCTGCACCGGCTGGGGCACGATATTTGCATTGGTAATCTTGTAATGCTTGCCCTCAAAGGTGTAGTTCCTATTCGACCAGAGGCCCTCAATCATGGTGATTGATTCTTGGAACCGCTGTTGGCTTTCTTCAGCAGGCACGCTGGCCACGTTGTACTCAGATTGGGCAGCTCCACGCCCGAATCCGACGTTAATACGGCCTCCGCTCAGTACATCCAGAGTGGCAATCTCCTCCGCCAATCGCGCGGGAAGATGAAGCGGCGACACAAACACTGCTGAACCGATCCTAATCGTCGAAGTCTTGGCCACTATGCTACTAGCCAAGACATTGGGCGCAGCGCCCAGCCCGTAGCGAGTGAAGTGGTGTTCCGCCATCCAGGCGCTTTTGAAACCCAGTTCCTCGCCCAAGATACACTCTTCAGTGATGTCGTCGTAGATCTGTTTGGGATCGGTGCCCTCCGGCCATGGCACGTGGGAGAATAGGGCAAAATCCATCTGTAAAATTCTCTCCGTCTCGAGTACGTATCTTTGGATTTGATGCTAGTTATCAAAACTCGGGACATTTAACCACACAACCGATATCGGCGCCACCGGAGAATCAGATATATCTTCCGATTGGAGCCCGGGCATGATACAACGAAGCCGATGGTATAATCCGGCACGCTCAACCTACGTTGATTTGGGGAGTCCGAATTGCCTACACACGTGCTCCACGGTGACAGTTTCCTGGTGCCCAAACGTCTCGCCCATTTGATCGCCGAGTTCGGGGCATCAGACGTGTTGGAAGCCAACCGACACCGCCTCCTCGGGTCTCAGGCCAAGCCGGGAGAACTGCTGAGCATGTGCAGAGCCCTCCCTTTTATGGATGACTACCGCCTAATCGTGGTGGAAGGGTTGCTAGGTATTGCTGAGTCCCCAGGCCGGGGACGCCGCCGCGGTGCCTCAGCTGAATCGGGAGTAACCACCCAGTGGCAACCATTTGTCGAAGCCATACCCCAGATGCCGGACACAACGATCCTGATATTCGCCGATGGATCTCTGGGCGCCAGCAACCCGATGCTGCGCATGCTCAAGGCAGTCAGCGAAGTTGAGGCGTTGTCCCCACCGTCCGGCGAGGCTCTCGCCCGCTGGGTGAAATCCGCAGTGGAGGCTAAGGGATCATCCATAAGCCCGGCGGCCAACCAGTCCATCACGGATCTAGTGGGTAGCGATTTGTGGACACTAGACCAAGAGCTGGAAAAACTAGCCCTTTATTGCTCAGGACGCGAGATACAGGAGTCAGACGTCGGAGAGATGGTCTCCCAGGTACGTGAGGCCAGCATATTCGCCGCGGTAGACGCCATGATCGAAGGCCGCCCAAGTGTGGCTCTGCGCCTGCTGCATCAACTCAAAGACGATGGGCGGGAAGCCCCCTATATCATCGGCATGGTTGAACGCCAACTCAGGCTACTTGCTTTGGCCAGGGATTCCATAGACCGTGGCATGCCTCCGAGTGAGCTAAAAGGACGGCTAGGAACGTCTTCAGATTTCGTGGTTAGGAAAACCGCAGAGCAAGCAAGGCGACACACCATGCCGGAGATTGTATGGCGCTACAATCAGCTCTTGGAGACTGACCTAGCCATCAAACGGGGTAAGTTGGAGCCTGATCTGGCTTTGGAATTGCTGGTGGGGAATGCCGCGGCCTAATCTTCAGGAATAATCGGGTTGTAACAGGCGACCATGTGCCCCGTTTCCGTCTGCAGCAGCGGTGGCTTTGTCTGATTCCGGCACTCGTTCTGCGCTTTGAAACAACGGGGTAGGAAAGGGCATTCCTCTGGCAGATCGATCATGTTTGGAGGGTTTCCACGCAGAGGCTCTATCCGCCTTCCCGGGTCGTCTATCCTAGGCAGCGCCTGCAGTAGTGACCACGTATATGGGTGCTGGGAACGCTTGAACAGCGGGACAACCTCGGCGTTCTCCACCACGTTACCGGCGTAGATAACTCCCACCTTGTTGGCCATCGCTGCCACAACCCCCATGTCATGGGTAATGAGCAATACTGAAGCATTCCGTTCTTTGACCAACTCCCGGATACGGTGAAGTATCTCGGCTTGAAGTGTGACGTCCAGCCCTGAAGTCGGCTCGTCAGCAATGAGCAATTTCGGGCGTAAAACCAGAGCCATGGCCATCATCACCCTTTGGCACATGCCACCGCTAAGTGCGAATGGGAACTGTCCCATGACGCGCTTGGGATCGGCCATACCCATCTGAAAGAGCATATCCTGGGCCATCTTATTGGCCACCCGAAGCGATACGTCAGTGTGCTCCAGGATGACTTCTTCCAATTGAGGACCGATGGCCTCGATGGGGTTCAGCGCGGACTGGGCGTCCTGGAACACAAGGGCAATCTCCTTGCCTCTCAGGTAGCGCATCTGCTCCGGACCAGCCCGCAACAGGTCTATGTCTTTATACGTGATCCGACCGTCGGAAACTTCAGCGTTTTGCGGCAGAAGTCCCATGACCGAAAGCGCCAAGGTGCTCTTGCCAGAACCGCTCTCTCCCACTACACAGTAGACCTCTCCCTCTTCCAGGGAGAGGCTCACGTGGTTCAACGCCTTCACTTGTCCAGCAGAGGTGCCGAAAGTCACCTTTAGGTTTTCTATGTTTAGTAGTAGAGCCATCCGAATTAGCTTTCCAGGTCTAATGCTCGGGTACGGCCTTCTGTCTCAGGTCAATGGGTTGGTAACGCCCGCCGCGTAATTCCCGAATCAGGTCTTGCAGGCAGGAAACCGGCCGCTGGAACTCGGTGGCCACGGTACCAATCTGTTCGATTTTATGAGCATCACTGCCAGCTGTCATGTTGGTGCTGAGAATACCGCCCAACTCCTGGGAAAACTCGTTCTGAATCGTCAATCCCCTTCCGTTCAGCGCCTCTATGCCCTGACACATCTGGAAGAATCCGTCTCCGCTAGCCCGCTCCAACATCTCATCTCGGACTCCCGGTCGTTCGGCCGGTTCTTCCAAGAAGCGGCGCCTGTATGGATGGGCCGCAATCATGGCCCCTCCAGCTTTTTCAATTGCAGCCTGCAAAAACTCGACTTTGTGCATGCCAAATTCGTATATTCCCAGGCCAAACACCAATACGTGCCCAGACTCGGTATTAATCTCACAGCCCGGCAAGACCAAGAAGTTGTGCTTGGAGGAGAGGTTCTGAACCTCTTCATCAGTCCAGAAAGAATCGTGGTCTGTAAGGCAGATACCATCAAGCCCAAATGACTTGGATCCCTCGATCAACTCATCTACGCTCATGAAACTATCATCAGACTGGGGGTAGCTATGGGTATGAAGATCTATCAGCAAAAACTATCTATTCAACCTAAACCCGTCAGAAAAGCCGGTTTGGCCCAATGATAGCAAACCTGGCCACCGTTTAAAAATACCAGGGGGAAATAAAAAGCCGGCCTACTCTCTAAACGTTGGCCGGCGTTAATGCTCAAACGCGATTCGTCATTTAGCGCACCCTTTAATCAGCGCGAATCCAAGAATCCCTCATCTTCCAGAAGATCCATGACATCTTCCGCCTTTCGGCCTCCAATCTTGAGTCGCCGCTCCAGGTAAGAGCTGGTCAACCGGGGATTCCTAGCTGCCAGTTCCCTGGCTTCCTCCATGATGTGGGCGTCGACGCTGTCTTCATCTTCATCGACTTCAAGTTCGCCAACGGTTATCTCCGGCAGCGGTGGGCCCTCTTGGCTCAGCCAGAACTCGACCATGTGGTCAATCTCCTGATCGTAAACCAATGTGCCCTGGACACGGCTGGGCTTTGGCGACTCGTTATGCAATAAAAGCATGTCGCCCTTGCCCAACAATTTCTCAGCGCCAACGGCGTCGAGAATCACCCTGGAATCCACTTGAGACGCTACGGCAAAAGCTGCGCGGGCCGGTATGTTAGCCTTGAGCAGGCCGGTCACCACGTTCACTGACGGCCTCTGGGTAGCCAACACCAGATGAATCCCTGTGGCCCGGCCCAACTGTGCCAGGCGAACTAGGTTCTGCTCTACTTCGAACCCACCGACCATCATAAGGTCGGCCAACTCGTCTACGATCAACACCAAGAAGGGCATTTTCTCTTTGGCCCGTTTATTATAGCCCTCGATGTTTCTAGCGCCGATCTCTTCCATCAATTTGTAGCGGGCTAACATCTCCCGGATCAAACCCCGGAGCGCGGTGTTGACCTCTTCAGCATCGACGATGACTGGCCCAACCAAATGGGGAATCCCATTGAACGGCGTCAGTTCCACTCGCTTGGGGTCGACCATAAGGATGCGTAGTTGTTCTGGCGTTTTGGTCAGCAAAAACGATGCCACGATGGAGTTTATGCAAACGCTCTTGCCGCTACCCGTAGCTCCCGCTATCAGCATATGGGGCAACGAGGCCAGATCCAGCACCACTGGGCTACCGCCGGTGTCCTGACCTAATGCGATGGGGAGACCTCCCTTGGCTATCAGCCTTTTGAACGCCTGAGTCTCCATCACCTCTCTTAAGTGGACCTTGCTGGGCGACGGGCTGGGGACTTCTAGACCCACCAAGGCTTCACCGGGCACCGGAGCTTCTATCCTGAGATATGGCGTCTTCAGAGCCAACGCCATGTCTTTTTCCCGCGTTAGGATGCTCTGTACCTTAACTCTACTACGTTCCAAGGCCGATGGGTCCACATCAGTGGTGTCCAGCCCAAGGGTTGCTCGGCGAGACTCTCCTTTCCTGGGCACCCAGCCAGGAACCAAGCCAAAACGTACGATTCTGGGACCAGCTTTCACATCTGTTACTTCGACTCTTACGCCGTGATCGCCCAGAGTGCTTTCCACCAAGCGCGCCATGTCTTGCAGGGCTGCCTCTGGAGCTTGATGAGTGTCGGGCGGAGTCAGCAGGTCGATCGAAGGTGTCTGCCAACCTGGCTTGCCGCGCTTTCCTCCAGTTGAACCTTCCACGATTGCTTTGGCCGGGACGGGCGACATTCTAGGAGCCGGTTCTTCGGTTCCCCAGGTGGGTATCAGCCCCGACTCAGGCATTCCCCATTCATCATCGTCCTGACGGTCAAAAGAATCCAGGCCATCCGATTCGAAACCAGATTCCGAATCAGGGTAAACACTTAGGTTAGTTCCAATCTCAGGGTCACCTTGGTAAGCCAGCGTGCGGACCGAAGTCTCGGATGGACCCATGACCACCATCTTGAGCAAGTCTTTTCGCGGAACCTTGCTGTGCATGCCGGACTTCAGGATACGGACCCGTTGGTCGATCAACCTGGCCGATCCTCGCAGGCCCAAGTAGGCATACAACGCGGCTATCTGAACAAATAAGAAAACTGCCTTGGCATACCTGTAATAATGCATGCCAGCGCCTTTCGGTTTAACGATCAGTGGCACTGCCAGTGCGATTCCAGACATCTTGGCGGCTGCCCAAACTAACGGAGTTCCACCCAAGTAACCGCCCCAGATACCGCCCAGACTCACGTCTTCAAGGGCGCCTTCCGAGGGGAATATGGTGGAAAGTATACCGATAGATATGGTTACCGAACCGCAGGCAACGACCCAACGCCTCCAATGGGTAAAAAGACCGCTGCGGTTATAGCGGAGCATCGCTAAGGTAACGGCCACCAAAAGCCCCGTTGGGACCCAGCCAAAGCCAAGAGCCTCGATGGCCCATTCCCGCGCGTCTGTAGAGAAGCCAAGGTACAGACAGACGGACAAGCCAATAGCCGAAGCAGTCAAGACGTCTATAGGCGCCCTGAGAGTTCGATGGACGAGGGGTTTTATCTCATGGCGAAACGGTATCACCACGCCTCCGCCAAATTGAACTGGCCACTGCGTCCTTCCAGTGGCAATTACTATGGCTCGTTCCGGCGAGTGGCTGGACTAAACTTCCAAAACCACTGGAATTATCATAGGGGATCGGCGAACAGAATTAGCTATGAAGGTGCGGGCAGTTTCTCGGATATTCCCTCTTAATGCGCCGTTTTCGCTGTTTTCCCTGCTTCCGAACCAGTTGCTGGTCAGTTCTTGAGCCACGGCAGCATTTAATTCTTCAAAGAGATTGCCCGCCTCTGTGTCGTCCAAGAACCCGCTGGAAACGGCCGCGGGCTCACCCACGAATTTGCCGTCTTTTTTATCTGTGGTAACGACTACAACGACCACTCCGTCCTTGGATAGGCTCCGCCGCTCGCTGAGCACCGGACTCTGGGCGTCCCTGGTCGTCAACCCATCCACGAAGATGGGGCCAGCGGATACGTGTTCTTCTAGGCGTGCGCCTCCCTCCGAGAGCTCCAGCACATCGCCGTCTTCCATCACAAAAATTCCGTCTTTGGCCACACCCAGATCCCAGGCCAATTGGGCATGGGCAGTCAGGTGCCGAAATTCACCGTGAACCGGCACGAAGTATTTGGGTCGCACCAACCGGAGCACCAGCTTGAGCTCTTCCTGACTTGCATGACCATGCACGTGGACAGTGGCAATCCTATCGTAGAGGACTTTAGCTCCTTGGCGGAGCAGATTGTCGATGGTATGACTGACTGGGAGCTCGTTCCCCGGAATGGGGGTCGCGGATATTATCACCGTATCCCCTGATTCGATGTTGACGTCACGGTGTTCTTGCTTGGCAATCCTCACCAAGGCAGAGGTCGGTTCGCCCTGGCTGCCGGTGGTCATCAGAACCACCTTCTCTGGCGCCAGCTTCCTGGTTTCAGCCAATGGCAGCAACACGCCCGGCGGCACGTTCAGATAGCCCAGCTCTTGGGAGACTTTGACCGTATCCACCATGCTGCGACCAACGATACTGACTTTCCGGTCGTACTTCACCGCGGCGTCCACCACTTGCTGGACTCTGGATACCAACGAGGCGAATGTAGCGACCAGTACACGGCCGTCTGCCTCCCCTATTGCCCGGTCGAGAGCCTCCCCGACGACTCGCTCGGACGTGGTATAGCCCGGCACTTCAGCATAGGTGGAGTCGGAGCACAACAGAAGGACTCCGTCATCTCCATAGTGTGCAAGGGAAGGCAGGTCAAAGATGCGTCCATCCACAGGCGTGTGGTCAATCTTGAAGTCGCCGGTGTGGATTACGGTTCCAAGGGGGGTGCCGATGGCGATCCCCATGGCGTCAGGGATGCTATGGCACACCCGGAACCAGGAAATTTCAAAGGCATCTCCGATCTGATGGACAACACCAGGGTCTATGGGATTCACGATCGTATCGCGTGCGTTACGCCGCTCTTTCAACTTGGCAGTGATTAGGCCATGGGCCAGCCGAGGCGCGTAGACCGGGCATTGTAATTGGGGCAGGATGAAGGGAAGTGCGCCGATGTGGTCTTCGTGTCCATGTGTGATAAGAATCGCTCGAACCTTGTCGATCCGCTCCACCAGGTAAGACACATCGGGGATAATCAGGTCAACCCCGAACATACCCTCTTCGGGGAATTGAACTCCACAATCAACGATGACGATATCGTCTTCATACTCCAGGGCCATCATGTTCTTGCCGATTTCCCCCAAGCCCCCCAAGGGAATGACGCGTAGCTGAGATGTCAAGTTCTGTTCGTTCCTAACTATGGATTGCCCGGCGCAGGTCTAAAGCCTTAAAAGAGGGTCAGTTGCTCTGGTCGGGGTGCTTCTTCTGCGTTGACGGATGATGTCTCAACCTGCGCCGAAGCATCGGCTGCAAGACCGGGGGCGTCCATGAAAGATAATTGAGATACTCGAAGAGTTTCCCCAGGAGTAATTGGAGCTTCCGCCACTATCGCTTTCGGGTCCGCGCCAATTTCCTCCACCTCGCCATTCAATATCTCCGAAATCGCTTTGAAGTCTTCTATCATTGTGGGCCTTAGCTCATCCCGGCGCAACACCGCAGCTGGGTGAAGTACGGGAAAGATTTTACGCCCATCCTTTTCTCTGAGGCGCCCCCGGGCCTTGGTTATGCCCTCTCCAGGAAAATACCGCCCAAAGGCGAACCGGCCTAGGGTAACGATAAGTTTGGGGTCCACTAACTCTATCTGCCGGTCCAGGTATTTCGTGCAGGCAGCCAGTTCCGACGGGGCCGGGTCTCTGTTCTCCGGTGGTCTGCATTTCACCATGTTAGCGATGAACACATCTTCCCGGTTAGTACCGATAGACGCCAACAAACCATCTAACAATTTTCCGGCAGGTCCAACAAAAGGGCGACCCTGGCGATCCTCTTGAGAACCGGGGCCTTCGCCGATGAACATCACAACGGCCTGGGGGTTCCCTTCTCCAGGCACCGTATTGGTGCGGCCGCCGGACAATGGACAATCGATGCAGTTTCTAATCAGGTGGGCGACCTGCTCCAGGCTGTCCATAGAGCCGGCGTTCACAGGCGTATCGCCTGTTTTCCCAAATCCCGTGCTACTCCCAGAATCATCAACCAACGAAGGGCCAGGTCTATAGTCGGATGAAGTCAAGGTTCCCAACCTCCCGTTCGACCAAATTAGCCTACTGGGTAAGCGGCCCGTAATTCTGGGCGAGGCTAACGCCATTGAACCAGGTGAAGTACCAAAGCGCCACCGGACTGCTACTTTTTTGCACAATGCTCAAGTTTGGGGCAACGCTCTAGACGTGGTTGTCATTATTTTTCCTGATGCGTCAGTATCCGTTCCGAAACGTAAACAACCGGGAGAAAAGTCCTTCGAGCAACACAGTATAAACAACAAAGAGGAGAATTCCGAAACCAGCGTCATACCAGAAGTGATGTTTTTCAACATCGGCTCCCATCGTCGCCTCACCGCATCACGCAGCCAGATATGCCAAGGGGTTAGTCTTGGACGCCGTGGCCTTTGAGATAGTTCACAGCGTCACTGACGGTCGCGATATTAGCAGCGTCCTCATCAGATATCTCCAACTGTCCTTCGCCCGTGGAGAATTCCTCTTCGAACGCCATTATTAGTTCCACCAGGTCGAGTGAGTCTGCATTCAGATTCTCAATGAAAGACGCGGTCTCAGTGACTTCGTCTTCTTCGACTCCCAACTTATCGACCACGATGGATTTTACTCTGTCATAGACAGTGGTCAATGGTTCATCTCCCTTCAGACACCGGCTCAATGGTGGCGATCTCTCCCGATTCTAATCCAGACATTGCGGATCCTAAGACCCCATTTACGAACCGAGCCGAGCTCTCGCTACCAAATATTTTTGCCAACTCCACGGCCTCATTAATGGCCGTTTTTCTGGGAGTCTCCGGTGTGTAAATCAACTCGAATAAAGCTATGCGCAGTATGTTGCGATCTATAACCGACAGTTGATCCACCGGCCACGCAGGTGCGTACCGGGTGATGACGTTGTCCAAGCCTGACTGGCTTCTGGCCACGCCACTCAACAACTCCCGTGCAAACTCTACGGAACTCTCAGGCAGGGCTGAGTCCTCATCCAAGCATTCCAATGGCGGGTTATTCCAGATGCCCCGCACGTCAGCAGCAAATAAGGATTGCAGCGCTGTCGTTCTTGATTGTCGCCTTTGGTCTGTGTATTTAACCCTAATCATGGGTCACCGATTAAAACCGGGCAGCTACGCTACTTCCTCAGCCAGTTTCCTCATCGAAACGATGTCTGACACGGTTGTAACCTTGACGCCTCGGTCGATTCTTTTAATTAGACCTGCCAGCACTCCGCCAAATCCAAACTCGATAAACTGGGTCACCCCAGAATCAACTATCTGGCGTACTGAGTCCTTCCACTGGACACACTGGCAGAGGCCATTGACCAACTCGCAACGAATCTCGCTCGACGTGGTCAGTGGCTTGGAGTCACAGTTGCCAACAACTGGCATTTTGGGTTCATTGAATTTCAAGGCATTGATTGCATCCGCCAGGCCCGATTCTGCTTCGGACATCAGCGAGGAATGGAACGCCCCGCTAACCGGCAGAGGTATCGTCTTCCTCGCGCCGCGGGCTGAGGCCAAGTCCATGGCTCGGGCAACGGCAATCTTATCGCCACTGATCACGATCTGGTCGTCGGTGTTGATGTTTGCGAGCTCCACACCGGTCTCGTCACATATCTGAGCAAAGGCCCATTCGTTTAGTCCCAGTATGGCCGCCATAGCGCCAGGGCGGTTGACTGCAGCTTGGTTCATCAGTTCACCACGTTTGCGGACCAACCGCACAGCGTCAGAAAACTCGATGACGTCAGCTGCAACAAGAGATGTGTATTCGCCCAGGCTGTGACCGGCGACTGCCTTTGCGATTGTCGCCTGCGGGCTTCCCATCTCCTGCCAAGTCCGCCAGGCGGCAACACTCACGGTCATGATTGCCGGTTGGGAGTTTGCTGTGTTCTGAAGCTCTGCCGCCGGTCCTTCAAATATCAAACGAGACAACGGAAAACCCAAACTATCGTCAGCTTCTTCAAAGGTTTCCCGAGCGGCCCGAGCAGACTCGAATAAATCCGCCCCCATGCCGACGCTTTGAGAACCCTGCCCTGGGAACACATAGGCCCTATTGGCCATCTGACTAATCTCTGGTTCGGTACTCGTAGCTACCTCCACCGGGCGGACCGGTCTTTAACACCCTACGGATTTTAGGGCAGCCTGACAAAAGAGTACAACCCGAAAACGACTCTCCAATTCCCCTTTTTGTGTGTTTGGCGTACATAACTGAGTGGTCAGCCTTTAGGTCTTAGCAGAACAAACCTGGAAGTGGTCACCTCCAAAGCCAGCTAGACCGTCTCCTCTATGACCTGTCGACCCCGGTAGAACCCGCACTGAGGACATACGACGTGCGGCCTCTTGGCGGTTCGACAGCGCGGACAGAGAGAGGGATTCAAAGGACTTAGCCTATACGAGGCTATCCTTCGCCCCTTTCTTGCCCTGGTAAGTTTTTTCCTGGGTACCGCACCCATAATTGGTCCCATCCTTTTTCTTGATCAGCACGCCTGTTAGCACGCTAGAAGTGAATAATCATCGGTTATCTTACCAGGCGAACACCGATGCGTACACTTTTCCTAGTATGGGCCGCTGAGAAGGGAGAATACCTAAAGTTCTAGTGGATTACCTAGGCCCGAAGTCCAGGCCCGTCCTAGTTGTTGATTGGCGGTTTATGAAACATCGAGAAGACCTGTTATTCCCGGTTCTCGGTTAACAGCTCCGCCAAAGATCCCCATCTGGGGTCGGATGGAGCTGAATTACATTTACATTTTTCCTTGTTTAGGTTCGTTCCGCACTCCGGACATAATCCCGGACACTCCTCGCGGCACAAAGGTTTTATCGGTACCTCGGTGAGCACGTATTGCCGAATCACATCCTGCATGTCCAGTACGTACTGGTCATCAAGTTGTATCACGCCCTCGGACTCTTCCGGGGGAGAAGTCGTTTTCCCCGTTACCGGGTCAACGGTCGGGAAGGACTCTTCTTCCATTCTTAATCCTGAACCTAACTCGAACTGGCTAAGGCACCTGCTGCAGGTCAAATTGACCTGGGTCTCCAGCTCGGCACGAACCACGAAGCCTTGATGCGTCCGAATTACCCGGGCCCAACCTTGGGCCCGGCCCATTCCTGTTTCAGGGCCTTCAAACGAGCCGTCTATTTCATAGTCTCTCGTTGACCCGGTAGGCTCCTTCAACAACTGAGCCATGTTGTAATACATCGAGCCTATCCATACCCCACTAATAACCGACTGCAATTATAGTTACTGTCATTAATCGCATGTCAAGCGAAAATGCCTTCCCAGGCGTGCTGACTATCTGACCTAAATCGTCCATCCTCCACCGGTCAAACCAAATCCACATCAGCGACAGCTTTTCAAGACCTATCTAGGCTCAAGCCCGTTCTTTCATCTTCTCTTGAATGAACTCGACTATAGAACCGGTCGTCGTGCCCGGGCCGAACACCTCAGAGATGCCGAGGTCCTTAAGCGGCTGGCGGTCAACCTCTGGGATTATGCCGCCGACCACCACAATCACATCGTCCATCCCCTGTTCACCCAGCAAGCCGATGATCTCCGGAAGTATCTCCAGATGTGCCCCTGAAAGGATGCTCATGCCGATTACGTCCACATCCTCTTGGGCGGCGGCCTGGGCAATCATCTGTGGACTCTGCCTGATACCGGTGTAGATCACTTCCATGCCAGAGTCCCGCAGGGCTCGAGCAATCACTTTGGCGCCGCGGTCATGGCCATCCAACCCCGGTTTTGCCACCAGAACCCTCGTGGGGCGGTTATTGTCTTGCATTATTTTCTGCGCGTTCCTTAATCTCAAACACCATTATTTGGAATCGTTCTCAACCAATTCGGTCAATACCCCGAACATCGACCTGGGATGTATAAATGCTATAGTGCCGGAGAGACCTTCTCGGGGCGTCTGATCGATCAGGTCAACACTTAGAGTCTGTAGTGTCTGCAGCTTCCCTGAGATGTCAGTGACGTTCAAGGCCAGATGGTGCAGGCCCTCGCCACGGCGCTCGATAAACCGCCCCACCCCAGATTCAGGGCCGGTAGGTTCTAACAGCTCTAAACGCGTTTGACCAACCTCTACCAAGCATGCGCGGACGCCCTGGTCTTCCATCAACACTACCTCAGCGTCCGGCACATCAAATACCTTCCTAAAGAAAGCCAAAGCGGCCTCTATGTCTTTCACGGCCACGCCTACGTGGTCGAAATGATTAAAGTTGCAAACTTCGCTCACGTTAAACCTATCTCCTTGATGCCAAGTACCCTCTCCAACACATGAGGAGGGATAGATCATACAGTGTCGAGAGTCTCGACTCCCAGAAGTGAGGGCAACGTTACTGCGCCGAAAGCAACGAATCTCCGTTGACTACCACTAAACCTGGTACTGAGCCATCAACTGTCTGGCAATCAGCAACCGCTGCACTTCTGATGTCCCTTCATAGATGGTAGTCACTCGTGCATCTCGGAAGATACGTTCGACTCCGGCCTCCTGGAAGTAACCGGCGCCGCCATGGATCTGGATGGCCTTGTCCGCTACGCCAATGCACATCTCAGAAGCCATCAACTTAGCGATGGATGCTTCCTGCAAGAAGGGCTCTCCTGCATCCATCAAGCTGGCTGCGTTCATGGTGGCGACCCTCGAAGAATGGACTCCGACCGCCATATCGGCCAGCATGAACTGGATGGCTTGGTGCTGGGATATGGGACTGCCGAAGGTCTCACGCATTTGAGCGAACCTAACGGCAGCTTCCAGTGCTGACTGGCCTATGCCCACACTCTGGGCAGCAATAATGATTCGGCTCTGTGTCAATATCTCCATGGCGTGATTGAACCCGCGCCCCCGTTCTCCCAAGAGATTGGCAGAGCTGACCGGCGTGTCCTGGAAAACTACTTCATCAGTGGTTGAACTTCTCATGCCCAACTTGCCGTGCATGGGGTTAATAGTCAGCCCGGGCGAGTCTTTCTGAACCAAAAAGGCACTTATGCCCTTGTATCCCTTCGAGCGGTCCTCAGTAGCAAATACCACAATCGTTGATGCAACGGATGCATTGGTGATGAACATTTTGCTTCCATTAAGGAAGTAGGTACCGTCTTTCTCGGTGGCCGTGGTTTGTAGAGCGGCAGCGTCAGAACCGCCACTAGGCTCGGTGAGCCCAAAGGCGGCCACGGCATCCCCTTTTGCCAAAGGGGTTAGCAAACGCTCTTTCTGCTCATCGTTGCCGAACCTGGCGATACAGGCGGTACCCAAAGCAAGGTGAGCCAACCAGCTGACGCTGGTGGAAGCATCACCACGCGCAACTTCTTCGGCGGCGATGGACACCTGCCGGTAGCCAGCCGGGCCACTTCCCCCGTATTTGGTGTCGATGCCCAAGCCTGTGAGTCCAAGGTCGGCCAAACCCCGCCAGTTGTCCCATTGAAACTCCCCCTTCTCATCAGACTCCTTAGCCTTGGGAGCGATTTCCCGGTCGACAAAATCCCTAAGGGTGGACTGGAGCATTTGCTCCTCTTCATTTAGTATCAGGTCAGGCATCACATTTCTCCACTTTTACCCAGTTATGTCTGCTTCGCTTAAAGTTATATATTATTCGTCCACCAGCAGGTACAAACCCCAGTTGTACTGGTTAGAAGGTGAAGGCTCCATCTTGTTCGCCGAAGACCCCCCGGAAGACTTGACTAATCTCACCGAGGGTGCAGTAAGCCTCCACACACTCCAAGATGGCTGGAACAGTATTCTCTTCGCTCTGGGCCACTAGCACCAACCGGTCAAGTGCCGCCCTTACCTTGCTGCCATCCCGGCCATTTCGAAGTTTTTCCAAACGTTTCACCTGAGCCTTGGCGGCCTCTTCATTCACTCGCGTCAGCCCTTCTATCGAAGGCTCTTCGGTAGTGAAGCGATTTACGCCTACGATGGTCCGGTCGCCGGAGTCCACTTCTTGGCCATGCTTGTAGGCGGCGTCACCGATCTCACGCTGCTGAAAACCCTGTTCTATGGCTTCAACTGAGCCGCCTAGATCGTCGATTCGCTTTATGTAATCCAGGGCTTGAGTTTCTAGCTCGTTGGTCAAGCTTTCGATGTAATAGGATCCACCAAGAGGGTCAACCACATCAGACACGCCGCTCTCGAAAGCCAATATCTGCTGCGTCCTGAGCGAAAGCTGGACCGAGTCCTCGGATGGTAAGGCCAAGGCTTCGTCCCGCGAATTCACGTGGAGAGATTGAGACCCACCCAAGATAGCCGATAGTGCCTGGATGGTGCAGCGAATCAGGTTGTTGTCTGGCTGTTGGGCTGTGAGACTCACTCCCGCGGTCTGGGTGTGGAACCGCAGCATCATAGACCGCGGGTCCCTCGCCCTGAAGCGGTCTTTCATTATCCGGGCCCACATCCGGCGGGCCGCCCGGAACTTGGCCACCTCTTCGAACAGGTTGTTCTGGGCCACAAAGAAGAAGGAAAGCCGTGGGCCGAAATCATCTATTTTTAGACCCCCGTCTAGGGCAGCCTGCACATAGGCGATGGCGTTTGCGAAGGTGAATGCAAGTTCTTGCACCGCGGTGGCGCCTGCCTCACGCATGTGGTAGCCGGAAATGCTAATGGTGTTCCAATTAGGCACATTCTCAGCACAGTACTTGAAGACATCGACCATAAGGCGCATCGAGGGCCGAGGCGGGTAAATGTAGGTACCTCGGGCGATGTATTCCTTGAGGATATCGTTCTGAACTGTGCCACTGATCTGGTCCATGGAGACGCCCTGATTCCGAGCCGCAACTATATAAAAGCACAGTAGTAACGAAGCGGTAGCATTGATGGTCATGGAGGTGCTGACCCTGTTCATCGGTATACCGGCGAACAGGGTTTCCATGTCCTCCAGACTGCAGATAGGCACCCCGACCTTCCCAACTTCGCCTTTAGCCAGCACGTGGTCCGAGTCGTATCCAATCTGGGTTGGCAGGTCGAAAGCGATGGACAGACCGGTCTGACCCTGGTCTAAAAGATAGCGGAAGCGCTCATTAGTCTCTGCGGCGCTGCCGTAGCCCGAATATTGGCGCATAGTCCAGACCCGGCCCCTGTAGGTATTGGGCTGAACACCCCTGGTGTATGGATACTCGCCGGGATAACCCAGGTCGTTGTCATAGTCCAACCCTTGAAACTGCAAATCTTCAGGACTATAAAGTGAGTCGATGTCTAGACCGCTGTCGGTCTGAAATTTCTCTCGCCGCTCTGGAAATCTTCTAACCGCAGGCTCCAACGTGTCCCGCTGCCACTGTTTTTTGTCCTTGCTAGGCATGCAAAACTCCAAAAATCGCTGAGCCGCCATTTACAAGGGTCTCCGAGCGATGCCCGCTCCCCAGGTCAGCCAAGCCCACCAATTGTACCCATATATATGGGGGGTCTCAAGGTTGGATGAGAGATGTTAACCTGTTCGGAGACACCAACCTCCCAACAAGGATTCCCAACATGCAACCCCAAGACCTGAACATGACAACCACTGTCACCGGCTATCAGCTTTTCTTGTTTCTCGCTTTTGGCGAAGGTAAGGCCGACGGGGAGTTAGCCGAAGCGATCAATCTGTTAGGCGGGGATATGGAGAACGTCCACGATGTGGACGGTCCGCCGTCAGATGAGGCTTTTGCGCGGGGACGATTCCAGTTGCTGCGAGCGGAACCAGCAAATACGTCAGATCAGCAGATCATCCATGTCGCTGTGTCCGAGAGCCATGGGTTGGTTCGATTGGAGTGTGCGACCCTAGAAACAATCAAGGCATATGAAACCGGTCTCCGGAGTCTCATCGAACGGTACGGTGGCTCGGTCGAAACTCTGGCAGGGGTGATGCGGCCAAGGAGCTACACCAGCCATGCAATGGCCGAATTCGCCTACGCCCATGCCATGCCACCCGGACGAGGGAAGAATTTTCCGCTGGCGGTGGTGACTCCCATGAACAAAAACGACACCTGGTGGAAGATGGATTTCCTGCACCGAGAGAGCTTCTTCCTGCCACGTTATAACGAGAGCGAGGAGATGGTAGCCAAAGGACACGCCCTATCCAGCTCCGCCGGCGTCCCCCGAATCAACCGCCGGCTGGTCCACTCGCCGGACGGTTACGGAATGCAATGTAGCTATGACTTTGTGGGGTATTTCGAGTTCGCCGAGACCGACGCCTCAGTCTTCCGAGAAGTCATGGCAGGGCTCCGAGATACCGGACAGAACCCCGAGTGGAAATACGTGCTGGAAGGCCCCGAGTGGTGGGGACGCCGGGTTGGTAGCGCCGCCGAGTTTCTGGCTACGTCCTAGCCGATAACCACGCCACATAGTCTCAGGATGAAGATGGCGGCAGACACCATGGTCGCCAAAAGCATGCCGACAATCGGGACGCACTTGCCGAGTATGATTCTTATGAGAAGAAGTCCATCCGTAAGCGGCCGGGCCCTCCACCAAATCGCCGCCGGCCTTCGGCATAAAGGATAGGCGCATCTGCAGAAGTTGGATGCCAATAACCTGTGGCCAGTGCGTAAGGTTACTCCAGGATAACGACCGCCTCGACTTCCACGTCCAACCCTGGCTCGGCCAAAGCCGAAATCTCTATCAAGGAGTTGGCAGGGTATTGTTCTTGGAAGTGCCTGGCGAATAGCTCTTGCTGTTTCTGGGAGTCCGCCTGGTAATCCGAGATGCTGGTAACGAAGACCGTCAACTTGGCGAAGCTACCTGGCCCTGCGCCTTCGGCTTCCGCCACCTGGACCAGACGGTAGAGGGTAACATCAAGCTGTTCCATCATGGACTTGCCCTGAGAATCGGTGCCTCGGGCGGTGCAGCCTGAGATAAACATCATATTGCCAGCTTTCACGGCCCGGCTATAGGTAGGGCCTGCAGGCGCGAAATCGTACTGCTTTCGTTCCAAAGACATAGTCCAACTCCTATGGTGCCGTCCTATTTTGCGAACCAGATTCTAATCAAATCCCAAGACTGCTCCATCCTACGGTCTAGTACGACGAACAGGAAGCCATTATAATCCTAGAGTCCCGTCGGGCGGGTGTAGCTCAGTGGTAGAGCTCCAGCCTTCCAAGCTGGCCATGTGGGTTCGATTCCCATCACCCGCTCCACATGTATTGCAAAGAGGCCTGTCCTTACGCGTAAGGACAGGCCTCTTATCATTAAAACCACACCGTAAAATCAGTCGGCCAATAAACCTCTGGCTGCCTGCCGAACCTTTTCGCCATCCAGCGCAACCTCGTACTTGCCATCGTCCATCTTCCGGAAAGCGCCCTCGTTGTTGAAATTTTTGAGAAGCTCAGCCAATGCGTTTTCACGCTTCTCTTCCGGTATATCCACTGGAGAATCCGACTCCCCCAGGTGACGGTTAATCTCGTAAGCGATGAGTTCTTCCTCTACGTACCTCTGTTGGATCAAGTTGATCTCACCGGTGTGCCGACCCAGATAGCAGCCACCAAATTGCATTGACTCGCTGTGACGCCCTTCGAAGTCGCCCTCACTACGATACTTAGGCTCCAATTCGTTGGCTTCCAGGTAGTCCCGAATATCCTGGTCTTCCGGGTCTGGATTCTCCAGGTTGGAAATCATGATAACCCGGTACATGAACATGTCCGCAGGCTCTACTTTTATAATCATCTGGCTACCTCCAAGATTGCAGCTCCTGGCGGTGGGCTAATAAGCATGCGAGGGAATTCGGAGCCAACAGCTAGCAGCCCCAGGAAACGCGGGTTTACCGACCCACCGCTTTCAATACGCGATCCACATGGGCTTCATCTTGCTCCAAGGTCTTATCATCGATACCGTTCATGACCTCAATTACCGCATCATTGTAAGGGGTGGGAATGGCCACTTCCCGTCCCTTGGCTGAGACCAATCCGTTCATCAAATTAATCTCAGAGCGCCGGCCTTTATAGACGTCCTGGGCCATGGAAGCTAGCCAGTTGACCCTGCCACCGTGGGCTGACATGTGCCCGTCTAGCTCCTCAAAAACATCGCCCTTATCAGCGTCAGCCCAAGTTTCAGCGGGTACGCCATTGATGGCTACGACATTCAATCCCATGGCTAGGCCGACCTTGGCAGCCTCTTTGGCCAAGTTGATACGGATCAACCGTAACCGGGGGTCCTCTGCCATCTGCTGGGAACCCAGGCCGGTGGAAGCGGAGATTCCATTGCCCATTGAATTCTGGGACAACTTGGCCCATCGCTCGCCCCAAAGGTTGTCCGATGCATAAGCAGCGTCGATGTTATCCAACAACCCAGCGACCTTTTCAGAGCGGGGGGTGATGCGTCCGTCTTGCTCACCCACTCGGAATACGGTGTGGCCTGAATCCCGCCCGACCGCGCCCCCGCGGGTGACAAGAGCCGGCTCCCACAAAGCAACTTCTATATGGGACGCGATACAACCCAGCTGCCGGGACGGACCGACAATCTCGCCCATGGGGACGTCGTTCCAGCAGTTCTGTAAAGAGATAAAGTAGCCGTCCTCCCGCACATACCGCTTTATGAAGTGGGTGGCCCACTCGGTATCGTAAGACTTGACCGAGATGAAAACAAAATCAAATGGCTCGGATATATTCTGGGCTTCCGTCAGATGGATGGCCTTCACTGGGACGGTGAAGGGCCCTTGACTGCCAGTGACCTGTAGGCCTTCCGTGCGCATCTTTTCTACGTGGTCCGGCCACATATCGATTAAGGTCACATCTTCGCCAATTTTGCTCAAGAAGGCACCGACATAACTACCCAGTGCCCCTGCTCCCATGATGCCGATCTTGTCCGCCATTTCTGTCCTCCCCTGTTGGTTGGCGCTCTACAACGAACCGAGATGCGCGAGCCGCACATTGTATATATGTCCGAGATTCTGTATCTCTTCCATCACGTTTTGAGGCACCGGGTCATCCAAGCCAATCACCATCATAGCCCGGCCCCTCAAGGCCAGCCTTCCCACTTCCATGAAACTGATATTGATATTGTGGGCACCGGCGATCATTCCCACCGCGCCGATGGAACCGGGCTGGTCCTGATTGTCCACGAACAACATGTAGGGCGTGGTAGGCACTATGTCCAGCCAGTAATCGTCGATCTTCACGATGTGGGGTTCGTCTCTAAGCGATGTCCCCGCCAGGGTAATCTTCCCCTCGCTGGTCTCGATGGTCGCGCTGACTATGCTGGAATACTCTGGTGAAGAAGTATTGTGCTGCTCGGTGATGTTGAGACCGCGTTCCCTGGCTAACACCGGAGCGTTGATCAGGTTCACCTGGCCTGTGGTTATGGGCTCCATCAGTCCCGCCAAGACAGCGGCCTGCAGCGACCGGGTGTCGTGCTCTGCAATCTCTCCTTGGTAACCGATAGTTATGCCCAAGAATTGTCCGTCGGCCAGGTGAGTCAACAGCTTGCCCACCACGGTTGCCACTGGAACATACGGGGCTAGAACCGCGTGCACTTCAGGAGCAACGAACGGTGCGTTAACTGTGTTACGGGCGGGCTCTCCGTTCAATACCGCCAACACCTGCTCAGATGCCTCGATCGCAACTTCCCTCTGGGCTTCCTCGGTCGAGGCCCCCAGGTGTGGAGTCACTACAACCTTCGGATGTTCAACCAGAGTGGTGTTCTGAGGCGGTTCTTGAGCAAAAACATCCAGGGCAACGCCCCCCAATTGTCCCGAATCCAATCCGTTAATTATCGCCTGTTCATCCACCAACTCGCCCCGGGCCACGTTGATCAGCCTCGCGCCAGGTTTGAGCAAAGCTACTTGTTCAGCCCCTATCATGTGCCGTGTGCTGTCGGTCAGCGGTGTATGCAGGGTTATGAAGTCGGCCTCTGCCAGCAGCTCTTCCAAAGAGAGAAGCTCGATGCCCTTTTGCCTGGCGTAATCCGGGGACACGAATGGGTCGAACCCCACCAATCTCATACCAAAGCTCTGAGCGCGCTGAGCAACTTCAGAACCCACCCTGCCTAGACCGCAGATGCCGAGGGTCTTATTGCGGACCTCGACACCCATGAATGCGCTCCGCTTCCACTCACCAGATTTCAGCGATTGATGGGCCATAGGCACGTTGCGAGAAAGCGCCAGCATCAAAGCCATGGTGTGTTCTGCGGCGGCCACGGTGTTGCCCGTAGGGGCGTTGACTACAGCGATACCAGCACTGGTGGCGGCGTCAAGATCTATATTGTCAACGCCGATACCTGCACGCCCAACAACTTTCAGTTTCTTCGCGGTATCTATGACTTCTTTGGTCACCTTCGTCTCACTACGGACGACTAGGCCATCGTAATCGCCAATCACAGCCAGGAGTTCCGGTGACTTCATACCCGTTTTAACGTCAACCTCGGCAAGGGTCTCGAGAAGTGCAACCCCTTCCTCGCCAATGGGGTCTGCTACCAGAATTTTGGGCATGGGAATCTTCCTGATAATAGGTGGAGTTTATGCGCAGCCAGGCTCGTTTTTCGCTGCAATTCAAGCCTGGCATAACAGCTAATAAACTATAGCACAATCAGGGTCGAACGACGGGACTTTTAGGCGCCTTGACCCAGATGACGGTGCAAGCTAGCATAGGCTCAAGTCAGTGGCTAGAGATTCATCAAAGCTGTAAAATTCACGAAATGCCGAACCTCGAACTTACCACAACCGCCTCATCGACGTGGCCACCCGATACAACAACGCCTCTAATAACAAAGACGTTGTTATCCTGATTGCGGCAATGACCGACGATTGCGTAGTGGAAAAATCCTTGCCTCGCCCGGATGGAACCAGGTTTCAAAGCCAAGATGAGTTCTGGCCTTTCTGGAGTGAAATCTTCAAGTCTTCGTCAATTATCGATCGATACCGAAGGCATATCTACCAAGCAGCGACCGGCGCCTTGTCAGATTGGCCTTCAAATGGGCCGGGCAGAGCCGATATCCGGACAGCGCCCCAGAGTCGGCCTATTAATTAAACATCCAAGAATGCCGGTCTACGTCAAGGGCTAATGCCCCGACCTGGACCTTCCCAAGAGTCCCAAATGCACAAATTTCGGAGGTTTTAACATGTTCTTGATGCGGTTCACCGAGAGGGCCTACACAAATTACACCGAAGAGGCAGTGAGGAACAGCCCCAACCAAGCCGTGCGGCTAACATTCTCCAACAGCAATTTTGACCCCAAAGTCGGAGCACGTCAGTACAACGAGTACCTGGACGAATATGAATACTGCGAGGAAGTGGGCTTTGATGGGCTGATGCTGAACGAGCATCACAACACCCCCACCTGCCTAGGCGCGACCATGAACCTTGAAGCTGCCATCCTGGCCCGCAATACTTCGAAACCCAAGATTGTGTTGATGGGCAACCCGCTGCCCACTTTTGAAAACCCTTTAAGAGTGGCCGAAGAGATAGCGGAGATTGACATGATCTCCAACGGCAGGGTTGTGTCAGGATTTGTTCGCGGCACCGGAGTAGAAAGCCTCGC
Organism: Dehalococcoidia bacterium; assembly: GCA_022451945.1. GTDB lineage: Bacteria > Chloroflexota > Dehalococcoidia > Lucifugimonadales > UBA3495 > UBA9611. The sequence continues at coordinate 43,411 of JAKUNK010000008.1, forward strand.
TGCTAACATCAACCCGCTTCACAATCGCGAGCGATTTGAAGAGGCACACGACCTGATTATCAAGACCTGGACCACCCCTGGCCCTTTCCGATGGGAAGGCAAGCACTACCATTTCCGAGTAGTGAACCCATTTGAAACACCATTGCAGAAGCCCCATCCACCGGTGTGGATACCCGGCTTAGGTAGCCCGCAGACCCTGGTCTGGGCCGCAGAGAGAGGCTACCCATATATCTATCTAGAGACCGACCCGCAAGGCACTCAGGACATGATTGACATCTACACTGACGCTGCACTAGAGGCCGGATACAAGGTCGGCCCCGAGAATTTCGGCTACCTATGTCGCATCCACGTGCAGGACACAGATGAGAAAGCCTATGAATCAGCCAAAGGTTTCTTGACTGGAAATGTAGGCGTTGGCCGAGTGCCCATGCCAAAGGACTACATGCTGCCTATTGGTTACGGCGGGAGTAAAGCCGACCCCAAAATCGCTAAGTACCAAGGCCGCATTCGCAAGGACCCGTTCTTGGGCCTGGGCTTGGAGACCGCAACATACGATCAGATTCTGGCCTCCAATCGTTGGATCGTCGGAAGTCCGGAAACCGTTATCAGAAAACTCAGGGAAACCCTATCGGTCATTCGCCCAGGAATCCTGGGCGTCTGGACCAACGACGGCGACACCACCCACGCCGACACCATGAACTGCCTGAAACTCATGGGCGAGGAAGTACTCCCCGCCCTCCGAGAGATCGGTGCGGAACTGGAACTCACCGACCCATTCCAGAAAGAGGCCGCAACGGCCTAACGAGGAGATAGCGAACGATGGTTGCCTTTACTGAAGAGATGGTGGACGTTGGCGGTACCAAGGTCCATACCCTGAAAGGTGGCTCCGGCGAGCCACTACTCCTGCTCCACGGCGCTGGAGGAAATACCGGCTGGCTGAGGTTCGCCGACGCCCTAGCCGAGAAGTACACGGTCTACTACCCGTCTCATCCCGGCTACGGCAAGACAGACCGACCCGACTGGCTGGAGACAATCCCAGACATGGCCTGCTTCTATACCTGGTATCTGGAGTCCTTAGGTTTGGAGGGTGTCCGCACTATCGGGTTCTCAATGGGCGGCTGGATTGCCTCGGAGATTGCCGCCATGTGTAACCATTCCATAAGCAAATTAATGTTAGTTGGTGCCGCAGGCGTCAAACCCAACGACAGTGAGATTACCGACATATTCATCATCAGTCCCGCCCAGGTACTGGATCTGATGTACCACGACACCAGTCAGGCCCCCGAATATCAAAAACTCTATGGAACGGATCCTACTCCCGAACAGGCAATGGTCGCTGAAACCAACCGCGAGATGGCCGTGCGCCTTTGCTGGAAGCCATACATGCACGATCCACGGCTAACCAGTCTGCTGCAACGGGTCAAGGTTCCGGCACGTATGGTCTGGGGTAAGAACGACGCCATAGTGCCCGTGGAATGCGGCGAACTCTATAAGCAGGCCATCAACGGCTCAGACCTGGTGGTTATAGACAACTGCGGCCACTCCCCTCAGGTTGAGAAACCTGAAGAGTTCATCAAAACAGCCCTAGATTTCCTGGCGTAAACAAACATTCAGCAAACACTGGTCAGTTCTCAGATTTCCTAGCTGCTGATGGCTGGCCTCATAAAGCATCTCTCAAGGAGAACCATGAGCCTAGACGTTTATTATTTCACTGAGATGCCCTACCACTATATCAATGATGATTTAGCGGAGCAGTGGCCATCTCTGCGGCTGACCTTTCCAAACAGCTACTTCGACCCCAACAAGGCCACAGACCTCTTCAAGCGGTACCTAGACGAGTTCCAATACGCAGAGGAGGCCGGATTCCAGGGGCTGATGATTAACGAACACCACAACACCCCGTCTTGCATGGACGTTGAGGTGAATATCACCGGCGGCATACTGGCCCGCCTGACCTCCAAGGCCAAGATTCTGATGCTGGGCAACATGCTGCCCACCTCAGATAACCCACCAAGGCTAGCGGAAGAGATTGCCATGTTGGATGTCATATCCGGCGGCCGCATCGTGTCCGGTTTCGTCCGGGGAATCGGAGTGGAGAGTTGGGCCAACAACACCAACCCCGTATACAACCGGGAGAGGTTCGAAGAGTGCCACGACCTGATAATAAAGACTTGGACGACTCCCGGCCCTTTCCGCTGGGAAGGCAAGCACTACCAGTACCGAGCAGTAAACCCATGGATGGTTCCGGTCCAGAAACCTCATCCTCCCGCCTGGGTCCCAGGCACCGGCAGCCCTGAAACTGTGGAGTGGGCGGTTAAGCACCGTTACACATACGCGGCATTCTTAACCGAGCTAAGCAGGGCTAAGGACCTGTTCGGCAGCTACCGGGAGCAGGCTGCCCAGCAAGGTTGGGAAGCAGGGCCCGATAAGTTCGCCTTCATGATCTGCGCTCACGTCAACGAGACCGACGAAAAAGCTCAAGAATCAGGCAAGGCATTTATGTGGCGTATGGGACATCCTCTGAAAGGACCAAGAGAATACTGGGCCCCACCAGGTTACTTCTCCCAGGCCGGTGTGTCCGCCAACGCCGCACGCAGGCAGAGGCCCATGAACGAACTGTCATATGAAGAACTCCAGGAACACAACCACCTGGTCGTCGGCAGTCCCGACACCGTCATTAAGAAGCTCCGCCACATCAAGGAGGAACTGGGGATAGGTTCGCTGCTGCTGGAAACCCAAGGCGGACCGCTGTCCCACGAGGACACCATGCGCTCCATAAAACTGATGGGCGAAGAAGTTATTCCAGCCCTACAAGGCTAACTAGAATCTCAAATACATTCGCCCTTAAAGGCTAATGGCAGAACGCGGCCAAACTCCACATCTGCCAAACTTGTTGAATAAAGAGACCACACCTCGATTAGCTAAAACAAACAGGGGACAGACATCTCTCCGCAGGTGTCCCTGATCCAGTCAGCAACCTCCGGATGAAGCGGAATGCCCTCTTCACGTCGGACCGCTTCAACCTCAGCCTCGGGCTGGCCAGCCACCAACACTCGGTCATGGCCAGGCGCAGGCCTGGTGGTCTGCATCATCTGGGACCACTCGTCCATCTGCACCTTGAAGGGCTCGACATCGGTGAAAGCATCGATGCTGTAGGCCGCTACCATATGACCAAAATTGGGCCTGCCGGGCACAACTCCGTAGCCGAACCCAGTTAGAACCCCTGCCAGAATATCCACGATACAAGAGAAGCCGTAACCCTTATGGGAGCCGCCTTCACGGTCGCTACCGAGAGGCAAAAGCGTGACCTTCTCCGGAGCAGGCGATGGCTCCATGATTGGGCTGCCGTCCTCAGCTGCCAGCCAGCCTCCGGGAATCTCAGCACCCAGCCGCCCGGCGATGCGTATCTTGTTCACCGCCACTGAACTGGTGGCCGCATCAAACACAAACGGGGGCTCATTCAAACACGGCACAGCGATAGCGATCGGGTTGGTCCCCAACCGGGGTTCGGCGCCAAATGTCGGCAACACCGAGGGAGGGCAGCTGGTCATGCAGACGCCGATCATGTCGTGGTCCAAGGCCTTCATAGCGTGATAGGACGCCATGCCTAGATGGCGCGCATTTCCGATAGTCACCATGCCCAGGCCAACGTTCTTAGCCTTCTCGATGGCGATATCCATGGCCTTGGGGGTGATGATGGTTCCCAGACCACGGTCGGAGTCCACAGTGGCAGTGCTAGGTGTCTCTCGAATCACTTTCCAGTCGGGCTGGGGATTTATGGATCCTTCCTGGTAGCCCTGGATATAACTTTTCAGCATGTTGGAAACGCCGTGGGAGTCCACACCCCTAAGATCGGCCAGAACCTGCACGTCGGCTGCCAAGAGCGAGTCCTCAGGTGACACTCCTAGCTTCTCGAAGATGCCTGCTACGGTTTTCTTGAGATCATCTCCCTGAACGAACTCTGCGTCGTCATGGCTGACCTTGAATTGCTCTAACACTTTGACTCTCCTCGAGGGTACAGAATCGCAGGCTGAGTGTTCTTCTTAGCCTGCCTAGTCATCTTTCACGGAAGTATAGCACCAGGCCAGTTGGCCTGAGCCCCCAGCGTTGCTATAATCCCGCCACTCGTATCTTACCCCGCAGGTGGCGCATGACCGATCTCAAACAACAGGCACTAGACTACCTCTCCCGGTTGGGCGGCAACCCCGCCACGGCATTCCGGGAGGAAGGAGTAGCGTCCACCGTTAAAGCTATCCTGCGGGAGATAGGTGCCGGGTTTGAGCAAGACGCGTTCGGCAACATCATCGCCAAGGTCCCAGGTACTGACCCAAGCGCCAACCCACTAGCCGTCGTCGCCCACATGGACCACCCAGGTTTTGAGATAACCGGCAGCCACCCGGACGGACACATCGCCACGGCCATGGGCGGGATTCCTCCATCCAGCTTCGAATCAGGCGTGCCGGTTCAAGTGCTGCTCCCCGATGGCAGCCGGGTCAATGGGGCAACCACAGGCAGGTACGGAGAGGAGAGTGACCGGCAAGTACTGATCAAACTAGAGCAACCCCAGGACTTAGAGCCGCCTTTATCAGTGGTTTTCGACCTGATTGATTACGAACTGGACGGGGATATGATTCGCATGCGTGCCGTGGACGATCTCGCCGGATGCGGCAGCATCTTGGCCATGATTGCCCAGCTAACCGAGGGCGATGCCTCACCGGGTGATGTCTACGGAGTATTCACCCGCGCTGAGGAGGTCGGGCTGGTAGGCGCCAGGCTCATGGCTGATTCCGGCACCTTGCCGCCCGATACACTGGTGATATCCGCAGAGTCCAGCCGAACTCTGCCCGGCGCAGAACAGGGTGAAGGCCCAGTCATCCGGGTCGGTGACGCCGGGTTCACATTCACCGCCGACGCCGAATCGGTTCTGATACGAGCACGCGAAACCTTGAATGAGCGAGACAACGGTTTTAAGTGCCAGCGTCAACTAATGAGCGGAGGAACCTGCGAAGCCAGTGCATTCGCAGTCTTCGGATACCAGACCACCGGCATAGCTTTCCCTCTCGGCAACTACCACAACGGTGCGCCTGAAGGCCGGATCGAAGCCGAATATATCCACATAGACGACTACCTAGGCGGTGTGAAACTGCTCACTGAAGCCGCCCACTGCGTCTCAGACCGCACGAATACCGCCTTCCGCCAACGCCTCCGCGAGGTGCCCGCAGATATGCGCCAGCGAATGCTGGATACGAGAGGGTAATTCCCTGCCGTCATCACGCCAACGCTCGCGTTCCAGAACGGCGAGGTGAAACAACCTCAAATCCTGAAAGGAATATCCTGGATTCCTGCCTTCGCAGGAAAGATGCAAGGAGAGCCATTAATGGCCATTCAAGACATAGCCTACCTATCAGCAACGGAACTGGGTTCCGCCATCAAGGCCAAACAAGTGTCTCCGGTCGAGGTAGTAGAGGCCTATCTAGACCGTATCGAGCGTATAGATCCACAGGTCAACTCATACATCACGGTCATGGCAGAGCATGCACGACAAGAAGCTCTTGAGGTCGAAGCCGAAATCAGGCGCGGAGACTATCGCGGACCTCTCCACGGTGTCCCAATCGCCATCAAGGACCAGATCTACACCAAGGGCGTTCTCACCACCGACGCCTCCAAGATTCGATCTGACTTCATACCGAAATACGACGCCACTGTGGTCACCAACCTCAAGAAGGCTGGTGCTATCCTTCTGGGTAAACTAAACATGAGCGAGTTCGCTCATGGTGAGCCTCAGAGTTCGGCATTCGGTCCGGCCCGAAACCCATGGGACCTGACCCGCAGCCCCGGAGTTTCCAGCACCGGATCAGGGGCAGCCACTGCGGCCCGCCTGTGCGCCACTTCACTTGGCGAAGATACTGGCGGTTCCATCAGAGGTCCTGCAGCCAATTGTGGTTTGGTCGGCCTGCGTCCCACCTGGGGACGAGTCAGCCGCTACGGCGTGGACGGAGCAGGGTGGTCATTCGATACCATCGGGCCAGTCTCCCGGACAGTGGAAGACTGCGCCATCACCATCGGCGGCATTGCCGGTTATGACTCCAACGATCCGTCGACCCACCAGGTGTCCGTTCCAGACTACCAAGCGGCTCTAACCGGCGATATCAAAGGCCTGAAGGTGGGAGTGGTCCAAGAATTGATCGACCCGGTGGAATTGGAACTGGACCCGCAGATGCGTCAATCAGTGATTAACGCCATCGAGGTGCTGGCTGAACTAGGTGCCGAGATCAGGCAGGTGTCCATGCCCTTAGCTGAAAAGTCTGGCTACATCACCAGGGCCATCACCCACGTCGACAGGGTCAGCTTACGCCCTGAATACCTGAGGGAACGCCCCGACGACTACCACTACAACACACGAGTCCACTTCAGCACCGCCAACCTGATTCCCGCCCAGACCTATTACAAAGCCCAAAAATTGCGGACCATGATAAGGGAACAGGTGCTGGGATTGTTGGAAGAAGTAGATGTTCTGGTTCAGCCAACGTCAGGCGCACCCGCTAACGTAATCAACTTGGAACAGAAAGTAAACAGCCAAGAGTACGCCAGAAAAGCTCTGGCCGCAGGTGGTTTCAGAGGCCCCTACAGCCTAAGCGGCGCCCCAGCCTTATCCATACTTTGCGGCTTCACGTCACCCGCGGACGGGCCGAACGGAAACGAAGGTTTACCCTTAGCTATGCAGATAGCAGGACGCCCCTTCGAAGAAGCAACGGTTCTTCGCGTAGCGCACGCCTACGAGCAAGCGGCAGGATGGAACACGCGGGTCCCACCTGCTGCTCTTTGACTACTGCCGATCCTGTAGTTCATCTATCTGCTCTCTAGTGCGATTGTAGATCTGAGGGACGTCCCAGCCTTCTAGTCCAGCGTAGGTGTCTATCTGGGAACGGTGGTGGACCTCGTGTTCCAGCAGCATCATCAGGATTCTCCAACCGCTGAGCATTCCGTCCGTGTCTATCATCTTGACCCGACGGTTGAGCCAATCCGTAGGCGTCCCCGAGATCTGCCTTTGGAACTCAATAGCCGAGGCTTCCAACGCAGATACCCAGCCCGACTGCTTCTCCGTACTGGGTGGCTTCCAGTCATAACGCCAACCCTTTCCGGTATACGCAGAAGCGAAGTACATCCTGGACTCACAGATGTGATGGACGATCTGAGAGATTCCCCACCCTTTTTCACCTTCACCCCGTGACGGCTCCCAGGCTTGGGCCATAGGCGGTAGCGCCTCGATATCTCGCAGAGTCCGCCGATGGATCGACCGGAAGAAACCCAGGTATGCTTCAGGGTCGGTAATCATGCTATCTCCCTCTGGATTTGTTCACGAAATTTGGCGAACACAGTACTTACTTGACCGCTAGTAGGTCGTAGGCAAGGGCCACCATTATCCTAGTGCCGCTGATCAAGCTCTGTATGCCTACCGACTCGTTGGTTCCATGGATGAAACTAATCATAGGGTCGTCGTCCGGGTGGGAGCCCACCATTCCGTAGGTAGTCGTGCCAAGGTTGCGAGTGAACCGAGAGTCGGTGAACCCAGTAGTCAAAGACGGCACCCACTGAATATCGTCCCTGTTCAACGCGTTAGCGGTACTGATCTGAATATGCTCGGCGAACTCGGTCTCGAACGGCGAGGCATTGGGGATGGACATGTAATCGATGTCTATCTCCACACCTTCTATGCCGTCGAGAATCTTATCCAGCTCTTGCCGAACGTAAGCCTCGTCCTGGTGGGGCAATGTCCGGATGTCGCAGGTCAGGCGGACGGTCTCCGGAACACTGTTCGACTTGATACCTCCCTGAATCATGGTGGGAGTGATGGTCATCCGGGAAAGGGCCTTCATGATTGAGGCGAACCGGGGCTGGCTTTCCTCGTTGTCGGCTATGATCTGGTCGATGTTCGCCGGCGATGGTTTGTCTTCGATGGCGAACATCGAAAGGTGATCAAACAGGCTAGTAGAGGTGTCCCGCTCGGCTTCATAGGCCTCTATCCGTTTCACAACCTCAGACAATCCGAAAAGTGCGTTGGACCCCTGCCAAGGGGTTGATGCATGAGCGCTGCTACCCCGCACCTCGATCTCCAATTGGAGCCTGCCTTTCTCTCCGATTCCAAGCAGATACGTCAAGTTGCCAGCCGCTGAGATGGGCACACCACCGCCCTCGTTCACGGCATAAGGTGCTGCCAACTTCTCCGGGTGATGCTCGGCCATCCAGCCGAACCCATAGCGGCCACCGTGCTCTTCGTCAGCACACGACGCCAATATCAGACCATCCTTCAGTTCGACCTTATTGCGTTTGAGGATACGCATGGCAATGAGCTGGCATGTGAGCAGAGCCTTACAGTCGGATGCTCCCCGACCGAATACCCTTCCATCAGCTACCGTGGCGCTGAAGGGCGGGAAACGCCATTTCTCCTCTTCTTCGACAGGCACCACATCCAGATGGGACATGAACATCAAGCCAGCCCTTCCGGAACTACCCTCCAGCCGGGCGATCAGGTTGCCCCGATCCGGGGCCGATTCGATGGTCTCTGAAGCTATGCCGTCTTCAGCAAGCCATTTCTCGATGTAGCGGCAGGCTTCCGTTTCATTTCCGGTGGGCATGGCACCGGTGTTCACGGTGGGTATGCGGACCAAGTCCTGCTCCAGTGCGACAATCTCGTCCCGCATCTCATCTACTTGATCCAGCAAGCTGTCTAGGTCTGGCATTTTCTTACTCCAGTTCGTGTGATTACCCTAATACCCCACCGCATACGCCTCGCACCTTGGGTCTGCGCCACCCTGCAGGACTTTAGTTTCCGGGTTACGCGTGATAGCGCAGTATAGAGAAGAACCCTCCCACCAGTCGGGATACATCTCAATGGTATGCCCCTTCCGACGCAGAGACTCAGCAGTCTCATCTGATATTCGGCCTTCCAATCGCAACATGCCCGGCTCGTACTTAGAAGGAAAGCCAGACTGCGGAAAGTTGTAGCTGAAGAACCGTGGCTCTTCCACTGCTTCCTGGGGATCCCGTCCGAATTCCAGGATGTTTAGCAGCAACTGCAGGGTCCCCTGTGGTATGTGGTCGCCGCCGTGGGCTCCTAGAGCCATCACCGGCTCGCCGTCCTGCAATACCAACGCCGGGGCAGGGGTTAGCCTGGGCCGTTTGCCTGGCTGCACCGAGGCCGGAGCTGATTCGTCCAACTTAGATTGGGAACCTCTCAGCGAGAAGGCCAGACCGGTTCCTGGTATGATCGGTCCGCCATTCTTGGTACCCTCAGAGGGTGTGCTGGAGAAGATGTTACCGTCCCGGTCAATCACTGCGAAGTAAGAAGTTCCACCGCCGCTAGGGCCCGCTGTTGCCAATGGGACCGGGGCGTCCTTGGGGGACAACGGTCCGCCGTTCAAAGTGGGTTTGCGACCTCGCGGGTCTCCGGCGGGAGGCATTCCTGGCCAGGCCATATCCTCATGGATGAGTACCCTGCGCTGCGCAAGGTACTCTTCGGAAAGCAGCTCGTTGATCGGAACATCCACAAAGTACGGGTCACCAACATATTGTTCCCGGTCCGCGAATGCCAGGTTCAGTGCTTGACTCACGGTGTGTATGTACTCCGGCGTGTTGTGCCCCATCGATGACAGATCGAAACCTTCCAGAATCTTGAGGGCCTGAGGGAAGGTCGGCCCCTGTCCCCACGGCCCGGTACTATAGACATCGTATCCTTTGTAATTCACCGTTACCGGCGTGCCAACTTTCACATGATAGCGGGCCAGATCATCTTGGGTGAGCAGCCCGCCCAACTGCTGGTTGAAAGCCACGATCTTTCGGCTCAGGTCACCGGTGTATATCTCGTCCCTGGCCGCCTGCAGGGCAGCTTCCCGGCCATTGCCAGCGTTTGCGCTCTCGATCTCCGCTAACATGGACAGCGTGGCACCAAGGTCTTTCTGGTAGAAGATCTCCCCCTGCTTGGGAGGCTTTCCATTGGGCAGGTAAATCTCAGCCGTTGAGGGATGAGCGTTATAAGCATCAAATGCGGTCACAAATCGGCCTGCCAGGTAGCGGAACATGGGGAAACCGTCACTGGCAAGATCGATGGCGGCTGATGCCACTTGGCCAAAGGCCATGGTCCCGAACTGGGACAGAGACGTTATCCACGAGTCCGCGGCCGCAGGAGTCAGCGAGTTCATCACTCCTGGCACGAGTTTACCTCCGTGGTGTTTATTGAAGTAATCAACCGATGCTGCCTGCGGCCACACCCCTAGGCCATCTACTTCCACCACTTCTTTGCGGTCAGCCAAGTAAATGACAGTAGGAGCCACTCCCAAGAAACTACAGTCGTCCACGTGCACCACGTTCAACGCGATTCCCACCGCCACACCTGCGTCGATAGCGTTGCCGCCCTTCCTCAATATGTCCAGCCCCGCCATGGCGGCGCTGGGGTGACTAGCTACCACCATGCCATTCGTGCCCTGCATCAGCGGGCGGAAACTGGTTAACGTGGTTCCTGGTACGGGCATCAGGGGTCCCTCCGAGTTATCATATTTCGTGTCGCAGATCTAAGATCAGAGATCTCCAACGATTTGGTGGGCGCATTACCAGAACTTGTAAGCGCCAGAGAAGTTAGATGCCAAGCCGATGAATATTCAGAGCGTTCCGTCGCGGTCTCTGAGAACTTTCAAGAACTGTCCGAAAGTGGTGCGCTCGTTGTTCTAGGCGGCCGCAAGCATTTCAGCCTCTATCAGACCGTATCCGTCTCCTCTTCTCCCAAATAGCAAAATCAGCCGGTGCGGCCAGAAGACCTGTCGTACTGGGCTCAGATGAATCACGGGCATTTTAACAAGATCCCTGACCCAATGAATCAGTGAAGTTGGATTCGGTCTCTACCGGGAGTAAACTGAAGCCAACACTGATTGTGGCTGCAGCTCCGGATGATTGCGGCCAGAGACCTGGCGAACAGATAAAATTCGGAGGATGACAACCATGGACATGCCCAAAAGAATGAAATTTGGTTCTTTCCTTGGCCCGTTCCACCGCGTCGGCGAGAACCCTACTCTGGCCCTAGACCGCGACCTAGAGTTGATTGACTGGATGGACAGCTTGGGTTTTGATGAAGTCTGGGTTGGAGAGCACCATTCGGCCGGCTGGGAGATCATCGCGTCACCGGAGGTATTCATCGCCGCAGCCGCCCAACGGACCCGATACATCAAACTGGGCACCGGCGTCGTGTCCCTGCCCTATCACCACCCGCTCATGGTCGCCAATCGAATGGTCCAGCTTGACCACATGAGCCGTGGCCGCATCCTGTTTGGCGTAGGCCCCGGCGCCCTTCCGGGGGACGCCTACATGATGGGTATACCCCACGAGACCCAGCGCGAACGGATGGACGAATCCCTGACAACCATCATGCGACTCTTCACGGAGACCGAACCGATCTCCGTGAAGACTGACTGGTTCGAACTTAACGAGGGCATGCTCCAACTCCGGCCTTACCAGCAACCCCACATGCCAGTGGCAGTCGCATCTGTCCAGACACCAGCAGGAGTCACCCTTGCGGGAAAGCACGGGGCGGCTGTACTGACCATAACCGTGCCTCGAGACCCATCGGCCGGGCCATCGGACCTGAAAGGACTCTGGTCTATCGCCGAGGAATCGGCTGCTGAACACGGCCAGCAAGTGAACCGACACGACTGGCGACTGGTGCTCCCGGTCCACATCTCCGAAACGAGGCAAGAGGCCCTCGACGATGTCCGCGTCGGCTCTGCCCAATTCCTCCGAGAATATTCAGAAGGCACAAACGGGCGGAAGGCCGTATTCGACGGCCCGATGGACAAGGTCGTCGACAATATGCGGGACTCCGGTTCCTGGATCGTAGGCTCGCCCGACGACTGCATCGAAGCCATCAACAAGCTTCAGGAACAGAGCGGCGGATTCGGCGGATTCTTGGTCCAGACAGTAGACTGGGCGCCCAGAGAAAAGGTGCTGCGCAGCTACGAACTGATGGCCCGCTACGTCATGCCTCAATTCCAAGGCACGGTTGCCAGCACCATCGCGTCAAACCAATGGGCCGCCGAGCGCAAAGACACTCTCGTGGACGGCCGAGCCCGAGCACTGGACCGGGCCAAACAGGCCTACGCTGACAGGAATAACTAGACGCAATCACGATCATGCAGAGGGCCCTCGTTGGAAGGCCCTCTATTTTCTGGGAGGAAAAATTATGCCCGTAGACAAAGAGGCGGAACTGGCCAGAGTAACCAACCTGCGTGGTTTCAGATACGGTCTACACGATTTCCTAGCGGAAGTTGCCCCCGACTTCCTGAAGGCGGTCAACGACACCGTGGAAACCCAGTATATCAACACTCAGATACTGGACCGAAAGACCAAGGAGATCGCCATAATAGTGGCCTGCATCTCCCAAGTAGACCTTGCTTCGCACCTGCAGATTCACATCCACGCGGCCGTACAGGCCGGCGCAACCGGCGAGGAGATACTCTCCGTTATAAACCTGGTCGGGGACTGGATCGGTCACGTAGCTCGAATCAGAGCACTAGAGGCCTGGCGGATCTACTTCAGACCTGACCTGCCAACTATAGACCGGGTGATCGAGTTGAGGGACACAGCCAAATAAACTCTGCGTACCAGTTAGATTCCTAGCAGTTTCTCCAAGTTCTTGAACAATATGGCCTCTTTCTCGTCATTAGTTAGACTTTCTAGACCTAGGAGCCAAGACACCGGCCAGTCGATGGCCATGTCAAAGGGCCAATCTGTACCAAATACCACTTGGTCGATACCCACACTGTCAATGAGATAACGCAGCGCTGGTTCACTGTGAGTCAGGCAGTCGTAGTAGAACTTGCCCAAGTAGGTGCTGGGTGGCTTCTGGATGTGCTCTCTGGCTTCTTGACGCACTTCCCAACCCCGATCCATGCGGCCTATGCCATAGCAAGTGTAACCGCCGCCGTGGCAAAGGCAAATCTTCAGATCAGGGCAGGCATCCATCACACCACCGAAAACCAGTGATGCAAAAGTTACCGCCCGGTCGGCTGGATTCCCGATGGTATTAGGCAAGTGGTAGCGGTTGGAGCGTTGGTTTACCACTGTATCGCCGCCCTGGTGCACCAAGATAACCGCCCCGAGGCTCTCGACAGCCTTCCAGAACGGCAAGAATTTCGTCTCATCAAAGGTCTCTCCGTTGACGTTGTCACCTATCATAGCTCCCTTGAGACCCAGCTTCATGCTGCGTTCCAGTTCAACGATAGCCGCTTTGACATCCTGCATAGGCAGTGTCGAGAACCCGGAGAACCGGTCCGGGTGGTCTTTAACCAATTCGGCCACGTAATCGTTGCACTCCTGTGTCATCAAGGTGACCGTTTTGGGATCGCCTTCATAGTTGTAGAAGTAAGCGTTGGTGGAAAGCACTTGAACATCTACTCCCAACGAGTTCATATCGGCCAAGCGTTCTTCCGGGGTCCAGGTGGTCTTGGGGTTGTTTCGGTGGATGCTCATGGCATCAATAGGCATTCCGTGCCAAATCTCGCCTTTCTTATTAGCCTCGACGAATCCCACAGGAGTGATGTGTGCGTGGATGTCTATGGTCCGCATTCGCGCTCCTTAGTCTTTGTTCCGGGCGAGTCACTTATCCTTCTTCCAGAAGGTTAGTATAGTGGTGTTCGCCGTTAGAACAGTTCTATCGGCAAGCGTTTCCCCACCCCAATGCTCCATTTTACAAGGAGGGGGAATATTTCTGGTTGGGCCCGTTAGACGCCAACCACCCGTACGCGGTGGTTATTGCTGTCAGCGACGAAGATGTTGCCGTAGCTATCGATGCCGCAGCCGTGAGGGCGGTCCATGGCGGCTTCTGAGGCAGGGCCACCATCGCCGTCTCCTCCCAACCGACCACCAGCGATGGTGGTGACGATTCCAGTACCAGTATCAATCAGGCGGATTGCGTGGTTCTCGGTATCCACCACGACCACATTATCCTGGGCGTCACAGCGTAAGGCCTTGGGAGAACCCCAAGTTGCCGTCAGAGCGGGGCCACCGTCGCCTTCGTAACCCCGTTCGCCGGTGCCGGCCACGGTACTCATGATTCCGCTGGTATCAATCTTGCGGACACCGTTCCCTTCCCGCTCTGCAACATAGGTGTTGCCCTTACTGTCCATGCAGACCGCTCTGGAACCCATGAAACTGGCCTCCACGGCGGGCTTGCCATCACCGGAGCGTTCTTTCTCGCCGTTACCTGCAAAAGTTGTGATAATGCCGCTGACCAGGTCCAACCTGCGAATGCGCTGGTCTTGAATATCCGCGATCAACAACCCGCCTTTTCCATCCAAGAAACAGTCGTTAGGCTCAACCATCATGGCTTGGTTGCCCGGACCGCCGTCGCCTCTGTACCCCACCTCTCCCGTGCCAGCAACGGTGGAGATAATCTTGGTGGAACCGTCCACCTTGCGCACCACGGCCGACAGTCGGTCGACGATATAAATATCGTTGTTGTCCCGGTCAACCTGCAAGGAATACGGCTCTCTCATGGTCGCCTGAGTGGCCGGCCCTCCGTCGCCACTGTTGCCTGCTTCTCCTGTCCCGGCCACCGTCGTTATGACACCAGTGGCCTTGTCGACCCGCCGTACAATATTGTTCCGAGATTCTGAATAATAGAGATTACCGTCTGAGTCGAAATCGCACATGAACGGCTCGGTGCATAGCGCCTTAAGTGCAAGGCCGCCGTCTCCGGCATAACCTGCTTCTCCTGTCCCTACATAAGTCTGAATCTTTCCCGTTTCGAATGGCATTGAGTTTTCTCTCCATTACTTGGTTGGCTACGGAAATCATCTTCAGTCCCCTCTACGGAAGGAGAAGTCGAAGTTCCTCTTTATCCCTCTTTAAGAGAGGGAAGGTTTGGAAGGATCTATGTGCTCTTGGTCTCCCGGTTATACCAGTCCAGAATCTCCTCTCCGGTCATGAACACGACATCGTCGTGCTGACAGATGTACTCAAATATCTGGTCGTAGTATTTGATGCGGTGGGCCGCGCCCGTGATATAGGGATGGGTGGAGACGCACATGATGCGGGCACTCTCTTCCCCTTCGCGGTATAAGGTGTCGAAGTGGTCCTTGGCCCGGTCGAATAGCTCTGGTGAACGGTGGTGCTGCACCAGGTATACGGGGATGTCATTCAGTTCCACTGTGTAAGGCACGGCCACCAAACTACCCGACTTAACCTTCATGGGATAGGGCTGGTCGTCGTTGCACCAGTCGGCCACGTACTCGATGCCTTCTTCGGCTAGGATGTCCGGAGTGTCGAATGTCTCAGCCAGTCCAGGACCCATCCAGCCTCTGGGGGCCTTTCCGGTGAACTCCTCAATCGTACTGATGGTCCTGCGTATGGCTTCCCGTTCGTCTGGCTCCTTGTTGATCACTCGTTGGATGTAACTGTGAGCCAGCATCTCCCACCCAGACTTAACACTCTCGGTCACGATCTGCGGGTAGCTGAAACACACCGATGCGTTCAAGCTCACTGTGGCCCGTATGCCATGGCTATCCAACACCTGCTTCATCCGCCAAAAGCCGACCCTCAGACCATAGTCGAACCACCCAAAGTTGGGAATGTCCGGAATAACCGACACTCCCTGCGGCGTAGGCAGCACCGTGCGGGCCATAGGCTCATTGATGTCCCATTCCTCTACATTGATGACCGGCCACACGGCCACACGGGCGCCGCCGGGAAGTTTCAAAGGCTTGCGGTCAAAAATGGGCGAAAAATCAGCCCTTGGGTTGGCCATAGATATTTACTCCTATTGGTCACGGCTAGGGCAGAATTTCCCTGATTGGCTTAAAGCTTGAGTGCCTTCAGGCCGATCTTCGCCAGGTCTTCGTCTTCTTCTGCGGCCAGGCCGCTCACTCCGATACCGCCCATGATAGAGCCGCTCTGTGGATGGAGGACGACCACCCCGCCTTGAACGGCAGCCAGCATCGGGTCTCCCATCTCAGCCACAGTTCGGCCCTGGCCGGCTAGTCGCTCTGCATAATCCTTGGAGTCCTGACCTGATAGGGCACAGGTGTAGGCTTTGCGAATGGCCATTCGCTTGGGGACTTCGCGGCAGCGGTCCATTCGCCCGTAAGCAATCATGCTACCTGTATCATCCACGATGGCAACGGCCAGCGGCCGATCCGGGTCTTTGTTGGCCTCGACGAATATGGCATTGATGGCGTCTTGTGCCTGGCTTAAACCCAGCATCGGCTTATCGTACATAAGAACCCCCCTGCAGAATGGTATGGGCCATTCTACCTGTGGGGGTAAACCACTGGCAAGAAAGCTATTGGTAAAACCCCATCGGTCGCACTTCCCAGAAGCCGGGCCGCTCCGGGATAGATCAGTTTAGAGGAACCAGCTTGATTGTGGCATGCAAAAACCTGCCTTTCTGGGATTCATTCCTTCGGTAGCAAGAAATTCATCCTAGATCAGGTCTCCGACGGTAAGCCAATAGAAAACGATATATGTGCCAGCGATGACCATGAGCCAGGGACCGACTGAATGGATGTAAGGCAACGCTTTGCGGAGCGCAACGACCATGGCAGTCTTGAAGAAGGCCATCCCTAAGGTCAAGGCGATGATCACGATCCCCATCCCCAGGGCGAAGAGCAGGAAGTCGCCGAATACCGATGATATGCTGCGTCCAGCCACACTGATTCCCACCACTGCCAAAAATATGGGGAGTGTGCAGCTCAATGAAGCGGTACCGTAGCTGATTCCAAAGATGAAGTAACCCTTCATTCCTACCTGAGCGGGGTTGCCCATATGACTAGCAGCCCTGGCCGCCACGCCAGTGTATAGCTTGCCACCGCCCACCATCCAGGCACCTACGATAGCAAGACCTATACCAATGACCAGGCCCAACCATTGCAGCAGGTAACCGATAAATCCGGCGCCGGCGGCGATTATTATCCCCACTAAACCGAAGAGAACTACGAACCCGGCAGTGACCGTTAGTCCAACCGCCAGTGCTCTAACAAAATGTTTGACCGGATTAATCGCTATCTGTTGGCCCGCTTCGTCTCCTAGATACATGCCCAAGTAGGCTGGGAGCATGGCGAAACCACAAGGGTTAACTGCGGATGCCATTCCCGCCGCCAGCGCGAATAGGGCGGATGCACTCACCAAGCCGCCCAACCAAGAACCTGAATCCCCAGACAGGCGTTCGACGAACAAGTTTACATCGTCTATACCGCTATCGTTGCCGATTACGATCGCCCCTATGAAGGCGGTCGCCAAGGCAACCGTGGCCACGGCCGCGGGCAACATGACGACTCCTCTGATATTTCTTTCGTCTCGGTTAATCACTCTGCTGATTGGTTGGAACATGTCCAGACGGAACTCCCAGTGCGGGGCCAATGGAATTCTTAGAATTAATGGCCGAGACCAAGTGACTTGTCCCTGGAAGGTCCCAAACCGTCCTCGGCGATATCTTGCGCCACGGACGAACAGAACGGTTATGACCGGGCTTTCACCATCACTCCGTCTAATGAAATGCCGTTAAATATCTGTGGGTGCATGGCTTCTGCCAAACTCTCTAGAACATCCACAACTCTCGGGCCATGACGAGTGGGAATGCGACCGTCAAATAAGAACACTTGGTCCATCTGGACCGCCGGCAATCCGCTCCAGCCTTCCAAGCCAGTCAACTTCCCTGAGGTTTCTTGCCGTACCCGTTCTGGATCGAAGGCGCACGGCATGACCATCAGATACTCTGGGCCATAATCAACTACCTCTTTCCACGTCAACTCCCGGGAACGGCCTCCCGCTTCCGCAAGTTGCTCATCCCCACCGGCGATCGCCACCAACTCGGGCACCCACTGGCCGGTGTTACGTAACGGATCAAGCCAGTCCAGGCACAAAACCCTCGGGTGGGCCTCTTGACAAGACACTGCATCCACCACGGTCTGAATGCGTTCTTGTAGCGAGTCCGCAAGTTCCTCGCCTCTCTCGGGCACTTTGGCAACGGTCGCGATGTTGCGCACATTCTGAAGGATATCGACGACAAAGTTGGGGCGGATCGTCAGGATGTCAGGCTGGTAGTCCAAGACCTTTGCGACTGTCTCAAAGACAGACCCACTGTCTATAGCGCAAACCTCACAAATCTCCTGTGTGATGATTAAGTCAGGCTTCAATTCCTGTAGCAGGTCGCCGTCGATCCAATAGAGCGGGTTGCTGTTGGCTCTAGCCTGTCGCACAATGGCGTCAATCTCTTCGCTAGTCAAGTGGGTTATCTGCTGCACACTCTGGCTGACCACCGGCTTGACCCTGGCAATCTCCGGGTAGTCGCAGGCGTGGGACACGCCAACCAATTGGTCTCCCAATCCCAAGGCATAGACAATCTCAGTGGCGCTCGGTAACAACGAACAGATGCGCATACGACAAGTATAGATTGGCCCTCTCTGGTCAATCAAACTTTCACCCCATTTCTGGCTAAATTCCCCACGTGACATGCTAAAATTGCGGCGCGGTATCCAAACGGCCATTTCGAGGTCCCAGTGACAGCAAAGATACTGGACGGCAAAGCGCTGGCTGAAGATATTCGTGCTGAGGTTGCCGCAAGCGTCACCGAAATACAACTAAATCACGGTGTCACCCCTGGTCTGGCTGCCGTACTTGTAGGCGACGACCCAGCTTCAGCGATCTATGTGCGCAACAAACGCAGGGCCTGCGACGAGGTCGGCATGGTCAGCGACACCATCCTTCTGGCCGCCGACTCCACCACTGAAAAAGTATTAGAAACCGTAGCTGACCTGAACAAAGACCCCCGTTTCCACGGAATTTTGATCCAACTGCCTCTGCCGCCGCAGATCGATGAACTCGCCATCATAGAGTCGATAGATCCGGACAAAGACGTTGACGGGCTACACCCGTTCAATGTAGGTAAGCTGGTTCAGGGCAGGGCCGATTTCGTGCCTGGCACACCCGCAGGCATCCAGCAGATCCTGATGCGTAACGGCCACGACCCGGCAGGCGCAAACGTGGTGATATGCGGCAGGAGCGACATCGTCGGCAAACCCATGGCCCTGCTTCTGATGCAACGAGGCGACGGCGCCAACGCCACAGTCACCGTCTGCCACACGCGCACCAAGAACATGACAGAGATCACCCGTCACGCAGATATCCTAGTGACAGCCATCGGCCGTCCCAACGCAATTACAGCTGATATGGTGAAAGAAGGGGCGATTGTGATCGACGTCGGCATTAACCGGGTCGATGATGCCTCCCGTAAAAGCGGATACCGGTTGGACGGCGATGTGGACTTCGCAGAAGTCTCTAAGAAAGCCTCATCCATCACACCGGTGCCCGGTGGAGTTGGTCCTATGACCATTGCTATGCTGCTGGTCAATACACTGACCGCCACTCGCATCAGCATCCACGGACGAGGCAGCTAACGGCTGCAAGCCCTTCCATGCGTACTGTAGACTTCGATTACGACCTTCCCCCGGAACTGATCGCCCAAACTCCTATCGAGCCCCGAGACTCGTCCCGACTAATGGTTATGAACCGCAACACCGGGGCGTTAGAGCACAACCAATTCAGCAATATATCTGAGTACCTGCGGCCCGGCGATGTCATGGTCTTTAACCAAAGCCGAGTCATTCCTGCCCGGTTGTACGGACACAGGACCGACACCGGCAGTAGAGTCGAATTCCTACTGCTCCGTCGGAATGCCGACGGTACTTGGCAGTCCATGGCCAGGCCAGGCCGTAGGTTGCGCCCGGGTGTGGTAGTGGAGATCGAGCAAGCCGATGAAAATACCCCGTTCTTTCATAAAGGTGAAACCAAGGGGCGGTTTTCGGTAGAAATCACAGCCGCCCATGAAGACGGCCTGAAAACAGTCCGCCTCTCCAGCGAAGAAGGTATTGAAGCGTTCGGATACACACCGCTTCCCCCATACATAAAGAAAAGACTGGATGACGCCAACCGTTACCAAACAGTCTATGCCTACCAGCCAGGGAGCGTAGCGGCCCCAACGGCCGGACTTCATTTCACTGATGAACTACTGGATAAAGTCCGAAGCTTAGGTGTCGAGACGGTGTTCGTGACCCTGCACGTGGGCCTAGACACCTTCAAACCGGTGGATGAAGAAGACCCCACCGAGCACAAGATTCACACCGAGCACTATCAAATTGCCCCACAGGCCGCCAAAGCTCTAAACCGCGCCAAATCTGAGGGACGGCGCATCATCGCAGTAGGAACAACATCTGTACGGGTGCTGGAACAAGCAGCCCAAGACCTAGATCAATCAGGAAAGTCGGAACTTTCGGAAATCGAAGCCGAGGCTTCCCTATTCATCCTCCCTGGCCATACCTTTCGCATGGTCGACGCCATGATTACAAACTTCCACTTACCCAGATCCAGTCTGCTCATGCTCGTCTCAGCGTTCGTTGGAAACGGTACTTCAACCAACTTGGGACTCGATTCCATTAAAACTTCCTACCGAGAGGCAATAAAAAATCGATATAGATTCTACAGCTTCGGCGACGCGATGTTGATTGCCTGACCTACGTCACTCCACTTTCAGCCGCACTTCTCCCAGAGTATCGATCTCGAACCGTACGTCATCTCCTTTGTTAAGGAACTTAGTGCTTACGATGCTACCGGTCATAATAATCATGTCTTTCTTTAGACTTTTACCGCGGATGGCCAGGTTATTCGCCAGCCAAGCCAGCGCTTCCAGTGGGTGTCCCAGAACATCACCGCCCTTGCCTTCACCAGCCGGTTCTCCATTGATAGTCATGGCGCCCGTCGCCTCTACCAAGTCAATAGACGACCAGTCGATGACCGGTTCGCCCAACACGATGCCTGCGTTCCAAGCGTTATCGGCAGCCACACCTAGAAAGAAAAGGTCTGAGTAGTCGGCGTTCCGGTCTTCGATAATCTCAAAGGCCGGCATCAATGCAGATACCGCTCCGGCAACTCTCTGCCGGTCATAAGGAGCGGCTGAAGCGGGAAGGTCCTGATCCAGCAACGCCGCAATCTCGCATTCAGCGCCCAAACGGACGTAGTCCGACCATTTGGTGGATGCAGGAGATCGGTGGACACCGTTAGCGAAGACTGCCCCTGAAGCAGGGTGGCCGAAGCCAACCATCTTCTGCATCACTGGAGTCGTAAGCGCCACTTTATAGCCGACGATAGATCCGCGCTCTGGAATAAGCAGCTCGTGGAACGCCTCTTGGATATCATATGCCTCGCTGATGTCGCGGGGCGAAATGTCCTCCGGGAGAGGCTCATACTGGGCCTTCGCTTGATGGGCCTCATGCAAGAATCTCGCCGCCCTCTGGACATTATCTTCGCCTACCATGCCATCCTCCATCTAAATGAATTCCGCCTGATATTACTCCCAGATTAGACCAACTGCAGCAATTGCAATATGTTCCCATCTGGGTCCTTGAACGTGGCCACCCAGCCGCCCCAGGTCTCCTGTTCTGGCTGACGTATGAACTCGACTCCAGCATGGGAAAGGCGCTTAACTTCGGCATGGATGTCTGTGACACCTAGGTGGGGCATGAACCTAAACGGGTCCTTTGAGCCACCAGATATTTCGCTATGGTGTCCGATGTTGAACCGGACTTCACCAAGCTCAAAGGAGATAAAATCGTCGTGGCGCGAATGCAGTGGGAGACGGAGCACATCGTAATAGAAACCGAACATGCGATCCAGCTCGTTAGTCCACAATGTTACCCCGATAACGCCCGTGACCATATCTCTCTCCTTGGTATCCGGCTGATAGTCCGTTAAAAAATAAGGCCGTCCCGACGAGTCGGGACGGCCTTATCTAATTTTATCTATACAGCTGACTAAACTTCGGAAAGTTCGCCCCGGCGCTTAGCTGCCGCACAGCGCGGGCACAGACCATAGAAGTCCACTCGTTGCCAGGCTACTTCAAAATCCGACTTGGCGGCGATTTGCTGACGCAGACCCACTACCACGCTTTCAACGTCATGGTTCGTCTCGGCGTCGATAACGTTCTCACACTCGATGCATACCAGGTTCACGTGCGGTTCCATGTTCGGTTCGTAGCGTGACATCTTTTGGAACGGGAGTTCTTGTATAAGACCGCTCTTCTGAAGGACTCCCAAAGTAGAATAAATCGTGGCCAGGGTCATGGACGGGAAATGCCCTTTGACCCTGTCATATATTTGTTGGACCGTGGGGTGGTCGGAGGAATTCAGGACCACCTCAGCGATTGCGAGGCGCTGCGGAGTGACTCGTACCGCCCACTCACGCATCCGCTCGACAAGCTGCTGCTGGGTTAACATTGGCTCTCCTGGGTAATACGGACCTGGGAGGTGTCGCAGACCTCCCATCGTGAACTCGAGATTCCCCGGGTCCGCACCCGACGAATCCACCTCAACTATAACTGGATTCAGTCGTCCAGGCAACCCTATTTATTTGATTTCTCGACTATCTTTATTCCTATTCCTGGGGTAAGAGGGTTCGATTGTTACATTTATCACATATTGGAGACCGGCCGCCGTAGGCGTGCTTCGTAGTAGAATCATCAGATATAATACCGGTCTCGGAGAGATGGCTGAGCGGACGAAAGCGCTGGTCTCGAAAACCAGTATAGGGGCAACTCTATCGTGGGTTCGAATCCCACTCTCTCCGCCACGCATGGACTACCACTAAGGACTCTTCATAAGTGAGGAGCGTTCTTAACCAGCTATCAGGGCAGCGAAGCTGATTAGGTGAACAGGTCGAAAATATTCCCTAGTGCTCCGCTATCTGCACGGTAGATTTCAGTGTATTTACAGCGGGTACAGGTTACCGTAGTGAACTTACGACTTTGAACATCAAATATCTTTGACAAGAACCCTCCGGTAGCCCTGAACTCGCTTGTTTCGTATTCACCGTTAGAGCACTTAGAGCATTTGAAGTTGGCAGCGGCCATTGTCCATATCTCCCGTATATCTGGCTATGATCCATACAGTTTAACAAGACGGTCGTTCCCATAAACTCAATTCAGACCAATGTTAACCCCGCGATAAAAAAACCGACTCCACGCACCGGGACGACGTTTGACCTGGCAGCCTCTTTCTAATGGCCTCACGAAGCTTGCCTGCGCACCTTGACCCTTAATACAATCCATTCCAATGGTACTGGTACTGCCCATTTGGCGTTCCAAAGAACGGTACGATAACGGGAGGCGGTAAGATGTCAGAGGAACTAGGTAGGATTCAACGACCCACAGCAAGTCAATACGATGGGCGGCGCAAACTAATGCTGGTGCCTTTGATATACGGGCCCCAAGCGGACGACCTCACAGGCGCAGAAGTCCTGAAAAATTACTGGGATCAGATGCAGACCCAGGTGAACGCTTTGGAGGGCGCTTTAGGTGGATTGCAGCACATCTATCACGAGAGCCTGACCGTCGGTGGACCAGAAGGGCTGGAACAGTTGGCTGGCGCAGACCAACGGAGCCATGCCTTTATATCCGGCAAGACCGAATCTGGCGCGGTATTGGAACCTACGGAAGACATGGATGTTTTGCTTGAGACCTTAGATCTGCAACGGTGCATGATGATCCCGTTGGCGAGCCCAAGCGTAGGTTCCCGGCTCCAAGAATGGCACGCCGACAGCAATCGACAACGTTACGAACACATCGCCAATCAGATTGACAGCACTCTGGGCGAGAACGAGGCAGGGTTGCTGCTAATCAGCGAACGTCACCAAGTCCAGTTCCCGGACGACGTGGAAGTCTTTTACGTATCACCGCCAGCCCTAGACGATTATCGCCGGTGGTTCCAAAACTGGATGGAGCAACAACAGTCAACTGCTGGTGCAAGCAGAGACTCAGATACGGATGCCATCGAGGAAAGTGATCACCCAGGCAGCAGAGACGCCGAGGACACCGAGAATACATAGCTGCGCCGGTTAGACCACTGCCACTGCCGTAATTTCAACCAGCTGCTCTGGCTGTCCTAGTATCTGGTGCATCGAGATGCCAGTTGCTGATGGGAAGCGCTCTCCAAAGTGCTTGCGCCGGACCTCGCCGACTTTCCTGTAGTCCATCATTCCGTTGGGAGCTACCCATTCAATGGTGTTAACAATGTCGTCCATGGAATATCCGCCCTCATCCATGATTCTGGCGATGTTACTATAGGCCTGCTCCGTTTGGGCCACGATGTCGTAGCCACCGACCGTGACCCCAGTGGCGTGGTTCATCGACGACTGACCCGATATCTGAAGCATCCGACCCTTTTTGACCCCTGCATTCTGGGTGAGAACGCTGTAGTTTTGCTCCCATTCGGGCACTCTAATCTCCTCTCTGATACCCCTCTTCACAGCTACAACCTCGGTCTCCACATGTCCGTCTGGACGTAACAGCCGGTTGACGGGAATGTGGGTGGACGCCGGGAAGCGGTCTCCGAAGAATCCACGCCTAACATCGGCGGTATTAGGGTACTGAAGCAGACATTGAGGGGAGATGTAGTCGAGGGTCTTGACCACGTCCTCGGGGCCGGCTCCAGCACCATCCAGCACTTGGCTGATTATCCCGTAGGTCAACTCCATCTGCCGGGCCGTATCCTGAGGATAGTTAGACTGGCCGTCAACGTCCTCACTGCCCACAAAGCCCGAGGTCCAGACCATGTCCTCCACCTCAACTCCAGGCACGTAGGTGAGCTGACCATAGCGGCCCCAGCCGGGATTAATCGGTCTCTTCTCTCCCTTCATTGCCACCATGCTGACCTCAATGAGAGCGTCGGGCCGCAAGAGACGTTCCACACAGATGCCGGTAGCCCCCAACGGCGTACCGTTCAGGTATTCCTGGCGGATAACGCCGGTCTGTCGATATAAGGGGAGGGCTGTGGCGTCAATGTAGTCCACAGTCTGCACCACGTTCTCAAATCCCATTCCCGCGGCTTCCAATACAACCGCCAACTTCTCGTATATCACCCTGGTCTGGTCCAGCAGGTCTCCCTTGCAGACCACCCGCCCCTGCGCTGAATCATACTCGCTGGCGGTCTGGCCAGAAAGATACAAGATTCCAGAGTTCTCGGCTCCCATGCAAAATGTGTACCGGTTCAGATCAAGCCAGGGGAACTTAGCCGGATCAACTTCGATGATGTTCTTGCTCATGCTATCTCCAATGGCTGTTAGCTGATCACTCCACTATCCAACAAGCGCGTATATTCGTCGTCGGGAACCTGAAGAAGTTCCTGAATCACCTTCTGGTTATGCTCCCCCAAGAGAGGTGCGGCCCGGGCGATACCTGGTTGACCACCGTCCACTGCCCAAGGGAACGCTCCCAGAGGACGGGGGCCGACCTCAGGGTGATCTGGTGATTGTACGAACCCTCTCGCAACCATGTGTGGGTCGACCAACACCTGGGCCGAATCCAATACTGGCCCGGCCGGCACTCCGGCCTTTTGGAGACGGCCTACAACGTCGTGCACGTGGAGCCCAGATGTCCAATCCTGGATCAGAGGCTCCAGATCACCTTGGTGAGACAAACGGGCTTCAGGATTGGCGAACCTGGTGTCTGAAACCCATCTCGGGTTCCCCGAAACTTGGGCCAGGGCTTTAAACTGAGCATCGTTTTCCACCGAAATCGCCACCCAGTTTTCAACGCCTAGGCAACGGAACACGTTATGGGGCGCCTTGTTCTTGTGGCGGTTGCCCACCCGCTTCGGCTCCGTACCGTCCAGTGTGTATTCCATCACCGCCTCAGGTATCAGAGTGCCCAAGGCTTCGGTCATGGCCACCTCGATATGCTGCCCTTGTCCGGTATTGGCCCGGTGATAAATAGCTTCCAACAAAGAGAGTATGCAATAACAACCACTGAATGCATCGGGGAACAGTCCGCCCATGATCCGGGGATGGGAACCTTTATGCCCGGTCACTGACGCCAAGCCACTAAACAGGTTTATGACGCTATGAAAACCAACCAGATCTTTCATGGGCCCGGTGCGTCCGAAAGCCCCCAATGACAAGTAGATAACGTCTGGCCTTAGACGTTTCACGTCTTCGTAGCCCAGGCCCATGCGTTGCATGGTGCCACTGGAGTAATTCTCAACGACAATATCGCTCACCGAGATGATCTGCTTAGCCAGCGCCACGCCTTTCGGGTCTCGCAGGTTCAGAGTGCAGCTCATCTTGCTGGAGTTGACCATATTGAAGCCACCGCTACGGTTGACTCCAGGTTCATTCGCGGCGAATGGCGGCCAAATGCGAGTGGTGAGGCGCTCTTGGGTCTCGATCAAAATCACTTCAGCGCCCAGCCAGGCCAACATCTGGGCGGTATAAGGGACGGCAATGATCTGCCCGAAGTCGGCTATCCGGATTCCTTCCAGTGGCAGCACGGTCATACGCCGGTCTGCTCCAGCTGTTCAGCTGAATACCCCAACCATTCCTCCAAGACCTTTGAGGTGTGCTCGCCTAGTTTAGGGGCCGACCTGAATAGCTGCCAGGGCGTGCGTTCCATGCGAACCGGATAGCCAGGGAGATTGAACTTCTCTCCACCCGGGCCTTCCATATCTCTCATGAACCCGCGTTCGATCACGTGAGGCGAGTCCACCATCTGTCCCACGGTATAAGCAGGGAAGCAGGGGATGCCTCGATCCTGGGCCAGCTGCGCGATCTCTGCGCCGGTGTGGGCCATGGTCCATTCCAGAAGCAGTGGTTCCAATGCGTCCCAGTTTCGAGCACGCTCTACCCCCGATGAAAACACTTCTAGTTGCGCCCAGTCCGGGTTGTCAGCCAGGTCCATTAGGTTCCGCCAGTGGGCTTCCATCACCGCCATAACCACCACATAGCCGTCCTTGCAAGGCAGGTAGGCATTCGGCATAACTCCAAATATCTCTGGTCGTCGGGCCTTAGCTTCGTGATATGAGGCGTGGGCCAGTTCGAAAGGCATAACCGCCGCAACTGTTTCCTGGATACTGAGATCGATCTCACATCCGACACCCTGAATCTTCCGAGACAGCAATGCTGCAACACTGGCGACTGCACCTTGGACCCCTGCCAGGTAGCCTGCCATATCGGTGTTGGAACGGAGCGGCGGCTCCAGGTCAGGATCTCCCACCATGTCCGGTATGCCGGGAGTGGCGTAAGCCATGCCCCCAGCGCTGATGGCGATCAGATCATCACCCAGATAGGAACTGTTGGGCCCGGTAAGCCCAAACGGAGTGATGCTCGTAACTATCAATCCTTGATTGGTCTCTGCAAGTCTCTCTCGGCGCAGACCCAGCCGCTCTATCTTTGAACTGTTCTCGCCTACTACCAGGAAATCTGCAGCGGCCACCAAGTCCTGAAATACCGCCCACCCTCCTTGCGCCTCTATGTCTAGAGACACTCCTCGCTTGTTTGAATTAAGATAGAGGAACATTCCGCTCCACTCCGGATCGGGATACCCACCGGGGAAGGGGCCACTCCGGCGGTAGCGGTCACCATCCAGAGGCTCAACCTTCACTACATCAGCACCGGCATCGCCCATTAAACGGGCGCAGAATGAGCCTGCCACTTGGTCGCTAAGCTCTACAACTTTAAGCCCGGAGAGAGCACCTTGCTGGAGCATGCTGCTAGTTACCTGGCTGCAATTGGAACCGGACCAAAGCGTTGGCCGCATCCACCACTTTTTCGCCCCGTTGGTTCTCAATCCAGAGGTCGCATTCCACCATTCCCCCCTCGTCGGTAGATTCGACTCCCGTGACTACACCGTGGCAGGTCAGTGAATCGCCAGGATAAGCCATGACCCGGTTGCGGAAAGCAAGCTTTCGGAGGAATGCTCCAACGCCGGCCCAGTCTTGCACGTGCTGGGTCAAGAACCCGCCCATCATCTGACCATCTACGAATGGCGCTTCAAACCCAGATTCTCTGGCATAGTCGGCATCGTAATGTAGGCGAATGAAATCCCAGGTAGCTGCACCGTAGGCCATCATACGGGCCATTCCAATCTCTTTGACCAAAGGCGTGATTTCGTCGCCGATCTGGATATCCTCGAACCTCCTGGTTTGAGTAACCAAGCTAGGCTTCCGGCCGATAGAACATGGTCTCGGTATTCCGAGCTAGCAACTCGTCAGACTGGTTGTAGAAAGTGGTTTCGATTACCTGGAAAACCAGGGAGCCCGTGCGCCCTGTCTTCTCATAGACATCCTTGACCGTCCAATGAGCAGTAATAACGTCGTCGGGATGTATGGTCTGGAAGAACTCATACTCGTTGCCGGCTCGCAGGCCCTCAAGTTCACGGATGGGTCCGCGTCCCAGGAGGTCGCCTCGTTCGTCCATATCGCTGTCAACATACTGCCAGGTGTCGCAGATGAGCGTCGGCGGGGCCATCACGTCTCGGAGCCCGTTGGCTTGGGCGAACTCACGGTTCGAGTAAAGCGGGTTGAAGTCTCCGATAGCCAATGCGTACTGCCGCAATGAGGACCGCCCAATCTCGTCCGGGGCTCGCAGCACTATCTCTTGCCCTACAGTTGCCTTTAATCTTTCTAGTAAGCTAGCCACGTATGAACCTCGTCATTCACCCTTAAAGTGAGGGGGTCGTTTCTCTCGGAACGACGCCAACGACTCTATATGATCCTGACTGGTTAGGGTCAGCACCTCTGCCTGTGCCGCCTCGGCCAGGTGCTCATCCAGCGTCTGGGTCAGACCGCGGTATATCATGCCCTTGACCATACGATTAGGTATGGGTGCCTTACTTGCAATTTTACGCGCCAAGTCCATGGTCGTCTCTTCCAGGGCATCAGCGGAGACGAGATGAGCCAAAACCCCACACTCCTTTGCCTCTTCAGATTCCAACCAGTCTCCGGTGTAGAGAAGTTCCAACGCCTTGCTGATGCCCATGGCCCTGTTATATAGCCAGGTTGAGCCAGTATTGGATACCAGACCCATCTGCAAAAAGGCGTTCATGAATCGAGAGTTCTCACAGCCTACTCTGATGTCGCAAGCCAGGACCCAGTCGAACCCGTCGCCAATCGCCAGGCCATTAACCATAGCGATGGTCGGTATGGCCAGGTTGTGTAGCTTGGACGTCACGCCCTGGGGCATGGCGCGGATGAACTGGTAGGTCTCGTACGGGTCTTTGTGCCCGAGCAGCTGGTCGCCGCCACGGCTTTCGTCTTTGATGTCAGCAGAGGCGCAGAAGGCCCGACCAGCCCCGGTGATGATGAACACGCGCAGATGTGTGTCTGCGGCCACGTCTTCAAGGGCGTGGTTGAGTTCGGCGAACATCTCTTCGTTAAGAGCGTTTAGGCGCTCCGGTCGGTTGAGAGTCAGCCGCGCGATGTGGTCCGACTTGTCCAGAATTATGGTGTTATAGACCACCTCGGTTCCCTCCCGGCGGTTGCTCTAAATATGAATCGTCGAGCCATGATTCTGGTGCTGCTACATTCCACTGTCAAGTTGACATCGAATAATGCCGATTCCATACTGGCCGCAATCTGCGACGATGGTTCGAACACAGATGGGTAGGAGGTTTTACATGTCACGCGAAGTGTTGTTCTTCACCGAGATGGGGTACACCGCATACCCGCAAGACCAGGCCAAGAAACTTGGCTACAACAACCTCATGTTCCCCAACGAGTTCTTCAGTCCCGAAAAAGCTCAGGAGCTCTACTCGATGTATTTCGAGGAGCTCCAGTACTGCAGCGAGTCCGGTTTCGATGGCGTCATGATCAATGAGCACCACAACAATCCTCTTTGCATGATGCCCTCGGTGAACGTGATTGGCTCAGTACTCGCCCGAACCACCAAGAAAGGCAAGATCGCTTTCTTGGGCAACGTCTTACCCATTCACGAGAACCCCCTCCGAATCGCCGAAGAGATCGCAATGATCGACATACTCTCCGGAGGCCGTGTGGTGTGCGGATTCGTACGAGGAATAGGCCAGGAGAGCATCGCCACCAACACTAATCCGGTTTATAACCGGGAGCGGTTCGATGAAGCCCATAACGTCATCATCAAGGCCTGGACCAACCCCGGCCCGTTTCGCTACGAGGGAAAGCACTATCAATACCGGGTGGTTAACCCCTGGGTGATGCCGTTACAGAAACCTCATCCGCCTATTTGGATTCCCGGCGTGGCATCCACAGAATCGGTGGTCTGGGCAGCCAAGCACAAATATCCGTACGTGGCCTTAGCCCCGCCAGTGGACTTGCTCAAAGGTATCTATGAGCTTTATGACGAGACCGCCAAGGCCGACGGCTGGGCACCTACGTCAGAACACCGGGCCTACGCGGTCCGAATAAACGTTGCCGACACTGATGAAAAGGCCTACGAAGAGGGCAAGAACTTCTATTGGCAACTGGGGACTTCGTTCGGAATCACGCCGCCCCATTGGCAGGCGCCTCCAGGATACATCTCCAGATCATCAGCCCAGAGTGCACGGGAGGCAGCCCGGACGGCAGCTTCCAACATCACTCCCGGCGGACCCGGCCTGCCCTACGATGAGGCTCAGGAGACAGTCCAAATCATAACTGGCAATCCCGACACAGTCACCAAAAAGCTCAAGAGGATTATTGACCTCATCAACCCGGGCACTATAGTGCTCTGGGGCCGGGAGGGCCCCATGTCCCACAAGATAGCCATGCGCAACATAGACCTCCTAAGCCAAGAAGTCATCCCAGCCATCAAGGAATACCAAGCGGTTCAACAGGGCTAACAAACTAAAAGCCACTCTTCCGTAAAAGGCGGTTGAGGGGATTGCTCTACCAGACAACATAAGGAGGGCCTCCTGATTAGCCGGGAGGCCCTCCTTATGTTCCTATATGTCAAAAGAATCTCTAATCCCCAGCGAAAACCACCAATTCTTCCTGATTGATCAAAGTGGCGTCGCGGCAGCGGCGCATGATCCGGAAGATGGTGCGCACAGTGACAGAAAAGCGCTCCGCGGCGTCTTCAACCGTCAAGTCATCTTGCTGCATAGCAGACCAGATCTTAAAGTCCCTGGCCAACCTCCGGTTGCGCTGAAACCAGGCCGGGTCATCGTATTTGCACTGAGGTAGTGGGCAGTCCAGGCAGGCACCAGAAACCTCACAACCCGTATCTTCGTAATGGTAAAATTCGGGCATGGCATCAAGAACAGGGCTGGAAATGATCGGCCAATCTAAAGCGGTCATGTCGGTACTCCAAAACAAATGTTCTAATATTGCTTACTGAGTTTAGAACACTTGTTCTGCAGATGTCAACTGTTTTCGAACAGATTTTCTGATTTCTTGAAATTCACGATCAACCACGCCTGGAAATTAAAACAAACTACGTATCGCATAGAGGTGGTCCAGTGCTCGAAACATCAACTGAAGAACCCCAAATCATTACAAAATACGAAACCATGATGTACAAAAGGCGGGATAATATCGCCTACATCATGCTTAACCGTCCTCAAGCACTGAACGCAGTGAACGACCAGTTCGAAGAAGACCTGCACTCAGCCTTGCTGGAGTTTGATCTGGATGACGAAGCCTGGGTGGCCATAGTACACGGTGCAGGCCGGAGTTTCTGTGCTGGGGCCGACATCAAGCAGCGTTTCGTGGCCATGACGCCGGAGCAGAGCGCACGGAGAGAGCGAGGGCCTAATCCCGAGGGCTACATGGGCCGCGCCATCAACTGGAAACCAATAATCGCAGCCGTCCACGGATACGCTCTGGGCGCAGGAATAGTCATAGCCGCGGAGTCCGATATGATAGTAGCCTCGGAGGACGCCAAATTCGGCATCACCGAGACCCGAAGGGGACTGCCCGGCGGTCGAATCTGGGCCAAGGTCAACGCCTTCATGCCATCCAAGATAGCCTCGGAGATGGTGATCACAGGGGAGCACATAGACGCGTCAGAACTGTACCGGCTGGGCCTTATTAACCGCCTGGTACCGACCGGCGAGCACGTCAGAGCCGCTGAGGAACTGGCTAAGAAGGTTCTAAAATCGCCGCCACTGGCCACCAGGGCCGCGGTCAAGTTGACACGCCGTCAGTGGGTTCAGACCGGGGCCGAAGCCGACATGCAGATGCTGCCTCTCAAACTGCATCTGAGTGAGGATTTCAAAGAGGCCAGCCGGTCTTTCGTGGAAAAGAGAACCCCGAAATACCACGCCAAATAGGTCGCAACGCCGCGTATTAATGTTGCTTTAACGTTGGGGAAGCCTTCGATATCTTTCCAAGGAAACACAGGGTCGGCGAGCCAGGTAATAACTAAACGAATTTCGCCATGACCTTCTCAGCGGATAGGTGGAACGACTTGGTAGCTACCTCGCCCTCCATACCTGTCCATTGGGAACGGAGTATCAGTTTATCCACCCCCAGATCTTTATACCTGTGGGTCTCTTCTAGGCACTCTTCAGGATTGCCAATGATAAAGCGGTCTTCAACTACCAGAGCCGATAAACGAGGTCATTGGACATCAAGCCCACGAGTCACGACGACCCAACACTAACCCGTTCTCCAGTTCAAGCTCCGCTTTGAGGTTCCGGAAAAACAAGAACTTCTTGCTGTCGATGTTCATTGTGGTGGTGTGCTGGGCCAAGTTGGGTGGGATGAACAACTCCACACCGTCCTGTTTTATCTTGCGGTACGGGGAGACGTCGCGACGGGAGAGTCGGGTATCGACCGATACCTCAGTGGAGTTGCCGCCTCAAGATGTGAACGAAAGCAGGTCGACGGCCGCCTGACCGCCTTTGCTCTGGATATGGTGAACGGCTTCTGGTGTCAGGTTAATCTGCATCGGAACCTCTCAGGCTGGTCGCCTTCTCCGGCGTGGTTGCCGTTAACTTATGATGCGCTAACTGCGGTCAAGCTTCAATCCCTGGGAGTTAGTTCTTGAGCTTTAGGATCAAGCTGTTGCGCGCGTCCAAGCTGGCCGGGTGGACAGTCTCTCTTTTTTCGAGCCGCACGGCCATCTCACGGGATAGGAATTCCAGCAGCGCCAGGTCCAGACTCTCTAGTGCCATATCATGCAGCTTGGCTTGGTAGGAGTAGACGGCCGCTTTATGTGGGTCCAACTTGTCGGCCAAAAACACCAGCTTGCCCAGATCGTCCAGAGAAGCATGGGCGGTTGAATGCCAGCGCACCGCCTCACAGAGACTGTGTTCAGCAAGCTCTTCTTCCATGCGTAGGAGTTCAGCACCAACCGGGCCGTGGAGCAGGAGAGGAAAATCCCGTTCCACATCGGTCACTAACACTCCCAGGTCAGCGGACATCTTCAGGAGCTCATCCCCTGGAACGGCTCGACATACGTCATGTGCCAGAGCGCCCAGTTCGGCACGGTCTAAGGGAATGCCGTGACGAGAGGCCAACTCCATAGCCACGTCACGGACGCGATATATATGTGCCTGCAGTCCGTCGGGCAGGCCCTCCAGGCGGTTCTGGAGGCTTTGAAGCAAGTCGGTCACTGCAGTAACTGTTAGACCGGGCGGCCTAGCCCATAGCTCCCAATTTCTTGCCGCCCAGGAGGTGCATGTGGGGATGAGGAATCTCCTGGCCCGAGTCATCACCCTGGTTTAACACCAGTCGGTATCCACTGAGGGTGATACCTTCGCGCCGGGCAATCTCTTCCGCTACCACGAACATGTGACCCATGATGGGCACCTGTCCTGGGCCGACGTAGGCCAATGACGCTATATGCATATTAGGGACGATAAGCATATGCACGGGGGCCTTGGGGTTGATGTCTTTTACGGCAAAAACCCGGTCGTCCCGGTAAACCGGGGCAGCGTGCATAGGGTCTTGCGCCATGTTGCAGAAAACACATTCTGTAGTGGTGGTCATGCCTTGTTCGCCTCCGGGGTGCGGTAATTCTTACTCATCGTCTAGGTGCTGCAATGCAACCTCTTTGTGATGGTTGACGTCACCATACGTCAGTTCGTGGACCTTAGCCCGCCGGGTATATAGCTGCAAGTCGTGTTCTTTTGTGAACCCAATGGCGCCGTGGCACTGGTGGGCAGTGCCGCATACACGACGGTATGCTGGGCCGATCCAGGCCTTCGCCATCGCTACTTCTTTCTGGGCCGACAAGCCCTCCGACAGCCGCCAGACCGCCTGGTAAGCGATATTCTTCGAGCCTTCGACGTCGGTGGCCATGCGCGCGCAGTGGTGTTGAACCGCCTGGAAACTGCCAATGGCACGGCCGAATTGGGTGCGGCCTTTAGCGTATTCGACGGTCATGTCCAGCACTGCCTCGGCCCCGCCCAGCATCTCGATGCATTGGGCCGCCGTGGCTCTCATGATGCTCTGTTCGACGATGGGCCAACCCTGACCCACAGGACCGAGTACCGCATCCGCAGGCACGTTGACCTTGTCCAGGTTGACTTCAAACACCCGCTCATTACCTATCGACTGCATCGGTGATATATTCAGTCCATTGGTCCCGGAAGGCACCAAGAACAGGGATATGCCATCAGCAGGATCAGAACTTGACAAGGTGCGCGCTGCCACTATGACCACGTCGGATGCCTCAGCATCGGGCACGAACAACTTGGTGCCGCTGATCTCGTAACCACCACCTTTCTGATTGGCAGTAGCCTTGATGCCCCAGGGTTCATAGGTCGCACTGTCCTCTGAAACAGCCATAGTCATAATTATGGTCCCGGCGCATATGCGGCTGATCAATTCGTCTTTCTGAGCGTCCGAACCGGCGTCTAAGACGGTCATTCCGCCCAGCACCACGGTGGAGAAGAATGGTGAAGGCGCTAGAGAGCGGCCAATCTCTTCCAACAACACTCCCAGGTCGGCGAAATTGCCGCCAGTGCCCCCATACTGTTCAGGGAACGCCACGCCGGTCCAACCAAGTCCAACCATCTGACGCCACAGTTCATCAGTGAATCCCCGTGAGTCCTCCTCCATCTCCCGAACAAGAGTCAGGGGGCATTCTCGGGACAAAAAATCCTGGGCGCTGGTCTTCAGCATCTGCTGTATCTCGGATAGACCCAGGTCCATGTTATTCCTCCAGAATTTCTACTGGTCAGCTTGAGCGCGGATAGTATAGCCCATCGCCTGGTACGTGGGTAGGGGTTCTGGCTTTCCAGACTACCACCGCTGATGATAATCATGTCGAACCAGGGTCTCAGTTAAACCACAGTTTTTTTACAGGCTCAATATAAGCCGTTAAAAGGCGTGTAAGAGCTATCTATGCCTTGGACGGCTCCACTTCCACCACTATCTCAACGGGCGTGTTGCGGGCCACGATTATCTCCAGGTCATTCGAACCATCATTCACCGGTTGGTGAACGGCTCCAGCAGGCACATAGATAAAATCTCCAGGTCCGATCGGTAGTTCGGTGTCCAAGTTATCACCAATCACGAAACGGCCCTTCCCTTTGACCACATAGATGGCTGATTCGCAATTCACATGGTAGTGCGGACTCGAGGCGCAATGGGGAGGGATCGTGGCCACGGCTAAGTGGATGCCCGTGGAACCTGTCAGGGCTTCGGACACTCCGGCCAGTCTGGTCATCGCCCCAGACTGAATCTCAACTTCCAGACCGTCTGGATGCACTACTTTGATCTCGCCCATCTCAATCTCCGTTCGTTAGTGGCTAGAGGGTGCGGACCATCTTGTCCAACTGGCTGATGGCCTTTTGAATATTGTCTTGAGAATTGGCATAGGATAGCCGTACATACCCCTCGCCGTACTTGCCGAAGGCGCTGCCGGACAGTAAAGCAACTCCCGCCTCGTTCATTGCCCTGGTCTCGAATTCCATGCTGGTCAGCCCAGTTTCTTGGATGCTAGGGAAGGCGTAGAACGCCCCCTCCGGCTCCGGGCAATTGATGCCTGGAATACTACGCAGTCCATCAGTTATCAGCCTGCGTCGGATGCCGAACTCAGCCACCATGGCTTCGACTTCGTCCCTTGGGCCTTCCAGCGCGGCCACCGCTGCCTTCTGGGTAAAGGACGCGGCGCAAGAGACGCTGTTTACAGCTAGCTTCACCACGTGGGGAATCAATTCTTCGGGGAGGATCCCATAGCCCATCCGCCAGCCGGTCATAGCGTAGCTCTTTGAGAATCCATCCAGGATTATGGTGCGTTCCTGCATGCCCGGTATGGACGAGATACTGTAGTGTTCACCGGTGTAGAGGATGTCTTTGTATATCTCATCGGCCAACACATACAGATCCGGATGCTGCATTACAACCCTTGCGATGGTCTCTAGTTCTTGCTTGGTCAGGGCTGACCCGCAGGGGTTCTCCGGCGAGTTCAGGATGATCAGCCGAGTTTGGTCAGTAATCATTCCTGGCAGCGCATCCAAGTCGGGATGGTAGTCCTTCTCTTCCAGAAGTTGCATGGGAACCGGAGTGGCTCCGGCGAACTTGATCATGGACTCGTAGATTGGGAATCCTGGATTCGGGTAAATGACTTCCACGCCGGGTTCGGCCAATGCCAACAGAACGTAGAACATGATGGGTTTTGCACCAGGCGTCACCACCACATTGGCCGGGTCGGTGTTGGTACCTCGTACTTCACGGCTGTTCCGTGCGATGGCCTCCCGCAGGTCGGGCAACCCGGCAGTTGGTCCGTAATGAGTGAAACCGTCGCTGATAGCCTGCATGCCCGCCTCGACGATATGCCTAGGAGTTTCGAAATCGGGCTCTCCGATCTCTAAGTGGATTATTTCTTTACCCTCGGCTTCTAGAGCCCGGGCCTTAGCCAGCACTTCAAAAGCCGATTCAGTGCCCAGATCATTCATGCGGGCGGCGACTGTCATTGGTCCTCCAGGAACGTGGTACTACAAAAGTGGGGAACTCGGCTATGGAAAGAACCAGAGGATCAATCCGACTGGACCTGGTTCTCAGTCTTTACCGACAGGCCGTAGATCTTGATGAATCCTTCGGCAGAGCCGTGGTCAAACTCGTCCGAGCGGTCATACGTCGCCAGCCCATGATTATACAATGCCTTGGGCGCCTGGCGGCCAACTACCGTGGCAGTACCCTTATGCAAGCGCACTCGGATATCACCGGTTACAAACCGCTGGGTACTCTGGACGTAGGAATTTAGGTCTGCCCGGTGGGCTGTGAACCACA
Source organism: Dehalococcoidia bacterium (assembly GCA_022451945.1). Classification (GTDB taxonomy): domain Bacteria; phylum Chloroflexota; class Dehalococcoidia; order Lucifugimonadales; family UBA3495; genus UBA9611. The sequence continues at coordinate 80,406 of JAKUNK010000008.1, forward strand.
GCCCGTTATAGACCACGTCGGCGTATTCCAAAGCGATACGAGCCTTGGTTCGAGCCTGGTCTTTGGTCAAGGTCATGGCTTCCAAAGCGGTGTGGGCAGTGTGCAGGAGTGTGGCCGCCGGGCATTCGTATATCTCACGCGACTTGATGCCCACTAACCTGTTCTCAACGTGGTCGATGCGCCCGATACCGTGGGTGCCTGCTACGGTGTTCAGGTGATTGATCAGATCAGTCCCTGCCATGCGCTCGCCGTCCAACGACTTGGGCACGCCACACTCGAAATGGACTTCAACGTAGGTTGGGTCGTCAGGTGTCGCCTTCACCGCGTTGGTCCAGGCGTAGGCATCTTCAGGAGGTTCTAGCCAAGGGTCTTCTAATTCTCCTGCCTCTACGCTCCTGCCCCACAGGTTTTCGTCAGTGGAGAATCGGCTGCGATTAGCGTTGATGGGCAGGTTCCGCGCCTGACCATACTCGATTTCGTCATCACGGCTCATGCCCCAGTCACGAATAGGAGCAATGACCTCTATGTCTGGCCCCAAGGAAGCAACACCGACTTCCAGCCTAACTTGATCGTTACCCTTGCCAGTGCAGCCGTGGGCGATAGCGTACGCGCCGTGCTCCTTGGCCGCCTCCACCAAGTACCGAGCGATAAGCGGACGGCCCAGTGCTGTGGCCAGAGGATACTGTTCTTCATATACCGTCCCTGCTTGGAGTGACGGGAAAAGAAACTCATTGACCAGGGTATCCCGACCATCGACGGTCAGAGCTTCCACCGCACCAATACTTAGCGCTCTCTGGCGGATGGACTCCAGATCTACCATACCCAGGTCAATAGTGAGGGTTATTATGTCTGCGTCGTACTTTTCCTGTAGCCAAGGGACAGCCACCGTTGTATCCAATCCCCCGCTGTAAGCCAACACTATCTTTGGTCTTGCCATTATATGATTCTATCCGTCCGGTATTAGATGGTCGCCAGTGCCCTACCTAGGCGCTCCACGCCTTCGTCGATCTCTTCCTTGGTGATGTTCAGAGGCGGCATGAAGCGGATCGTGTGGGGTCTGGGACCGTTCAGCAAGATCCCTGCCTCGTTGGCCGCAGTCAATACTTGCCCAGATATGTCACTGTCGAAGTCCATCGCAGCCAGCAGGCCTTTGCCACGTACCTCGGTGATAAAAGAGAACCGGCCCTTCAGGTCGTTCAGTACGCCCAGCAGGTAAGGTTCCATCTCTTTGACCTTGCTGGGGATGTTGTTATCAATCAGAAACTTAGTTCCTGCATAAGAAGCGGCGGTCGTCAACATATTACCGCCGAAGGTCGAGCCATGGTCACCCGGGACCAAGGCCATGGCATGTTCTTTGGACAGGAACGCTCCGATAGGCACGCCGTGCCCGAGACCTTTGGCCAGAGTCATGACATCGGGTTCGACACCATATTCCTGATAGCCGAACAAGCTGCCCAACCGGCCCATACCGGTCTGTACCTCGTCCAAAATCAGCAATATGCCCTGCTGGTCACACCACTCCCTTACCCGCTTCAGATAGTCGTCGTCAGGAATGATCACTCCGGCCTCACCTTGTACCGGCTCAATCATCACCGCCGCTGTCCTGTCATTCGTGGCGTTCATGATGCCCTCCACGTCGTTGTAGTCAACGTGGACGAATCCGGGTTGTAACGGAGTGAAGTTCTCCTGGTAATGAGGCTGGCCGGTGGCGGCCACAGTAGCCATGGTTCGGCCATGGAAGGAATTCAGAGCTGTGATTATCTCGTAAGCGCCGTCGCGGTGGAGCTTACCGTATCGCCGGGCCAGCTTCATGGCGCCCTCATTGGCCTCTGCGCCGCTGTTGCCGAAGAATACCAGGTCGAGTGCGCTATTTTCGATCAGCGTCTCGGCCAGTTGTAGTTGGGGCACGCTGTAGAACTGGTTGGAAGTCTGAACCAGAGTGGCGGCCTGATCCGCAATAGCCTTGGTCACCGTCGGATGGCAGTGGCCCAACTGGTTGACGGCCCAGCCGGCTACGAAATCCAGATACTCTTTGCCGTCGGCGTCCCAAGCGCGCGTGCCTTCGCCCTTGACCAGCACCACCGGTTGGCGGCGTACTGTCTGGGCGTAATACTTCTTCTCAACCTCTATCCAATCACTGCTCTTGCTCATAGCGGGTCTCCTCCCCATTATCGGTCTGGTTACTGCGAGTCCTTGTTCAAGGACTTTCGTAGGCGTTCCACAGCCTCTTGAAGCTCTTTCAAGGCCTCGTCCAACCCATCGACCGCATCTTCGATCACATGCAGGCCTTCATGGCCTGGAGTTGCCTGGCCGTCCCCACCTACCCCCGCAGCGCCGCCTGGCAATCCATCGGGAAGCGCCCCACCTTCCAGCAACATGGCCAATCCTTCGCCGACACTATCCGCCATGACGACGTTGCTGCCGTCGGCTAGAATCACCTTTTTAAGCTCCGGAAATGCTAGCACTTCCGACTGGAGATACAAAGGTTCCACATAGATTATCGCATCGCCGACTGGTATGACCAGTAGCTGGCCTCGTACGACCTGAGACCCAGCCCCGTCCCACAGTGTGAATTGCTGGGAGATCGTCTGGTCGTTCTCAATACGAGCTTCCACCTGGGCTGGACCATCCACCTGCGGGTCACTGGGCACTACGAAGGCGTTTAGTTCGCCATAGTGCTTGCCGTCATTCCGTGCCGTTAGCCAGCCGACCAGGTTCTTCTTATCTCCGGCCGGACTGAAAGGCAACATTAACACAAACTCCTCGGTGTCGCTGTCGGGCATCTGTAGGATCAGGTACGACGGATGGACATCCACACCGCTCTGGCCGAATCGAGTGTCTTGAGGGATGGCCCATTGTTCAGACTGGTTGAAGAAAATCTGAGGGTCCGTGATGTGATAGCGCAGATACATGTCTGCTTGAGCCGAGAACAGACCGTTAGGGTAACGGATGTGTGACTGGAGGTCAGCAGGCATTTCTTGGAAGTCCAGAAACAGGCCCGGGAAGGCGCGCCGATACATCTTCAACAGCGGGTCGTTGGGGTCCATGACGTAGATATAGACCTCGCCGGTGAACGCGTCAACCGCAGCCTTGACGCTGTTTCGGATGTAGTTAAAGCCGTCTTCAGTGAAAGTCGAGTAAGGGTATCTATCGGTGGTTGTGAAAGCGTCTTGCAGCCACCATAACTTACCGTAAGAGTCGACCACTGGGTACGGGTCTTCGTCCATGGTCAGGAACGGCGCCAATGAATTGACCCGAGTACTTATCTGGCGGCGGTACTGGATGCGGGTGTCCGAAGAGACTTGATCGCTGAGCAGGATATTAACGTCGGCGAACTGCCAAGCATAGGCCAACTTGCGAAGGGTTGAGCCCAATTTCACGCCACCTAAACCGTCGTAATGCAGTTCGCTTCCTGAAGGGTCAATCTCAGGGGCCGAACTGTTCACTATGGCGAAGGGCGCTGGCGACTCTCCGTAGTACAATTCGGGTCGCTCGATGGGAATCTTCCCTCGGATGGGAATATCCTGAATGAAGAATTCAGGACGCCCTTCTTCGGGCGTGAATCCCGTAGCCGGGCTCATGGCCAAGCCGTAACCATGTGTATATTGGAGTCTGCGGTTCACCCAGTTGCGCGCGTCGACGGGAAGGTTGTCTGGATCCAGCTCCCTAGCCGCCAATAACACCTGGCGCAGCTTCCCATCCAAGACGTACCGGTCCGAGTCCATGTTAAGGAAGTTGTAATAAAGTTCCATGAATTGGAGTTGGTTATAGGCGTCTTGCAGTGGCTCCACGTCCCAGAGTCGGATGTTTTCGATCACCGCCGGGTTTTCTCTTATCACGTCGGCGTCCAGATTGCCCACAGCTGGCACCGAAATTCGCTCCACTTGATCCAACTGGTATGCGATGCGGGTGGACTCGATGTTCCGTTCGATGTAGACCTTCTCCTTTTCGAATTCGTTGGGGTCCACCTGAAACCGTTGGAACAGCGCCGGCAAGGCTAAATTGGCCAACAGCACCATTATGACCCAGAGGCTGGAAGAACCGATCATAAGCCTTAATCCGCCAAAGTAATGGCTAGTGAAGAACGCTGCCGCAGCCAGAGATGCTATTGCCGTCATCAGCCACAGCACCGGAATCTTGGCGTGGATATCAGTGTATCCTGCACCGGCGACCAAGCCTCCGGCTGACACCACCAGGCCGTATATGGCTACCACGTGCCCAACGGCGATGCTCAACATCAACAAGCCGCCTAGAATGCCGATGTGCTTCAACATGCGAGGTGCCAGGACGAAGTTCAGCCCCCTAAGACCATAGATTCCCGCATAGAGGAACAGCGACATGACGACAGATACGATCAGTATGCCCATCACCCAGTTCTGGATGAAGTTGAGCATCTGGAGTGTGACTATGAAGAATGAGAGGTCCTTCCCGAACTCGGCGTCGGAGACTCCGAACGACACCTTGTTCAGAACCAGCAGGAAGATCTCCCAACGCCCAGCAGCGGCCGATCCGAAAACCGGGGCGGCGATAAGAACAGTAATGAAAACCGCCGCCACCAGCATAGCCCGCAACAGACGCATGGTGTCTTCATTGATTGGGAGACTGGAAGGGCCTCTAGAGAACCGAAATGTGAAATAGAAATTAATCATCAGGGAAGCGGAAGTCATTACCGTGCCACCGATGAAGAGCCAGATCTTTATAACCAAGATCTTGGTGAACACATCCCGATATCCCAACTCGCCGTACCACAGCAGGTCGGTGTAAACCGTCCTCAGCCACCACAGGATCAAGAAGGCAAACAGAAGACCAATGGCGATTATGCAGCCGTTTCGAACTCGCAGTAGTACAACCGCCGAGATTCCAGGTAAGTTCGGCCCGTCTGGTTGTTCTGCGTCGTTGGTCAGGTCATAGCTCATGGACTTGGCGGCGCCTTCCGGCGCGCGCTTCTAAAATCACCAACTATAGTAGTGCCAGTGGAATTACCGCGTATGCATTCCAACAGTGCGTTTGGCTGTCTGCCATCTATGATGTTAGCCACAGGGGATTGTTCGAGGGCCCGGAGACAGGCAGAAAGTTTGGGGATCATGCCACCTTGAATCACACCAGAGTTGAAAAGGATGTTGGCCCGGCGCCGGTCCAACCTTCTGATGACTCGACCGCCGCCGTCCATGACGCCGGCAACGTCGGTCAGAAACACCAACTGCTGGGCCTCCAGTGCGCGAGCCAGTTCTCCGGCTACAGTGTCTCCATTGATGTTCAACGGGCTACCGGCGTTTTCGGAGCCGTCGCGCACATGGACGCCCAACGGGGCAATCATCGGGATGAACCCGCTATCGAGAGCAACTCGAATCAGGTCGACGTTGACATTGGTTACCTCTCCAACGAAACCCAACTCTGGATTTCCTATTTCGGCTTCCACCATGCAACCATCGATCCCACTCAGGCCCACCGACCGGCCTCCGAACTCGTACATCAATGACACTAATTCTTTGTTGATTAACCCACCGAGGACTGCAACCACTATCTCTAGGCTGGGTGCGTCCGTGACCCGAAGGCCGCCCACAAACTGGGGCGCCAGGCCTTGGCGTTGCATCCACTGGGATATCACGTTACCGCCACCATGAACCACCACCACCTGTTGCCCTTCCTCCTGTAGCGCCACCAAGTCCCTAAGACTGGTGTCATGACTACCCAGGGTGCTGCCGCCGATCTTTACCACTATTGGGTGACCGGAAGTCGGTTGGACCGCCAATTCTTCCTCCAAAGCCTAAAACAGAATCGAGTATCGATAGGGTCTATTGGGAATGGAATCGGCTGCATAAGAGGGATCGCGAAAGCCGCCGGAGAAGCAATCAGACTACCGCAGGCCCTTCCGGCTGAATGCGGCCGCCACTCCCCGAATGTTATCGGGAAATCGGACGCAGACGTGTCCGAGCAAAAAGGCTCATGCCAACATTTATGATAGAAACTTGTCTAGGTCGTGTAGGCACTGTTGATGACCACGTATTCTTCGGTGAGGTCGCAGCCCCAAGCGGTGGCACGACCGTCCCCGAGATTCAAGTTAACTCCAAACGTGACCTCATCGCCACGCATGAGAACAACAACGGCGTCCCGGTGGAACGGCACGGGTTTGCCAGATTCCATGATGCAAACTCCGTTGATATATAGATCGATCTTCGACTCGACAGTTTCGGCCCCGCTGCGGCCAAGGGCCATGACCAGCCTACCCCAGTTGGGGTCTGCTCCGTACACCGCAGATTTAACCAGCAACGATGAGGTGATAGTCTTGGCAGCCAACCGGGCGTCGGCAACATTCTTGGCGCCCTCGACCTCGGCAACCACCAAAGTTGTCGCCCCTTCACCATCCTGGGCCAACTGGCGGGTCAACTGGACTAAGACTTCCATAAGGCCATCACGGAAACTGCCAGCATCTGGGCTGGCTGCAGAAAGTGCAGCATTGCCCGCAGCCCCGTTGGCTAAGACCACTAAACTGTCGTTGGTACTCGTATCGCCATCGATATCCAGCATATTAAGCGTGCTGTCTGCGATATCCGGAAGGATTGCCCGGAGATAGTCCTGCTCAACGGCAGCATCGGTAGCCACAAAGCAAAGCATCGTCGCCATATTAGGGTGAATCATACCCGAGCCCTTTGCTACGCCGCTGATGTTGACCTCGGTGCCTCCCACATTCACTGTTACTGCAGCTTCCTTTGTCCTGGTATCGGTGGTCATCATGGACCGAGCCAAAGCGTTTCCGCCGTTATCCTTCAGCTCTATCTCATCGACGCCCTTTCTGATCAGCGTCATGGGCAATTCAACACCGATGACACCGGTGCTGAACACAAGAACTTCTTCTGGTTTTACGCCCAGGCCGAGAGCGGCTACGGCGGCCATCTCTTTAGCATCTACATAGCCCTGCTCGCCGACTCCCGCATTTGCTATACCCGAATTGACCACCAGCCCGCGTACTGGACCGCCGGCAGCCAGAGTCTCCCGGTTCACAGTCACTGACGGTGAGACCAGAGTACTCTTGGTGAACACGCCGGCAACCGAGCACGGGGTATCCGAAAGAAGCAGTCCCATATCCATTTTGTCTTCCGAGAAGGTCTTGATCCCAACATAGGTGCCGCCAGCTTTGAAGCCTTTAGCGTTAGTTATGGTGCCACCTTCTACACGGTTGATTGGGCCTGCCATGGACTACCTTCCTTATGGGGACGATATCACGTTTCTACTCGTGCCTGGGGAAGCACAAAGTATATCACAAGAAGAACGTTATTCATCTTAAGAACCCTTTATGGAACCGACAGCTGGCCCGTCTGTGGACTGGTTCTTGGGGTTAACCTATAATCGAGCCTTCTCACGGTACAATACATGACGCACAGGTGGTGGAATGGCAGAGGTAAGCCCGTTCAGAGGTTGGCGCTTTAGCCCAGAAAAAGTAGGGGATATGGCCTCGGTCCTGTGCCCGCCATATGACATGATTGACGAGGACACCCAAAAGGCCCTCAAGGCACAGAACCCATACAACGTCATCCATCTGGAAGCAGGAGAAGGCCTGGACTGGAACTCTTCTGCCAAGGAGCAATACACAGCCACTTCAGACCTGTTCGACCGCTGGCGGGCCGACGGAGTCCTACAGCAGGATCCCGAACCCAGCTACTACCTTATGCGCCACAGTTTCCCTCTGGGTGACAAGAACATGGTACGCATCGGGCTGATCGCATTAGTGTGGTTAGAAGACTACGAAACCCGCGAAGTGCTTCCCCACGAGTTCACCCAAGCCCCGGCGATCCAGGACCGCGTCTGGCTGATGGAATCCCTATCAGCCAACATCAGTCCGATAATGTCGATCTACCGCGACGCCGAAGGTGAGCTTGACCGGATCTACCCGCAAATTATGAACGGTACACCAGAGTTCAACTCCACCGACGACTCGGGAAGCATTACCGCCCTTTGGCGCATCTCAGAGCCTAATGTGCAGAACCAGATCAGCAAATTCTTCGCCAGCCGGCCCATATACCTGGCGGACGGCCACCACCGCTATGAAGCCGCCAGGCAATATCAACTTGACCGGCACGCCGAAGACCCAGGCAACAAGTCTGCTAACCTCGCCCACAATTTTGTGATGATGACCCTAATCGCCTTCGATGACCCTGGTCTGGTAGTGCTGGGTTATCACAGGACTCTTAACAACGTACCAGAAGACAAGTTAGCCAAAATCAAGGCGAAACTAAATCAACTATTCGACTCGGAGCCGGCCAATGGAACCTCCAACGACGTGATCGATCAGGTAGGCCGGCTAGGGGTCGACCGCCGCCTGATGGCGTCTGTCGATAGCGGCGGCGCAAAGATGTTGACCTTGAAAGAATCTGCGATCGAACCAGACTGGGGGCCGCTATCAGCATCCGAAGCCTGGGTCCTGGAGGAACAGGTGCTTAAGCCAGAGCTGGGCGACGCTACCTTAGAGCACCTTGATTTCATGCACGACCATGAAAAAGCCGTGGAACAGGCCAAAAGCGGTGAACTGCAAATGGTATTCCTGCTAAAGCCCTTCCCTCTAGACGCATTCGAGAGCATCGTCGGCGGAGGGCAGCGTTTGCCCCGAAAGTCCACTTTCTTCTACCCCAAGTTGCCTACCGGTCTAGTGATTAACCGAATCGACGGTGAACTATAGAAAGAGCTAGATGGCTGTTAGGTCTCCATCCATCCGTTGCCGGAACCGGTCGGTGATAGCCTGTTCGGCCTGGCGGCTGTTGGCAGCGATGAACCCTTCTAATTGGCGGATCTGCTCCTGAGCCTCTTCGCCAGAAGAAGCTCCAAATAGCCCGTTCTTCTTGAGGCTGGCCAGCTTGGACCGCGCCTCATCCACCCGCTTGAGTAATTGAAGGGCCTCCAATTCTTGGATGGCGGTATCTTTTATCGCCAGCAGCCTACGCCGGTTAGCCACGGCGTCTTCAAGTCGCTCTTCAATCTCACCCATGGCGGTCAAGGAAAGTTCAAGGGAGGTCTGACCATATACAACCTGCCTGGGCAGGCGGCGCAATTGGGTCCGGAATTGATTTATCTGGGCGTCCAGTCGCTCTTCTTTGGCACGCATCTCGGCGATACCCAATCTGAGTGTAGCCATCGCCTGTTCCAGTTGGGAAATAGCCACTTAAACACCCCCCATCATTAGCCATAAAATGTAACGCCGGACCTGCGGTTACTTTAGCTCGGCGAAAATATTATTTCGTTAATTATCCTATCTCGCCGAGCTTATTCATACGTAAACTAGCTCCGTTCGGATGTATTTTCATCCTATGAAGACCGTCCGCCGTTAAGACTTGAAGCCCACTTCAGGCAAGACCACCTTCAGGGCGTCCATGACCTGAGTGATGTCGTCTTTCTCAACGGCGCCTAAGTGGCCTATGCGGAATATGTCTGAACTCATACGCCCCTGTCCACCGGCCAACACCACATTGTGCTCGGTGCGCATCTTGCCCATCAATGCTTTCTGGTCAACACCTTCGGGCACCTTGATGGCGGTCACGGTATTCGAAGCGTATGCCTCGTCAGAGACCAGAAGTTCCAAGCCCAGAGCCCTTACTCCGTCACGGGTGAACTGGCCGATAGTGTCGTGGCGGCCGAAAACGTTCTCCATACCCTCTTCCAGCAAAACATCCAGGGCTCGGCTGAGTCCGTACATGGCCGACAAGTTGGGAGTGAACGGGGTTTGGCCTGTCGCTAAGTATTGCTTGGCCATGGCTAGGTCGAAATAGAACCGGGGCATTTTGGCGGTCTGCTGGGCTTCCCAGGCGGCCTCGCTGACGCTAATGAACGAGAGGCCGGGCGGAATCATGAACCCCTTTTGGGAGGCTGTGCCGACCATGTCACAGTCCCAAGCGTCCACCGGCAAAGGGATGCAGCCCAGACTCGAGACTGCATCGACCAGAAACAACTTATCGAATTCACCTTTCACGACCTTGGCTATCTCTTCCACCGGATGGGTGACGCCGGTAGATGTCTCGTTGTGGGTGACGAGCACGGCCTTCACAGTGGGGTCATCTTGCAACGCCTTACGAATATCGCCTGGGGCGATGGGGCCGCCCCATTCGAAGTCCATGCGCTTCACATCGGCGCCGTAAGCTTCAACCATATCCACGAACCGGTCGCCAAAGGCCCCTGCCGTAGCAGCTATGACTCGATCTCCTGGTGATAGCGTATTTACTATGGCCGCCTCCAGAGAGCCAGTGCCAGACGCCGTCAGGATGAACAGGTCGTTCTTGGTCATAAAAACCTGCTTCAATTGTTCGGTCGTCTTGTGAATCATCTCGTCGAACTCAGGTCCCCGATGATTGATCATCGGGGAGGTCATGGCTTCAACGATATCCTCGGGAATGGGAGTGGGTCCAGGAGTCCTCAGGTTCTGGGCGGTAATATTTTGCATGGATCCTTTCGTCCTAATCTAGCTGCCGGCGTACGCCGCATTTCATCACGCTTCGCGAAGCGTAATTGGCCGACTGCCTAAACGGTAGATGATTATATCACCGTCATACGAGGCCGTCATACGAGTGCAAGTCTAACGAGGTACACCCGTATGGCACCACCCGCCAACACAGGGCATAGTGGAATAGATTGAGCGCCATGAACAGGTCGGCTGTATATGCTAGCAAACCAGCCATCACGGATGCGCCAACATCGAATAAGGCGAATCACATCTGTCTGAAATCCGGAAGCAACCAAACAGGAGAGATGGTCTCCGAAACAGGCTGCAAGTATCAGGCGAAAGGGCAATGGCTGCAAAAAACCCTCTCCCCCGGCGATATCCTGCGTCAGCAAAGACCCTAAATCGGCTAAAGTTGCTTGTCACGGTGGGCATCCGTGCCACACCTAGCACAGCGTTGATAACCCATTTGCTTTCCAGGTAGCCGGCAATATAGGCCACGTTACTCGACTCTAAGCTGAACGTCCTCGAAGTTCGTTGCAATGAAACATCGAGGGCCTCTAAGACCGGCCTGAAGTATATGCATACCTCTAGCAATTCTCTTGGCCGTGGATGAGTGATTGGATAACCTGCCGGACCTGCCTGGCCGGAAATAGTCTTGTTTTGAGGCTAATTTCTGGTTATGTCATGTTATAATCAGCCCATGGCTACAAGCTCCGGATTATTGGAAGGACTCAACCCTGCGCAGAAGGATGCCGTAGAGACTGTCGACGGCCCACTTCTCATCGTAGCTGGCCCCGGCAGTGGCAAGACCAGGGTCATCACCCACCGAATCGCCTACCTGGTGCGCGAATATGGGGTAAAGCCATACAACATCTTGGCCATGACCTTCACGAATAAGGCCGCCAGGGAGATGCGCGATCGGCTCGACAGACTGGTGGGCTCCCGCAGCGATGCCCTTACCGTGGGCACATTCCACTCGTTCTGCGCCAAACTATTGCGCATAGAAGGCCATCATCTGGGTCTGGAGCCCAACTACACCATATACGACGCTGACGACCAAACCACGATCATCAAGCAGTCAATGGAATTGGCGGAGGTCGATCCCAAACGCAACTCGCCCCGCGCCGTCCTCAGCACCATCTCCAAAGCCAAAAACATGTTGTGGGACTCGCAGACGATGCTCAGGAACGCTGTCGACAACTACTTTGAGGAGACCTGCGCCCGCATCTACCACCACTACGAAGAAATCCTGACCCGCAACAACTCCCTCGACTTCGACGACCTGTTGATGAAGTCGGTCCAGCTTTTGCAGGAGTTCCCAGAGGTCAGGCGGAAGTACCAGGAACGATATCAATACATCATGGTGGACGAGTTCCAAGACACTAACATCTCCCAGTACCAACTGGCGCGATACCTAGGTGAGTCGCACCAGAACGTCTGCGTGGTAGGAGACCCCGACCAGTCGATCTATTCATGGCGCAGCGCAGACATCCGCAACATCCTGAGCTTTCAGAATGATTACCCCAAGGCCAAGACTATCGCTCTAGACCAGAATTACCGTTCCACCGCCACCATCCTGGACGCCGCTAAGAACCTAATTTCCATCAACGGCCTGCGAATCCAGAAGGACTTGTTCACCGACAACTCAAAAGGAGAACTAGTGGAGGTTCGGGAGGCGTACGACGAAGGAGAGGAAGCGTCGTTCGTCATCGCCGAAGCTGAACGGCTGGTTCGGGAGAAAGGGTTCAACGCCGGCGACTGCGCTGTCATGTACCGAATCAACGCCCAGTCTCGGGCCCTTGAGGAAGCCTGCCTGCACAAGGGCACCAAATACCGGTTAGTCGGCGGCATCCGCTTCTACAAACGCCGCGAGGTCAAAGACCTGATGGCCTACCTGCACATGGTTCACAACCCGTTGGACGATGTGAACGTTGGCCGGGTGATAAACGTCCCTCCTAGGGGCGTCGGGGCCAAGTCCATGCAGCAACTGGCCGACTGGGCACGCAACCGCGGCATGGCCTTGTTTTCGGCCATGCAAGAGATTGCCGCTGCCCGGCTAGCCGACGAGGATTGCCCGGTTGCCATCACCAAGAAGGCCGCCACGTCACTGGCCGACTTCGCTGTGTTGATGGAGAATCTAATCGAACTCAGCAAGCGTACTCCAGTGGTAGACCTAGTGGACAGAGTGGTCGAAGACACCGGCTTCCGGACATTCATCCAAAACGGCGAGGATCGCCCCCAGGAACGCTGGGAAAACATCATGGAGCTCCGCAACACGGCCCATGAGTTCAACGCCGAACCGCCACCCGATGGCCTGGCCACCCTGTTAGAACGCCTGGCTTTAGTGGCTGACGTGGACAGCTACGAAGACGCCGAAGACTCCATAACATTGATTACTCTGCACCAAGCAAAGGGACTGGAGTTTCCAGTGGTGTTCATAGTAGGAATGGAAGAAGGCCTGCTGCCCCACAGCCGGTCTCTGGACGACGAAGACCAACTTGAAGAAGAACGGCGGCTATGCTATGTGGGTATGACGCGGGCCGAGAAGCGCCTCTACCTGACCCGAGCCTTCCGCCGGTCCATCTTCGGTGCCACTCGGCCCGGAGAGGCTTCCCGGTTCCTTCGCGACATCCCGGTGGAACTTATCTCATCAGGCAACAACCAGAGCAACGGAGGGATGGACAAACCGGGCGAAGGTTCCCGGACCAAGCGTCCCAGCTGGAACGATTGGCAGGCCCCCACGCCAGTCATCAACCGAGCCCAAGGCGCCACAGCTAAACCAAACCTGCAAGTGGGAGACTCCGTGCGCCACAACGCCTTCGGTGAGGGCGTCGTCACCGGCCTAGAGATAACAGCATCAGACACAGAGGTAACCATAGAGTTCACCGGCGGAGTAGGCCAAAAGCGCCTACTCCTAAGCTTCGCTCCTTTAGAAAAAGTCAGGTAGCCAACCAAACCGATCGGTCATTCCCGTGAAGGATGGGACGCAGGGACCCCAACCGGGGAATCAACAGTGGGATGCGGGCATGAACCCTCGCCTTGTATTCTTTCATTCTAATACCCAACCATCGGCCGAGATTCTCGAATGAGTCCGGCCTGTCGACGACACCTCTCCGCAATCCAATCAGTCCTAGGCAGCGCTCAATTAACCCCAGCCCGAGCCAGAATGGCAAGAATACGCTCTTCCCTCAGTCATCCAACGACTGCTGATCACTAATTGCCATAAACAATCCAAACAGAATGGAGCAACACGTAACGATGGCCAACAACCTAGATTCCCTCCAGTCTTCTAGAACAAACATCCCAGACTCTCAGCGCGCTGTCCAGGACTACCTCTGGGAGCAGGGCTGGACCGACGGTTTACCTGTTATCGCGCCCACCGAGCCTCTGGTCCGCGAGATGCTATCCGGCTACGGCGGTCAGCCCCAAGACTCTCTAGGCCGCATCCAGCCGGGCAACTCCAACGTCACCTTGGAAAAACTAGCTGTGAACGCCGTGCTTGCTGGCTGCCTCCCGGATCACTTCCCCGTAGTGGTAGCAGCCATGAAAGCTGCCCTACGGGACGAGTTCAATCTAGCTGGCAACGCCGTCACCACCGGAGGCGCGGGGCAAGTGCTAATAGTCAATGGCCCTATTGCGAAAAAACTGAACATTAACGGTGACGCTGCCTGCTTCGGGCCGGGCTTTCGAGCTAACGCCGCCATTGGCCGTGCGCTGCGGCTAGCCATCCGGAACCTAGGCGGACTGATTCCAGGAGATATGGACAAGGCCACCCTTTCTACACCCTACCGCTACAGCTTCTGTTTCAGCGAGAACGAAGACCTCAGCCCTTGGGAGCCACGGCATGTGGAATTGGGCTACGAACCCTCTGCTAGCACTGTGACCATAGCCGCCATCCTGGGCGTCTACAATGTCATGGAAAGCACAGTGGGCACGGGAATCGAGGTATTGCGAACCATCGCCGGCAACATGCGCGGCATAGGCATCCCCGGCTACTATCACCTCGGCACACGCTCCCAGATCGTGCTGGTACTCTGCCCCGAGCACGCCGCCGAAGCCGCCAAGTCGGGTCTATCGAAAGCGGACGTCCGAGAGTACATCTACGCAAATGCCCGTATGCCCGTCCACAAGCTGAAAGACCTGGCCCACTACGGAAACCGAGTCTGGCCTAATTGGATTGACCAGACCAACGCCGATTCTCTGGTCCCTATTTGCTCGTCTCCGAAAGACATAGTGGTAATAGTAGCCGGCGGTGGAGGCCGCCATTCAGCCTGGATGTCCGGTTGGGTGACGCGGGTTTGCACGGAGGAGGTGGTGGCGAAATAGGGTTCAGTCCGTCCCAAGGTATGCAAAGCGTTTAGGGGAACCCAATACCCCTACCATTTGACACCGCACCTGCCCTTCCGCGATGATACCCACGCTCACAAGAAACGAATTTATTGAACCCATAGGAGGCGCTTGCAGATGGTTAAGGCCGCCGTGTTGTATGAACAAAGGAAACCTTTGGTTGTTGAAGACTTGGAGCTGGACGACCCTAAAGACCACGAGGTCTTGATCAAGGTCGGCGCGGCCGGCATTTGCCGCAGTGACAGACACTATATGCACGGGGATGCCCCAACGGCTCTTCCCGTGGTTCTAGGCCATGAAGGCGCGGGCACCGTCGAAGCTGTCGGTCCAGGCGTGACTTCGGTCCGGCCCGGACAGCAGGTCATCCTATCGTTCGTCTCTTCGTGCGGCCGATGCAAGAGTTGCATCACCGGAAACTCCCACTTGTGCGACGCACACGCAGCGGCTGGCGCATTCATGTTCGACGGCACCACTCGTCTACACAAGGGCGACACTCGAATCCATCACTTTGGTAAGACCGCATTATTCGCCGAACACACAGTCGTCCCAGAAGCCGCCGTAGTGCCAATCGACGCCAACATCGGTATGGACGTAGCCGCCCTCATCGGCTGCTGCGTACCAACGGGCGTCGGCGCGGTAACCGCCAGTGCCAACGTGCAGCCCGGCAGCACCGTGGCAGTTATCGGTTGTGGTGGCGTGGGCCTTAACGTAATTATGGGGGCAGCTCTGGTCAACGCCAGCAAAATCATCGCCGTGGACATCGGAGAGGCTCAGCTCGAGTTCGCCATGAAGTTCGGCGCGACCCACACGGTCAACGCCTCGGACAAAGACCCGGTGGCCCAAGTCAGGGAGCTGACGGATGGCAAAGGTGCCGACTACACTTTCGAGGTTTTCGGCTCAGCCGACACAACCAAAGCGGCTTACGACATGGCGGGCAAAAGTGGCACTGTTACCATCGTGGGCATCGCCCCGGTAGGCGCGGAGGCAGGGATCAACGCGGTGGACATGGTTCGGAACGAGAAAACCATGCGCGGCACCTACTACGGCTCCACCCACGCCAGTGTGGACATGCCCAAGCTACTTGATATGTACCGAGCCGGCAAGCTAAATCTGGATGACTTGGTGGTGCGCCACTATTCCCTCGACCAGGTCAACGAAGCCTACGACGACATGGACAAAGGCGAAGTAGGTCGCGGCGTAATCATCTATTAAGCAATAAGCTGACAATGGAAGACCTGACCATAAAACTGGTGGATACTGAAACGGAGATGGAAGGGGCATTGGGAGTGAGGTTCCGAGTGTTCGTGTCGGAGCAGCAAGTGCCGATGGAAGAGGAGCTGGACGAGATCGACGCTTCCGCCACCCACGCCATAGCCATTCATAACGGTCAGGTCATAGCCACTGGCCGGGTGTTCTATCGGGACGAAGACAGCGCCGCCCGCATCGGCCGCATGGCCGTGGACTCTGATTGGCGCCGCCATGGAATCGGGGGACGGCTACTGAAGTTCCTCGAGCAAGAGGCCACGAAACAAGGCGTCACCACCTACATCCTTAACGCTCAAGTTTACGTCAAGGACTTCTACGCGGCCAACGGCTACGAGGAACGAGGCGAAGAATTCCTCGAAGCAGACATCGTCCACATCCTCATGCGAAAACAAGCTGCAAGTCCCGATTGATGAGATTGGTCAGCTAAAATCTCATCAACTATTTAGTCGAAAGGTGCGGAATTTTAGCTGTCGGCCGCTAGGCTGCCAACTTTCCTTGTTCTAAGCTTTGAATATCCATCTTGGCTATGTGTTCGCCAGGCTGGCTTCCCAGGGATTTGAAGCCATCGGACTCGCGGAATGCGGCCTCTTTGGCGGGAACATCGTCACCGTCGGCGAATCGTCGAACCCAGATGAACTGGTTGTGGTCGGCATTAACCCATGTAGCAACTACAGGGATTCCCATCGCTTCGTGAGCCGGTTTGATGCCGGTCTCGAACAGTTTCACCCAAGAGTCCATCATTCCTTTGTTGATGGTGTAACTTCGCATCTGGTCCATAATTAGTCTCCTTCATTAAGCTAATGGCTATCAGCATCCAGCTGCCAACTTATTTCACCTAACCCGTCCGCAATCAGATATTTGATCTACGATCCAGGTAATCAATCAGCATCCGCGACGCAGTTGGATATTGTCAGCTATCTAGGCCGCTTTCGCGGTCCGAAGCACTTCTTCCACCAACTTCACTTCCATCTTGGCGATGTGGTTGGTAGGTTTGTCTCCCAGCGCCTTACGTCCCGGAGACGCGAAGTAGGCCTTCTCTTTCTCTGGAATCTCTTCCGCGGTCTCAAAGGTCCGTACCCAGACGAAATCCGTCCGGTCAGGGCTCACATAGGTGGCCACAATGGGAATCCCCAAGCCCTCGTGAACGGGGCGAATTTCCTTGTCGAATAACTCCAACCAAGAGTCCATCATTCCCTTATTGATAGTGTAAGTACGAATCTGTGCAACCATTAATTCCTCCTAAAGTTGTTATCAGCTGTTAGCTGACGGCATATCGCGTGATAACGCTTTCATCAAACTTCAAACCAAGGCCTGGCTTGTCCGGAACCTCCAGGCAACCGTCCACAAGCTTGGGAGTCTCTTCAAACAGCTTGAGCGTCCAAGGCATGTATTCCACTGTCAACCCATTAGGGATGGCGCCCATCAGTTGGATGTGTATCTCAGGGACCAGGTGACTCACCACCGGTAAGTTGAAGGCCTCAGCCATGCCTGCTACTTTGCGCCACTCGGTAATACCGCCAACACGCAGAAGGTCAACCATCACGATGTCTATAGAGCGGTTCTCTATCAGTTGCCTGAATGGATTTATCCCGTAGACGTACTCTCCTGCCGCTATGGGGGTGTTCAGGGCGTCGGCCACCCGAGCTAAGCCCTGGTAGTCATCGTGGGCGACGACATCCTCCAGCCAGAAGAGGTTGTACTCTTCAACCCGGCTGCCAATGGTGATGGCCTGGTTCACGTTCCACATCTGGTTAATATCACACATGATGTCGATGTCGTCGCCCACGGCCTCCCGAAGAGTCCGCATGCGCATCACCTCTTTGGCAGGAGTGTCCTCAGCACCCATCTGTGACTTCATCTGCTTGAAGCCTTTTTGTACGAGTGCAGGTCCTATTTCGGCCAACTGCTCTAAGTTCATTGGTCGCATCAGCGCGCCGCTGGCATATGTGGGAACCCGCTTACGATATCCGCCCAGAAGCGAACACACTGACTGGTTCAACGCTTTCCCTTTGATATCCCACAACGCCATATCCACCGCGGAAAGAGCAAGGGTAAGCATCCCACCAGGGCCCGAGCCATTAGTCTTGTCGCGCAGGCCTTGCATCACGGCCTCGATCTCCATCGGGTCTTCGCCTTCTGTGAGTTCGCAAAGAGCCTCTACCATGGTCTTGAGCGACGGAGCCAGAGGGCTTAGTCCCAAGCCAGGTGCGAATGTCAGGCCGATGCCTTCTATGCCCTCGTCGGTCATCATCTTGAGGGTTACGAAGGCGCGTAGACCCCCGGCCTGAGGCTGAACATCAACCAACTGTTCATCGCCAGGGGAGTGCAGTAACTGGACCTGTGATTTGGTGATCTTCATTTAAATTCTTCTCGAGTGAACACCGGATACCTGAAAGGCCCGATTTTACCACAATCGATATACGAATTTACCCGAACCTGATCACAAAGCTTGACAGCCAGAAGAGTTTGGATTCTCATACTTCAAAAGCGGATGTATTGAATTAGGTTAGTGTTAATGATTAATATCATAGCCGCGGTAGATGTTTGTAAACACGAGTTGCCGACTGCCACGGACTGAGGAAACCTCCAGCTAAATGGCTCGATATGAGAGGAATACCGAGATTAAGGGTTTTTAAGGACTATAGTAGACATCAAGCATACAAATCTATTCAGGGAGGGCAACAATGTCCACTGAACAAGAACAGATAAAAGAGCTGGTAAAGGAGCGCTATGGCGCACGTGCCGACCGGGTGATAAACCTAACCCCAGCCGAACTGGAACATGAACACGATGAAGGCTGCGGTTGTTCAACTGACACTGTTTGTTGCGGGCCCACTGATCTAGACCACGCCATGATCCTCTACAGTGACGGTCAACTGTCCGGACTGCCAGTGGAGTCCGTCGCCGCATCCGCTGGCTGCGGCAACCCCACAGCCCTAGCCGGGCTAAAGCCTGGAGAGAAAGTGCTTGACCTGGGATCAGGCGGCGGTATTGATTGTTTCCTGGCTGCCCAGCAAGTTGGCGAAGCCGGCCAGGTAACCGGACTGGACATGACTCCGTCCATGCTAGAACTAGCCCGCGAGAACAAGTCCAAGCTGGGCATCGAGAACGTAGAATTCGTTCAAGGTGAGATGGAGAACATGCCCATACCTAACTCCAGCGTAGACGTAATCATATCTAATTGCGTGGTGTGCCTATCCCCAGACAAGGACGCCGTATTCGAAGAAAGTTTCCGAGTATTGTCACCCGGCGGGCGAATCCATCTCTCTGATGTAATGGCCCTCACCGACGATGGCCCCAGCGTATCCTCATCCGATGACTGGGTGTCCTGCACTGCCGGAGCCGAGCATATGGATGTATACCGCGACCGGCTGATCCGCGCAGGGTTCACAGACATCGAGTTCACCAGCGAGCAAATAGATTACATGAAAGACCGTGCCGAGCGGCCATCCACCAATACCGCCGGCTACAAAATAGTGGCCCACAAGCCCACCTAGTACCCTCTTCGACCAAGGGATAAAAAGGGTGGTGTATCGAAACGATACACCACCCTTTTCTGTTTTTTAGTTTATCCGTACCCTCCATCATTGTAGGCAACCCTGGAATAATGGATCTAGTCTGCAACAACCCTTAGTTTGGGCGAGATCACTCGATTATTGCCGCCGTTGCAAAGACGACGGTGAGTCTCTGATCGTCTTCTCAGAGGCCGCGCCACAGGGATCCGGCTATCCAAACGGTATGCGCTTAAACCCTTCCGCGTAGGCCATGCCTATCTTGGCACCAGTGCGGATACGGCCTTGCTGGAACCACTCGTCCGCGTTCTCTTGATCCACCTGAGAAACGTGGGCCTTCAGGGCTTTGATTGCAGTGTCCATGTACGCTTCCACATCCACGTAGTTGTCCGCATTATCGCCGCCCCCGGCAATCCAGACTTCACGAACTTTGTGTGGCTCCAGCCCTTCTTCTAAGAGTTCCGGAAAAGTGAGACGGTCACGGGCTGTTGGAAATATGGCCGATAGTGCGGCCTCGCCAGCCGCCAGATGATCTGGATGGCTAACGTAATATCCACGTTCAACATCCCTGGCCGGGCTTCCCGTGATTACCACATCGGGTTTGTAGCGGCGAATCTCTCTTGCTATGTCTTTCCGTAATTCCAGTGTCGGCTCTAGATAGGCGTCCGGGTAACCCAAGAAAACCACATCCTGCAGTCCCAAGACTTTGCCGGCATCCCTCTGCTCTCTCTCTCGTATCTTGATCAGCTGTTCGCTAGTCATCTCTGGATCGGAACTGCCCTTGCTACCGTCGGTGCAAAGCACATAAACCACGTCCCAGCCTTCCGCACACCACTTAGCCACAGTCCCTGAACAGGTCCACTCAGCATCGTCAGGGTGGGCCATAATCACCATTCCTCTACGAAACGGCTCTTCATTTTCCGCCATGGAATATTCCTCCCAATTTGTCGGCCTAAGTCTTGCTCATCAGCTAAATTCAGGCTCGAAAATCAGTGTATCATAGCTAAATGTAAACCCAGGATCTCACTCAGAGGAGCCTTCATGCCCACACTCTGGGCCCATACAGTAGAATTCGCCAACATATTGGTGGGCGACGACCTACCGATTCTGGTGAAATTCGACTTCCGACCGCCCGCTCAAGGCGGGGTTGAGCCACCTGCCGAAGAGCCGGTGGATGCTGACAGGTTAACCGCCTACGTCAAAGAACTGCTCTTCAAATCCTTTCCAACGGACATCGTGAACAGTGACGACACGGCTATAGAAACAGAAAGCTTGATCAAGTTCCTTCCCGGCGACACGGTCAGCATATGCGGTAAGGTGGCTAAGAAGTCAGAGGAAGGCGATAAGCAAATGGTGGAGTGCCAGGTGGTTATAGAGTCTCAAGATGGTGTCACCCTGGCCAACGCCAGGGCGATGGTCAGCTTCTAGTGCGAGGGTTTCTGCGGCGTCTTCTGGCGGATGGACGTGGAGGGACTCTCTCTTCCAACTCTCCCGTTTCCCGTTCGGCCGGTTCATCATCGTCAGCCATCCGTTGACGGTACACAGTCCACTGTACCTGAGTTACCAAAGTTAACAGCAACCCTGGTACGTAAAACGTGAAAATCGGCTGATAGATGCCGTCGCTCAGCCACCTAACAGCCATGACTCCGCCCACGATCAAAAATGCCCAGGCCACTCCTCCAAACATCACGTTGGTGTTCCAAGGAGACCTAATGGCCAGCAGCGACCCGGACGGCCACAAGATGAACATCGGAATCATGAACTCAGGCCGGTAATACCAGGGCTTGGGAAAAGATGGGCCCTGCTCTTCTTTTTGCATCAATTGATTGAGACCAGGCGTACTTGGATTTCAGCCCCATTTTAGCACCTGTATTTTCCCCGCGAAACACCGCTTTTCATCGTTGGCTCCGTCTCTATTGACACCTATCTAACCCTTCACGATAATGACCACTCCAGGCTGAGCTGTCGAGAACTGCAGACTTCGGATGCCAACTGTCGCCGTTCATGTCCACAGCACAGACGTTCATTCCCTCAACCAGAGAGCATTCGGCTTTAAGGCCGGCGAGACTACTACTTTCAGAACCACCAAATGGCACAAACTTTATAGCTCAAAAGTTGAACGTGGGTTGAACACGGGAGCCGGCATATAGGATGGCGTCTCGGTCAGCACCGCGAAACATATATACAGGTATACAGGAGACGACACAGATGGCCCAGAAGATCTCCTCCCAAGGCCTAAACGACCTACTACAAGGGAAGTCTCCCTTCGCGTTGATTGACGTCCGGGAGTCCGGCGAATACAACGCCACCCACATACCCGGTGCAGCCCTCATACCTCGCCGTCGGATCGAGTACATAATCGAAAGCTCAGTGCCGTTCAAAGGAACTCGAATAGTCGTCTGCTGTGACGACGGGCGCCGCTCTCAGTTAGCCTCGGCAACCCTGGACAAATTAGGGTACACCGATGTCCATTATCTTGAAGGTGGTACCAATCGCTGGTCCAGTAACGACCTACCAACAGAGTGGGGTGTGAATGTCCCCAGCAAGGACTTCGGCGAGATGCAAGAAGTTGTCCACCACGTCCCCGAGATTACCGCCGACGACCTCCATCAGAAGATTGAGAATGGAGAGAAACTGATCATCTTAGACACCCGCACACCGGAGGAATACCACAACTTCTGCATCCCCGGCGGACGCAGCATGCCAGGCGGTGAGTTGGCCTTACGCATTACCGACATTAAAAAAGAACTAGACCCTGACACCACCTTAGTGATTAACTGCGCAGGCCGGACCCGCAGCATCATGGGTACACGCGTATTGCAGCGAATGGGAGTGGAGGCAGTGGGTCTCAAGAACGGTACTTCAGGCTGGCTGTTGGCCGGTTACAACCTGGAATACGGCGGAGACCGATTGACTCTTCCCGACGTTTCCAAAGAGAGCCGCGCCGCTGCTGAAGAATACGCCGCCAAACTGGCAAGTGAGGACGGCGTCGGCTACCTGGACATCCCTGCCCTTCGGCAAGCCGTAGCCAAACAAACCCAAGAATCAGTGTACCTAATAGACGTCCGAACCGAGGGCGAATTCAAAGCGGGACACATCCCCGGCTTCCGCTGGTTTCCTGGCGGACAGGCCGTCCAACGCTCAGATGACGTGGCCGTGGTCAAAAACGCCACCTACATTTTCTGCTGCGACGGCAAAGCTAGGGCCACTATCACGGGATCCATATACCGCCAACTCGGCCACGAGAACGTCTTCGCTGTCGATGGCGGAACTCTAGCCTGGCAAGCTGCCGGGCAGCGTCTGGAAACCGGGTTCACGACCAGCAGTCCCGCTGGTATGAAAGAGGCCGAAGCATTAGTGAAAAAGGTTTCCGCTGAAGACCTAAGTCATAACCAAGCTGACCTGGTACTCTACGTAGACACCAGCGAAGACTTTTCTCAGGGCCACACTCCAGGCGCCAAGTGGATTACTCGCAGTTGGCTGGAGATCGAGATCGCGGACATAGCTCCATCCAAGAGCGCATCAATCGCGGTAACCTGCCGTGACGGACGTAGTTCAACCCTGGCTGCTGCCACACTTCAAGGCCTGGGTTACACGAATATCACCACCCTGGACGGCGGTATGACTGCTTGGAAGCAAGCTGGGTTGCCCGTTGAAGAGGGCCTTACCGGCATCGTGCGCCCGCCCTCTGATATCAATTATTTGGGCGTGTCCCGCAGCTACGGCGAAATGATGAATTACCTGAGGTGGGAGACCGCCCTGGGAGAGAAATACGCCGCCGACTAGACCAGCACAGACCACATGAGACTGAAATCAATCTCTATGATAAATACTGAGGAGGGACTTGATGGCCACGCGACAAGATAATGTGATTCCTGATTTTCTGAGGATGGACGAGGCGATCGGTTCAGACCCCGCCAACGCCCACAAGAGCGGTAACTGGCACGGCTGGCCCACGAAAGACCTGAACCCCGTCACTCTCATGGACGACGAGGGCCGGACAGTCCGTATTCGCACTCCTGTGATGGAGCTTGAAGGCCTGATCACTCCCACCGATCTGCACTACACCGTGCAACACTTCGCCGTTCCCCCGGTTGTGCCGACAGACCAGTGGGAGCTGAAAATCCACGGTCAGGTAAAGAATGAACTGACTCTGAATTTCGATCAACTCCGGCGTTTCCCTGGACGCAGCGTACGCACCGTCATGGAATGCTCGGGGAGCGACGCCACTTTCTTCGAATACTTCAAAGACGAAGGCCCTAAGCCTTCCCGAACCCAAGAGTGCATGATTCTTAGCACCGGCGAATGGACCGGCGTCCCTCTAGCCGCTGTGCTGAACGCCGCCGGTCTTAGTGACAAGTCCCTTTACGTCAGGGCCGTTGGAAACGACGAAGGAGTGCCCGCAACAGCCGCTGAAGGCACCAAGCCTTTCTACTATGACAAAGGTTTGCCCATACAGAAAGCGCTCCATCCCGACACTATCCTGGCCTACGCGCAGAACGGAGCGTTGCTGGAACACCTCCACGGCGCACCTGTCCGGCTCCTAGTGCCCGGTTGGTCAGGAAACTGGTCGGTGAAGTGGCTGACAGATCTTGAGATCCTTGACCACATGCCCGACTGCTGGTACCACTACGAGTTCTACTATTATGGCGACTCAGCTGACGACCCCAATAAGGAACTCATCACAACCCTCGGCGTGAAGTCCATCGTGACCCAGCCCAATGATGACACTGAAGAAATGAGCAAGGGCGTCCACATGGTCCGTGGTTACGCCTGGAGCGGGGCTGGGGCGATATCTGAAGTTGATGTCAGCGTCGACGGCGGAGAGACCTGGCATGCCGCCCACATCGAAGAACCGCGCGACCGATTCATGTGGGTTCGCTGGTCCTACCGCTGGGAAGCTGGCAAAGCGGGCGACTACACTATAATGTCTCGCGCCACTGACGAGATAGGCAGAGTCCAGTCTCGCGAACCCCGCTACAACAACATGCGCAAGAACTTCAGCGCCATAGTTGGATATCCGGTCAAAGTTAAATAGCAGGTTCTGATGCTCAGGAGTTAGACCAAATGCCCATAATCGACCACACAGACGTCCGTCTCTCACCAACAACTGAGAGGGTTCGGGAGCGGTACCTAGTATCTAAAGAGCTAGGTGCGTTATCATTAACCGTGAAAGAGGTTGAGATTTCCCCAGGGTGGGAAGGACGCATGCACACCCACCCGATAGATGTCTCAATCCAGGTGTTGTCCGGCGCCATCCAAATCATTCTTGGTGACGAAGTCCGGACGGTACGGGCGGGAACAACTCTGCTGGCCCCGCCTGGAGTACCCCACAAGATGATTCACCATCTTTGGACACCGGCATTATTGCTGATTACATATCCGTCGTCGGAACTAGAGACCGACCACCTGGAATAAGCAACACAGCTTCTTGAGGAGGAGCCCTTATGGCCTTGCCACAGATTGGTACGAAAGCGGAACCGCAGATCATCCCCACCAATGCGGGCCTACGGACCTGGGCCGTACCGCCAGAGGGATTACAGAACAACATCGTTCCCAACGACCTGTTTTACATCCGCAATCACTGGAAAGATAGCCCTGAGATCGACATCAACACGTTCACATTGAAGATTGACGGTGAAGTTGAACGGGAGATTACACTGTCTTTCGAAGACCTCAAGAAACTACCTCAAAAGCGCTTCCAGGTTGCCTTCGAGTGTTGCGGCAATAGCCCGGTGCCTGAGTACTACACCAAGGCCTTGCGCATTAGCTCGGTCATGGAACAGATCAAGGGCCACGGCATCATGGGCAATGCCGAATGGGCGGGAGTCTCCCTCAAAGATGTGCTGGAACTGGCTGGAGTCAAAGACTCAGCCGTCGAAGTCATGTTTGAAGGCGCTGACCACGGTGCTGACGAAGTGGTAGGCGACCCTTCCGAAGTTACTTACGAGCGTAGTCTGCCCGTGAAGAAAGCCCTTCACGAAGACACCATCTTGGCCTACGAGATGAACGGAGAGCCTCTGCCCAAGGACCACGGTTACCCGCTGCGTCTCTTAGTATCTGGCTGGTACGGGATGAACTCAGTCAAGTGGCTTGTGGGCATCCACGTGCTGGATCACAAGTTCGAAGGGTTCTACATGACCCAACGTTACATGACCATGAACGAACCAGGCAGCCCGGAGCCATATCGGTACTATAGCAAGCTTCAGGTCAAGTCCATCATAACCAACCCTGTCCCTGGTGAGATTGTGCCTCTAAGCGGGTACAATCTAGCGGGCGCCGCCTGGTCCGGCGAGGAAGACATCGAAGAAGTAGAGATTAGCACTGACGGCGGCGAGACCTGGGACCCGGTGGAGAAACTCCACGACCGTGAGGCTTACTCTTGGTACCGTTGGGAGCACACCTGGAAACCCAAGGCGGCAGGCAAATACACTATCATGTGCCGCGCCACCAACGTGGAAGGCGTCACCCAGCCCTTAGAATTCCCGAATCCTTGGGACGGTCGGGGCTACGGGAACAACATGGTTTTCCCATACGAGGTAGAAGTCCGATAGCAAACCTAACGGTGTTTCCTTGGAAGAATCGTTAAACGAACAAAGATACAAGTTTGAGCACATCTAACCGCGTCCCGGTACCACTCGCATTCTCATTGGTGCTGGCGATTGTCCTGGCCCTGATCATATTCTTCGGGGCTTGGGCTGCGTCGGCCGATGTGGGCAACCAACGCACCTTGGCCTTCGGTCTACCCGGCACCACTACCACATCAAGTGGCTCCACTGTTAACGATCAGAGCTCAAGGCCGTTCCAAGTAGCCCGACTGAACGATCAAGGCACAGCAGGGGACACTTGGTGGGGTGGTGCGTTCTTGAGGGCTTGCCCCCTCCACTGAAAAAAGGCCAGCTAGATCCAAAGCGATTAATCGAAAGGACATAGGGAGGCTGTTCGGGCCTCCCTTAAGATAACCAATACCATGGCAGTCCCCACTACCCCGACTCACGCAACCACTCGCCCTCCCAAAGGGATCCACCAGGCCTGGATCATACTCGCGATTATAGCCATGGCCCAAATAGTGGGCCAATCCATCAGCATGGCGGCCGGAATCATGGTCGCGCCGTTGAACGACCCCGAAGGTGGCTTTGGCTGGAACATGGGGCTGATCGGCGCTGCCTTGGCCACCTACTACCTTTTCGGCGCCTTGGTAGCCCCGATTACCGGCATGCTTGGCGACCGCTACGGTGCTCGCCCTGCCATGTTCGCCTGCGGAGTGCTATACGCCGTCAGCATGGCCCTTATCGGCTCCGTCAGCCACCTTTGGCAGTTCTTCATCTATTTTGGGGTACTGTTGTCTGTCACCCAATCACTGGCTATGGTACCCATACTAGCTTCGGTCAACGGCTGGTTCAAACAGCGCCTTGGTCTGGCCACCGGGCTTCTCTGGGCCTCAGGTGGTGTTGGTGCGGCGATGGTTGCGCCGGGCATAGCGAGCCTACTGGACGCCTTCGGCTGGCAGACCACCTTCACAGCCATCGGAATCGCGGGCGGCGGAATTCTTATGTTATTAACGGTGTTCTTCCGTTCCAAACCATCGGATATGAACGCCACTGCCTTTGGCTCCCGAGCAGATGACCCACCAGAGGTATTCCAGAGCAAAGAGATCGAGCAGCTAAGATTGAAGGTCTTCAACAAGGCCATGCGCCGGACCCGGGCATTCTGGAACCTGCCCACCATCCACGGCCTCGGCTGTGCCGGACACGGCATAGTCTTGATTTACTCTATCCCCTTGGCGATCGAGCAAGGGGTCAGCTTATCGGCGGCGTCATTCATCCTGGCGCTGATATCCATCTTCAGCATACTCGGCCGTTTCGTGGCTCCTATCCTGGCTGAACGTATGGGCGCCAAACCCGTAATGATGTCGGCATTGTTCGTCCAGGGCATCACAGTGTTGGTGCTATTCTGGGCCCAGGATGCCTACGCGTTCTACCTGTTCGCAATCTTGTTCGGTCTGGGATTCGGCGGCGAGATGTCGGCTTACCTGGTGGTCAACCGTCAATACTTCGGTACAGGACCACTGGCGACCCTCTACGGGTTCGAGATGATGGGCGCGCTCGCCGGCCACGCCATTGCCACTATATTAGGAGGACTAGCCATCTACGCCACCGGCTCGTTCAGCCCTGCATTGGTAATGTCCATGCTTTTCAGCTTCGCTGGAGTGCTGGTGATCTACAGTATGGAGTCCGGGGCCCGGATTTTGATACCTGACTGGGAAGACGCCCTCCCGGCGGAGGCAAGGTCTACACCAGAGATTTCAAATCGAGCGGTTAGAGCTGCTCTCATCGAACAGCTAGATTCAGATTAGTAACCACATCGAGTCTAAAGGAAGTGAGTGGCATGGCTGAACTTATCGACTTGACCCTTACTTTAGGTAGCGACCGAATCAGTCTGGTTCCCGGTCTCGTCGGGGTAGAGACCGAGCCGATCCAGACTCACGCCACCCATGCCAGATCCAATCAAAAGCTGTGCCTCGCGACCCATATCGGCACCCACGTAGACGCCCCATTCCATTTCGTAGACGGGGCAACCACGGTCGAGAACATGCCGTTAGATAAGTACGCCGGCCCGGCGATTTTGCTGGACCTCCGCGGCGCAGCAAAGGGACAATCGCCCTTATTGGTCACAGAACTAGCCAGCGCTGGAGCTAGTCCCGAAACAGTCGAAGGCAACATTGTCATATTATTCACCGGTTGGGCCGAAGCCGAATCCGGCGGCCCACGGTTCTACGGACACGGCCCATACCTCAGCACAGAAGGTGCCGCCTACTTGGCAGAGTGCGGGGCGAACGCCGTTGCGGTTGACTTCCCCATCGATAAACACCCCGATACCCCGCTGTCCACCATCAACGACTTCCCAGTGCACCGGCTGCTTCTGGGCCAGAACATACCTCTGATTGAGAACCTCATCAACCTGGACAAGCTGGTAGGCAAAGACTTTGAGCTCTGGGCCCTGCCATTGAAACTTCAAGGGGGCGATGGCGCTGCGACCAGAGCCGTAGCCCGCATCCTCTAATCAGCGGCGTGGACTACCCGCACATATTGCTGGCCTCCGGAAACGGCGAGAAACTAGGCGCGTTCCGGACTGTTCTCAACGGCCTCCCCTTCAACCTGATCACGCCTGCAGAGCTTGGAGTAGCCGCCTCCACCCAAGAGTGTGGCGATACCCATGAAGCCATAGCCCTAGAAAAAGCAGTGGAGTGGTCCAAAGCCGGTTCCATGCTGGCCATCGCCTCTGACGGAGGGCTCGTCATACCAGCCCTTGGCCATTCTTGGGAGAGCCGCCACACCCGGAGATCCGCTGGAACGGATGCAGACGATGCCCGACGGGTTGACCGGCTGCTGGAACTGATGGATCCTTACAGAGGATCAGATAGAGCAGCATCATGGGCAGAGGCATTGGCCATCGCCTACAAAGGCCGGGCTTTGGTCTCCTGGCAAATTCTGGGCGCTACTGGAGAAATCGCTCAGGTCCGGCAACCCGGACCGGTCTCAGAATTCTGGGCCTTTACGGTCTGGTACTTTCCCAGCTACGGAAAGTCCTACAACGACTTGACACCCCAAGAACTATTATCTCTGAACGACCATTGGACCCGTCTGGGTCAACTGGTCCGCCGCTTCTTCCGGTCAATCTACGTTTCGCCTCTGGATTAAATCCAGTGGTGCGATCATATCCTTTGGGATACAATTAGTTCCCGTGCCTGAAACGGCTTCAAAGGCTATCTCCTCATAGACGGTGACTCCCTTGACGACGCATGAAACTGCCATCGAATACAGGTCCCCAGAGTCCATAGAGGATGTGCAGAACCTCCTTCGCAATCAGGTCTATGTCTCAGACCGAGCCTTGGCTGTCCCCATATTCCTGGCCATGAAACTTCAACGTCCTCTGTTTCTGGAAGGGGAAGCCGGGGTCGGCAAGACTGAGATTGCCAGGGCTCTTGCCAGTGGTCTGGGCACCAACCTGATCCGCCTCCAATGCTACGAAGGGCTAGACATAAACCAGGCCGTTTACGAATGGAACCACACCCGGCAGATTCTGGAGATTCGTCTGATGGAGGCTGCAGGGGGAGTTGACCGAGAAGCCGCAAACGCCGACCTGTTCAGCGAGAGATTCCTGGTAAAGCGCCCTTTGCTTCAGGCCATCGACGAAGCCCAAGAAAAGCCTCCGGTGCTACTGATCGACGAGCTCGACCGCTCCGACGAAGAGTTCGAGGGATTCCTCTTAGAGCTTCTGGCCGATTACCAGATCACAATCCCGGAATTGGGCACATACAAAGCAGCGCACCCGCCCATCGTCATCATCACATCCAACCGGACACGTGAGATTCACGATGCGCTAAAACGACGCTGCCTGTACTACTGGGTGGACTACCCTGATTATCAAAAAGAGCTTCAAATCATCACCGCTAGAATCCCCGACGCACCACGCAAGTTGGCAGAACAAGTCACGGCGTTCATTCAAGAGATGCGGGAGACCGAGCTCTTCAAGATTCCCGGCGTGTCGGAGACCCTGGACTGGTTATCTGCTCTATTGGCACTGAACCAGACCGAACTAAACCCCGACGTGATCGACGATACACTAGGAATGATGCTCAAGTACCAAGACGACATCGAGTCAGTAAAAGGCGAGCCTGTGCGGGCGATGTTAGAACGGTCCCAGAACCGTGGACCGCGGCGCGGCGGCCGCCGCCGAGGGTAGCATGACAACCGGCCCCATACCCATTATCCCCAACGACGCGGGCGCGGACGGTCACATCTTACACAGCTTGACCCTGTTCGGGGAGATGTTGCGTAGGGTGGGGCTGGAAATCGGCTCAGGGAACATGCTGGACCTGGTGCGCGCCACCAACTATGTGTCCATCGGTAAACGAGGCGAATTCTACCAAGCCGCCCGCAGTATTCTCGTACACCGAAACCAGGATCTACCTATCTTCGATGAGGCTTTCCAAATCTTCTGGCGCAAGCCTTCCGACCGCACCACCACCATGGACCTACGCTCCCTTGGAGAGCAGAAGCGCTTTCGGAAGCCCCAGGTCAGCGTCGGCCGCGACGATGAGCCAGAGAATTTGGGAACCATACAAAGTGATCCTGACGATGACTCGTTCCAGAACGTCGACCTCAACCGGACCTATAGCGCGGTTGAGGTCTTCAGAGAAAAGGACTTCTCCGAGTTCACATCCCTCGAGATGGCCGACGCTCGCCACATGATGGCCAGCCTAACATGGGACCTGGGACAACGCCGCACCCGCCGATTAACACCTGGCCGATCCGGCCCGTTGGACATGCGTCACACCATGCGCCGGAGTCTGCAATACGGGGGAGAGTTTTTGGATCTCTCTCACCGCGCTCCCAAGCAAAAACCCCGGTCCCTGGTGCTAATCTGCGACGTCAGCGGGTCCATGGAACGTTACACCCGCATACTCCTGCAGTTCATCCATACGATCGCAGGGGGGCTAGGCACAGGTGGAATCGGCCAGACAGAAGCCTTCTTATTTGCCACACGCTTGACCCGCATCACCAGAAACCTGAAATACAGAAGTATCGACCAGGCCATCGACGAGGTGTCCAAAGCGGTGCCCGACTGGGCTGGTGGTACACGTATAGGCGATGCAGTGAAAACCTTCAACTATCAGTGGTTGCGCCGGGTACTCAAGGGACAGGCCGTGGTGCTGATAATCTCCGACGGATGGGACCGAGGCGACCCCGAATTGCTAGCCAAGGAGACCTCACGTCTGCAGCGCAGCTGTCACCGGCTCGTCTGGCTGAACCCGTTATTGGGCTCGCCAAGTTACCAGCCGTTAACCCAAGGGATGAAGGCTGCTTTGCCTTACGTCGACGATTTTCTGCCGGTGCACAACCTGAACAGTCTGGAATCTCTGGCCCAACACCTAAGCAGCTTAGGTCCAAACCGTTCTCTAGTACAAGCTTACCGCACAGCCACTGCCGAAGAATCAGACCCAGAGCCCGCCTCCAGAGATCGCCCCATCGACCGGCTTAATCTGCCCACATTCCAACACCCCCAGTGGGGCAAACGTCCCTAACCTATGCGCCGAACAAACGCGGATTGAGGGCACGAAGTAGCAATATCAGTCCAAAAGACATCCCGGCCAACAATCCGCCGGCTATAGCATCCAGGATGAAATGGTTGCCGGTAAGCGTGATAGCGAAGAATGTCAGCACCGGATACAACAGACCCGTCATCCGGTAACGGCCGGGGAATGACCTCCAAAACAAGACTCCTAGAATTACCGTCCAACTGAAGTGAAGGCTGGGCATGGCGGCGGAGATATTGTAATAAGACGCCATACCCTCGCTGCCGTAGAACCTGGGGCCAAACTCTTGAATCGAGTCGGACAGCTCAATACCGGGGATAGAGAATGGCGAGGCCACCGGAAAAATCATGAATGTGATCACTGCCACGGTGAGGTTAACAAACACAACTGTACGATAAAAGTTGTAATCCCGCCGGTTCTTTAAAAACAATATGAAAGCCGTCAGGAGAATCACTGGCCAATAAGTGACGATGTACACCCAGTTCATCGTTACCACCAACGGTCTTACATTCTCCAACGCCCAGGACTGCCACCCAGGCTCCCAGAGAAACCCCAAGTCCCGCTGCAACAACATCACCTTCTCGCCATTGGTCAGCCCCTCAGCCCACGTGTCCGAATGGACCAGGCCTCGGGTGACGAAATAGAAGATATACGCTCCTACATAAAGGGCGATTTCATTGAGCGCGGCGCGGTGTTTCCACATGGCGGAGTACAAATTCGTTAATAGACGCCCGGATGGGTTTGGTGCCTCTTTGTGTCGACTGGTTGCGATGAGACCAACTAAATCATCCGTCAATAAAATGTCAGATAGCCTTGCCGTTGCTCTAGCGCCCGAGCAACGGCAAATTGACGCGGTCGAGACTGGCAGAGTATCCTTATTCCACTCCCATCTGCCACTTTCAAAGCTCTAACAAGTTCAGCCGATTCGCGCCAAATCAGGAACCCTCATTGAATAACGAAAACCAAGTTTTATCGCCGGAGCAACGGTCATTATTAACGGCAGTCCTAAACCGGATTATACCCTCAAATGACCAAATGCCAGGCGCAGGCGATTTGGGAATCGGGGCTTTCATCGAAAATGTGGTCGCCGGTAGTTCCGGCCTAACCCGTCTGTTTAATGATGGCCTGACCGAGATTGCCATCGCAGCGGGACAGAACCCAACCCAGGCTTTCGAGAGCTTATCTAACGCATCCAAAGACGAACTTTTAAGGACAGTGGAAACGGGCCTGCCTGTATTCTTCGACCAACTGGTCCTCCAAACCTACAATGGTTATTACACCAATCCAGAAGTTTTCAAGGCCATCGACTATGAGTTGCCGAAAACTCCTGCGCCAGGGGCACGCCCCGGACTGCTAGACGAGTCACTGCTGGACCAACAGCGCCAACGAGAACCGTTCTGGAAGAGAGTTTAGCTGGGCGTAGTAGGTCTATTGTCCATCCCATCTAGGTTTTAGTGGGAGTGATCATGCCAAGAGAGGATTTCGACCTAAAACTGAATCAGCTGCAAGGAGAGGTTGAGACCCTTGCCCAAATCGTGGGGAAGTCTATCAACCGAGCCGTTGATGCGTTGAAACGGAGGGATCTTACCGCTTCTCAGGAAGTGGTCGACGACGACGACTACATCGACCACAAACGCTTCGAGATCGAAGAACGTTGCGCGGACATGATTGCGACTCAACAGCCGATGGCCGGAGACCTCCGCGCCATAATCGCTCTGCTGCATATAGTGGTAGAACTAGAGCGGATGGGCGATTATGCAGAGGGGATTGCCAAAATCAGCCTTTCTATGGGAGACGCACCGCCACTAAAGCCGCTGATCGACATCCCCCGTATGGCCGAGAAGGCCACCAATATGCTGAACGACAGCATAGACTCCTTACTGAACCGGGATATGGTGAAAGCCAACGCGGTCTGTCAAGCAGATGATGAGGTAGATGAGCTCTACGACCAGGTATACCGGGAATTGTTATTGTTCATGATTCAGGATCCGGATACCATCCAGCGTGCAACCTATCTATTATGGGTCGCTCATGATTTGGAGCGCATCGCTGACCGCGCCACTAACATCGCCGAGCGGGTGATCTTCTTAATCACAGGGAAATTGGTCGAAATCAACGTCTCCCGGTACTAGTGTCTGACCGGCAGTACCCGGATCCGCAATCAAGCTCATGTTTCGCTAATGGTGAACCACGACTGCGGTACGCTGAGATAAAATCTGTCGAACCACTGGTCACAAAAGTCATGTCTACCCACAATAAATGCATGACCTACGCCGCCCTTCGACCGGGCCCAAGACAAGTGATTGGCATTTCCCGTGCAGCTAGCCCTAGGCAGCAAAAGCGAACTGCAGCTGGCCTCTAGGCTCCATATTCTCCCGGACCTTTGCCCGGTCTGGCAAACCCCATTGCCGGCGTACTCGATCCACCGTATCCAAAACAATCTTGGTGTACTGCTCAGGCGCATAGGCTTTGTTTGCGTATAGCCGGTTGTAACCTGAGTTAAGGTGTGGAAAAGCTTCCTTCAAAAAGGGCATGAACCATTCTTTTGAACCTGGTTTGAGGTAGAGCACGTTAGCACCCAAGTACTCGGCATTATGACGGGAGGCGGCTGCCACAACCTCTTGGATATTCGCTTCGTCATCAGATATCCCTGGCAGCAAAGGCGCCATCATCACTCCCGCGGAAACACCGCTCTCCACGAGATACTGCATGGCTTCTAGTCTGGCTAAGGGATTCGGGGTTCCCGGTTCCATCATCTTCCAGACCTTCTCATTGATAGTCCCGACGCTGAAGTTAACATGGACATCAGCGACCTGGCTAAGTTCTGCCAGTACATCGACATCTCGTCGCACCAATACACCCTTGGTGGTTATGGACACCGGATTCTGGAAATCTCTAAGGACGCGGAGGATGCGGCGAGTAATCTCATACTCGGCCTCGGCCGGCTCATAAGGATCAGAGGCGGTGCCTATGGCAATGGGATCTCCGCGCCAAGACTGGCGTTTCAGCTCTTGACGGAGAACTTCGGCGGCGTTGACTTTGACGAAGACGCGCGTCTCGAAATCTCGACCTGCATCCTGGCCAAGAAACTCGTGGGTAGGCCTTGCGTAACAGTATGTGCAGGCATGGCGGCAGCCCCGGTAGGGGTTCAATGTCCACCGGAACGGAAACCGAGGGACATCAATCTTATTGAGTAAGGTCTTACAGTGAATTTCCTGAACGTCGGCTCCAGCCATCTGGCCTCCCTAATGACACAGCGAAGAAACACAATTAAATTAGAACATTAATTCTAATTATAAGTTCAGGGTGTGCTTAAGGCAAGCAGTGACCGTCACACCGGCAAAGTCGAACTACCGCTTGTATGTCGCAGCATCACCGGAGCGATCACAGTTCAGTTTGCGGCTGAGGTGCAGACCCTCCAGGATAAACTCAACCGCTGCAGCGATCGCTTCAGGGCGACCATCGTCCGTCAGCTTCTTGACCGCTTGGGCCAGGCCATCAATATTGTTAACCAGTCCCGGGTAGTCGGCAGCTGGTTTTTCGCTACCGGTCTCAGCCTGGTTACCCAGGTCAAAAGATGTGACCACCGCATCCAGTTCATCGACTTCGAAGTAACCGCCAAAGGTTCGCAGCACCGCACGACGCGTCAAGTCTTCGGTCAGCCGGGACTCACGGCCTTCTTCAAAGGTCTCCAATTCAATCTTGCCGGCGAAAGAAGCAACTATATAAGCAAGATCGCTGACCCTTGGGCAGGCCCACTCCTCATCGTTCCGAATGGCGCGGCGGACGGCGTTGCCCAACATGGTTTCGTAGTTGGAGATAGAAACGCGGACGCTTACCCCAGAGCGCTGGTTGATATCACTACTGAGCCTGGCCTGGGTGGTGATCTCCGCCAGTACCTCTTTCATATAATCTGGTATCAGTAGCTTGTCCTCTTCTGGGAACCTGGTCCGCTCCTGGTCCATAATTACGATCTCGTCTCTGGCATCCAGCGGGTAATGAGTGTGAATCTGAGAACCATAGCGGTCTTTGAGAGGGGTCACGATTCGCCCGCGGTTGGTATAGTCCTCGGGGTTAGCTGTCGACACTACGAATACGTCTAGGGGTAGTCGCACCCGGTAACCCTTGATCTGGACGTCTCGTTCTTCCATCAGGTTGAACAAGCCAACCTGGATACGCTCGGCAAGATCGGGAAGCTCATTGATGCAGAAGATGCCCCGGTTGGTGCGGGGCACCAACCCGTAGTGAATCACCAATTCGTCGGACAGGTAATGCCCTTCGGCGACCTTGATGGGATCGATTTCTCCGATAAGATCGGCAATCGATATGTCCGGTGTAGCCAGCTTTTCTGAGTAGCGTTCGTCCCTAGAAATCCACTCCAACGGCGTCTTGTCTCCCAATTCCGACACCTTGTAGCGACAGACCTGACAGATTGGCTCGTACGGGTTGTCGTTGATTTCGCATTCGGCAATCTTGGGAATGACATCGTCCAGAAGGTTGGTCAGACTTCGGATGATACGAGACTTAGCCTGTCCACGCTCGCCCAGCAGGATGATGTCTTGCCCCGCCAGTATGGCGTTTTCCAACTGAGGTATGACCGTCTGTTCGAAACCGATGATGCCGGGGAATACTACCTCCTCGGCCCGAATCTTGGCGATTAGGTTCTTTCTTAGCTCTTCACGGACAGGGAGAACTTCGTAGTTGGTCTTGCGGAGTGCTCCGACGGTCTGGGGACGCTTTGCCCTTGGCATTCTCACCCCTCCAACATCAACGATGGCTTTATCTTTCAGAACAAACAGCCTTCGTTTTCATGATAGTGTTATGGAAACCAGTCAGTTTCAAGTTACCACACCTTGGCCTATAATTTAACGAGAGAGAATACTCGCTTAGAGTGTGACCATGTTCCACAGATTGGCATTTCCCTTAATATTTTTCTTGGCTCCCCGCCTGCTCCCTAAAGTGATTCCCTTCGCGCGCCTGGTGTGGCGACTGACGTTCGACAAACGGGTGTCCATCTTTCTGCGGGCACTGATCCCACTGTCCGTGATTTATGTAATCTCCCCCATCGACTTGATAAAAGATCGGCTGCCATACGGAATAGGGCGATTTGATGACCTCATCATCCTGGGCCTGGCGATCCTGTTTCTGACCAAACTAGCGCCACCCCATATCGTGGACGAGCACATGGGCCGAGCACCGGAATCCAACCGTCCTGAAGACAAAAACCCCGATAAAGTCGTTGACGGCTCAAGCAGGCTGATTGACGACGAGTAACGCCCGCCAAGTCGTACCCGCTACCGGAATGGGACTCTACGTCCACGTCCCCTTCTGCAAGACTAAATGCCCTTACTGCGACTTCAACACTTACCAAGGTGTCGAGCACCTGATTGAGCCCTTTCTTCCCGCGCTGACCACCGAGATCCAATGTTGGGGCGAGACTCTGGCCCATCCTGCAGTCAAGTCGATCTTCTTTGGCGGTGGTACTCCCTCATATCTGCCCCAGGGTTACATCGAACACATTCTCGCCTCGATCCAAGATACCTTTTGGTTGGAAAAGGAGGCAGAGATCACCATAGAAGCCAACCCAGGAGATCTAGACGAAGCTGCCTGCGCTGGAATCCTAGCTCAAGGCGTCAACCGACTTAGCATCGGCGTGCAGAGCCTAGACAACAACCTTCTGAACCTGCTGGGCCGACGGCATCAAGCATCTGAAGCCACCCAGGCCTTCAAGACTGCACGACAAGCCGGTTTCGAGAATGTAAACCTGGACTTGATGTATGGACTGCCCAACCAGTCTATGGACCAGTGGAGCCAAACTTTGGATTCCCTGATCGAACTGGCGCCGGAGCACATCTCACTGTATGCCCTGACCATCGAGGAAGGCACCCCCATGCACCGCTGGCTAGAACACGGACAAATACCTGAACCTGACCCTGACCTGGCCGCCGACATGTACCAGTACGCTCGCGAATCACTGGCCACTGCCGGCTACCACCACTACGAGATCTCCAATTGGTCGCTGCCAAGCCGTTCCTGCGAACACAACCTGGTCTACTGGGAGAACGGCCCATACCTTGGAGTGGGACCCGGCGCACACTCCCGCCTCGGCGATTACCGGTTCTGGACCATCCTCTCACCTCGGGAATACAACACCAAGGCCGCAAGTTGGTCAGAAATAAAGACTAAATCAGTATCCGAACTCGTGAACACCGTACTACAGGGTGTTCCCACCCTTGGTGGCTGGGAATATATCAGCCTAGAGACAGCCTGCTCCGAGACCATGTTCCTTGGCCTACGGCTGCTGGACGGACTAGATATATTCGAAGCGTCCGCTAAAACTGGACTAGACCTCGCCAAGAAGTTCGAAACTCCGATCCAGGAGTGCATCGACCTTGGACTTCTCGAGCGCGATGGCAATCGCGTTAAGCTCACCAACTCGTCCTACCTGATCGCCAACCAAGCGTTCACCCGGTTCTTGGAGTAGCAGTCATTGACCGCTATTCGATTTCGGGCCCTGGTGCTATCCTGTACCCATCCCTGTTAGAGGCGTTTCGCAATGTACGTAATAGGCACCGCCGGCCATGTGGATCACGGTAAATCCACTTTGGTCAAAGCGATGACCGACATTGACCCCGACCGTTTTCCGGAGGAGAAAGCCCGGGAGATGACCATTGACCTAGGCTTCGCCTGGATGACCTTGCCAAGCGGTCGGGATGTCAGCATCGTCGACGTGCCTGGCCATGAAAGGTTCATCAAGAACATGCTGGCTGGTGTCGGCGCCATCGACCTCGCCTTACTCGTCGTTGCAGCCGACGAAAGCGTCATGCCCCAGACCAGAGAGCATCTGGCCATCTTGGACATCCTCCAAATAACCCGAGGGCTGGTGGTGATCACCAAAACCGATCTCGTAGACGCCGAGCTGGTGGAGTTGGTCAAAGCTGAAGTGGAAGACACTCTGAAGGGCACCTCTTTCGAGGGCTGCCCAATGGTAGGCGTCTCCTCTTACACCGGCGAAGGCATGGACGAGATGAAAGCCAAAATCGACGACATCCTAAACGAAACAGACTCCCGAAAAGACCTGGGGCGTCCCCGCCTGCCCATAGACCGGTGCTTCACCATCTCTGGTTTCGGTACCGTGGTCACCGGTACCCTCATTGACGGCACTCTTACCGTAGGCCAAGAGATAGAGCTAGCCGGGTCAGGACAACGGGCCCGGGTCAGGGGACTCCAGAGCCATAAGACCAAGGTTGATGCTACCGATCCCGGCGTGAGATTGGCAGTCAATCTTTCCGGACTCTCCAAGCACGAAGTCGAACGCGGAGAGATTCTGACCATCCCGGGCTGGCTTAAGCCCACTCGCCGGGTGGACGCCCGCCTGCGCATGGTCAAGAACGCGCCCAATCCTCTGAAACACAACCAGGGGGTTACCTTCCACTTGTTCACAAGCGAGGCTTCGGCCCGTGTCCGCCTGCTTGATGCCGACGGGCTGGTCGCCGGACAAGAAGGGTGGGTCCAGATCCTCTTGGAAGAACCGCTGCCGGTAGTCAAAGGCGACTTCTTCGTGATTCGCTCGTCTGAGGATACCCTAGGAGGTGGCCAGATCGTCGACCCTAACCCCAGGCGGCGTTACCGGCGGTTCGACGACGACGTGGTCGAACGTATGATGACCCTGGACCAAGGCACCGGAGAGGACATTATCCTCAGTGTCGCCGAACAATGGGGCCCCTGTAACCTGACCTCTCTATCTCAGCGTACGAACCTATCCCGGGAAGAAGTATTGGAGCGAGTCGCCGAGCTCGCCGAAGACGGCGACCTGATAAGCCTAGGCGATTTCAGCACCGATGCGGACGCCGTCGTATATTCAAGCCAAGGCTGGGCGATTCTCAAGAGTAAAGTCTCCTCGGCTCTGCAGCTTTACCACACCCAGTATCCTCTGCGCCAAGGCGTTCCCACACAAGAGATACGCAGCCGATTGGACATGTCACAGCCTGTCTACCAGAGGGCGCTTACCCGGCTAGTTGCTGAAGGAACGGTTGTTGATGAACGGCAATCGCTGCGCCTGCCCAACCACAGGATAACCTTGACTTCAAATATGGAAGAAGAAGCCTCGGCCTACTTGAATTCGCTACAGGAAGACCCCTATTCTCCTCCAAGCGAAAATAAGGTCAACGCCGAACTGCTCAGCGTCCTCATCGACCAGGGCAAGATCATCCGGGTCGGAGACGGAGTGATCTTCGATGCCGGTGCCTACCGCGAGATGACTGAGCGCATCGTCCAGCACCTTAAGGACCAAGGCAATATCACTGTCGCCGAGGCCCGGACCATGTTCAATACCAGCCGCAAATACATCCTCCCGCTGTTGGAGCACATGGACCAGCAGCAGATTACGCGCAGAACTGGTGATGAACGCACACTTAGGTAAAAGGTGAAATATCTTGGGACTGGATATGGGACAGACGGTCCTCCAACTAGACCAACTTACCCAGTCGGTTCTGGGCGATAGTCAGGCCCGCGAAGAACGCCTTACGGCCCTGATAAACGCCGCCTCAAGAGTTGATCGAGAGACCGCAACGGAGAAGACCTGCGACACCAAGCAGCGCCCTTACCTGGCAGCCGAGGTCCTTGAATCCCTGTTGGGTGCCTACCCGCC
Organism: Dehalococcoidia bacterium; assembly: GCA_022451945.1. Lineage (GTDB taxonomy): Bacteria > Chloroflexota > Dehalococcoidia > Lucifugimonadales > UBA3495 > UBA9611. The sequence continues at coordinate 120,707 of JAKUNK010000008.1, forward strand.
AGCCGAACCTCCCAACGATTGGGCCGTGGCAGCGGTTGACGGCTCCCACATAGATGTGGACCGGCACCTCCCCATTGCCTGCTATCTGCTTAACTTCGGCGGCTGCGTCCTAACCTACGGCAGCTGCCCCGACGCCACCATGTTCAGCCATCCTCACCTAGCCGTGAACCAAGAAGAACTCTATATCTCGAACCCTGTTAACCGAAACCAAGAAGAATCCATAAGCGGGGCAGTGCTTGGCTTGGTCCGTACCATCAAAGAATTGGACACACTGGCTGACACCGTGGAACAATGCCCGACCGACCTGCCTGTGTTAGGGTTAGTGGACGGCTCTCTAGTGATGTGGCCTTTGTCAGGCCAGGCCTATCCTCAATACGTGAAAGACGAAATCATCGGCGGCGGTTTGATTCCAGCGATGCGCCGACTGGAGAAGATGTCCGAAACACGACCGGTGGCTCTGGCTGCTTACGTCTCATATCCACGGAGCGCCGAAACCCTCAACGCCGTACGCTGCTCGCTCTGCCCCAATGACGTCAACACCTGCACACAGTCGTGCAACAACCGCCGCTCAGCCCAGCAACCCTGCAACAACGCAAACGATTTTCTGGACCGCGACCTGTTCGAGCGACTACTTGATCCTGGCTGGCGCTCTCCGATCTACAAGACCAACTCATCGGTATCCAGGGATTCTTACGACGAATCCAACAAAGTTTACTTCTTCTATGTGAACGCAGGAGAGGAGATCGGCCGAGTCGAGGTACCGCAATGGGTAGCCAAAAGCGAGACGCTGCTCTCTTTGACCCACAGCCTGGTCTGGGACCAATGCCGGCGCGGCCAGGGCTACCCCGTGGCAATCTCTGAGTCTCACGAACAGGCAGTGGTCAATACCGGCGACCGCCGTGTCTTCAGGCGAATGCTTATCGACTCGCTGGAACAGCAGGGCCTATCTGGCGCCACATCCCAAAAAGACCGATCCAAACGCTCGCCCTGGGTTTAGCCGAATCAACAAGTCCTCTTTCCGCCTTTCCTCAGCAGTATGGGAAGGCCAAGATTGAGGCCCCACCTCGCATCAACTGACCTTCAGGAGGAACGCCATGATAACTACAAGCCTATGTTCGCTTCTGGACATAGACTTTCCAATAATAAACGCGCCCATGACCGGGACTGCTACTTCCGAACTGGCCACCGCCGTCTCAAAGGCTGGCGCCTTCGGCATGATCGGCGCTACTCTGACCCCTGATCCTTCATGGCTCAAAGAGCAGATACAGGCCGTCAGAGAAAAGACTGACAAGCCTTTTGGTGTCGGGTTCATCTCCTCTGCTACAAGTATGGAGAGGAACATCGATGCTGCCTTGGAGGCCAAAGTAGACGCCATCAGCCATTCGTTCGCCGACCCAACACCATTCATAGAGCAGGCCAAAGGCAGCGGAGTCAAAGTCTTTGCGCAAGTTCAGACGATGGCCGACGCCAAGAAGGCTGTCATTGCCGGCGCAGACGTGATCGTTGCCCAGGGAAACGAGGCTGGCGGCCATACCAGCTACCTCGGAACTATGTCTTTTGTCCGCGCGGTGGTTAAGATTGCCGGGGACATCCCAGTTGTGGCTGCTGGTGGAATCGCAGATGGCCCTGGTCTGGCCAGTGCTCTGATGCTGGGAGCAGAGGGGGCTTGGATCGGCACACGGTTCGTGGCCAGCCTAGAATGGGCCGGTCCGGAGTGGCTTAAAGGCCAGGTGATATTGGCCGACGCTGACGATACGGTTCTAACCAAGGTCTACGACCTAGTCACAGACGCCCCGTTTCCAGTAGATACGGTCGGCGATCGGGTCATTAAAAACTCCTTCACCGACACCTGGCACGGAAGAGAGCAAGAGATGATGGCCCACCAGAACGAATTGAGAGAGGACGTCGCCTCGGCATCCGCCTCAGGCGACGCCACCACTGCTCCAATCCGAGCAGGCACGGCCTCCGGACTGATCAGTTCCATCGAGCCGGCGTCTTACATCCTCAGAGAGATCGTCTCTCGAGCAGAGGACATCCTCAAAAACCGTACTCAGAAACTGTTGAGCGGCTAGATTCATATCAATAGGAGTGAGTAATTTCCACCAAAAAAGAAACCCTGCCTCAAAATTGTCATTCGGAGGAGTGACTAGGCCGACGAATGATCGTAAATCCGATACTCTTACTGATATCTAAGTTCGATTCATTCTCCAGGTCGTTAGTCGGGTTTACCTGACCTTAAGTAATCGGCCAAGTCTTCAACCTGGTCAAACTCCCCTACGGTCTTAAGAAATTCCTCCAATGTCTGAACCTGGCCGCGAAGCTCTTCGAGCTGGTCCCCGATGGGGCTAACCGAGGCGGCACCGGTCGCATAGGATCCGTGAAAGGCGAAGAACGCCTGGTTGATCTTGCGAATGAAAATTCCGTTGTGGGCTATGAATTGCCTCCGCTCTTCCATGTAGGACTCGGCCTCTTCAATCTTGCCCTGACCCAGCAGCGCTTCAGTGGTCAGTCTGGTTTCGCGCATCACCTCGTTAAAGTCGAATGCGCCCGGGCCCTCTAAATCTCGATAAAGCTCGCGAGTCACTATCTCTCCGGTCATCGCGGTGAACGCCCGGTCTCCGATGATCTCACCGCCGATGGAGGCTGCGGTCTCGTTCAGCGTCATCATGTCAGCATTGTCCCAAAAGTGTTGGCCAAGAGGCTGGAAGAAGAACCAATGGTGCAACCATTCGTGGGCTACGATCGCCAGGGCATCAAGTAAATTGCCCGAAGTGGCAATCACACTGGGATAGGTCGCTACTCCTCCTGTGCTCACTATGAGCGCTGATACCCCCTCTTCGCGGAATATAAGGTCTTCCAATTCCTCTCGGGTCTCTCGCGATATTCCGGGTTTGAGAAGTGTGGAACTTATCTGGTCGATACGGTCCCGCGGTGAGATAATCAACACCCCTGGAGACTCAGCGAACACAGTGTCTACCGGTGGGAAGATGACTCCTATCCGCGAAGAGAACCCTTCTTCGACAAGGATGGAACTGATCTCTGACTCGATGGTCTCTTCAACATCCGGCTGCAAATCCATGCGGTGTTGCCGCAGTTCACTGATACGTTGGTTGCTTCCTACGGACTTCGGCCCGCGTTCCAGCTCGCGGATCTCGGCGATCAGATCGAAGAATTCTTGTGCGTAGACAATACGGACTTCCCTAGAATCTACCGAGTTCCAAGGCAAGAGATCTTGAAATTTTCTCACCCATTTGTCTGGGAAATTGTCCACTTCCCAACGAAACAGGTTGTATTTGTGGGGAGCTATAGCGGCGTCAGCATGAGAAAAACTACCACTGCCATGGGCCGCTCCAAGCAGCACAAAGGCGACCATTGAGAACAGAAATAATCGCTTAACTATCTTGAACAGAATGCCAACTGCCTCCGGCTGTGCCGGTTAGGCCAGGACTCGGTAGCGGTAGCTCGACTCCAAAAGATCACCCTCCTCGAACCGGCTGAAACGAAGCGGAGAGATGTTCAAGGTTTCCGGCGCGCCTTCGACTATCAGTTCAGACATGGTCACCCCAATCATCGGCGAGAGCTTGAAACCGTGGCCACTAAACCCGATCGCGCAATAGAGGCCTTCTATCCCTGGGACCGCGTCCAAGATTGGGTGCCAGTCCGGTGTGGTCGTGAACAACCCAGACCATCCGCCCCGGAAATAAGCCTCCGACATGGCTGGTATCCGGCGCGTCAGGCGCTCCAAAGCGTCTGCCATAACGTCCATGTCCACGCCTTCGTTGTAGGTATCCACACCGACTTCCTCATCGTCCCCGAAGCCCATCATAGTCAACGAGTTCCCGTCTGGCCGGAAGGAGAAAGACTGAGCGATGTCACCAACCGTGGGATGCATTGGCAACTCGTCGACGGGCCGGGTGAGGGACGCCACCTGATGACGCACTGGAACCAAAGGCACATCAACTCCGACCTTACCCAGAACTTCCTTGGACCATGGCCCTGCGGCAACCACTGCCACGGGGGTCTCAACTCGGCCTTCCGGAGTCACCACGGCCTTGACGCGTCCGCCTGAAACTTCAATCTCTGTGACAGCGTTTCGGAGCACTATCTCAGCCCCAAGTTCTCTAGCCCGCTTGGCGTAAGACGTTGTAACCATATAAGGATCCGCGTAACCCGAAAGAGGCTCCCAAGCCATGTATTCATCTTCAGATACCGACACCATCGGCGCTATGTCTTCCAGGTCCTTGGCTGTTATCCGCATGGTGTCGATGCCCAATCCGTATTGCATCGCAACGTTATGGGCCAGGCCCGCGCTGTCTTCTTCCTTCACCACCACCAGGTAACCTGTCTCCACAAAGCCAGACTCTCCGCCCACTATTTCGTTGAAGTTAGTGAAGATTCCCAGACTTTCCCAAGCCATGGCAGCGGTTACAGGGTTGGAATAATGCATCCGGCAGATCGCTTGAGACCTTCCGGTAGAGCCCGAGGCAAGCACATCTTTCTCCACTAGCAAGGTGTCGGTCACGCCCAATCGGCCAAGGTTGAACAAGATGCTGGCGCCAACTACGCCTCCGCCTACGATAACTACATCAGCCGTCGATTTCATGGCTCCGTTTTCTCCGAGATACTGCGTCTATTCCCCGATGACTATACAGGCATAGTCGCCGCATGCAAATACTGCACTTTCTTCCGAATCTACGCGTGTCTGTTGACAGCCCATAGAGGCGAGAGTACACTCACTTGCAATGTTAGAGGTGAACGGTACCCCCTGCGCGTCTTGTTGTACTTGTATCTGTTACATAGGGAACAGGTAGCCTTCTGCGTTAACTAAAACACCACTAGGAACCCTTGAACCCACCGCGTTATTGAACGGGTGGGTTTTTTATTTGCCCAGATATTTGGAGGAGAACGAAGTTGAGTAGCAATACCTCGGCCGATCAACCAACCACCCAAGCGGCGACTCCGGAGAGCATCTACGAAAAGAGCTTAGAGCTTTCCAAGAATACCCAAAGCATCATTCCCTTCATGGAAGACGAAATTGTGAGGTTGGAGGAAGAGTCGGCGGCGTTCGTCGCCGGCGAGAGGGAAAATACGGAGTTCACACCCTTCCGTTTGAAGCAAGGTGTTTACGGCCAGCGCCAGGCTGACGTTCAGATGATTCGGGTGAAGATACCCGGCGGTATCATCACCCCGGAACAGATGGACGCCATGGGCGAATTCAGTACCAAATACGCCCCTCTCGGTAAGGGACACATCACCACCCGGGAGAACTTCCAGTTCCACCACGTCCCACTGGACCAGTGCCCTGATGGCTTGAGGCTGCTAGGTTCAGCCGGCCTGAGCACTCGGGAAGCCTGTGGCAACGTGGTCCGGAACGTGGTAGGTTCGCCGACTTCAGGCGTTTGCGCATCTGAAGTCTTCGATCCGACACCTTACCTAGCGGCTTTCGTAAGGTTCGCGGTACGGCACCCATTAACCCAGGCATTCCCCCGCAAATTCAAGAGCGCTTTCACCGGATGCGATGACCACGACCACGTCGCCGCCGCCATCCAAGACCTCACCTACGTTTCTCAGATCAGGGTCGAGAACGGCGTGGAGAAGCGTGGCTTCAAGGTGTTCGTTGCTGGCGGCACATCCATCATGCCCCGGTTGGCCAAACCCCTCTACGAATTCCTTCCCGAGGAAGACTACCTCCGACTGGCCCTTGCGGTGTTCACCGTCTTCAACAACGCCGATATGCTGCGGAAAAACCGCATGATGGCCCGCCTCAAGGTGCTGGTTGACCGTATCGGTCTGGACGAGTTCAAAACACTAGTTGAAGCCGAACTAGAAAAGATAGGCCCGATAGACCCCAAGCCATTGATGAACGTTGACGAGATGATGAAGGAGAATCCCCCAGCGTTATCCTCCAACGGCGCCAACGGAAACGGCGGTGGAGACTACGCCAAATGGCGCAAGACCAACGTCGAAGCCCAGAAGCAGGAAGGCTACTACATCGTCCACGTCAAGCCGGACCGAGGCAACATTTCCGCCAGTCAGTTCCATTCCCTAGCTGACATCATGCGCAAATACACAGGAGGCCGAGCTCGGACCAGCCAAGAACAGAACCTGGCCTTCCGATTCGTACCGGAGCACATGCTCCACGATGTCTGGGGCGAACTAGTCAAGATTGACCTGGCAGAATCTGACGCCCATTCCATCAGCAACGTTGTGTCCTGCCCGGGCACGGACAGCTGCAAACTGGGCATCACCGCCTCTATGGGTCTTGCTGGTGCATTGAAAGATGAGATTCAAAGCTGGAGCGGGCTGCTCGAGGATGAGGGAGTCAATGACATCCGTGTCAAGATGAGCGGCTGCCCCAACGGCTGCGGCCTCCATCACATCGCTAACATCGGCTTCCACGGCGCGGCCACCAAAGGCCCCGACGGAGAGCAGATTCCCGCCTACGAGATGTTTTTGGGCGGAAACTACGGCGACGTCAACGTCCAGGACTCTCGCATCGGTACCAGGATTCCCAGGATCAAGATTCCAGCCAAGTCCGTCCCTGGCGTCCTGAAAGAGGTTGTCTCTTACTACAAGGACAATCGCTCCGATGGCGAAAGGTTCAACCAGTTCTTGGACCGGGTTGGGTTGGAAGAGGTCACTGCAGTAGCCGAAAAAGCTGAGCAAGATGCCGCTGAGGCCACTGCCGGCTCAGACCTGTACATCGACTGGGAACGCACCAACCAATACAAGCTGGAACGGGGTGAAGGCGAGTGCGCGGTTTAATCTGGAAAGAGCGTCATTAATTTGGCTTCCCCGGGAAACCCCTCACTAGCAGGAAAAACCATCGCTTACGTCGAGGCCCGCATGCTCTCTGAGATGGGGGCCTTGATTGAGCGTAATGGCGGAACACCGTTTGCAGCCCCGGTGCTGCAGGAAGTCCATCTCGGCGACACCCCAGAGGTTATACAGCTGGTGAACGACCTCTGCGCCGGAAGAGTGCAGGTGATGGTCTTCCAGACCGGAGTCGGTACCAAAACTTTCTTCGACAGCGTGGCTTCCCAGGATAGAACGGCCGAAATCCTAAAAGCCCTGGAGTCTATCACCGTTATAGCACGCAGCCCCAAACCGGCTGCGGTACTCCGCCGCAACAAAGTTCACATAGATCACATGCCCCCGGAACCGTTCACCTCCAATGACCTCATCGACGCCATCAGTGAACTTGACCTGACCAGTCAAGAAGTGGTGGTCCAGGCCTACGGCGGGCCCAATAAGCTGCTCACGCAGACCCTGGAAGAGCGCGGCGCAACCGTTCGAGAAGTAACCCTCTATAAGTGGGAGTTAGCGGAAGACGTCAAACCAGTGTTGGGTCTAATCAACGCCCTGGAAGGCGGGCAGATCGACGCCTTTGCCTTCACTAGCCAGATCCAAATCGCCAATCTGTTGTCCATAGCATCCCAAGCAGGTAGAGAAGACGCCCTACGCGCCTCCTTAGCTAAGCCGAGTATGGTCATGGCATCAGTAGGTCCAGTCTGCACCAAGCGAATGATCGAGGCAGGGTTGAGGGTGGATGTCGAGCCCGACCACCCTCACATGGGAAATCTGGTCCTCGCGATGGCCAAGCGGCTAAACCCTGATCACGTCGAAACAGACTAAGTTCTAAATAACCACATCAATAAAAAAAGGCGGCCGATGGCCGCCTTTTATCTCTCTTGATTGTTCCACTCCATCCTACCGTAACCATTCTCAGCTCTTTATCCAGCGTTTAAACCTATCCCATAGGGATTCTGGCACATCCTCTATGGACTCTCCACGCCACCTTTTCTCCATTGAGATATTCCTAGGCGTGATGAAAAATAGGAGATAGCCAAATACCAACATCGCCAGCCCAACCCAGACCAAAACCCAAATCTGCAGCAAAGCTGTGACGATGAAGACCAACAAGCCCGTCATCAGAATCTTGCCTGGAGTTACAGTAGGCCAGCGTCCCTTGGCCGAGAAAGAGGGGGCAGGCCGACTCGCTTCTGCCGCCTGGCGCACCGCCCGGGGACGGTCTTCCAGGGGTTTTACCGTCTCTCTGCTGGAACCTTCGGGCGCTACTTCACCCGCGTTCTTAAGAATCTCTTCGATCTCTTGTTGGTACTTGTCTTGCATAGGTGCTGGGTGCCATTGTTTTGGGCTATTTCTTCTTCAAGGGGTGACCCCGGCAGGCCGACCTGCCTACATCCACCACACCAACCACACATGCATTCACACTCAATCAACGCGAAATAATTATACCGCACATATCTGTTAACGGATAGAAAAAGCCAGCCCGATCTAGGCAGGCGGCCTGGCCTGAAACTCAGCCGCTATTCCCTTTGTCAGGAGGTGTATAACGACCGACCTTGCCGGTGACCATGAAAATCACTCTCTCAGCGATATTGGTGGCTCGGTCCGCGATGCGTTCAAGATCATGGGCAACCCACAGAAAATGGGTTGAGGCCTCGATGGCCTTGGGATTCTCGCCCATGTCAAGGAATATCTGATGGCAGACCTCATCATAGAGGGCATCTACTCCATCATCCGAATCCCAGACATCGTTGGCCAGGTCTGTGTCTCTTTCAACCAGCGACTTCAAACTTCCCCTCAGCATGGCAATTCCCTTCTCAGCCATCTGAGGGAGTTGCAGAGGCGCCAGGGCTTCTTCATCGTCGCCTATGATCATGCAGATCTTACCTATGCCTTCGGCATAATCTCCCATCCTCTCCAATTCAACGGCGATGTGGAGCACGGCCAGCAACGTCCTGAGGTCAACTGCCAGAGGCTGCTGGGTGGCTATAAGGTCGATGCATTTCTCCTCCAGCTCAAACCGCTTCTCGTTGATCTCCTCGTCTTCAGTAATCACCTCATAAGCAACAGTCAAGTCTCGACGTTCAAGGGCATCCATGGACTTGAGGATGGCCTTTTCCACCATCTCTCCAAGTCCGACGAGATCGCCCTGAAGCTCCTCAAGGCTCCGATCGAAGTCAGCTCTAACCATAATACCCCTTTGCTTACCCGAACCTTCCGGTGATATAAGCCTCTGTCCGTTCGTCCTTTGGGTTGGTGAATAACTGGCGGCTTTCGCCGAACTCAACCAGGAAGCCGATCCTCGCCTCTTCAACCATCAGAAACGCAGTGTAGTGAGAGACCCGGGCCGCCTGCTGCATGTTATGGGTGACTATGATGATCGAATAATCCTCAGATAGCTCGCGCATGAGTTCTTCTATTGCCAAAGTGGCGATGGGGTCCAAGGCAGAACAGGGCTCGTCCATCAAAATCACCCGGGGCTCCACGGCCAGAGCTCGGGCGATGCAAAGCCGCTGCTGCTGGCCCCCGGAAAGTGACAAAGCGCTCGATTTGAGCCGGTCTTTGACCTCATCCCATAGGGCTGCACGCACCAAGGATCTCTCCACTATCTCATCGATATCACCTTGGAAACCATTGATGCGAGGGCCAAAAGCCACGTTGTCATAGATGGACTTGGGAAACGGATTGGGCCGCTGAAAGACCATACCGATCTCGTATCGAATCTCAGTGGGATCGACGTCGTGCCCGTAGAGGTCTAGGCCGTCGAACAATACCTGTCCTTCCACACGGGCCGAGGGTATGAGGTCGTTCATCCGGTTGAAACACCGCAGGAGTGTGCTCTTACCGCAGCCAGACGGGCCAATGATCGACGTGATGCGATTGCGCGCCACATCGAGGTCCACGTCCGTAACGGCTTTTGTAGAGTCGTAATAGACGCTTAGCCCGCGAGACTGGAGTATGAAATCCTGGTCTTGCAAACTTCTCTCTTATACCTTCAGTTTCGCAACAGACATATCATGGTGCTGGGCCATGATCATTCCCATTTGTTCTGGAAGCGGTTGCGGAGAATCACCGCTCCTGCATTCATCACTAGGAGTATGACCAGAAGCACGATTATACCGGCAGCGGCAACCTCGTGGAATCCTGCCTGGGGCCTGGAGGTCCAATTGAATATCTGGATGGGTAGAACCGTGAACCGGCTGAGAGGGCTGTCAGGTGTAAACGGCACAAAGGTCAGCGCGCCCATGGCGATCAATGGCGCCGTCTCGCCGATGGCCCGGCTTACTGCCAGAATCACCCCCGTTAATATACCGGGGAATGCCTGCGGGATCACCATATGCCATATAACCTGCCACCTGGTTGCGCCTAGAGCGTAGGAGCCTTCCCGGAGCGATGGTGGCACAGAACGGACTGCTTCTCCTGCAGCCACTATCACTATGGGCAGTACCAACAATGCCAGCGTGAAACCGCCAGCGAGCACGCTATTTCCGAGATGTAGGCTGTGCACAAATATCTGCAGGCCCAAGAGTCCATAGACGATGGACGGGACACCAGCCAGGTTCGCTATGTTGATCTTGGCAATCCTGGCGAATCTACTCCGGGCCGCGTATTCCTCGAGATAAAGGGCGGTCGCAACCCCCAAAGTGAATGCAACAGCTCCGGCTATAATGACAACGTATATGCTGCCTAACATCGCTGCCTTGATCCCGGCCTGGTCCGGATGGCGTGACGCAAAACTTGTAAGGAAGCTCCAATCGATCCTGGTTACACCCTGAACTAACAGGTAGACCAGCAGCACCGCTAGCGAGCCGAGCGCGATGACCACTGAAAGCAAGCACAAACCGTGGAAGACGCGGCCTAACCATTTGCGGCGGGCCCTCCTCCGCTGGAACTCGGTCTGAGATATCACGGCCACTACTCGTACTCCTCTCGGAACCGGCTGACCACGTACTGGCTCAACAGGTTCATCACCAGAGTGATGGAGAACAACAGCAAGGCAACAGCGAAGATGGTCTTAAACTCGATCGACCCAGCCGGGGCGTCACCCTGGCTGACCTGAACGATGTACGCCGTCATGGTCTCGATTGGGACAAACGGGTTGAGCGTGAAGTTAGGGTTCTGTCCAGCGGCTATGGTAACGATCATTGTCTCACCGATGGCTCGAGAGGCCGCTAATATGAACGCCGACACGATCCCTGATAGGGCCGCCGGTACCACCACTAGGGTCGAAACCTCAAGCTTGGTGGATCCCAGTGCGTAAGCTCCTTCCCGCAGCGTTCTGGGCACAGACCTCATGGCATCTTCGCTAAGACTGGAAACCATGGGTAGGATCATGATTCCCATAACTATCGAGGCGCTTAGCGCGTTGAAAACTGAAATGTCCGCGGATATCTGCCTGAGGATCGGCGTGACGAACAACAGAGCGAAATACCCATACACCACAGTCGGAATCCCAGCCAGGACTTCCAAGATCGGCTTCACGGGCCGCCTAACTTTTTCAGGGGCGTACTCGCTGAGATATATGGCGCTCAACAAGCCCAACGGCAGTGCAACCAGCATGGCCAACGCCGCTGTCAAAGTTGTACCCGCCACCAACGCCAGAACGCCAAACTGCTTGGATGAGAATAAAGGGGTCCAACGAGTCCCAGTTATGAACTCCCAAAACGAAACTTCTCCGAAGAACTTGACCGCTTCAAATAGTAGGACAGCTATGATTCCGACGGTCACCAGAATCGACAGTATCGTTGACAGGAACAGGACCAGCGCTATCCCCCGCTCTGGAATATGTTTCCTCCAGGCGCCAGGCGCCGCCTGACCCAACGCTGGTCCCACCGAGTTTCTAGCCAATGCCGATAGTGCTCCTAAATTAGGTCTGCGGTCCTACGCTTTCAAATCACCAGTTACTGGTTAGCAGAGAGTATCTCTTCAACGGTACCGTGCTCGGGATTAGCACCACCAAAGATCGTCCCGGTCAGACCGCGTTGGAAACGGTCCAGCACCAAGTCGTGCACCACGTCCGGAAAAGGGACAAAGCCTAGTTCTTTTAGCAAGTCAGCTCTTTCATAACTAACGTAATAGCTGACAAAGTCTTTCACATCCTGCTTAGCCCAGGACTCCTTGCTAACGTAGATGAACAGCGGCCGTGACAGGGGAGAGTAAGTCCCGTTGTTGATGGTCTCGTCAGTAGGATAGACACAGCCGTCGCCAGCATCTACACCTACCATCTTCAGCTTGGCCTGGTTCTCTACGAAGTACGAATAGCCAAAGTAACCCAAGCTGCCTTTGTCACCGGCGATTCCCTGCACCAAGACATTATCCCGTTCACTGGAGGTGAAATCGCCTCGTGAAGCCTGGGATTCACCATTAACCGTTTCTGTGAAGTAGTCGAAGGTCCCTGAGTCTACGCCAGGGCCGTAAAGGCGCATATCTTCTTCGGGCCATTCATGCCGAACCTGGTTCCAACTGTGGATCTCCCCTTCGGCCTCCGGTCGCCACATGATGTGGAGTTCATCCATAGTGACACACTCCACGAAGTCGTTGTCAGGGTTCACTCCAACGGTTAGCCCGTCAATGGCCACCGGGAGTTCGATGAATTCAACCCCTTCGTCAGCACACTTCTCTACTTCGCTGGCCTTGATTGGTCTGGAGGCATCGTTGATATCGATATCGCCCGAGCAGAACTTCTTGAAGCCGCCGCCGGTCCCAGATATTCCTATCACCAAACGAGCAGAACCGCCGATGGAATCACCCCAGTCTTCGACCATCGCTTCAGATATTGGAAAGACCGTACTGGAACCGTCGATGTCAGTCGTTCCGGCGCCGCAAGCCACTAGGAGTGCCGAAGAGCAAAAAAAAGCCACTCCCCAGGCTTTCCAGCTCAGGGAACGGCATAAAATCCAGGTCCGAGACTTCATTCATCGGGAATTATATGCTCCCCAAATGGGGTGTGCAATAGAATCTTCAGTTGATTTTCATAACTGATTTTCCTCTCTTGTTACTCGTAGCTTGTATACTTATAAGCACCAGCTTCCCGGCGATTCCCAAGAAGAGTGGTCCGAGAACCAAAGTCTGGAATGGCACATCGAGGTTTTCCTTTGAGTCAGAAACTTGAACTTAGCGTCGTGGACCAGTCGCCAGTGCGCACCGGCGAATCTGCAGGCCAGGCGCTACGCGACACCATCGCTCTCGCCGTCGCGGTTGAAAAACTAGGCTACCAAAGGTATTGGCTGGCGGAACACCACAGCCTGCCCAATTTCGCCGGTACCAGCCCAGAGATCCTTATCGGGCAAGTGGCAGCTCACACCAACAGCATAAGGGTAGGCAGCGGTGGAGTGATGCTGTCCCACTACAGCGCCCTAAAGGTGGCCGAGAACTTCCGTATGTTAGGGGCACTCTATCCCGGACGCATAGATTTGGGCGTGGGACGAGCGCCAGGCAGCGATCAGATTACCGCTGCGGCCCTTTCTTTTCCTGGACAGCCCCGCGAGATCCGCCATTTCCCTCGGCAGGTAGTCGACCTGCTGGGTTTCCTAAACAACGACCTCGAAGATAGCCATTTCTTCTCCGAAATCAGCGCTGGACCGGGGGAGCCTGAAGTGCCGGACGTCTGGTTGTTGGGCTCGCGGTACGAAAGCGCCAACATGGCCGCGCAGTTGGGCCTGCCATTCGCTTATGCCCATTTCTTCGGGATAAATATCGAAGAAGGGCCGGCTATCGTGGCCAACTATAAACAGAATTTCCAGCCGTCAGAACACTTTCCCGAGCCCAAGATCAACGTCGGTGTCCATGTGGTCTGCGCTGAGTCCGAGGAAGAAGCCCTACGCCTCTCCACGAGCCGCAATCTATCCCGTCTGTTTAACATAACTGGACGGGCCAATGGCATACCATCCCCAGAAGACGCGGCCAAATACATCTACCGAGCCGACGAAGCAGCCTTCGTGAAGCAATACCAAGACGTCTGCGTCGACGGTGACCCGCAGCAGGTCAAAGAAGGACTGGAAGAGATAGCAGAGATGTACCAGACCCCCGATCTAAGCGTGGTGACCATCACTCATGGACTGACAGAACGCATACACTCCTACGAACTGCTGGGAGAAGCCTGCGGACTAACGCCGCCGGACTAGGCCACGCAAACCCCCAGGTTCCACTTTGCAAAAAGGGGTTTAAGGGGACTTCGGCGCCAACGCGTCAATCACATGCATGTGAGATTCCTTATTGTCGCCGACAGCAAACGGTGCGATAACGGGCATATGAAGACCCGCGCCCCGTCGTTTCTCCAAAGCAGAACGGCATTCGTCAGCAGTACCAACTATTGCGACTTGGTCCTGCATCTCCACCGTGATTGACTCAGCGGCCTTATCCAAGTTGCCGTCGGCCAACGCCGTTGCTGCGGCAGACATCTCTTTATCGAAGCCGGTTTCCGCAAAGAAGTTCCGATAGAAAGGGTTACTGGCGTAGCGAGCAACCTGTCTCCGCAATGAATCTCGGGAGGCCGACACATCACCTCCCACCGCTACACGCACATAACCAGCGATGTCTATCTCGTCAGGATTCCGGCCCACTTTCTCCGCGCCCCGTTTGATATGCCCGATAGCTTCCCCCAGGTAGTCCACGGCCGTCCAGTTCATCAGCACACCGTCGGCCAGTTCACCCACCATCTCCAGCATCTGAGGTCCGAGAGCGGCGATGTAGATTGGGACTTTGGACTTGGGAGTGGCCGGGCCCATGGAAGCGCCAGTGATCTTGAACTGCTTGCCAAGGAAATTGACCTCTTCGCCTGCCAAAAGCGCTTTGATTATCTGAATGGTCTCCCGCATTCGCGTCATGGGCTGCTTGAAAGGGATGCCTTCGCGGCTCTCAACCGTAGGAGCGTGGCCAACTCCCAGCCCTAAAATGAACCTTCCTTCTGAAACCGCCGCCATCCCTGCCGCTCCCATGGCGGTGTTAGTTGGTGTCCGGGCGAAGATTGGTAGTATGCCCGTGCCTAGCTTAACCCTTTCAGTCTTCATCGCCATAGTGGCCAATGAGGTCAACGAGTCTCTTCCACCTCCTTCGGGCACCCACACTACATCGAAACCATTGGCTTCAGCCTTGGAGGCCAGTTCCTGATAGTCCTGCGGCGACAGGTTCGGGTCGTTCTCCAGACGCACGCCAAAGCGGGCCATGATAACTCCTTGAGGCATTTGTTAAACGCCGAGTTGTGTTGCTAAGTCCCGGAAGTCATCACAGACAAAGTCGAAAGAAGGGTCAGGGGTAGTGTCAACTTGGCCGTTCACTCCTCGTTCCAACGGCCGCTTCACGAATGCGGTCCTCAGACCCTGCTTGGCTGCCGCTAAAAGGTCGCTCTGGTGGGCGGCCACCATCATCACCTGCTCCGGTTTCAAGTGCAGCAACCGCACGCCAGTCAAGTAAGTTTCGGCGTCGGGCTTATAAGCGTGGGCCAACTCTGCGCCCAGAATAGTGTCCCAAGGCAAGCCTGCGTACTTGGCCATATCGACCATTAACGCGATGTTGCCGTTAGACATGGTCGCCAAGATGAATCTGGACTTCAATCTACTTAGTCCAGGGGGCGAATCAGGCCACGGGTCCAGCTGGTGCCAGGCCAGGTTCAACTCGGCTTTAGCCTCTTCGCTTACGTCTGTGATTCCAAAATCGTCCAGTAGTTCTTCAAGGCCCATTCGGTGGAGCGTGTCCAGTTCTGTCCAGGGCAGTTCGCCGGAGCGCACCTTGTCCATAAAAGGACGGTACTTGGCACGCCAGCTTTCGGCGAAGTCGACCCAATCGGCAGTTATGCCGTTGGATTTGCCGAAATTCTCTGCGTGTTTGGTAACCGACGTGTGCCAGTCCACCACTGTGCCGAATACATCAAATACCAGTGCTTTTATCTGCGATGAGTCCGTTCCCATGTCAGAAATTACCTTAAGTTATGAGTTTCCAATCTTGAGGAGTATCCGAGTCAGCTCTTCGGCGTGGGTGACCATGGTGTCATGGCCAGACGCCACGGGGTAAACACCCCACCCGGCTTTCCTAGCGCGTTCAAGCACCGAGTCGAACCCCGACTCGCCGCCGCCGATAAAATGACCCGGAATCTTTGCCGCAGCCGAGTTTTCCATGCGAATCGGGCTAGCCATTGCCGCGGCCGGTTGCGGGGTAACGTTGGCGCAAACCCATGCCAGGTCGTCAGGGTCGGATATGCCCCAACGTCTGCCTACCTCTTCCTCCGAAGAAGGGGCAGGCAGAAACCCGTTGCCGTTCTCTATCTGGTCGCGCACCCAGTCGGCGAACTCTTGGCCTCGGACAGCAATCAGTTGGTCTGCCATGGACTCACCGTCCACAGGCACCACGCCATTGACGTAGACCAGGTTGGAGATGTGCTCCGGGCACATCTCGGCGACACCAGTGATAACCATACCGGCATAGGCATGTCCTACCAGTACCACGTCACGCAGACCTTCATACTGAATCAGCTGGACAACATCTTGAACGTGTACATCCAGTGTGATATCCGCAGGGTTGAGACGGTCGTTCAAATGAGCCCGTTCACCCAGGCCGGTCAGTGTGGGTGCGAACACCTCTGTTCCGGCAGCGCGCAGTAACGGGACTGTCTTGTTCCAACACCATCCACCGTGCCAGGCGCCGTGGACCAGTACGTAGGTTGTCATGTTTGGGCCTCCAGCGCCTGGCGGCAAATAAATCTTGGTGGTCTTAGTTGAGCTTGTCCACTTCCCGTTGGACCTCATCGTAGTCTGGCTCTTTGCCGGGGTTTTCGCCAACCCACTTGAACCTTACCACTCCCTCTTTGTCGATCACAAAAACGGCCCGTTCTGAAGCGGTGTAGCCATCCATGCCGGCGAAGTTAGTCAGCGATACACCATAGGCAGCGCCAACCTCGCGTTTATAGTCGCTGAGCAGTGGGAAATTGAGGTTGTTAGCATCGGAGAACGCCTTCTGCGAGAATATGGCGTCGACGCTGATCCCATACACCTGAGCGTTCATCGAGTTGAAAGAGTCAGAACGGTCACGGAATGTGCACATCTCGGTGGTGCATACACCAGTGAAAGCACCTGGGAAGAACGCCAAGACCACGTTCTTGCCTTTGGAATCACTGAGTTTGGTCGGGGTTTTATCGTTATCGAATAATTCGAAATCTGGCGCTTGTTGTCCTACTTCCGCTGACATAATCGATCCTCCTATGACATTAAAGGTTTCGCCGCTTCTGTCTCGTTTTACGTGCTCTGAGACGTCTACGGAAGGTTATCCAGGCCCGGAAGCCCGGCCGAGGCTATAGTAACACAGGCTTGATGCCCAGGCTCGATCCGTGCCTATGGTACAATCCTCAGGCCATCCTTTTTGGACACGAACTGCCCACAGAGAGAACGTCAGGCATGTTTTTTGATTCACGGCGGTCCAACATTCTGGCCACCAACGGAATGGTCGCAACCAGCCAGCCTCTGGCCGCCACGACCGGCCTACGCATATTGATTGAAGGCGGTAACGCCGTCGACGCCGCTATCGCCGCCGCAGCCGCCTTGAACGTGGTTGAGCCCATGTCAACCGGCGTTGGTGGAGACATGTTCGCCCTGGTGTGGGACAACAAAAAAAAGAGTGTCCGTGCCCTGAACGGTAGTGGCCGCGCTCCTGCCGCTGCCAACATCGATGAACTGACTGGCAAAGGCTACCGGGCCATGCCTGACATAGGCGTCTATTCCGTGGCTACCCCGGGCACCGTACACGGCTGGGAAACACTTTTAAACGACTGCGGCACTATGCCACTCAGTAAAGTATTAGAACCGGCCATCAACTATGCCGAGAACGGCTTTCCTGTCTCAGACATAATCTCAGTCCAGTGGCAGCAGCAACTGGGTAAACTGTCCACCTTTCCCTCGGGTACAGAGATGCTGCCCAACGGCGTCACCCCGTCCCAGGGAGATTTCGTGAAGCTGCCCACCCTGGCCGCCACCCTAAGGGCAATCGGCGATGGCGGCTCAAAGGCGTTCTACACTGGCCCCATCGCCGAGAAGACGTGCGCCTTCGTGCAGGAACACGGCGGCTGGTTGGCAGTTGAGGACATGGCAACTCACGCTTCCGACTGGGACGAGCCCATATCCACCGATTATCGGGGCGTCACATGCTGGGAGTGCCCGCCCAACGGCCAGGGCATAGCAGCCCTTGGAGCGCTGAACATAGCCGAGGGCTTCGACATCAGAGGTATGGGCGCCCAGTCTCCCGACGCCTATCACCACCTGATAGAAGCAATGCGTTTGGGCTTCGCCGATGCCTTCCAATACGTGGCTGACCCCCGAAAAGCCAATGTCCCTATCACGGAACTGACCTCCAAGGAATTTGCCTCAACCCGACGGGCGTTAATAGACTCCAAGAAAGCCATGACCACCGTGCCTTACGGGCAGGTCCTGAAAGGCTCTGACACCGTCTATATCAGCGTCGTCGATGGGCAGGGTAACGCCTGCTCTTTCATAAATTCTGTGTTCTCCAACTTTGGGTCCGGAATGGTTGTCCCTGGCACCGGCATCGTATTGCACAACCGGGCATCGCTGTTCTCCCTCGACCCGAACCATGCCAACGCTCTGGCCCCGCACAAGCGCCCGTACAACACCATCATCCCGGGCATGGCCACCATCAACGATGAGCTACACCTGTCCTACGGTATGATGGGCGCGTTCATGCAACCCCAGGGCCATCTGCAGCTGATCAGCAATATGGTCGACCACGACATGAACCCACAGCAGGCTATCAATGCCCTGAGGTTCATGGTCGGGAACGACACTGTCCTTCTTGAAGAAGGAGTAAATCCGGCAGTTGCCAAAGACCTCCGGTCCCGGGGTCATAATGTCGGGCAAATCACTGGCTACGACCGGGTGTCCATAGGCGGAGCGCAGATGATTCAGCGCAATCCGGACACCGGAGTTTTAATCGGCGCCTCAGAACCCAGGAAAGACGGCTGCGCCATCGGGTACTAGCAGCCCGGTGCGTTATTCATCTTTATTGAACAACCCGAACTACAATAGGCAATGAGGAACAAATAATGGCCCAGCAGAAACCGGACCGGGGCTTTTACCAGAAATACTTCAGGGACATAGACGTTGTCCACGGACTGCAGACCAAACCCGAAGACCGGGAATGGCTATTGTCCACACCTCCGGACGATATCAAACAGTCGGACGTTGTCCTATACCTAGGCTGTAACGTGCTCCGCACCACCCATATGATCCGCACTGTAACGGACATCTTCAAGTTGATGGGCGTCAGCTACGCCGCGGTGGGGGGCAAGACCTACTGTTGCGGCATCCAACACTTCCAACGGGGCGACGAAGAATCCGGCCGCTCCGTAGCCGCCACTACCGCCGCCAACTTCCAAAAGTTCAACCCTGAACAGGTGGTCATGTGGTGCCCGTCGTGTATCTACTTCTATGACGACATCATGGACATGCGTGGCAAGAGTTTCGACTTCAACCACGTTTCCGAATTCCTGGTGGACAACATCGACAAACTGGACTTCAAACCCCAGCCAGAGACCACCGTGGCTATGCACTACCATACTGGCAGGGAACAAGGCGACGCCGAGGCTGAGAGCGCCAAGACTCTGCTATCAAGATTGCCAGGCGTCAACCTAATTGACGTCGGCACGGACGTTAGGTTCGGCCGTCACTGCACACCCGCCGTCCGGGAGAAGATGGGTTCAGAAGAGTGGGAAGCCATGGCCACCGGGTTCGTGGAGAAAGCTGTTAGTCTGGGTGCCAACACCTTCGCTACCCTCTACCACGGTTGCCAGCGTCACATGTGTCGCTATGAGGCTGATTACCCGGTGAAGGTCGAGCATTACCTGACTCTGGTCGGCCGGGCTCTGGGCATCGAGCACGAAGACCTGCACAAGAAGCACGTACTGTCAGGTGACGTGGACGCAATCATGGAAGAAACCAGCCCATGCGCCGTGGCCAACAACATATCCCCCGAAGAAGCCCGCGCCTCCATCGAAAATAATTACGCGAGACGCTAATAGTTCTCTAATCGCTCCGATCCGGCCGGAACAAGGACTTCATCTTCCTAGAGAAGGGTTTCCGATCCAATCCTTGAATCGCATCGATGATAGGGATTCCGTTAAACCAGATGGCTGTGCGCTCGGATATGACGTGGCTACTCCGGACGGTATCTCAGGCATCTGGGATACGAAGGTTGAGTCCTCTCGTCTGGAGTCTGAAATCTCCTAGTGAGACTCTTCTTCCCAAGGCATGCCTGATTCCCGTCTCCGTGGAGGATTTAGCGCATCCTGTTCATCGCCAACGAGCACTGGCTCAGGGCGTTCTACCGTGCCGATACTGCCGTCGCTGAAGATCACTCCGTCCTCACAGTAAGCCTCGATCCGGCCGCCGCCGAACTGCTCTCGGTATAGGTTCGAATAGAGGCCGCCACGCTCCAATAATTCGTCATGGGAACCGTGGTCGACAATACGCCCTCGGTCCACCACATAGATCACATCTGCCGCAATGATGGTTGAAAGACGGTGGGCAATCACCATGGTGGTGCGATCCCGCATCAAAGGCTGCAAGGCTGATTGGACGTAACGTTCACTGACAGTGTCTAAAGCGGAAGTGGCTTCATCCAGTATCAGAACACGAGGCTGATGCAGGATCACCCGGGCGATCGACAGCCTCTGACGTTCGCCGCCAGAAAGCCGGAAGCCGCGTTCGCCGACAACCGTGTCGTAGCCGTCTGGCATCTCCATGATTCGGTCGTGTATGAAGGCCGCCTTGGCCGCCTCAAACATATCCTCCCTTGTGGCTTCAGGCCGGGCGTAGAGCAAGTTCCGCTCCATGGTGTCGTGGAACAGGTAGCTATCTTGGGTCACAAAGCCGATAACCGCCGCCAGGTCCACCTGTCTGATCTTCCGTACATCCCGGCCATCTATGGCCACCGATCCTTCCGTAACGTCGTATAACCGGGGCACCAGATAGGCCAAGGTTGTCTTGCCAGCCCCGCTCGGGCCGACGAACGCAGCCAACTGTCCCGGCGGTATATCCAGACTGACTCCATCCAAAGCCCAGAGCCGTGACTCTTCGCCCGGTTCACGGTCGATAATGTCATCCTCGGAAGCGCCATAGGACCGGGAGTAATTGACCCGCACCGAATCGAAGGTTATCCCGCCAGACACTCGCTCTATTTCCAAAGGACGTGCGTCGAAGGCGTCCGTGATGTCTTGTTTTAGGTCAAGATACCCGTAGATGCGCTCGAACAACGCCATGGACGATTGCAACTCAACCGACACTTGGAGAAGCCTCCCAACAGGGAAGTAGAGTCGGCTCTGCAGTGTGGTAAAGGCAATGATAGTGCCTGCTGTGACCATCGAGGAGCCACTTCCCGACATCAGATAACCCGCCAGCAGGTAGATGAACGCCGGAGCTATCGACAAAAAGGTCATCACCACAGCGAAGAAAGAATGACCGATCATCTGCTGGCGCACCGCCAAGTCTGACAGCTCCTGGTTATGGCGGTGGAAGTTCGCCATCTCGTGGGCCTGCCGGCCAAACAATTTGGCCAGCATGATGCCCGATACTGACAGAGTTTCCTGGGTAATAGCGGTGACCTCGGCCATTGAGCGCTGTGCTTCCGACGTCACTTGGCGCCGCTTCTTGCCAACCACCCTCGTTAGTGCGAAAAAGAAAGGAACTGTAGCCACAGCCACGATCGTCAGTTGCCAAGATAGGATCAGCATCGCAACGATGGTACTTATGAATATCACGGTGTTGGATATGGTGTCAGTCAGAGTGCTGGTCACCACCGACTGGATGCCGCCAACATCATTGGAGACGCGTGACTGTATCTCTCCTGTGCGGGTGCTGGTAAAGAACCCCAGCGACATGCCTTGAAGGTGGGCGTAAACGTCGTCTCTTAGGTCCCTCATCACGCTCTGACCCACCTGGTTGGTCATGTAAGTCTGCACTACTCCCATCACGCCGTTCAAGATGGCGATAGACGACATAATCGCCGCCAGGATCCACAGCAGATGCATATCGGGGCCGCCGTCAGGAAACAGAGCCGAGTCGAACACTGTCTTGATCAGCAGCGGGTTCACCACGCCGATGCTGGCCGTGAGCAATATCAGTACGACCACCGACACCACCTGGGACCGATAGGGCCGGAAGAGCCGGACAGTGCGGGGCACAATCGGGCTAGACGGAGCGGGGAGGCCCAGGGAGTTTCTCTTGTCCGCCGGCGGTTGCGGCACAGCGCGGTGCATCATGCGGTACACCTACAGTACAAAGCGGCAGCGGCGCGCCGCGTTAATTCTCCAGTTTGACTCAGCCTCGATATCAGCTGGTCAGTAGAACTAGTTTACCACCCAGACGCAGGGGAGACTCCTTGTTCACCGCATTCATCGGACCATAGAGACCAATATCATATCCACATGCCGGAAGATATTGAACGCGGTTGTGCCGTCTACCAGTCGCGGATGACCGGCAGTACCTCTTTGCCGAACAGGCCGATGTTGGCCATGGTGGCTTCATGATCCATCTTGGACTCTTGGCCGTACATTATAAGGTGTTCCATGCCCAGACGTCCGTGAAGGTACTCTAATTTCTCCAGTACCGTATCGGGAGTTCCGCAGACGATGTGGTAATTCTCTTTCAGTTCCTCAAAGCTTTGGTTGCCGAGAGGCACTGAGTTCCGACGCGCCGCCACCGCAGACGCCGCGGTTGAGCGGTATCCCACAGGATTCATATACTCTCTGGGGCCTCGCGTCGTCGGGCCCATGCGCCAAAGGAAATGCTTGGCCTGCTCATCGGCCTTCTCCTGGGTTTCCGCCACGTAGCAGCACAGCAGATAGCCGAAATTCTCTTTGGTCGGCGTATGACCACTAGCCACCGACGCCTCCCGATACATATCGAACAACTCAAGAGTTACGTCCAGCGCCGTCAGAAACGCCACGTAGGTGTAGCCATGAACACCTGCCCACTCGGCGGTCTCAGGGCTTGAGGTACCCGGTACCCAGATAGGGGGATGTGGTTTTTGAACCGGCACCATCCATGGGTTCACCACCCGATAGTTGTAATGCTTGCCCTCCCATCGGAAGGGCCCTGGAGTAGACCAGGTCTTGATCAACAGATCGTGGCATTCCTCGAATCGCTCCCGGTTCTCTGTGGGGTTGATGTTGGTAGATACGGTCTCAACACCAGTGCCTCTGACCATGCCAGAAATGACCCTCCCGCCGGAGATCACGTCAATCATCGCGATCTCTTCGGCGAGCCGCACCGGGTTCTCGTGTATGGGCAAAATGTTGCCCAGTAGCAGTATCTTGGCCTGCTGGGTTATCCTGGCCAACACTGATGCAGTTAGGTTACACGACGCATTCATACAAGACGGCGTGTTGTGGTGCTCATTGACCATAATGCCGTGATAGCCCAACTCGTCCACGTATTGGCACTCATCGAAGTACCGCTTAAACAGGTCGCTGGCCGTGTTGGGATCAAACATGTCGTTAGGGAAAGTAAGCCGAAGTGAAGGGTACTTTTCCGCTTCCTCATCGGGATACTCGTGGTACGGGAATTCGCTGAAGTAGTAGACCTTCATATGGGTTAAGTTGTTCTCCCGGTATTTATTAGGCGGTCTAACTGCTACGGGCAGGGTCTCGTCCAGAACAGTTTCCTCAGACTCCCTCGTCTAATGCAAGTCCTAGCGCATATGCCGATACGACCAGAACTTTTCGGTTTCGACGATGTAATAACAGAGCCTCATGGCCGGGTTAGTCGCGATTCCCCGGCGGCCGTTAACTATCTAGTTCACCTTCTGATATAGCACTCGGATACTATTGACCAGGTTGTCCCGCGTAACTACATCGAGCTCCAGAGATTCTTTAGCCAGGGTCTCTCCGAGGTGCGCAGGAACCCTATCTCCTAGCACTCGAACCATGATTCTGCTTGTTCGTATGTTGCCCGGTAACATAACGCTAACATAGGGTATCTCGTTATTGAAATCCGCAAGCTGCCGAAATGCCTACTCCTCCAAAGTCGTAATATCCCCTGGATCAAGACCCAGCTCGTTGGCCTTCAGCAGGCGGCGCATGATCTTGCCGGAGCGGGTCTTGGGAAGAGTCGACATAAAGTCCAGTTCGGCCGGAACGGCAATGGGGCCCAATTCCTCCCGGACGTGCAACTTCAAGGCGTTCACCATATCTTCAGATGGCTCTTGACCCATACGCAGAGTTACGAAGGCTTTGATAATCTCTCCTCGCAGTTCGTCAGGCTTACCGATTACCGCTGCCTCGGCCACCGCGGCGTGTGAGACCAGGGCACTCTCAACCTCAGCTGAGCCAATGCGGTGGCCGGCCACGTTAAGTACGTCGTCGGCCCGCCCTACAACCATGTAATAACCATCGGCGTCCCGCAAAGCGACATCGCCAGTCAGATATACGCCTGGAATAGTGTTCCAGTCTTTGGCTTGGCGGTCCGGGTCTCCGAACACGGTGCGGTAGAAATGAGGGAATGGCTTCTTGATAACTAGAAGGCCGCCTTTGTCGGGCTGGGTGATGGGTTGACCTTCGCGATCCACTATATCCAGCTCGGCTCCAGGCAGAGGGCGGCCTACGCGGCCAGGTTTGACCGGCAGAGTAGCAGGAGTGCCCAAACAAGGGCCGCCGGTCTCGGTCTGCCACCAGTTGTCCACGATATGGCCCCATTCGCCGTTGCCGCAGATGAACTCGTAAGTCCATTTCAGAGCCTCGGGATTCAGGGGTTCCCCAGCGCAAGTCAAGAACCGCAAAGACTTCAGGTCGTACTTCAGGGCGTATTCCTCACCATAGCGCATGAGCATGCGCAGGAGCGTGGGCGCGGTGAACATTACGTTCACGCCATATTTCTCAATAATCTCGTAAAAGACTCCGGGATTAGGGTGATCGATAGCCCCCTCACGGAAGACCGTGGTGGCTCCGGAGACCAACGGCGCGTACACGATGTAACTGTGTCCCACTACCCAACCAATGTCCGACGTGCACCAGAAGACGTCGTCATCTTTGACGTCCCAGAAGGTCTTAAAATGGTAGTAGGTTCCCACCATGTAGCCTCCATGGACATGTTGAACGCCCTTAGGGACGCCGGTAGTGCCGCTGGTGTAGAGGATGTACAGTGGGTCCTCGGAATCCATCTCCTCCGGCGGGCAGATGATGCTGGAATCAGCCACCAGCTGGTCGAAGTCGATATCTTTGGGCCCTGGAGATTCTGGAGCCCCTTTCCGGCTCCAGACAACGACGTGTTCCACTAAGTCCATGTCTGCCACGGTCTCGTCGCAGATACCTTTCAGATCAACCTCGTTACCCCGGCGATAGCCGACATCAGCGGTAATAACTACCTTGGCTTGGGCGTCTTGAATCCTGCCCCGCAGCGATCCCACGCTGAACCCGGCGTAGACCACACTGTGCACTGCGCCGATCCGGGCACATGCCAGCATCGCGATAGCACCTTCTGGGGAGAGCGGCATGTATATGACTACCCGGTCGCCCTTCTTCACGCCCAAGGATTTCAGACCGTTGGCGAGCCGGTTGACCAGTTGGGCCAGCCGTCCGTAGGTGAAGACCCGTTCGGAACCGTCCTCGCCCAAGAAGATAAAGGCCGCCTTATTTTTGTTGCCGTTGGTCAAATGGCGGTCGAGAGCGTTATGAGTGATGTTGCATTTGGCCCCCAGAAACCACTGGAAGGTCGGGTAGTCCCACTGGAATACCTTGTCCCAAGGCTTGAACCATTCCAGTTCCTTGGCTACATCCTCCCAGAATCCCTCTGTGGATTCCACGGACTCCTTGTAGGCAGCCTCGTGGTCCTGCAGGTAGGCCTGCCGCACCAAGGCTGGAGGCGGGAGTATCTGGCTTGTCTCCTGAAGTAGGTGGTCGATCTGTCCTTGCTGGACCATTGTGAGCTCCTCTGCTTTCGGCTAACAGCCGTCAGCTATTCATTGGCACCGGCACCCTCTTGGCGCATATATTTCTTGTTAGCTGAACCCTAACAGCTATCGAAATTTGGGCATTACCTCTTCAGCGAAGAGTTTCATGGAACGCATGACCTTAACATGCTCCATACTGCCGTAGGAGAAGTGGGCGGTGTAATACCGGACGTTGTGTTCGTCGCGCAAACATTTGATCCGTTCCACCACGCTATCGGGTGTGCCGAAATAGGCTGTGGATTTCAGGCGGGAGTCATAATTGGGCGGCTCTTCAGGTCGAGTTTGCCGCCAGTTATCCAGGTCTGCGTATATCTCGCTACCACCCCTAAGTGTGCGGCGATAGCCGTTCAGGTCAGCGACCCAGTCCATGGAGTCCTGTGGGTCTTTCTCAGCCGTTTTCTGGTCCTCTGCGACGTACGTAACCCGGAAGAAAGGCATGTCTTCCCACTGAGGTTGTACACCGGCCTCAGTGCATCTGGCGGCATAAAGATCTCGGAGCCCCAGCACGTCATCATCGGGTGTGTTGGCGCTGGTCAGCATGGGCAGGCCACGCGCCACAGCGTCGTCGATGGTACCTGGCGTTCTCGAAACCGCCAGGTACATAGGGGGGTGGGGTTTCTGCATTGGAGTGGGCGCGATGGTCAAGTTGTCCACCTGATAATGTTCGCCGTGGTAGGTGAACCCAGGCGTGCTCCAGAGCCCCAAGATGATGTCAACAATCTCGTTGAACCGTTGGGTCCGAGTCTCATAGTCCACTTTGAAATTGGCATATTCATAGACTACCTGGCCACGACCGATGCCGAAGTCAAACCGTCCGTTGCTTAGCAGGTCCAACATCGCTGTCTCTTCGGCCATGAACACTGGATCGTGAAAGTTGAGAACGCTCACTCCAGTCCCGATGCGAATCTTCTTGGTTGCGGCGGCCACATAAGTGGCCAGCGGTAATGCCGAAGGCACGATGCCGAAGCGCGTGAAGTGGTGTTCAGCTAACCATACGGACTCGAACCCTAACTCCTCTGCGTATTGAATCTGCTCAATCATTTCGTGGTAAAGCCGGCCCTGGTGGGAAGAATCCTGCTGGGGCCAGGAGGGAAGCACAAACATACCGAATTTCATGGATCGTGGAGGCTCCGATGCTGCAGACAACTCGGTCTGCTGGTATTGGTTTTGGGTCGCCCTATTCTAACTGTCCGTTACTACCCAGGCAAGGCTGGCCAGGCTCGGCAGCACGGCATAGATTATGTTGACCAGTAAAGCTTCATCACCTACAATTCCCCGGGCCCCAATGCTGGGATTGAACCACTCCAGTTGAAGGACTCTAGGAGGAATTATGGCATCTGAGGGTTACGCACACCCTGAATTTCTGGTGGACGCCGCCTGGGTCGACGCCCATAAAGGCGACTCCAATGTGGTGATTGTGGACTGCGAGGTCGATGCCGCATTTGCTAGGGGCCATATACCTGGCGCGGTCCTAGTGCCCGATAATTACGAGAAAGACCCAGACTCAGGTCGGTTATTCCTGATGCTACCAGACCAATTCAAATCGATGTGCGAAGGACTCGGCATCGGCGATGAGACAACGGTTATCGCCTACGACCACTCACGAAGCCTGACCGCAGCTCGGCTCTGGTGGGCGCTTAACACCTATGGCCACACCGACGTTAAGATTCTGAACGGCGGCTGGCGGGCTTGGATCGCTCACGGCGGAGCTGTAGATTTCGAACGGGCCGACACCACGCCGGTGACCTTTACTCCCAAGCGCGATGACTCGAAACTTGCAACAGCTTCCGAACTGAAGCAAGCCTGTGAGATTGGTGACTCAGTGATATGGGACGTTCGCAGCGACGGCGAGTGGGACGGCAGCAATAGCCGGGGCAACAAGCGTGTCGGCCACGTTCCTGGGGCAGTGCACCTAGAATGGTTCAACCTGATGGACTCAGAGACCAACGAGTTCAAACCGGCCGCCGAGATACGCCGCATATTGGCCGATCACGGTATCACTCCGGACAAAACCGTATACAGCTATTGACAAGGTGGTATACGGGCGGCGAACAGTTTGTTCGTCATGCAATTGGTCGGCTACACCAATACCAAGAACTATGACGGTTCTATGGGCGAGTGGGCCAACTTAGATGACACACCCTTAGAGCTTTAATGCGTAAAGAAGAGACATAGGTCCGAACCTAGAGATCCTAAACAACTGCAACCAAATTTCTCCTTAACGAAACCCATGCGCTATTCTCTCAGCAATTGCCGGGCGATGGTCTGCCGCTGAATCTCTGATGTGCCTTCGTAGATCGTCAGGGCCCTGACCTCGCGATAGAGGCGCTCCACCCGGTTTCCCTTTTCCAATCCTGCACCGCCGTGGATCTGGACAGCATCGTTGATAATGCGGCTGGCTGCCTCGGTGCCGAATAATTTGGCGAACGACGCCTCTTTGATGATTGACTCTTGACCCGAGTCTTTGAGCCAGGCCGCCCGGTGCGCTAACAGGCGTGCTGCATCAAGGGAGACCGCCATATCGGCCAGCTTGAACTGGGTGGCCTGAAAATCAGACAGTGTCTGCCCGAACATCTCACGGTTCTTGGCGTAGTCCAATGACGCCTCGTAGGCCGCCTGGGCCATGCCGATGGCCGCCGCTGCAACGGTAGTACGAAAGGTGTCCAGAGTGCCTAGGGCCAAGCGCAGCCCTCGGCCTCGCTCGCCTATAAGATTGGCCTGTGGAACATGGCAATCGTTCCAGCGGGGTTCGCCAATGGGATGGGCCGCCATAAGATCCATGCGCTTTGAGTCGTCAAACCCCGCCATCCCAGCCTCTACGATGAAGGCTGACAAGCTTCTGCTTCCTTCTTCGGGATCGGTCTTGGCGAAGACAGTATAGGTGCTGGCGTCGCCGGCCTGGCTAATGAACTTCTTCTCGCCGTTTAAGACCCAGTCGTCGCCGTCCAATTTGGCCTCGGTCTTCATGCTAATAACATCTGAGCCGGCATGGGGCTCGGTCAGGGCAAAAGCTGCGATGCTTTCGCCCTTTGCTATGGGCGGCAGATACTTGGCCTTCTGCTCATCGGTTCCCCCAAGTGTTATGGGGAAACTGCCCAGGCCCTGCATGATGAAGTTGGTATCCGCCTGGCAGGAGACCCGCGCCAGTTCTTCGCGGATGATGCAAAGATCCATTACCCGAATGCCGACCCCGCCGTACTCCTCAGGCACGCAGTACCTAAGCAACCCCTCATTGGCCAGAATCGCCATCAACCCGGCATGCACCGTAGGCGATTCGTCTGCTTCTTCAGCAATGGGTCCAATCTGCTCCTCGGCTATGCGCCGCACTCGCTGCTGTAGTTCTTGTTGTTCTTTCGTGAATGCAAAGTCCAATGTAAGCTCCTAATCCCGCCTTTCGTAATCGGGCCTGGGGAAATTTACCGTTACAAACCCAACCGCCGCACCAACTCCTCGGCGGTGACCGTTGCCCCGGTTAGTCCTTGGGCGTCCTGTTCGGCCAGGAACGTAACGGCTTTAACCATGTCATTGGGGGTGGCCCAGGTAGAGACGTCGGCGTCTGGGCGCTGGGCTAAGAAACCCTCTGTGACCACCGGACGCAAGGGTTTCAACACGTTTACGGCAACATTGTGAGGACCCAGTTCCATGGCCAGCCCCCAGGTGAAACGCTCTAGTCCAACTTTAGCAGCGCCGTAATTCTGGCCGATTAGAGCAATCTCTTCGCTGTCTGCCGACAGTGTGGACGAGAATATGTTGGTGGCGGCGTGGGACGATATGTTGATGATACTGCCGCCGCCTTGCTCAATCATGATAGGTGCCGCGGCCTTACAGGCGATGAACGGCGCGCGCAGGTCAATGGACATCACCAGGTCCCACTCTTTAACGGTCATCTCCAAGAAGGGTGTGTAACTGCCGATGGCGGCGTTGTTGATCAGTATGTCCACTGCGCCGTATTCGTCCAGCGTACGGTCTATTAGGTGGCGTATACTGTCTTCTTCCCGCACGTTAGTGGGCACGGCCAAGGCTTTTCCGCCGGCGTCTTCTATCTCACCCACCGTGGAGTGGATGGTGCCCGGCAGCATAGGGCGTGACTCCTCGGAACGGGCCGCAACCACCACCTGAGCGCCCTCCATCGCTAGACCCATCGCCATGGCCTTCCCGATACCCCGGCTGGCTCCCGTCACGATCGCAACTTTGCCGTCTAAGCTCATTGATATTCCTTCGCTAACTATTCTCCACTCATTGAGTAACGTTCAGAGGCATTTAGATTCCTAGCAATTTAAGTCCTCGACAGCGGTTGGTCAAGAATAGCCGGTTGAAGCAACATAAAGAAGAAGAATAATGCTGATTTAGTCGGCTAGAGGTACGATGCTCCTCTGACCATATTTACGCCTAGCTCCGTCTTGACAAACCAGCCTCCAGAGCCAATCATGCTGGCACGTGGGTAACGTGTTGGTTGGGCACCTGGCCTGATGACCGGGCATTTGATTAGGCCAATTAGATTGAGGAGCGAACGATGACAACTTTGGTATTAGGCGGCACCGGCTTTATCGGCAAGAGAGCTGTTCCCCGTTTGGTCCAGCGCGGCGAGAAAGTCGTGGTGATGGACATCAATCCCGGAGCAGCGGACTTCAGCGAATATGGCGGACAGGTCGAGGTCATCCGCGGCGACATAATGCAATTCCAAGACGTAGTGACCGCCATCATGCACGCCAAGCCGGACCGCATCATGAACCTGGCCTACCTCTTGGGCAGCGGCGACGACACACCCCATTTCACCATGAAGCTGAACATCCTAGGTATGGACAACTGCTTCGAAGCCGCCCGGATATCCGGAGTGAACCGCGTGACTTACGCCAGTTCTATCGCGGTGAGCGGCCAGCAGTCCAACTTCGGAGACCGCACCATCAACGAAGATGACCCGATGCATGGCACCAGCCAGTACGCCATGCACAAACGGTTCAACGAGTTCCAGGCCCAGCAGTTCAACTCGGTGTACGGCATGTCCATCACGGGCATCCGTCCCGCCAACGTAACGGGACCGGACAAAGTTCGCGGCTCCACAGACCATGTGCAATGCGTGACCTTGCCGGCTGCTGGAGAGCCAGTTAGCTTCCCCAAAGCCGGCCTGATGCGCCTTCCGGTCCATGTAGACGACATCGCCGAAGCATTTGTACGTGTGACCATGGTGGACAAGAGCCACTACCCCATCTACAACTCGGGTGGCTATCCTATCAGTCTGGGCGAATTGGCGGACATCGTAAAGAAATTCCTGCCCGAAGCAAAGATCAGCTTCGCCAGCCAAGATGGTAAGGAAGAATCAGGCAATTACCTGACCGATAACAACCGCCTATTAGGCGAGTTCGAACTAGAATACCCACCCATCGAACAGCGTATCTTACAGATAATCAACGACGTGCGACGCGACGAAGGATTGCCGTTGGTAAATTGATCGACAGCGGGAATCAGCTTACTGGGACACAAAAAGGGCCCTCCCTTCCTCTAGAGGAAGGGAGGGCCCTTTTTGGTGGGCGCCTGAAAGGTGTCAGTGCATCTAGTCCGGAACTCTGGTGGACTGCCAGGCTACCATCTGCCACGCACCGTTACGTTTGGCGTAAACGTCGGTGAACTTCAATTCGAACTTGTTGCTACCCACGTGAAATTTCCCGTGGCCGGTTACCACTGCAGTGTCTCCCAAGTCCCGGATTTCCCCGAATTGCAACTCCAAAGAATTGTAGACGCTTTTTCCAGTCTTCACGGCGTCTATGAAGCTGGCTTTGTTGTCTAATCTGGCCGTCGTATGAGTGTATATCAGGTCATCGGCAAGAATCTCTTCCAATGTTTGGACATCACCTTTAAGCATCGCTTCGATGCGGCGGTTTTCCAACGCTAAAATCTCATCCATAATTATCTTCTCCCCTCCATATTATTTGGCCCGTCCTGCAATGGGCTCTAACTCTCCTGCAGCACGGCTCCCGATAGTTCAGCAATCTTGTTGACTCTGACTAACACGGCCACACCCAGACGGTCTGGGTCTCTTTCCAACTCGGCCTCTACTGTGCGTGACATGACATCTTCCCGTATCGGGCCGGACTCGTGCACCTCTGCCGTGCCGTAGAACCGCCATCTGATTCGGTCCGTCATGTTGTTATAAAGGACAGTTATCTTGGGATTGTCAGACACGTTTTCTAGGGCGGTGCGCTTGGCACGCTCCCAGTATGCCAAGGTCGCAGAGTCATAGGCCATAACGCTGCCTTTAAGGCTTAGTTGCGGCTGCCCGTCTTTATCTACCGTGCCGATGGTGCAGTCCCAGCCGTCGGCATGGGCCCGGTCTACCAACTCCTTCATCTGTTCGGTGATCTCAATCATTGCGCGTCGACCTCCCTCTGAACTCGTCAAACACCACTGGGTTCACCAGTATACCTTTTAAGAACCTTTGAGGATCAATCTTTGGTGCACGTGGCAGCCTGGGCATGAAACAGAGCTCCTGGAAGAGCAACTAGTCGGCTGCGGCGTCGGATGACCCAAAATCTTATCGCGGTTCCGATGAAACTTCGCCAGAGCCACAAGCCGAAAACGGTAGCATCAAACCCTGGGTAAATCGCAAAATGCTGCCAATCTCATACGCGCCTATAAACCCACTCGGTATTATTCTTCGCCATCCAGAATGGGTACGACAAGCACGAAATACTGTCCCGTATGGTTGACGCACTTAGAATAGAATCTTATAGTTCTGAACATCCTGAAGCCTTGGTTATTGAGGCGACTACATGTCAAAAGCTGACACTCCCCAATCAGACGTGGAATCCCGTGGCATAAGAAGTTCCGCACCTTTCATATTGGGTGGGCTAAGTGGAGGACATGCGGTCTTCCATTGGTTCAGCCAAAGCTTCTTTGTGATGTTGCCCGAGGTCGTGGCTACCTTCGGTTTGAATGGACTTCAAGTTGGAGCTATCGCCGCAGTACGGGAAGTGGTGTCCGGAATAATCGCCCTTCCTGGCGGGGTTGTCACGGATATGGTTCGGCGGCACTGGGGGATAGTGCTGGCTATATGCATGGGCCTGTTCGGTCTGGGTTGGCTGATCATGGCGATAGCTCCGGTGTATACGGTGCTATTGGTTGGAATGGCGGTGGTAGCGGCCGCGGCTTCCATGTGGCACCTGCCAGCTGCAGCTGCCTTGTCGCGTCGATTCGTCGATCGCCGCGGTTCTGCTCTATCGCTACACGGCGTCGGCGGCAACATAGGAGATGTCCTAGGACCGGCATTAACCGGAGTTCTCCTATTGACCCTTTCCTGGCGTGGGGTGCTCAGCATATACGCGGCAGTGCCCCTATTGCTCATCTTCTTGGTCTATTGGGCGTTCCGTGACATCGGCCGGACCGGTTCTCAAGACGAACAGCCCTCCGGGTTCAGAGATCAGATGACCAACACCCGGCTGGCATTCCAAGAACACCCTCGTTTATGGGGAATAATGGCCGTGGCCGGCCTTCGTGGTATGGCCAGCGTCGCTTTTCTACCGTTCCTCGCCCTTTATCTTGGACTCGACGAAGAATTAGGTCTAGGTAACGCCGCCCTAGGCCTGCACATCGCCCTGCTGGTGGGTGTAGGAGTTGTGGCCACTCCGGTCGTAGGTTACATCTCTGACCGTTTGGGCAGGAAATTGGTCCTGATACCCGAGATGATAGCGCTCTGCGCCCTGTCAGCCCTCCTCGTGCCATTCGGCGAAGGTATCGGTCTGATCGTAATACTCGCCCTAATGGGCCTGTTCTTCTTCAGCGACCAACCTATCCTGACAGCAGCAGCCCTGGACACAGTAGGTCAAGGAGTAGCCGCTAGCGCCCTAGGAGTATTCTCTTTCTCTAGGTTCGCCCTCGGCGCCGCATCCCCTATCATCGCCGGGGAATTGTTCGACTCCGTAGGCATCGAATCTACCTTCTACTACATCTCCGGCATCTACCTATTAGCCACGTTGGTGTTGGTAGTAGTCCCGTTATCCGTCAAGAAACCACAAACGGAGCAAGGCGACTAGGGCCGCTACCAAGATAGAAAACCAAAGGGCCCCGTCCTTGGTAATAGGACGGGGCCCTTTGGTTTTCTATCTTGGTAGCGGGGGTTGGACTCGAACCAACGACCTTCGGGTTATGAGCCCGACGAGCTGCCACTGCTCCACCCCGCGACGTTAAAGCCATCACCTAACAGCTGCTAGTCTCAGCAGGGCTGTTGACTAGTCACCGTTGGTTAGCAGCCAGGAGAATCAGAAACTGTAATAGCCATTTGTAACCAAGAAGATGCTTGAAGTCTGACAGTCGTTACCTGACAGATTTCATCGGTTTGAAATTCTTTGCGTGGGTCAAGCCTCTCGACCGGTTAGTACCGGTATGCTGAAGATGTTGCCATCCTTACACATCCGGCCTATCAAGCAGATAGTCTCTCTGCAGTCTTACTCCCTAACTTAATAGGGAAGGGAGGCCTCATCTTGGGGGCAGCTTCGCGCTTAGATGCCTTCAGCGCTTATCACTGCCAGACATGGCTACCCAGCGCTGCTCCTGGCGGAACAACTGGAACACCATAGGTCTGTCCCTTCCGGTCCTCTCGTACTAGGAAGAGGTTCCCTCAAGCCTCCTGCGCCCACGGCGGATAGAGACCGAACTGTCTCACGACGTTCTGAACCCAACTCACGTACCCCTTTAACCGGCGAACAGCCGGACCCTTGGGACCGCCTTCAGCCCCAGGATGGGACGAGCCGACATCGAGGTGCCAAACCTCGCCGTCGATGTGAACTCTTGGGCGAGATAAGCCTGTTATCCCCGGGGTAGCTTTTATCCGATAAGCCACGGCCCTTCCACACGGTGCCGTAGGATCACTTTGCCCGACTTTCGTCCCTGCTCGACTTGTAGGTCTTGCAGTCAAGCTCCCTTATGCCAATGCGTTCTAAGGACGATTTCCATCCGTCCTGAGGGAACCTTTGGACGCCTCCGTTACATTTTCGGAGGCAACCGCCCCAGTTAAACTGCCCACCAGGCACTGTCCCCCAGTTTTGCTGAGGTTAGAACCAAAAACAGCCAAGGGTGGTATTTCAAGGATGACTCCATCACGACTGGCGTCGCA
>JAKUNK010000080.1:0-6841 GCA_022451945.1 Dehalococcoidia bacterium
CCGGTGAGTATTGGTGGGAGCAGGGCGGCACCTTTCAGAACTTAAACAGGGGCAAGCGTAGCTTAACCCTTGACCTCCGCTCTGAAGAATCGCAGAGGATGATTAAAGAACTGGTACGGGTTTGTGATGTGGTCTTGGAGAATTTCACTCCCAGGGTGATGGACAGGTTCGGACTGGACTACGAAAGTCTCAGGGCTCAAAAACCGGACTTAATCATGGTTTCCAACACGGGCTATGGACACAGTGGCCCTTGGAGTAACTTCGGGGCTATGGCATCAGCCTTGGAACCGACCCATGGAACCGGGGCGTTCATGGGTTATATGGAAAAAGGCCCTGATGGACGTTTGTCGGAGGGCCAGGTTCCCAATAAAATGGGTAATTCATACTCAGACTTCCTTGCCAGTTGGACAGCCCTGGGTAGCTTGATGGCGGCGCTGCTACGGAGGGCCAAGACCGGCCAGGGCCAATGGATCGACCTGGCAATGTACCAGACCGGCACAACGGTTATCGGACCAGGATTGCTGGACTATGCATACAACGGTCGTCGGACCCTGCGCATCGGCAACCGTCATCTTGTCTGGTCTCCCCACGGCGTATACCCAGGCCAGGGCTATGACCAATGGGTGGCTATAGCGGCAAGGGACGATAACGATTGGAGGGCGATTTGTCAGACTATCGGCCAACCGGAGTTGCTCTCAGACCCACGGTTCGCCGACTCAATTGACCGAAGGCAGCACCAAGAAGAACTAGACGAGATCATCTCCGCCTGGACCTGCCAGCGGACTGCCTACCAGGCCATGGATATCCTCCAGGAGGCCGGGGTGCCATCTGGAGCGGTGCTGAACGCTAAACAAGCTTTGGTCGACCCACAGTATTTGGATAGGAAGTTCTTCGAGCCGGTCCATAATCCTCCCGAGGTAGGCCTGCGGCCAAAAGGTTACGTTGGCCGGGCTTGGAAGTTCTCCGCCAGTGAGACCGGAATCAAGGGGCCGGCCCCTCGGTTGGGCGAAGCCAACGACTACGTGTTAAGGGAGCTCTTAGGGGTCAATCGAGAAAAAATGGACCGGCTTATGGAAGACTGGATAATCGGAAATATTCCCGAGGGTGGTGGAGCGCCAGGCCAAGTCCCGCTGATTGAACAGGTGGAGTTAGGCTGGATCGCTGAGTTTGAAGCTGATTATCTAGAGAGACTACCGCCGGTATAGGCGATCCTCGAGACCGGACGGCGACAGCTGAACTCATGACTTCGCATAACGTGAATATTCGTGTTTTGATGCTTGACACGTAGGAAAATCGGATCCTATAATTAGCTGTGGATTCCCCACAAACGTCCACGTTTTGATTTAGCTATTCCTACACTGCCCTAACTAGATTGGGTCTCTTAAGGGTTGATTAGGGTGGCGGTTCGGCTAAGCGACCCAGCTTCCTGAAAGCTGGTAGGTTCCCTCCCCGTTTTCCAGTTAACATTCTTGTATTGCGTAGGCAAATGCCGACAAAGTTTATCTTCGTTACCGGGGGAGTAGTCAGTTCACTTGGCAAAGGGATTAGCGTCGCATCGATAGGGCGCATCCTGAAAAGCCGAGGGCTCACCGTCTCTGTCATCAAGTTGGATCCTTATCTGAACGTCGACCCCGGAACTATGTCCCCTTACCAGCACGGCGAAGTATTCGTGACTCAAGATGGTGGTGAGACCGATCTTGACCTGGGCCACTATGAAAGATTCATCGACGTCGAACTTACCCGCACCTCCAACCTCACTGCTGGAGAGGTCTACCTTAACTTAATAGCCAAAGAACGCCGGGGTGACTTTCTTGGTGGCACCATCCAAACGGTGCCCCATGTCACCAACGCTATCAAAGATCGAGTGCTAGCCTTAGCTGCCGAATCGGAGGCAGACGTAATCATCACCGAAGTCGGCGGTACAGTTGGCGATATCGAAGGACTCCCGTTCTTGGAAGCCATCCGGCAGATGAGAAACGATGTAGGCAGGGACAATGTGTTCTACATACACTTGACATTGCTCCCTTATATAGCGGCAGCCCAAGAGTTAAAAACCAAACCGACACAACACAGCGTGAAAGAACTCCGATCTATAGGCATTCAGCCCGATGCCATCCTTTGTAGAAGCGATGAACCAGTATCCGATTCCATCTGCGAAAAGATAGCGGCTTTCTGCGACGTTCCTCTGAACGCCGTTATTCCGGTTGTAACCGTGCGGAATGTATATGAGGTCCCGTTGGTTCTAGAGGATGCAGGTTTGGGTGACATAGTTGTGGACACTCTCGGACTTTCCGCTAAACCCCAGGACTTGACTGACTGGTCGGCTATGGTTGGCCGTATGAACGAGCCAAAAGAAAATCTATCCATCGCCTTGGTCGGCAAGTACGTTGAATACCCAGACTCGTACATATCGGTCCGGGAAGCCTTACGGCACGCTGGACTTGAACACATCAGGGATATTGACCTCCAGTGGGTTCATTCCGAAGACATCGAGCGAGACGGTACCGACGTACACCTCGCCAGTGTCTGCGGAATAGTCGTTCCCGGCGGCTTCGGCCCCAGGGGAGTGGAAGGGATGATTGACACGGTACGCTACGCCAGAGAACATAACGTGCCGTATCTAGGTCTCTGCCTCGGCCTGCAAGTGATGGTTATAGAGTGGGCTCGGAATGTCCTGGGTATAAAAGACGCCAACTCTGAGGAATTGGCTCCGGAGACTGGAAACCCGGTGATTCATATAATGCCGGACCAGGAAGGTGTTTCCAGCAAGGGAGGCACCATGCGTTTGGGTGATTACCCCTGTCACACCCAAGCCCAGACCCGGACCAAGGCAGCCTACGGTGCGGATACCATCATGGAACGCCACCGACATCGCTTCGAACTCAACAATTCCTACCGGGAATCATTGGAAAATTCCGGTTTAGTGGTCGGCGGCCTCTCACCCGACGGAAACCTGGTTGAGACCGGCGAAGTGACCGACCACCCATTTATGGTCGGTACCCAGTACCACCCGGAGTTCAAATCGCGGCCTAACCGACCCCATCCGTTGTTCAGTCAATTCATTGGCGCCGCTAAAGAGACAATTCGCGAAGGTGTCCAACGA
This sequence comes from Dehalococcoidia bacterium, assembly GCA_022451945.1. Classification (GTDB taxonomy): domain Bacteria; phylum Chloroflexota; class Dehalococcoidia; order Lucifugimonadales; family UBA3495; genus UBA9611. The sequence continues at coordinate 3,104 of JAKUNK010000080.1, forward strand.
CCCCTTCCCTTGGATATTAACTCTAAATAACCGGGCCATCCTATGCATCAGTCATCTTCATTTCGATCCGACTCCATTGGCCAGCAAATGTACGTATCTGCGACGCTACTAACCAATACCCAAGATTCGGTCCAGCGGGTGCTTTCCCCTCTCAATGAAAGCAGGCGTTCCGGACAAAACTTGTAATGGCGGTGTGATTGTGAAGCTCTTTTTGGACACGGCCAATATCCAGGAGATTAGAGACGGAGCCCGTCTCGGAGTGATTAGTGGTGTTACCACAAATCCGTCACTGGCCTCGGCTGAAGGTATCGGAAATGCAGAGAGTTACAAAACAGCGGTACGAGAGATATCCGACATAGTTGACGGCCCGATCTCCGTGGAGGTCATATCCCTGGATGCCAAGGGTATGATTGCTGAAGGTCGTGACATCGCCGGTTGGATACCCAATCCCTGGGTGAAAATCCCTAGTACGGCGGACGGGTTCGAAGCGATCTCGGTGCTTTCCAGCGAAGGTATACAGGTCAATCAAACACTCTGTTTCTCAGTCAACCAAGCCCTACTTGGCGCCCAGGCAGGCTCCACCGCCGTAAGCCCGTTTATAGGCCGGCTGGATGATATTGGTCTGGAGGGTATTGACCTCATTAAAGACATCGTTTCCATATATAAAGGATATGACATCAAGACGAAGGTGTTAGCAGCCAGTATCCGTCACACCCTCCATTGCACCTTGTCAGCGCAAGCCGGGGCCCATATCGCCACCGTTCCATACAAAATACTGACCCAGATGATTGAGCACCCCCTCACCACAACTGGGGTAGCACGTTTCAAAGCTGACTGGGAGAAGATAGGAAATTCGTAACTGCAAGCCCGTAGAGATTGCTCATCTGAAGTCTTTCCGTTCTGGTAGATAAAATTACTTACCCAGAGGCACAGAATCTCGATCTACTGAACAATCGCGGCCTTTCTGTATCTGCTGGATTCTAGCCACCACGCGGCACAAGATCAAGGACCCTTGTTAGAGGTGCAACATGGCGACCACTCAAAAAATGTTAGATGTGTCGGAGTTGGGGGCAAAGTCCAAAGAAGAACTTTTGGGCTTGGCCAATGATGTCGGTCTGAACGACACCACTGCTCTGGAGAATCTGCATAAAGAAGACCTCCTCAGCCGACTGTTCCAAGTGGTCTCAGCTCAACAGGCCTTGGTGTCAACTGGCATCCTGGAGATCATGGACGAGGGTTATGGTTTCTTGCGCCAAGTTGCCACCCACCGGGGCTCCGGGGATGTCTACATCTCGCAATCGCAGATCCGGCGTTTCAACCTCCGGAATGGCGATACCGTAACCGGCCAGGTCCGGCCTCCCAAAGAGGGAGAGCGTTATTTCGGTCTGGTGCGGGTGGAACTGATCAACGGAATGGAGACAGACCAGGTTCAGAGCCGCTACCGCCCGACCTTCGAACACATGACGCCAATCTTCCCGGAGAAGCAGGTCGTCTTGGAAACCAACGGGAGCGAACTGTCCACCAGGATGGTAGACCTCTTTGCCCCGATCGGGCTGGGTCAACGCGGGCTCATCGTCTCGCCTCCCAAAGCTGGCAAAACCACCATGCTTAAGCAGATCGCGCACGGCGTACAGGAGAACACGCCCGACGCTACGCTGATGGTGGCCCTTATTGGCGAACGGCCTGAAGAAGTGACCGATATGCGCCGGGCAGTGGATGGCGATGTCTTTGCGTCGACCTTCGACGAATCTGTCGAAGAACAATGCCGCGTCGCGGAGCTTGCCCTTGAACGGGCAAAGCGCCTGGTGGAGATGGGGCAAGACGTCATAATACTGCTCGACAGCATCACTCGCCTTACCCGGGCTTACAACCTGGCCGTTCCCACCAGTGGACGGACCCTTTCCGGAGGCATAGACCCGGCGGCGCTATACCCTCCCAAGAAATTTTTTGGCGGCGCCCGCAACATCGAAGAAGGCGGCAGTCTGACTATCATCGCCACCTGCCTGGTGGATACCGGCAGCCGAATGGACGAGGTAATCTACGAGGAGTTCAAAGGAACCGGCAATATGGAGCTCCACCTGGACCGGCGATTGGCCGAACGGCGTTACTTCCCGGCCGTCGACATAGTTCGCAGCGGCACCCGCCGCGAAGAACTGCTGTTCAGTGATGCCACGCTAAAGCAGATCGTCTTACTGCGCCGGATGATCAGCCTCATTTCCAACGATGGAGCAGTCAACGCTACTGAGCGAGTGTTAGAGCGGCTGGCTAAGTCGGACAACAACGACGAATTCTTGGCCAACCTAAACAAAGAGGCCTAGCCAACGATTTTCCTCATTGACGGCTATCGAGCGGAAATGAACCTGCTGAGCAGGTCGCGATTCGGCATTCCTTCTCCCAGCTATCGGGCGGTGGTGTGATTGACCATCTTAGAGAGTTCCAAGTAGCCGCCAGAGTTTTTCGCGTAAGGATGGGTCCGATCCTGTAACTCTTCGGTAACTCTATTCAGAGTAGGCTCTTTCTGTTACGTTCGGTCGACTCTAGTGGTACCAGATGCCGTTAGAGTAGAGACGGCCAATTGGGATCCAATATAGATGCACCTTCACAGCCAGCTTCTATAAGCTTTTATATAAAGTAGATGATTGAAGGATTCTGTTGAATATGGCCGTTGTGCAGACCTTGACAAGCTAAAGTTGATAATGATTAACTTGCTAGGATTTCGCTCAGTTCATCCGTTAAAGCAGGAGGCAGAGGGGTACTATGTCTTTTTGTGACCTTATTTTTGTTTCTCCGGATCTTGATCCCTCCGTTATACCCAAGCCTCCACGGGGGTTATCTATGTGAATTACGGAGCGATTTTCCAGGAGGGCTCGTAAACCCCTATCAGAACGAAACCAAGCGAAGACCGAATGGAGATCAACTTACAAGCAATATCTCGCTTCAGGCACCAAATTAAGGAGAATAGGAATAGATGAACACTAAAATCGGAACGTCTTTCGGGCTAGCACTACTCATGGCCATCGGCGTGGTATCGATCATGCTGGTCATGGGTTTGTTTTCGCCCAATAAAGCGAATGCTGCCTCCCCGACCGTTATCACGTCCGGTACCGGGTCGCTGACAGCGTCGCCTACTAATCCAGGCGCGGTGGCCACTATAAAGCTCCCGTTTACGCTTACAGAGGCAGTCGCAGGTAACTCAGGAGAAATCTGGGTTAAATTCGATAAGTTGTACGGCGTACCGGATAGTATCGCAAAGACTGCGATATCTATCGCTTCGGGTCAGACCACCGGTGGTGTATCTAACCCGTTGATTGACCCGACTATAGTGACATCGGATTACGACACTGGTGACTACGTGGCGAGTGACCAAACGGTCAAGATAGCTATCGGTGACACCAATCCGAACAGCGCAGCTGCCACAGTCGAGAACCTTGAAGTTGGTTATACGCATACAATAACGTTCGCCTCTTCCGCTGGTATCACGCTCCCCACCGGAACGGGCACCGCGGCTACTAACAACATCAGGATGTCACAAGATAGTGGAGCAACCTGGAACACAGCTACTGGGTTCGGCACAGCCAAAGAACTTAACCTCTCTGCCACTTCAGGCGCTCGAGGTAAAGCAGTCACCGTGACCGGTAAAGGGTTCTCCACCGTCGGTGAATTGACTCTATGGCTCGACACCAACAGTAACAATGCTGTTGACTCTGGTGAGTTCGTCATCGAGAGTGGGATAACAGT
>JAKUNK010000081.1:0-6778 GCA_022451945.1 Dehalococcoidia bacterium
TATGTCTTTGCTAATACCCTTTATTATCACCTATTTACTCAGAGTAGGCCGGGAAAATATCCGGAACAACCGGTCGTTATCGACCCTCGCGCTGATCTACGAACAGGCGGTAGATGATACGGGCGCCATTTTTGAGGTCCTCAACCGGCGCGCCTTCATTGATTCCGTGGAAGTTGATCGGCGGACCTAGTTCGTCCGTAAATAGCGCCCCGGCCGCAATCAATGTGTTGTGGCCTTTGGCATCGGTGCCTCCGCCGATAGCTCGCGCTGGGGTTGGTTCTCCCATGACCCGCATATAGGCGTCCGCGACGGTGCTAAAGCTTTCATTCTCAGGCAGCCGGATATCGGGCGGGGCGGCCGTCGACGTCTCCATAGCTACCGGGTGGCTGGCGCTAGCATTAAAATCAACGGTCAGTTGGTCGAATACCTCAGAGAAAATGCTGCTCTCACCCTTCAGCATCCCCTCTGATCCGTCCCAAGGGTGGCTGTGATGACCGATGGCGTAGCGGATATCCAACTCCATCTGGACCAAATCCGGTCTCGTGTATAGCCTGGTGGCAGCGTAGGTCGTGCCGTTGCCCGTCTCGAATACTTCATCATCACGCAGAAGCAACTCCGGATGGTGCTCGCCAAACACTTTGGTCCCCCAGCCCCAGGCCAGGAAGCGACACATCTCCCCGATCTCATTGGATGCCAATTTGCCCTGGTCCACCAACCCAGCGAGAAAATTGGCCAGCGAAACCACCGGGTTGGCCCCGCCGGACCGATTCTCCTGAGGCGCAGACCCGTGCTGCGCGCCCGCCACTGCCGTCTGGAGTGTGAGCGACCTGGACGCAACATCGAAATCAACCGTCATTTCTGCACGATGGTAGTCAGGGTCATCGAACGAGTATTCGGCGTACATCACATCGACCGATTCCGCCAGGACCGCCAGTTCAGCCGCTGAATCGCCGCGAATGACGGCCTTGGCAAATTCAGGGATCTGGTTCGAGGGTCCTTCGGGCGTGTTCAACTGATCGATCCACATACCGACGCCGCTCCCGGAGTTTCGTGCCACCGTGAACTTCGGCCGCTCAATCCCTTTCTCGGCCCTCACGGACCAGGAGGCGTCAAAGATGATGCCGAAATCCGGGTTGTCCTCGGGGACCGCTTGCAGGTAATGGGGCATGGCCATATCGGTCTCTTCAGACGTATCGAAGATGACTTCGACGGTTGTTGCGTCGAGCTTGTCGCTTCCGTCGTACTTCCTGGCCACCGCCTTCAGCACGTTGAAGGCCACAACCGCCGGCCCTTTATCGTCGATGGATCCACGCCCCACGTAGAAATCCTGAGCGGCTTTGCCCATGTAATCCCGCTGCTCCCGCATCAATTCAAACGGGCTCCAGGATGAGTCGTCTCCTGGTGGAACGGTGTCCAGATGGCAGCAGACCGCGATCTTATGCGCCCCGGAGCCCAAGCGAAAACCGAACAGCCAATACTCATGGCCCACCGGCTGTTTCCACTCAAATAGCTCCAACTTGTGGACTTTTTGTCCGAGGTTGAACTCCTCCACCTGTGCCGTCAAGCTATCTCTGATCTGCCCAAGATGATTAACCACCTGATCTTCACTTAAGGCGCCGCCACGGTAGGTTTGAATCGCCACGAATTCGGAGAGTTCACGGAAAAGGTTGTCCTCTATGAGACGGTCAATAGTCTGGTATTCGTGCTCTGAATTTTCATCTGTGGAACTGTGTCGGACACTAGCCATCGCTTCTTCTCCTGTTTAGTGGTATCCGGCGGTACTCCTGGAAGGTGCCAGCCTCGAGTGCCAACAAGCTTCCCTCTGGCCCATACCACTTGAACAACTTCATCGATTTGTAACGCGGGTAATTCCAGTGGTGGATCACTGTTCATATCGGCTTCGCCTTTGAGACACATATTTGCGGCGAATTATAGCTCGAAAGACAGGCCCAGTAGAAAAGGCCCACCGCCATCGTGAAACGGTGACCCTGTATATCTTGACGCTCCGGCTGCCAATACCCATACCTTCCAAGTACTCCGCCCGGACGTGGTTCCTTGGTAGGGGTATCACTGAAACAAGAAAGCCCCTCATTTGAGGAGGTTTCTATCATCTAACTCTGTGGAAACAGTAACGTTCCGATGGTCCCATAGGCCACGTCGTTTGCCTGCCCCATAACGAGGCCCGCGCGGGCGTCTCTGAAGTATCTTTCGAATGGCAGTCGACCTGCGAAAGCCGTCCCTCCAAACATGGTCATCAAGTCGCTCGTTACCCGCACTGCGGCTTCGGAGCATAGGACTTTGGCCTGCAATAGAGGAAGGAATGACGTCGCCCTCCCTGAATCCTGCATAGCCGCCGCCACGTGCAGTAGTGCCCTTGCTGCCTCAATTTGCGCGCTCATTTCAGCCATGCGGCGCTGGTTTATTGGGTTGTCTAATCGGCGGGCGCCGCTTGGGAAGCGTTTGTCGCCTTCAGCACACGCAATCTCGAAAGCGCCCGACGCAATGCCAAGATAGGCGGCTCCATACGTAAGAATTAAACAAGGCGTCATGTACTTTGCCATAACTGAAATGCTTTTGTATTCGAGCTCGATACCAACCAGATTCTCTTCTGGTACAACGCCGTTGAAAATCATTGGTACGCTGCTATTTCCACGCATGCCCAGTCCGTTCCACTCGCCGATAGCCTCCCATTCGACCTCGTCGTTCTTAAACATCAAGAGGTCCGGCGGGCCTTCCGTTCTGCCGCCTTCTACACGGCAGAACATAACATAGTGAGTCGCGTGTCCGGCCGACGTCACGTACGACTTACGAATGTGGTCAAGTTTGAAGCCGCCCTCCACTTTCGGCAAAGTCGTAACCATTTGCGGCACGGGTGTCCAGTCATCACCAGAATTACCATGCGGCTCCCCTCCCGGTGCGGCAGCGAACATCTCGCCACGTAAGAGCGGTTCAATGTAGCGTTTAAGCTGGTACTCGGTTGGAATGTGGCTAATCGCCTCGACGGCTTCTAGGTGCATCTTGTAGCACATCGCTGTCGAAGGGCATTTTTTTGATATTTCCTCGACGATAAGGCAGGTTGTAACTAAATCTAGCCCCAAGCCACCGTATTCCTGAGGTACCCGCATCGACCATAAACCGGCATCTCGCAGTGCATTGAGCGACTCCCGCGGAAACTCTCGGTTACAATCGTAATCTGCCGCTCGTGGCCCGATGTCACGTTCGGCAATCGCAGTTGTTCGCTCTTTCCATTCTTGCTGCTCATCCGTCAGTGCGAAGTAGTTCATTTAGTTCCTGTAGTTTATTAGAGTTATGCGAAGAATACTGGTAAAACAACTCCGACGTAAGATAGCACAAGACTCATGCGTGATAGAGGTTAATTCCTAGCCATCAAATCTTGATATTCCAGAATCAACTTACGCAGTTCCTGGCTGAATCCGACATTACCGAAGAAGCAATGATGGTTCAAGGTCAGGGCTGTCACCGGCCTCCTAACCACACCCCCACCATCACCAGTACCCACCCTCGGTGCCTTTCTGAAGGGACGAATACTCGTAGGTATTCTAAGCGCGTGCTAGTATTATTCGTGGTTAGGTTTCACGCCCCGAATTCCACCATCTGAGTACGGAGACCGGCTTTCATGCAAATCGGGATGTTCTACCAAATCCAGGTACCTAAGCCGTGGACGCCGACCAGCGACTTCGATCGCTATTGGGAGATGATGGACCAGGTTGTCCTGGCTGAGGGACTAGGTTTCCGGAGCGTTTGGCTTGCGGACCACCAGTTTCGAACCGAGTGGTCTCATTCCAGCGCGCCGGACGTTACTCTGGGCGCTATCAGCCAGCGGACCTCCCAAATCCGGCTGGGCATAGCTGTTGCCGTACCGCCAGTGGAACACCCGCTCCATATAGCTGCGCGGACGGCCACACTGGACATTTTGAGCAACGGGCGAGTGGACTTAGGCGTCGGCCGTTCCGGCTATCCTTATCAGATGGCCGCCTTCGGCACGGACCTTGCAAACGCCACCGGCATGGTGGACGAAGCGTTGGAAATCATCCCCCGGGCCTGGACTGAAGGAGAATTTTCATACCAGGGGGAATACTTCAATATCCCGCCCCGGGAGGTCCACCCCAAACCGGTTCAGAAACCTCATCCACCGATATGGCTGGGCTGCAGCCAAGAAGAGACTTTTAGAAAAGCCGGAGAACTTGGATTGGGATGTTTGGCCATGTCGGGCGGTGGGCCGGACCGTCTGACCCAGCTTATCCAAGCCTATCGTAACTCCATCAAGGCTGCCAAACCCGTGGGCAAGCTGATCCAAAACAAGGTGTCCATTAGCATGTTGGCAATCTGCGCGGAAAGCCGACAGAAGGCCCAGGAACGGGGGGCCGAGATTCTAGATTGGTATCGTCATCAGCAGAGCCTCCGTGACGTCCGAGTGTGGCAAGATCAAGACCCCAGCAACGTCCCCGATGACTATCAATGGCACTACCAACGCTCTACCGGAACTGATTCACACAAAGGGGAATATGTCTCCTCATTAGACCAGATAAAGGCCGGGCGCTACTGCATAGGAAACCCCGATGATTGTCTGGGTTACTTGGAGCAGTATTTTCCTACTGGCGTGGACGAAATTATGCCCCTGTTCCAGGTCGGGCCCATGGCCCACCAGGAAGTAATGGAAACCCTACGGTTATTTGGCAAACACGTCATTCCTCAATTAACCCAGCCGGAGCAGACCACCGAGGCTGCCACGACGGCAGACGGTGGATAGGCAATGAAACCCGCTATCCAGGCATACAAGTGTCGGCCATGCAGGTCCTTCGATGTCTGCGACAAGCGGGTGAAGCCATGCCCGAAAGCATCAACGACGTGGTTAATGTAGCGCTTGAAGTGTTCAAGAAATGACTATGCAAGGCCATTAGGTGCAAAGCCTGAAACGCCAATATAATACGTAATGTCCCGATGTTGGCTGAGGCAAAGATGGCATAACGCCAGCGATGGAGGCGAGCGATGTCAACTCTAGATGTTCAAAACCTGGGACTTCGCGATCTCATTGATCCCAATGCGGAGGTTGAGCGCATCGCGGGCGGGTTAGGGTTTACCGAAGGGCCGGTGTGGCGCGATGGTTCGCTTCTATTTAGTGATATTCCGAACAATCGGATTGCGCGTTGGCAGCGGCTGCCCGAAGGCCCAGAACTGACTACTTACACGACAGGGATGTCCAATGGCCTGACTTTGGACCATCAGGGGCAGGTGTTGGCAGCGGAGCACGGTGGTCGCCGTGTGGTACGCGTGGCGGACGATGGGAGGCGCGAGGTCTTGGCAGAGCAGTTTGACGGCATGCGACTGAACAGCCCCAATGACATCGTGGTCAAGTCGGATGGCGCCATCTACTTCACTGACCCGCCTTACGCCATCCAACCCAGTGTCCCCGGCATGCCGCGGCCCGAGGGCTGGTGGACCCAACCCATCCGCGGGAAAGAACAGTCCTGTAATGGTGTGTACCGCCTCGGCCCTGACGGCAGCCTCGATCTCCTCGTGGATGACTTCGCGTTGCCAAACGGCCTAGCCTTTTCGCCCGATGAGTCGATTCTGTACGTTGATGATTCGGCCCGCAAGCAGATCCAAGCGTTTGATGTAGGGGCGGATGGCAGGCTGAGTAACAATCGTATCCTGTTGGATATGTCATCGGAAGACTCCGGCGTGCCCGACGGCCTAAAGGTGGATCAGCAGGGCAACGTCTTCTGTACCGGCCCAGGCGGAGTGTGGGTATGCCGAGCCAACGGCGAGTTTTTGGGGCGAATTATATTACCAGAGCTGCCTGCGAATCTGGGTTGGGGAGAGGATGGGAGTGTTTTGTTCGTGACCGCGCGGACCAGTGTTTACAGGCTGCAAACAGAAACAGCTGGAGTACTTCCTAGTTAGAGCGGTCGGGAGTTGACTGAACTCTTTACTAATAGGAGCCTCCGGTAACTGGTCTGATCTCATCCACTACCACGGCTCAATAGATAATGGTCGCATGGTTTTCAGATATTCTAGCAACGGCCCGTCGGACGGTTATTAACCCAACCGGGCTAATCTCCAATCATAGAATTTGCCGTCTCTCTTTCTTCCGCAACACAACACTTTGCCAGTGTAGGTTTCTCCAGAGTTCGTGCCATGAGAAACGACTGCTACTTCATCGTTCTCGTAGAGGACTTCTACATCAAATACCGCAACGACAGTTGTCGCGTTGCCCCCTCCAGCTACCCAATCCAAAAACTCTTGTCTAGACCTAGTAGTAATTGGTGAAATCAGCTGGAAATCGTCAGTTATGAGTTCTACGAGGCCGCCAGAGTCCTTATTTGCGAATCCTTCATGGGTTGCTTGGAGATAGTCGGTAGCTAAAGACATCAGTACCTCTCCCGATAACTAGTTGGAAAATGGTTCGGATTAGACCGCCGTCAGCACGACGAGTGCTAGTGATATGGCGGTTAGTAATCGCATGGCGGTAGTCTACACGGTTAACTAAATGTGTAAAATATCGCCCATATGACTACGACTCTCAAACGCTCCCCTGGGCTAATCTTCGGTCTGATGGGGTTGGCCAGCCTATCCATTCTGGCGGCTTTTATCTGGTTGTCTGGGCCAGACTGGCTTTATTACTGTGGCGTCTGATCATCGAAGCCTGAAAGCCCGGCAATGGCCGTCCCTAGCTGCCAATACCCATACTCTTAACGTACCCACCTCTGCCGGTTTCCGATGTACCGCCTCAGATTAGTGCTCTAGGATACGATGG
>JAKUNK010000082.1:0-6463 GCA_022451945.1 Dehalococcoidia bacterium
GGCTTGTATGTGGCGGGTGCTATAGGGTCACTGTCGTTGATATTAATGAAGTTTTTATCCGATGCGAATTTGTGGGGTATCATGGCTAATCGCGTCTGGGAGACCTACACTAGATTCCTACTCGTCGCGATTCCGCTTTTCATACTTATGGGTGAGCTACTACTCCGAAGCGGAGTCGCCGACCGAATGTACAAAGCGCTAGACCGTTGGGTTGGACCCATCCCCGGAGGACTTCTCCATACGAATATCGCCTCTTGCGCTGTATTCGCAGCCTGCTCCGGGTCCAGCATCGCTACCGCAGCGACCATCAGTAGGGTAGCGCTACCCTCTTTTCGGGCAAGAGGGTACAACGAGCGGTTGGTGGTAGGTTCACTGGCAGCTGGTGGAACTTTAGGTATTTTGATTCCTCCAAGCGTCCTCCTCGTACTTTACGGATTGACAACAGGTACATCGATAGGCCGCTTGTTCCTAGCTGGCTTCTTCCCCGGTGCATTACTAGCCGGAACGTTCATGCTAATGATTTTTATTGCGGCAATCATTTGGCCAGGGATCGCTCCCAAGACTTCCGATGATAGTTACATGAGCATCAAAGGATGGCGTGATCGTTTACTTGGAACCCTCTCGATCGTCCCGGTAGCCGTCTTAATAGTTCTTGTGCTCGGCAGCATATACGGAGGATGGGCCACGCCTACCGAAGCAGCGGCAGCTGGAGTTAGTGGAGCATTCGTCATAGCAGTACTCAACCAGACCTACGAAGTGGTGCTTAACGTATGCGCATTAGCCTGCCGCAAGGCGAAGCTCTTGGCGATACTGCCTAGAGGATTACGTGTTCCAATCGAAAGAGCTGCCGAAACGGCAGCAGGATATGACAATCGGATAATCAAACAAACCCTCTTATCCGTCTTCCGCATGCTCACTGAGGCATTCATGGGATGTATTAAAACCACAGGCATGATCATGTTCATCCTGATGGCTGCTTTTACACTCCAGTTTGCTTTCGCATTCCTTCAAATCTCTGAAGAGATGGCGCGGTGGGTAGTGAGCCTCGATCTCTCATCGGTCCAGCTAATTCTGATAGTGGTTGTGTTTTATCTAGTACTCGGAACTTTCATGGAAAGCTATTCGATGATGTTGACCACGTTGCCGTTAATCGTTCCGACGCTTCAGGCTAGCGGAATCGATCTACTCTGGTTCGGCGTAATCATGATCATCTTACTAGAAGCTGCTCAAATCAGCCCGCCACAGGGGCTTAGCTTATTTGCCCTTCACGGGGCTCAAATCGAAACCCAAACGATACATGGTGACGGCTCTGAACGGCCTAAAACCATAAATGATGTCTATATAGGGGTTTTACCGTTCATGGTGTGCATGGCGATAGTCATCGGGATACTTATGGTGTTTCCGGAGATTGCACTGTGGTTACCAGATACGGTAAAAGGAGACCGATAGTGGCACACAGTAAGGAAATGTCACGTAAGAAATAGCGAACCGACTTATTTGTAGATAACGGTATAGATAATCACAGCAATATTTAGGAAATAATGTTATTATCTCCCGACTACCAGTGACTGGAGAGTTAAAGATGGCTGTTCAAACCCAAGCTGGCTACCAAGGAAAATCGACCCCGGCCTCGAGTCTCCTATTCGGGATGCGGGCCGTTACGGCGATCACAGACAGGATCTACTTCATAATGGCCTGGGTGTGCGGCCTGGAGTTGCTGCTGCTCGGGTTCTTCATCACTTATCAAGTGGTCGCACGTAAAGCCGGATGGGTAATGGCACCCGCGACCGATGTTATGAGTGGATATGTATTGGCGATGGCTGCCACGTGGGCCTTCTCTTATTCTCTCAGATCTGGATCTCACGTTCGGATAGATGTGTTGCTTCCCTACATGAATAGCTTCGTCCGAGGGATAGCTGACTGGCTGGCGGTAGCCGCCGTTGCGTTCTTCGCTTACGTCACCATGACTAAGATGTGGTCGAATGTGATAGACAACTATGAACGGGGCGTCGTTACCAATGACTACCCACTCACACCACTTTTTATCCCTAAAATAGTTGTTGCGCTAGGCTTCACCCTTCTAGTCATTACTGCAGTGCAGATGATGCTATCGATGATTGCCGAGTCATGGCTGCCCAGGTGGCACAAGAAGCTGGGAGGCGACGAGATCCAGTCGATAAGCATAATGGGCGAAGGAGAAGCGGCGGCCGCCGCGTAGCTCCGGCCTGGCTTTAGATTAAAAAAGTTAGTAGAGATCCGCATTAACTCGGGACTAGAGGGTATCAAAAGTGGCAATTGGTGTAGCGTTTGGCCTAATGGGAGCCTTCTTCATGGCGGGAATGTATGTTGCCGCCGCGTTGGGAGTTCTCTCTCTAATCATGATGTACTTCTTCTCCGATGCGCCGCTCTGGAACATCATGGCCAACAAAGCATGGGAGTCGAACACGAGTTTCATTCTCGTAGCTGTCCCTCTGTTCGTCTTGATGGGCGAGTTGATGAACCGCAGCGGAATGGGCGAGAAGATGTATCTGGTTATATCCAAATGGATATTCTTTCTTCCAGGAGGCCTGATCCACACCAACATAGTCTCTTGCGCTATCTTTGCAGCTTGTTCTGGATCTAGCGTTGCAACATCGGCAACGATCAGTCGTGTATCCCTCCCGTCGTTCCGGCAGCGCGGTTACTCCGAGCGGATGGTGATTGGGTCATTAGCTGCGGGTGGGACCTTAGGGATCTTGATTCCTCCCAGCATCAGCTTAATCATCTATGGTGTTCTAGTCGAAGAATCCATTGGGAGGCTCTATCTCGCCGGTTTCGTGCCCGGAATCATGCTCGCAGTCATCTTCATGATAATGATTACTATATGCGCTTTGATATGGAGAAATATGGCGCCCCGAGAAGAAGGGGCCAGCTTCACCTCAATCGCCGGCTGGGTGGACAGGATGGTCAGTTTGGTCGGCCTTATCCCGATGGTCGCGCTGATTCTCATCGTCTTAGGCAGCATCTATGCGGGTATCGCGACCCCCAGTGAAGCAGCTGCTTTCGGTGTCTCTGGTGCTTTCTTATTAGCAATCCTCATGAATTCTCAAGAAGTGATTGGACCACTTAATGCTAAGTTCATGATGATGACCGGATTGATCAATATATGTAGTGATAGCTACAAAGAAGAAATGCGATCTCAAAGGATGCCAGACGGGGCCGCGTGGAAGAAAACGATAACCACCAACTGGCTTATCGTTCAGAGCGCGACTATATCCACCATGCGTACCACTGGAATGATTTTCCTGATAATCCTTGCCGCCTTTACTTTGAGTTTCGCATTCGCCAGGTTGGGGATCTCTGCGCAGATCGCGGATGCGATCACCGCTTGGGATCTGTCTCCGACCATGCTAGTACTCGTGCTGATCGTGTTCTATCTGATACTCGGCACGTTCATGGAAAGCTTCGCGATGATGGTTACAACCGTTCCCATCCTGCTACCTACACTAGAGCAGGCTGGTGTTGACCTCGTCTGGTTCGGCATCATCATGGTGATATTGGTTGAAGCTGCCTTGATCAGTCCTCCTGAGGGGATCAATCTTTATGTGCTCCACGGCGTCCGGCAGGATGTCGATCGTGAGCAAGCGGAACTCGCAAATGAGGTATTGGAACAGAGCACCATCGCAGATGTATGGATAGGCGTCTTACCATTTATGGCTTGTATGGGAATCACTGTATTTTTGGTCATGATTTTCCCTGAGATCGCGCTATGGCTGCCCGACCTAGTTAAAGGCGCCCGTTAACGTCCAAATCGCGGTTTCCGTAGGATCAAGAACCCGTAAATCCCGCCTGAGAGCGGAGTGAAATATCACAGGAGAGTAGGAATGCGAAAACCCTGGCTAGTAACCGTTTTACTCATGGTGGTCTCAATAATGCTTGTCGCTTGCGGTTCGGATCCGACAGCGGCCCCTGCGGCCCCTGCGGCCCCTGCGGCGAGCACAACTTCCAAACCCGCCGCACAGCCGGCAGCCAAATCTGAAGGCCAGACTCTTGAACAATACGCCGCCGAGCACGCTGGCGGGCCCGGTGCGATATACGTAGGAGATGCGAGCCAATTGGTCGGAGACGCTCCTCACGAAGACCTGGGAGGATTCGAAGGTGAAGTTCCTCTAGATGCCGTCGAAGAGCATCTATGGGTTCTCGAAAACGATTATTACCGCAGCTTGCTGGAAACGGCGAACTTAACCAATCCAACTAAATTGGTATCAACAGGCGAAAGCCACAAATTCCAGCACGCCTGCATCAATAGAACTCTGCTGTGGTGCAAGCTGATTGAAGCCTACCTGATTCCCAACCTCACCGAGAGGACGAATGGCCAGGTAGAACTCAGCGTGTCCTCGTTCCCCGAACTAGGACTTGCCGGGACGGACACCATGTCTTTGGTGCGTGACGGGACACTGGGAGCTTCAGAGATTTACGGCGGATACATCGGCGGTGAATACCCCGCGGTAGAAGTCCAGTATCTGTGGGGGCTCTGGCCATCCCACGAAGGTCATTACACAGTCCTATGGAATATCTTCCCCGATATCGAGAAGATCATTAAAGATGCGACGGGCGCTTACGTTTGGTCACATAACTGGATACCCGGTGACGATCAGATGTTCTTCAGCAAGAAGGCTCTACGTAGTCTCGATGACTTTGAAGGCCTGAAAACGCGTAGCCATAGTGCCGCTCTCTCAGACTGGATCGAGGGAATGGGTGCTGACGCCCAATTCGTTGCTTTCGCAGAGGTCTACGCCGCATTAGAGCGCGGTATCTTGGACGCTGGTGTAACGGGAGCTAGCCCCGGTTACTCCCAAAGATGGTACGAAGTAACCGAATTCATGAACGGTGGACTAAAGAGCTTTAACTCCACCATGAACGTAATCAATAAGGATGTTTGGGAAGGCATCCCTGCCGACCTTCAACAGATCATAATAGAGGAAGGCGCCAAATACGAACTGGAAGCCCACCGTATAGCTGGGATCCAAAACCGCATGGGGGTTGCTAGGAACGTAGAAGCTGGGTTGAAGCACATAGAATTCTCTGACGAACTAAATGAGCACAGCTTCAACGTCGCTGCTATGCAGCATGTGGTTCCTGCTTGGGTCAAACGCGTCGGTGGACCCGACCATCCGGCTGTTGCCGAGACCTTCAACAAGAAGATCGGCCCACTCGTTGGTCTAGAGATAGTAGCCGACGACTCTGAGCAAGGGTTCGTTGTACGTAAGCTAAAATAGCTAAGTAACCCAATTAGGAAGTCCACTATTAAGGCGCACCGGGATTTTCCGGTGCGCCTTTTGTAATATATAGATCCACTATCGCTTTTATTGTTGGTTCTATAATGAGCAGCTAGGACCGCCTCATTGAACGCCTTCTAGGCATTGATAGGAAGGTCCCAATCATAAAGCCGGCTAACAACCAATCATCATTACTGCTCAAAGAAGGATAAATCATGGACCTACACGATATCCCTTATCTATCCATCGCCCGACTGGGTGAACTGATCAAATCGAAAGAGATTTCATCGCTAGAGGCAACGGAAGCTTATCTAGAACGCATTTCCCGGATAGACGGCGCCCTAAATTCCTATATAACAGTTACCTATGAAGAAGCCCGACAAGCGGCGAAAAAAGCAGACGAATCAATCGCTCAAGGGCATTATCATGGCCCACTCCACGGCATACCAGTAGCCGTTAAGGACCAATTTTTTACCAAAGGAGTCCGAACCACCGCAGGTTCGAACCTATCGTGGGAATTCATTCCTGAGGAAGACGCTGTTGTCGTCGAGAAGCTGAATGATGCCGGAGCTGTGCTCTTGGGTAAGCTCAATCTTAGCGAATTCGCTCTCGGGGAAAGTTTTTCCCATCCCGGCGGTACGCCAAGAAACCCCTGGGACCTCGATAGGAATCCAGGAATCTCTAGTAGTGGTTCTGCTGCCGCGACATCGGCATTCTTGTGTGCGTCGGCCTTGGCCGAGGATACCGGAGGCTCCACCCGAATTCCCGCCGCTTGGTGTGGTTTGGCTGGATTACGTCCCACTTGGGGGCGAGTCAGCAGGAGAGGTGTAATTCCAGTCTGCTGGTCGATGGACACAGTAGGCCCAGTGGCTCGGACCGTTGAAGATTGCGCAATCACGTTTCAAGCCATCGCTGGCCATGACGCTGAAGATCCGTACTCCTGGGACACGCCTGTTCCGGATTATCGTCAGGGATTATCTGGCGGTATCTCAAAATTAAAGATAGGTGTCCTCCGCGAAAAGGTTGCTCTCGGGGGATTAGAACCAGAGACCCTTGAAGCTATGAACGTAGCTATCGACCAATTGAGATTATCAGGTGCGGCGATCGAGGAAGTGTCTATACCATCCGTAGAAGGCGCTGGGGTGGCGTCAAAATGCATCACCGACATGGACGGTGGCTATTTACATCATGAAAGGCTAAAGACT
>JAKUNK010000083.1:0-6378 GCA_022451945.1 Dehalococcoidia bacterium
CGCAGGCCCGGCATTGGAGGCACATCTCCCAGTGGGAGACTATACGCGGCGTGATGGCTACCCGCCCTTCGTTCACCGCTTTCATCAGCGACAAGCGGCCTCTGGGCGACTCCATCTCCAATCCCGTTTCCACGTAAGTGGGGCAGGAACTCAGGCATAGACCGCAGTGGACGCAGCGGTAAAGATCGGACTCAACTGGGATGTCAGGGCCTGTGAAACCGCCGTTGTTCTCGGTCGCTGGCTGGGCCATTTAGATACCTCCCAAGAACCGACCGGGGTTCAGGATATCGTCAGGGTCGAAGCGTTTCTTTAAAGCCTGCATAACTTTTAAGCTGTCGGGTGAGTCACCCCAGACGTCGATCTGTCGTTTCACACCAAGAGGGCAATGCTCCACCACGGCCGAGCCTTGGTACTGGTAGGCTATACTCCTGACCTTTTGTATTGCGTCCAAAACAGCTTGATCCTCTCCAGAGGCGCGGGTAGAGCCATCTTCGGACTCGGGCCAAAACAGCCTGATCGAGCCAAATCCCGGATCGGTCAACTGGTCCGGACCTTGACCACGGACAGTGATATCGGCGCACTCGGCGGAGACCGGTGCTGCCGACTTTGATCGGACCGAGACCTTTATTACCAAGTTGGAGCCAAGGTTGATATCCATGGGGACATCGGTGATCCAGCGTAGTATCCCTCTGGCTCCGTCGCCTTCGATGCGCTGTACCGCATTTGCCCCTTCCGATATAAGGAGTGCGGTGGCTTCGTCCATCCGCCGTTTGGTGGCTTTAGCCCGGCCGGAGAAGTAAGAAAGACACAAGGCAGTTTCTTCGTCGCCGAACCCGAGATCTTGGGAAGCAGCTTGGACAGAATCTTGTAACCAGCGGGCAACCCCAGAAGAGGCACAGTGCAACCCCAGCGGAGCGGCAGAGGTGTATAGGAGTTTTCGTCCGGCGGCTATAGACGCCGACACCGTCGGAAACGATGCCATCAACGCTCCAGCCTGAGGGTCGCGCGGCAAAAGTTTGAATGAGGCTTCTAGAATCACCCCAAGGGTCCCGAAAGAACCGGTATATAACTTGTTTAAGTCATATCCGGTCACATTCTTGACTACCTTACCGCCGGCTTTGGTGGATATGCCCTGGGTGGTCATGACGCTGATCCCGATGAGCCACTCCCGGGGCAAGCCATAGGTGTGGGACAAGGGACCACCCGCTCCGACGGATAGGATCCCGCCCACGGTGGACCTCTCGGCCTGGGCTGATTCCAGAGGGACGAATTCCCCGCCGCGGGCCAGGTGTTGTTGCATCGAGGACAAGGTCAGACCAGCTTCCACTGTGGCGGTCATGTCAGCAGGTTGATAGTCCACCAGTTCGTTAAATGCCCTCATGTCCAACACCACATCGGCCGTGCGTGGGACATTTCCCAGGTTGGAGCGGGTACCACCGCCTCTAGTCAAGACGCTGACCTGTTCGGACGAAGCCCACCGCAGAACCTCAGAGAGTTGAAGCCGATCTACTGGACGTACTACGACCTTCGGAGTCAGCCCATCAATCTCATACCTGTTGCCGGTTGAGACGGCACTACTCCCCAAAAGCCGCGAAAGCTGGTCAACTAAGGAAGACTCCAAATTAAACTCCAAGTCTGATTAAAGACGCCGTCGCCAAACCATGGCCCACAGCCCGCTGACACAGTCGATCGGTTAAGCGGTTAAATGGTCATCCCAGGGGCTGCTGGGTGGGCGTGGGGTATTGGTTTAGTCCCATCGGGGAATATCTTGCCTGGGTTCATGCTGTTGGCAGGGGCGAATGCCTCGCGCACCAACAGCATGGCAGACATGTCATCCTCCGAATAAACCAGCGGCATCTGTTCCTTCTTCTCCAGGCCTACGCCGTGTTCGCCCGTAAGAGTGCCACCAGCATCTACGCACAGCTGGAGTACCTCCGTCCCTGCTTCCATGATTGTCTCAAGCGCACCTGTCCGGCGTTCGTCAAATAGCAGACAAGGGTGGAGGTTGCCATCTCCAGCATGGAAGACGTTGGCTATTGGAATGTCGTACTTCTTGCTGACCTCGGCCACCCCACCCAATACCCTGGCTAACTGGGTCCTGGGCACCACGCCGTCAACCAAGAAGTAATTTGGGGCGATGCTGCCCAGTGCGCCGAGAGCTCCGTTTCGACCGACCCATAGCTGCTCCCGTTCTTTGGCTTCTTCTGCCGTGCGAACTTGGGTTGCGCCGGTATCCCAGAGGGCGGCTTCGACCTCTTCGCCGATCTCGTCCACCTCGTCGTGTAGACCTTCCAGTTCGATGAGTAGCACGGCCCCGGCGTCGTCGGGATAGCCAGCGTCGCCGACCTTCTGTACCGCCTGGATCGTGAGGGCGTCGATCATCTCTAGAGCCGCGGGAACGATGCCGTGCTCAATGATTGCAGACACGGCTGTGCAGGCAGATTCCACGTCCGGGAAGATGCCCAGGAACGTGCGCACGGCTTCGGGGACTGGTAGCAGCCGGACAGCGATTTTTGTTGTGATTCCGAAAGTGCCTTCGGAGCCGGTGAATACACCTCGGAGATCGTAGCCAACCGTCTCTCTGGCAAGACTGCCGAGGTTGATGATGGTTCCGTCTTCGAGCACAACCTCCATGCCCAGTACATGGTTGGTGGTAGTGCCGTAGGCCAGGCAGTGGGGGCCGCCTGAATTCTCAGCTATGTTGCCTCCTAGGCTGCATGCTTTCTGGCTGGACGGGTCGGGGGCGTAGCGCAGACCGTCTTTCCTGACCCGGGTGTCCAGGTGTAGGTTGATAACTCCTGGCTCTACCACTGCCATGCGGTTGCCCGTGTCCACTTCTAGGATGTGATTCATGCGTGGAAAAGCGATCTGGATGCCGCCGGGAGGGGAGATGGCGCCGCCGCTCAGCCCGGTCCCGGTGCCGCGGCCAACGACTGGGACTCCAGCACTGCGGGCCAGTCTTACCACTCGGCTAACCTCATCGGTGCTGCTGGGGAAGACTACGGCTTCCGGCAGGCCTCGGTCTACAGAGCCGTCATATTCGAATACCAGAAGGTCATCGGAGTGGTACACCACGTTTTTCTCGCCGACGACACCCTGAAGACTTTTCAATAACTGTTTTAAATCCATGCCTGGAACCCATCAATCAACCATCGTCGTTTAAATCTCTGGGATGATAGATCAAAATTGTGTCTATTGCCAGGCTGGCCACGAATCGTTTGAAGGCCCTCATGTTTATGGTTATACTGTTGCGGGATTCTCGCCTGGTTGGTTTTCGTCTGGCGATAGTCATTCAGGGCATTCAGTTTTAGACAATTGGGAGGCACCAAGTGGAGTTCGATATCGCCGTATTGGGTGGCGACGGAATAGGCCCTGAGGTTACTGACCAGGGTGTGCGCGCTTTGGAGGCCGTAGGCCGGGCGTTCGGGCATAATTTCAATCTTAACTACGGCGACATCGGCGGAATATCCATAGACAAGTATGGGATCCCTCTGACTGACGAAACCAGAGGCCTTTTGGATTCCAACGACGCGGTGCTTTTTGGAGCGGTGGGCGGACCGAAGTGGGACAACCCCGACGCCAAAGTCAGGCCTGAGATGGGACTGTTGGACATGCGGGCTCACATGGGCGTATTTGCTAACATCAGGCCGGTGAAGGTCTATCCGCAGCTGGCCGAGTCCAGCGTACTGAAACCTCACATCATCGAAGGTGTAGACCTTGTGGTTGTCCGCGAGTTGACCGGCGGTCTTTATTACGCAGAACCCAGAGGACGTCGTGAGACACCCAACGGCATAGTTGGTGAGGATACTATGCGGTACACGGAAGGTGAGATTGAACGCGTGGTGCGTGTGGGCTTTGAATTGGCACGAGGACGGCGCAAGAAGTTAACTTCGGTGGACAAAGCCAATGTCCTAGAGTGTTCTCGGTTGTGGCGGACAGTGGCCACCAGATTGGGAGAAGAGTACCCCGACGTCGAACTCGAGCACGTTCTGGTGGACGCCTGCGCGATGCAACTCATACAAGGACCGGCTACCTACGATGTGATCGTGGCGGAGAATACCTTTGGCGACATCCTCAGTGACGAGGCTTCGGTGCTGGCGGCATCCATGGGGTTGTTGCCATCAGCTAGTTTAGCCGGTGTGCCGGTCGCCGGGCAGCGCTCTGGCGGTCTCTACGAGCCGATTCATGGCACGGCGCCAGACATCGCAGGCAAAGGAATAGCCAACCCAACCGGCTCGATATTGAGCGTGGCGTTGATGGTGCGTTACTCCCTTGGTCTAACAGAAGAAGGTGCTGCGATTGAGCGGGCTGTGGAAGAGGTATTGGAACAGAATATCCGCACCGCAGATATCGTGACAGATGGCACGCAACAGGTCTCAACCGTGGAGATGAGCGATCGTGTGGTGGCCGCCATTGAACGGGGCGGTTAGCCCGGTATGGGTGGAGACCTTGCTGTCGCCTTAATTGTCTTCGCTGGGAGTGCCTGTGTGGTGGTCTTTTGCGGTGCCAAACTGGCCGTTTACGGTGATGTGCTTGCCACGCTTACCGGGTGGGGCCGCCTCTTCGTTGGCAGCCTGCTGATGGCCTTCGCGACATCCCTTCCCGAACTGTCCGCCAACGTTTCAGCGGTACGGTTGGACCCGCCCAACCCTGAACTCGCTCTGGGCGATATCCTGGGATCCAACATGCTGAACATCTTCATCTTGGCGGCCGTGGCGCTAGGATTCGGCGCGAAACGGTTCCTGGTGAGTGTGGCGCCAGAACAAGGCTATTTGATCGTGGCGGCATCAGTGCTGACGGGCCTGGCGCTTCTGCTGGGTGGTCTGGGCATAAGCGTCTCTCTGTGGGAGGTCGGTCTATCTTCAGTGGTTCTAATCGTTGTGTTCATCATCGGCATGTGGGTGGTGTACAAGACAAGGCCCCAGGATGGTAACGAATACGATTCCGAGCCCCTCATGGGTCTGGGCCGAGCGTGGGCATTGTTTGGGTTGGTTGCAGCTGGGGTACTGGTCTCTGGATTTTTCCTGGCATGGAGCGCGGACCAGATAGCTGAGATCACGGGGATAGCCTCCAGCACCCTTGGTATCCTTTTGATGGCGGTTGTCACATCCATGCCGGAAATATCTTCCACCATCGCCGCTGCGCGCATGGGGGCAGCGGACCTTGGGGTTGCGGGTCTTTACGGAAGCTGCGCCTTCAACATATCGATCCTGTTCTTTTCCGACATCTTCTTCCGCGACGGCATAGTGGTAAATCACATGCAGTCGGGACACTTCGTAGCCGGCGGGGTGGCCGTGGGTATGATGTTGCTTGGGCTCGCGCTAGTCTTGGCCCACAGGCGCCTCAGGCAAGTGGTGGCGGCGGTGGTACTGGGATTGATGGCCGGTGTGTACGTCGCAGGTGCGGTAATCGTGGCCATTATAGGGGCGTCCGAGCACCAACCAGGATCCGGCGAACGGTCTGAATTGTCCGGCTCCTCGATACACATGGAGTAGTTTTTCCGCCTAGGCGATTTCCAGGGGTTCTTCGATTACAACTCCGTCGGTTATCTGGAATATACGCACCATTGGGTTATCCATGTCCATCAGAGAGACTAGTACGTAGCGGACGTCAGGCCAGAGCCCGGCGGTCCCACCGGCTATACGGACATCGGTGTCGGACGGATAGGCCTCACTGCCCGTGTGGGAGTGGTATATGGCCAGTAATTCCCAGTCATTATCACCAGCCTCGGAGTCAACTCTGCCTAATTCCCCTGGGTCCATGGAGAACCGGTAGGGACTGGCTTCCACGTTGGACATGCGATAGGCCTTCATAACTTTATTGTCCGGGCCTGCCAGGATGCCGCAGCACTCATTCGGAAGGTCGGCCTTAGCGTGGGCCACCATTTCATCGACGAATTCCTGTTTGATCTGGACCAACGAGTCTTCTCCTGGGACTAGATTGTGAACCTAAATCTGGCTGGTCTGGGCGAAGAAGGATATGGTGCCGCAACCTTGTGTGAATATATCAGAGGAACCCTGAGGAAAACAGCGGCATCGAAGTCCGTATGCCGGAATATGGAAAGACCGGCCAACAAGGATTCACACAGTTTATTTCTGGAGCAGGTGCCCAGGCGATGTTTTTTAGAAAGGTTGCTCAAAATGCCACGGGAACCTGACCCTTGAAAAATATGCTCCCTGAGTTTTCTTGAAGGGTCTACTGAGCGGGAAATCCAGTGAAGTGAACGAGTCCGGTGGCCAACGGTCGGTGCTTAATGGGGCAGCCTTTGACGAAATTGCCATTCAGGTATCGACCTAAGTTCAGGCAAAGACAGTGGTTGTAGTCTAACCGTTGGCCCATTGAGCGTAATCGTATACTGCTGCTTCCTGGTCTTTAGTC
>JAKUNK010000084.1:0-6344 GCA_022451945.1 Dehalococcoidia bacterium
TGCCTCGGAAGAAGCACGGCGTTTTAATTTGGAAAATCTAGGTCAGTCCAGCCCTTTAAGCATCTGTTGAGGTATGTCTCCCAAAAGCCTATCGACGGTGGGCATGCTCGAGTCGTTACCAAGAGCAAGGTGCAGCGGCGTAATGGAGATACAATTATTCTTGATGGCAGCTATGTCGCTGTCCTCTCCAGGGGTCTGGTTGATGGACTTATTCCTAGATATCCAGTAACGTTTCTCCGGGCCAACGTTTTCTGCCCGGACATTTTCCCCCCATGACCTGCCTCCCAACGTGGTAACCCTGACTCCGGTCACTTGAGACATTTCAATCTTGGGGATATTCACGTTCAAGAACAGCGTTTCACCGGTATGGTCCATGAACTTGTCGGCCAGGGGCTCCAATATCTTCTGAGCGATGTCGTATTTGGTATTCGTGACCGCAGCTACCGATATTGCGATTGTGTTGATGCCTCGAACAAAGCTCTGGACAGCGCCGCCGACAGTACCAGAGACCATCACGTCAGAGCCCACATTTGAGCCGGCGTTAATCCCGGAAACGACCAGGTCAACATCCGTGACCAAAGTCTCCAGGGCCAAGATGCAGCTATCCCCGGGGGTACCCTCCACTGAGAATGCACTGACCGGGTGTAGACCATCTCCATTGGCCTGGAACTCTGGCTCCACCGTCCATTCTCCCGCTTTAACCGGGGCATGGAGGGTCAGGCTAGCGCCAACACCACTCTGTTGCCGGTCTGGAGCCACCACGACAACTTCACCAACCCGCCTAAGGGCCCGGACCGCGGCCCAGATGCCTGGGGCAGTGATTCCATCGTCATTTATCACCAGTATTTTCATGCGTATTGTGCCTAACTAAAGGGGGAATTGATATCAGGGAACGGCAGATATCTTATCAGGCGAGCTATCTAAACACAAAAGTAAGGGCGCCCTGATTTGATCGGGGCGCCCTTACTTGTTGACTGTGGATATTAAAGTTTAGTGGTGTGACAGGTCCGTCGCGTGGAAGATGGCATGCTTCAGTTCAATGGCCGCCATAGCCCTGCGGTATTCAGCTGAGGCAAAGAGGTCTCCGAAAACGTCCGAACCCAAATCACCATCTATGAGTGCGGTTGCCTCGGCGATATTATCCGCCGTCAACTCCTTGCCAACCAATGCCGCCTCAACCGACGGCCCACGGGTCGGCGTCGGTGTGAAACCGCCCACTGCTACTCTGGCGGCGGTGCAATTGTGATGGTCAACGGTCACCACTACTCCAGCTCCCACCACTGCAAAAGACGTTGCCGGGTGGGCCATTTTGGCATACTCAGCCTTTTGGTTCTCCGCCAATACCGGCATCTCGATTGAAGTGAGCAACTCGTTCTCCGCCAAGGAGGTGGTAAATGGGCCGGTGAAGAATTCTTCGGCCGACACCGTTCTTGAGCCCCGGCGGGTGATGCCGCCCTGGCCTTGGATGGTGAATTTCGCATCCATCACCGTCAGCACCGTAGGCAGGTCAGACGCTGGGTCAGCATGGGAGACGTTGCCACCTATGGTGCCGCGGTTCCGCACCTGGGGGTCGCCAATACCGTAGGCAGCCTCCCAGAGAATCCCGGCACTGTCTTTGACGGTATGAGACTCAGCAATCTCGGCATGGGTTGTGAGAGCGCCGATGCGTAGGGTTCCATTCTCCACCGAAATGCCTCGTAACTCCTCAATACCACCTATGTCTATCAACATAGGTGGTTGGGCCAAACGCAGCTTCATCATCGGGAGAAGGCTGTGGCCTCCAGCTATTAGCTTGGCGCCTTCATTACTACCCAGAAGCTGGATAGCCTCTGAGACCGAATTAGCTTTTATATATTCAAACTCTTTCGCAAACATCGTTTAACTCCCTTGTCCCTGGCGAATCGCCTGCCAGACTTTCTCCGGGGTTAGCGGCATGTCTAATCCAGTGACACCCAGCGGGCGCAAGGCATCTATCACTGCGTTGTAGATAGTGACGGTGGAGGCGATGGTCCCTGTTTCACCGATTCCTTTCACGCCCAAGGGATTGTGGGGCGAAGGGGTCACCGTACTTATTATCTCTATCTCCGGCAGCATGTGGGCCTTAGGTAAGGCGTAGTCAGTCATCGAACCAGTCAACAGCTGGCCGTTCTCATCGTAGACAGCTCCTTCCCAAAGGGTCTGGCCCACTCCCTGCACCACGCCGCCGTGGACTTGTCCCTCGACAATCATAGGATTGATCTGGGGGCCACAGTCGTCACCAGCCACGTAGCGCCTGAGCACGATATGCCCGTTGTCTTTGTCGACGTCCACCACCGCCACGTGGGCCCCGAAGGGGTAGACAAAGTTGGGCGGATCATAGAACGCTGAAGCCTCTAACCCTGGCTCCATGCCTTCCGGCATGTTCCAGGCGACATTGGCCATCGTGGCTATCTCCTGTATGCTCTTGCTCTGGTCCGGTGAGCCTTTGACGAAGAAGCTGCCATCCGCGTACTCGACGTCCGCTTCTGCGGCTTCAAGAAGGTGGGCCGCCAGCAACCGGGCTTTCTCTTTCACTTTGCGGGCCGCCAGGACCATCGCCGCTGCTCCCACCGCTGTGGTACGGCTACCGTAAGTGCCCCAGCCCATTGGGGTGTTGCTGGTGTCACCGTGAACTATGGCTACGTCATCGACATCAACACCTAGTTCGTCCGAGATTATCTGCGCGAAGGTGGTCTCTTCACCCTGACCGTGGGGCGATATCCCAGAGTATACGTTCACTTTACCGGTGGGATGGAACCGCACAATGGCGCTCTCCCATAGCCCCCCACCAAAGCCGACCGCTCCGGCCACCTGTGAAGGGCCAAGGCCACAGATCTCGGCGTATGTGGTAACACCGATGCCCATGTAGGCACCATGCTCTCGAGCTGTGGCTTGTTCTTGGCGGAGGGCCTTGTAATCCACATGGTCTAGGACCTTGTCCAAGATCATTTCATAGTCCCCGCTATCGTAGGTCAGACCGCATATAACGTCATGGCCGTCTTCGAACTTAGGAATCAAGTTCTTACGGCGCAACTCTACAGGATCTGTCCCCAGCTCTGCTGCCAACAAGTCGACCAGCCGCTCCACCAAGAAGGTAGCTTCAGGGCGACCGGCGCCGCGGTAAGCGTCCACGGGGGTTGCGTTGTTGAACACGCCATAGATGTCGGCCTTAGTAGCACCAATGTCGTATGTGCCGCTATACATCAGTCCATGCAATATGGTCGGAACGCCGGGGCCTGCCGTAGACAGATAGGCACCCATCCCAGCGTAAATCACTGACCGGACGCCGGTGATCTTGCCATCACGGGTGGCAGCCATCTCCACGTACTCTATATGGTCGCGGCCATGAATCGTCGATTGATATCCCTCAGAACGAGTGGCGGTCCATTTGACGGGGCGGCCCAATTGCATGGAGCAAAAAGACGTAATCATCTCGTCCGCGTATACCGGAACCTTGCTACCGAACCCGCCGCCGACCTCTGTGGCAATAACACGTATCTTGTGTTCGGCGACTCCAGTGACCAGCGAGGCCAGGAACCGACATATGTGGGGGTTCTGGCTGGTACTCCACAGAGTTAGCTCGCCCATGGAAGCGGTCCAGTTGGCTACCGCCGAGCGCGGCTCCATAGCATTTGGTATAAGTCGCTGTTGGAGGATGGTGTCCTTGACTATGACATCAGCAGCAGCGAATGCTGCGTCCACATCCCCACCTTCGGCCACCCAATGGAACGCCTGGTTGTTTGGGGCGTCCTCGTGTAGTTGGGGGGCTCCCGGCTGCATGGCGGCCTCGGGGCTGACCACTACCGGCAACGGGCTGTAATCAACGTTGATCAGCTCCAAAGCATCTTCAGCTTGATAACGGTCTTCAGCCACGATGACCGCAACGGCGTCGCCCTGGTAGCGAACCACATCCGTGGCCAAGGCCGGGTGCGCCACTGCCTTAACATCCGAGTCCGGCGGGATCCAAGCACAAGGGATGGGGCTTAACACGCCATCTGTGTCGGCTCCGGTAAAGACCGCAACCACTCCAGGCGACGCCTTGGCCGCAATAGTATTTATACTATTAATCTTAGCGTGGGCGTGGGGGCTACGTAGTATGGCCGCGTAGGCCATGCCCGGAAGTTGTACGTCATCGGTATACGTTGCACCACCGGTAATCAAACGCGGGTCCTCGCGCCGTCGGATGCCTGAGCCAAAGATTCTTGTCGTCATAGCTAACTCCTCTTGGCTTCAGCGGCCGCTAGGGTGGCCTTCACGATGTTCTGATAACCAGTGCAGCGGCAGATGTTGCCTTTCAGTCCCTCACGGACTTCATCTTCGGATGGGTTAGGGTTCTTTCTCAAGAGTTCATCCACCGTGATAATCATCCCGGCAGTGCAGAAACCACATTGGAGACCATGGTTGTCCCAAAACGCCTCTTGGACCGGGTCCAGTCCGCCCTCAGGCGCTATGCCCTCAATGGTGGTGACATCACTGCCATTAGCCTGGACTGCCAGACAGGTGCAAGACTTCACGGTCTTACCGTCCATCTTCACCACACAAGCACCGCACTGGCTGGTGTCACAGCCGATTTTAGTGCCAGTCAAACCGAGGTCGTCTCTCAGGAAATGAACCAACAATCGG
Organism: Dehalococcoidia bacterium; assembly: GCA_022451945.1. Classification (GTDB taxonomy): domain Bacteria; phylum Chloroflexota; class Dehalococcoidia; order Lucifugimonadales; family UBA3495; genus UBA9611. Next base: position 4,642 of record JAKUNK010000084.1, read on the forward strand.
CGAGGATCAACTTCCCTTTCTTGAACTTTCCCGTTCACGGTTACCTGAATATTCAAGATAGCTCCCTTGCGTGGTGAATAGTGGTTCGCCAGGCGTGGATTAGCCTCAGGGCGAGAAGTGTCCAGAGTATATACTTGGCCACATGCGCCGTCAACGGACTCGGAGTTAGACCTGTAGTTGCGGAATTACCAGGCTGGTCCTATTATTTCGGTAGCCAATAAGAGCACAACTCCATAGATTCAAAACAAGGATTACGATGTTCACACAGAGTGTTTTTCCCGATTCCGCCGAGATCAACTCCCAAGGTGAGTTGGTGCTGGGCGGGTGCAAGGCCAGCGACCTGGCTGACGAGTATGGCACCCCGGTCTATGTGCTAGACGAAGACACACTGCGGGCGCGCTGTCGCAGCTTCATAGATGAATTCCGCAAGCTCTACCCCGCCACCAACGTCAGCTATGCCTGCAAGGCCTACATCAACCCGGCCCTGGCCAAGATGTTCCAGGAAGAAGGTATGGGTTTCGACGTTGTATCGGGCGGGGAATTGGCTACAACCGTCAACGCCCAGATACCCATGGACGAGGTCTATTTTCACGGCAACAACAAGACCCCCCAGGAACTCTCAGAGGCGCTGGAAAACTCGATAGGCTGGGTGGTCGTCGACAGCTTCCATGAGATGCAGCTTCTGGACAAACTTGCCGGGGAAGCAAGTAAGAAACAAGACATCTTGATAAGGGTTTCTCCTGGCGTCGACCCTCACACCCATGTGTACACCACCACCGGCATTTTGGATTCCAAATTCGGTTTTTCAATCCAGACCGGCCACGCCGCCGAAGCAATCCGTATGGGGTTGGCTGCCAAGAACCTGAACCTACGAGGACTCCATTTCCACCTAGGTTCGCCCATCTTTGAGATTGAGCCCTACCGGGTAGCCGTGGATTTGGTGCTGCGGTTCGCCGCCGAATTCCGGGAAGAGGGCCTGGAGATGACTAAGTTCAGCCCGGGTGGTGGGTTCGCCATCGGATACACCGCCGGGGACGATCCTCCCCCAGTCTCGGCCTACGCAGAAGCGATTATCTCCACTATGACCGAGACATGCCAGGACCTGAGTATGGAGATGCCTTCTCTGGTGATTGAGCCTGGCCGGGCCATCATCGGGCCTGCGGGAGTGGCGCTCTACCGAATAGGTGCCATCAAAGAGGTCCCAGGCGTGCGAAAGTTCGTCAGCGTTGACGGCGGTATGGGAGACAACATCCGACCAGCCCTTTACCAAGCTGAATACGAGGTGGTCGCTGCAACCAAAGTTAACCAAAACCCAGTGGAGAAAGTCACCATCGCCGGTAAATATTGCGAGTCGGGAGACCTACTAGCCTCGGATATAATGCTGCCAGAATTGGTGCCTGGTGACCTATTGGCCATCCCTGCCGCTGGAGCTTATTGCCCTTCCATGGCCAGTAACTACAACTTAAACCCCCGCCCGCCTATGGTTCTGGTCAAAGATGGGAAGAGCCGCCTAATACGCCGGCGGGAAAGCTTCAACGACCTGATGCATTGCGACGTTGTATAGTCGAACCAAGAACGATAGGCAAAATCTCATCGCCTGAGATACCGGTTTTTATGTGGACCATCTTTGGCCAAGACCATCTACTCAAGCGGTTTGAACCCGCGCTGCAACAAGGACGGCAATCCCACGCCTATCTACTGTG
>JAKUNK010000085.1:0-5886 GCA_022451945.1 Dehalococcoidia bacterium
CTTGGCCTATCGTGTTTATCGCCATGGCGGCAACCAGGGTGATTTGCGGGTTGATGATCAACCGCGTCAAGGTTTAGCCGATTACCCAACCTTAACAGGACGCTGAATGCGTTTGGGTCTTTCTCTTTCTAGGTTGACATATTTTGCCGTGATGCTACACTTTGTAATCGCAATCAGTCGCAATAACTTGTGTTCGCATCAGCTGTTAATTGTGTGAGATATTCGGTCATGATTAAACATGAAAAGGCCATCGAGACCTTACGTCTTAGGGGCCACCGTTTAACCCCCCAACGATTAATAGTCTTATCTACGATCGCCTCGGGCGATGGACACATGGGTGTTGATGAGGTGTTCCAGGCCGCGAAGAAGGCCTATCCTTACATGGATATCGCCACCGTCTATCGGACGTTGCATCTGTTTAAAAACTTGGGAGTGGTAACGGAAGTGGCCATCGGCGACCGGCTGCATTTTGAACTTACCGACCCAGAAGGCCATCACCATCACATGGTGTGCCGCGCCTGTAAGGGTGCGTTCAACCTTAGTCCCCATTACCTGGCCGAATTCAGGAAGACTCTTAATAAAGAATTTGGTTTTGAACCTGACCTAGAACATTTTGCGGTCACCGGCGTCTGCGCAGAATGCCAGGAAACAGATTTCAAAACCAACGGGAACCATTAATTGATGCATTTTATCTACCTCGGGGTTAGATTCTGGACGCTAGCTATCATCGTATTCACCTTCGCTGGTTGTGGTGAAGGATCAAGTTCTTCTCAAAACTACGCTCAAGATGGACGCCTAAGAGTGGTTACCACTGTGTCTCCTATCACAAGTATCGTTGAAAACGTAGGGGGTTTGCAGATTCGTTTAGAGGGCGTAGTGCCCGAAGGAGTGAACTCCCACACTTTTGAGGCGACACCGTCCATGGCCAAACTCATGGCTCAAGCCGATTTGATTATCGTTAACGGCCTGTTCCTTGAGCAATCAACCTTGGCTTTGGCTGAGTCTAATAAGAAAGAAGAAGCGGTGATTCTGTCTTTGGGCGAAAAAACCGTCTCTCCAGAGGAATGGCAGTTCGACTTCTCTTTTCCTGAGTCTGCAGGTCAACCAAACCCCCATCTCTGGCCCGACCCTAATCTGGGGCTACGCTACGCCGAACTGGTGCATGACCAACTGGCGGGAATGGACCCGGACAACTCTGCTTATTACCGGGATAATCTGGAGCGATTCCGCGCCAGGATAGAGAAAATGGATCAGGCCATAAGGACAGCAGTTGCGACTGTGCCCGAGTCAAATCGCAAACTTCTCACGTATCACGACTCCTGGGCTTATTTCGCAACCCAGTACGGTATGGAAGTGATTGGTGCGGTCCAGCCCTCAAACTTCTCACAGCCTTCAGTAAGAGAGGTGGCGGCCCTCATCGACCAAGTCAAAGAGCTGGCTTTGCCGGCCGTCTTCGGCTCTGAGGTTTTCTCCAGCGATGTACTGGAGTCCATTGCCAGAGATGCGGGCGTCCGGTTCGTCGATGACCTGGCCGATGACGACCTGCCCGGCAAACCAGGTGATCAGGCCCACACTTACTTGGGGTTAATGAAGCAAAATATGACCATTATGATTCCGGCCTTGGGAGGCGATGCCAGCTCAATAGTTGGATTGGAGACTGCTAATGTGTTTGACGGGATCAGTGGGGCCGTCTACCCGCAATAACGGACGGCGAGCATAACAAACGGGCGAACAGGCCCGATATAAGGATATAAATAAGAAAAGAAATGCTACACCCGACGCCTCATATTACCGGGACCGGCAAGCCCATCGTAGAGATTAACGGCGTCACCTGCGGCTACGAGAAGCAGCGGGTGCTGTCAGATGTCAGCCTCAATATCATGCCCGGCGACTTCTTGGGCCTTTTGGGCCCCAGCGGATCTGGCAAGACGACTCTTCTACGCACCGTTCTGGGAGCGGTCGACCTGTATGAAGGCGAGGTGCTGGTCAACGGCATTGCGACGTCTAAAAAACAACCCAGAGTCGGCTATGTACCCCAATTAGAGACGATCGACTGGAACTTCCCTGTCACTGTCCAAGAAGCAGTTATGATGGGGCGAATGACCGAGAATCGCTTTTTCCCGTGGTACCGGAAAGAAGAGAAAGACCTGGTGGCCAGTATGATGGACCGCTTAGGTATCTATCACTTGGCCGACAGGCATATTCGGGAGTTATCCGGAGGGCAGCAGCAGAGGGTCTTCCTAGCGAGGGCTTTGGTTAGCAACCCCAAACTACTATTGTTGGATGAACCCACATCAGGCGTGGACATTAAGACCCGAGATGATGTGATGCACCTACTGCATGATCTTAACCATGACGGCGTGACCATCATCATCACAACCCATGAGATCAATGCCGTGGCCGTCCATCTTCCCTGGATAGTGTGCTTGGCGGGTAGGATATTAGCTGAAGGACCTCCATCAGAGGTGATAACCACCGAGATTTTGCGGTTGACCTATGGTGCGGAGATGCCGGTGATCCATTACGACGGCATGACCATAGTGGCTGAAAGTCCTCATTCATACGGGAGAAACGAGGATACCAACGGGAATGGGTCGTTGCCGCCGGTTCATGTTCACGAGCCAGGGGGAGATCCCGGAGACGAGACAGGGCATGTCAGAGATCACGGGTTTGATCCGGAGATAGAGGCCAGTCATGTGCGGGATCACCGGGCGGATTCGGATTCGCACTCTAGCCACGACCACGAGCATATGGTTCATACGGACGAGCCAGACCATACCCACCTACACGGCCCCGACGGACAGGACAGCCATGTTTGAGCCGTTCGAGTACCAGTTCTTCGTGCGCGGCATCTTGGCGGCCGTCTTGGTAGGTGGGCTATGCGGGATGATTGGCGTGTACATCGTGCTAAAGCGCATGTCCTATATCGGGCACGGCCTTTCTCACGCTGTGCTGGGCGGAGCCGTAGTCAGTTTTGTCCTATCCATAAACTTCCTGGTTGGGGCTACCATCTGGGGCTTTCTTTGTGCCCAGTTGATCGCGCTCACGGCAAAAAAACGCAAGATAGCGGCCGATGCGGCCATCGGCGTTATCACAACTGCCAGTTTCGCCCTGGGGATAGTTCTGATTAGCCGTTATAAGTCATTCACCCGCGACTTTGAAACCGCTCTGTTCGGCAACATCCTCGGTGTGACCGTGGGCGATTTAATGGCTATTGTGGTGGTTACGCTTGCGACCATCACGGTGTTGTTCGTGGCCTACAAGTACTTTTTGTTCGCCACCTTTGACGGTGAGGTTGCACAGTTCTACGGCGTTCCCGTCGGCTGGGTGGAAACTCTGTTTTCATTGGTGTTGGCTGCCACCATCGTGGTGTCTATGCAGGTATTGGGAGTGTTGCTGATCGCGGGAGCGACTGTCATACCTCCTGTTTCAGCCAGGATGTTAAGCGACCGCTTCAGAACAGTGTTGCTGTTATCTATAGGTCTAGGGGCAGCCTGTGGGTTTGTCGGTATCTATCTAAGCTTCTTCATCGACGTTTCGTCGGGAGCAGCTGTGGTTCTTGTAGAATCAGCGATATTCGCCGCGATTATGGCCTACAGCAACCTTCGGCCGCGCAGAGTCCCCGACCCGCTGGTTAACGTGCACCCGACTAGAGTGGGCCAACCTAGTCCAGGAGAACCCGATTAACAGGCATTGGTGGACTAGGATTTCGCAAAACTTAACGAAAGTAGATACATTTCGATGCGCTGACCATCAGGTAAAGGTTGGTCAACCTACTTCGGGACAACATCGTCCAAGACGGTCAGCTAGCCTGCCTGTTCGGGCCCTGCTGAAGTTGAGTTAAGCCAAACATAGATAATTCGAAAATAACATCAGTGATAGTAAAGGGAGGACTGAATGTCCATTGAGTCTGTGGCCATACTTAGCCCTGGAGATATGGGGCACGCCATAGGCCAGCTTCTCAGAGAGCACGAACTGCACGTTCTAACGTGCTTGGCCGGACGCAGCGATCGTACCCGCCAACTTTCGGAGCAGGCCGGGATCACCGACGTTTCCAGTATCAACGAACTGGTCGCACAGTCAGACATTCTCATGTCCGTCACTGTTTCGGAGGCGGTGCCTGGTCTGTGTCAAGAGATTTCCGAAGCCACGAGGGTTACCGGAACCGACCTGCTCTTCGCGGAATGCAACGCTATCGCCCCTGAATTGAGCCGAGATATGGAGTCAGTTCTGAAGTCGGGTGGTGCCCGTTACGTAGATGCTTCTATCATCGGTGGGCCGCCCCGTAACGGATCCAGCCCCAGGGTCTACGCTTCTGGAGACAACGTTGCCGAGTTCTTGCAGCTCCGTGATTTCGGTCTGGATGTGCGCGATTTGGGGGAACAATTAGGCCGGGCGTCTGGAATCAAGATGTGCTATGCGGCCATGACCAAAGGCACGACTGCGCTGCATGCGGAACTACTGATCGCTGCCGAGAAACTTGGACTGACGGATGAGGTCATGGCGGAATTCTTGAATACTCAACCCGCTGTGGTCGAACGCATGGAAGGTTGGATGCCAGGGATGCCCGCAAAATCCCGCCGCTGGGTCAGTGAGATGGAGGAGATTGAGAAGACTTTCAGTGACCTGGGTTTGACTCCTAATATATTTAAGGGAGTCGCTGACGTGTACCGTATGATTGGAGAGACAGCGCTTGGTGACGAGAATCCTGAAAGCCGGGACAAAGTTCGGAATCTTGCGGAGACCATACGTGCCATAACCAAGTCCATTGGAGATTAGTTTCGAACGTTAGATAGGATACGTAGTGGGCGCCGAAAAAGTGGTGATGATCGTGTAGTGGATCCCAGACGCATAAATGAAAGAGCCTTGGGAATTGTTTACATCTCCAAGGCTCTTTCGTAACCTGACTCGTAAGACTAGGTCTTATGGTTCGGTCTGCTCGGTCTCGCTGCCCTTAACGGTGATGGTTATGTGGGCCATCGAGGTGGAGTCGGGAGCTCCGTGCCAGTGGTTCTCGCCGGCGGGAATGACTACTACGTCGCCCTCGGTCACGGTGAGGGACTCGTTGTCGTTTGCCACGGTGCCGGTGCCTTCGGTGACCACCAATATCTGGTCTCCAGAGTGCTTGTGGAACTTGTTCCGTGAACCAGCGTCAAAGGCTACGATGGCGAAGTTGAAGTTGTTGCTGTCATTGGGGTCCAAAATGGACTGACGCCAGACCTGAGTGCCGGTCATCAGACCGCCGGTCATCTCTGCCTTGGTCTTGGGCACGCTGCTCATAGTAACTTTCTTCAAGGTTTCCTCCTGTTGTTGGTCCCCATTAGGTGGGCAAAATTACCGACGTAATGATACAAGCGACTCCGGCGTAAGTCCATTGGATTTGTGCTGTCACTTCAGCTCGAGCTCCTCATCTCTTCCAAGGTTTCAGAGATAGTGCGAGCCAGATCACTGGGCCGGTCGGCAAATTCAGGAGTGGGGTACCACTCGTAGTCGAAGCTGCGTAGTATAGTACCTTCGATGCTGCACCTGAGGTTGGATACGATCACTTTGAATCCCAGTTTACTGGTAGCACTTTCAGCCAGCATCTCCAAGACCACCTCCGGGCAATCAAATACAACCAGGAAGCCTCCTTCTTTCTTGCCGTCGGTGACCCTGCTGCGGAACACTTTACCCAGGAGTTGGGCTTCGACTATGGTGTACCCACGCTCTGGAACGTCATGGTCCGGCCACCCGATGCTTATGAGCCCACCTTTTTCCCAATGGTGCATAACAGTTATACCAACGCCGCCCGCTCCTGGTTGTTCGCGACTCTCTTGCCGGCCTTGAACACTGCGACCACGTCTCTGAGAGACTCCAAGTCTTGGCTGGGGTCTCCGTTAACCACCA
>JAKUNK010000086.1:0-5876 GCA_022451945.1 Dehalococcoidia bacterium
CCACAAGGAGCCAGGTACGGCGTTGTGTTCTGGTCCGCCCGCCGATACGTCCAGGAACGTAGTTTAACAAGTTATGGAAACCGTCGACCAATGCCAAGCGACAAGAACGTAGACCGTTCGGCACTTAGATGTTAAATTCTGGCCGTGACCTTGCTTAGCCTTCGGTGTTTTGGAGATTGCAGGAGGATATATGACCAGAGCGGTTCGAGTTGGCCTGATCCAAGCTTCCGTCGGCGACGACGCTCCGACTGAGCTGGAAAGCTTGAAGGCCCATATGATCGACAAGCATATGGCTCTCATCGACGATGCCGCCAACCAGGGTGTTGAAGTCCTCTGCTTGCAGGAGTTGTTCTACGGCCCTTACTTCTGCGCCGAACAAGACCGGCGTTGGTATGCCATGGCCGAGAGTATTCCAGAAGGTCCAACGGTACGGCTGATGCAGGATGTAGCGAAGAGACATGGTATGGCTTTAGTCGTCCCGATCTATGAAGAGTCGATGGCGGGTGTGTATTACAACACTGCAGCGGTGCTGGACTCGGACGGGTCCTATTTGGGCAAATACCGTAAGAGCCATATCCCCCATCTGGAACCTGGATTTTGGGAGAAGTTCTACTTCAAACCGGGTAACTGCGGATACCCCGTTTTCCAGACAAAGGCGGCTAAGATCGGCGTGTACCTTTGCTACGACCGTCATTTTCCCGAGGGAGCAAGAGAACTTGGCCTCAACGGGGCCGAGATAGTATTCAATCCCTCCGCTACTGTCTCCGGCCTGTCAGACCACCTTTGGGAATTGGAGCAACCTGCCCACGCGGTGGCTAACGGTTATTTCGTAGCCGCCATCAACCGGGTAGGATATGAGAAGCCTTGGAACATCGGTGAGTTCTATGGACAGAGTTATTTCTGTAACCCGAAAGGCCAGATAATTGCCCGGGGTTCCCGCGACAAAGACGAACTGATCGTCTCCGACCTGGACCTGGACGAGATAGATGAAGTCCGCCAGACTTGGCAGTTCTTCAGAGATCGTCGCCCGGAGACCTACAGTGGGATAAGTCTGCCCTAAGGCACGTATGTGAAGGTAACGTACTTTGGAAATCGACCTTCGCTCCCTAAGACCGACCTAAAGTCAAACACACGAAGTTTCACAACACGAGATGCAGGAGGCAATATGATCGTCCGCTTATACACCGGAGAAGATGGCCAAGCCCACTTCGAAGACCTCAATGTACCAGCCGGGGATACGGAGACCGTAGACCTACAAACAGGTGCTGATATGACTTACCGTCGGTTCCCCGACGGGAGCTTCAGCGACTGGCACAACGCTCCCCGGGTCCAGTATGTCATCACCCTTTCCGGCCAGATGGAGATCGGGATCGGGGACGGCACGAAACGGATGTTCAACCCCGGGGACATATTGCAGGTAGAAGACGTGGACGGCCAAGGGCATACCACGCGCTCTATCGGTGAGCGTATCTCGGCGAGCGTGGCGCTGTCGGTCTAAGACCTCCGTTCCACTAAGGGCCTATTGGAATTCGCGGGGCGATCGGCGCTACACACGAAGACGTCCGCTTCGGGAAGGTCGCGCGTTGGTGGCAAATTCTTCAAGGCCTCTTATGTGATGAACCCAGTAGTCGTAAACGTGCAGACTTAAACCGAGACCTGATTGATTTACAATATGAATTGAGATTAGTCCTCTCCTCGGTTGTTTATATTGAAATGGGTATCACTTAAGGGTTTCTGACTATTTATGATGCTGACTATAAAGTCGCTGGTGCTGGTAACGGCGTTCATGACCATGGGGGCAATAATAGCTTGTTCGAGTTCAGATACGGGATCGGGCGCACTCGGTTCACAACCCTCAACTTCATCGTCCGCTGCGTTGCCCACCTCTCAGCCTACTATTTCAGCAGCCCCGACAGTCTCGAGAAATGGCGGTTCTCTTACACCAATAGCCCCTAAGATCAATTCCCAGCCGCAGGTAGGAAGACAAGTTCCAACTCCCCAAATTCAAACCTCACCGGAACGAAACCAACACGTTCCAAATCCGATCCATACTCCATTTCCACTAAATGAACCCAATCAAAAAGATACAGCTCCATTCCCCGATAACTTAGGTGAGGGACGTCTACAGAACAAGCCTAGTGGAAGACCAGCTGGTGACTTGCCATATAAACCCGACCGAAACGTCGAGCAGCCCATGCCAGATCTTCCGTCACTGGTTGTTCCGATTGCCCGAGCATCAGAAGTTTGGGAACCAATAACATACGACGGAAAGTTCCGGTCGATTGCAGCGGTGACAGCCCATGATGTGGATGTGTTGGAACTGGCAGATGGTAGCTACAGAGCTTACTACGCAGTGGAAGACAGAAAAATCATGAGTTCCTCCTCTCAGGATGGTCTTACATGGGTACAAGACCAGGGAGTCAGGATCAGCAATGTCGCGTTCCCAAATGCTGTTCTGCTAGACAGTGGAGATATACGACTGTTCTATCAGGACGGAATGTCGATAGGCAGTTCAATATCGTCGGATAGTGGAATGACGTTTACTAAAGAAGGCGGCCATCGGGTTTCCTTCGGTTTGATAAATGGTATCAATCTCAACAATCTCGGAGCGCCAAGCACTATAAGGCTATCTAACGGTACATACCGGATGTATTTCAGGGGAGGAATAGAGGATCCCACTTACTGGAACGGACAGCGGTCTTACGTCTTCTCCGCTTCATCTCCAAACGCATTTGAATTCACGATCGACCCCGGTATACGAGTGGATCCATCCAACTTTATCGACGGAGGGACCGGCGCTCCTCCCGGTTACGGGCGTGACAAGATTCATTGGGTTGATGGCAATGACGCCACCTTGGAGCCTAATGGTTCGGTACAACTCTACTTCTTCTCTGGTTTTTGCTTTGGTCTATGTATGGCGATCTCTGAAGACGGCCTAGAATTTAATAACTATGAGCAAGTGATGTCTGAACAGGTAACCCCAATGAATGAACTTGCTAACGGGAATGGCAGGATCCCGGGGGACCCTTCCGTTCTTCGGACATCAGATGACCAGCGTCTGATGTATTTCGGACAGGGTGGACACGACGTTGAACCCCGGGAGCTATGGGGCGTATATATAGCAGAAATCAAACCCTAACCAGAGTGTGGCGTTGGCGTCCGATGTTGTACTGCAGTTTGGCATGGGCACCCGAGATGCAAGATAGGAGTCATAAATAAATTGGGCGTCACCCCAAATCAAATCGCCGGCCACTCTTGGTGCCCTAAGCCTTTCTACTTCCCGATCAACCTGTTCAGTGTTCACGCCTAATCACCACTACACGAACATCGGGATGTCTTCGCGTGATGCCGGCTTTGGGGACCGGACTGCCCTGCCCGGGGATGATCGCTATTCAGACAAGAATGAGATCAGCTCTTGGTTCACCTCGTCTGGTGCCTCCCATTGCAGGAAGTGGCCGTAGTTGCCCATGTCTTTCCCTCGGACCTTGGGGAACACCGACCGCCAAGCATCGTCCAGGGGCCCGGCACCAGATGCCTGGGCCGTATTTATCCGGCGCGAGCCGTACAAGAACAGCACTGGAGTCTGCAATACTCGGCTGGCGTCCGCCTGCCAATGGGGCGGGTCCTCATAGGCGGCAGCCCTGTAATAACTGAAGCCGCCCCTTAGTGCGCCCGGTTGGGAATATGCCCGGACATATTCTGCGACTTCGGCAGCGCTCGGTGGGTATTTGTTGATGGTCCAGTCTTTGAATATATGGCGTAGATAGACTTCCTCCCGGCCTTCTATAAGCTTTTCAGGGAGGTCGAACTGCTGGTGGAAATATGAGTGCCACCGCTCTCGCACCACTGATGGGGCCTGAGGCCCCAGTTGCTCCATCGGGGGCGTGGAGTCCAGAAGCACCATGCGGCTGACCATCTCTTCGTGGTCTAGAGTGAACCGGTAGGCCACCCGGACGCCGATGTCATGGGCTACGATGGACACTTGTTGGTGGCCCAGTTGTTTGACCAGCTCGTAGATATCCGATGCCGCGGACCTGGTGTCGTAACCATGCAAGGGCTTGTCCGAATACCCAAAGCCCCTCAGGTCCGGGACGATCACCTGGTAGCGTTCCGACATGACGGGGATCTGGTGGCGCCAGCCATACCAGAACTCGGGCCAACCATGGATGAAGACCACTGGTTCACCTTGACCTTCGATCACGTAATGGATATTGATCCCATTGACCGATGCCATCCGGTGTTCCCATTGATCAGCTTGATCAACCATTCCAAATCTCCTTCTGTTCCGGGTTACGGGAAGTTTCGTTCTGAGGCCCGTTAGACAAAGATCACCCAAAGAGAGCTACGCCCATCTTGATCGATGGGTGCGCAGGTCTAGTTCAGCAACTTAGCTTTCAGCGAGTCGAATTCATTCCGGTCGATGTACCCTTGTTCCAGGAGTTCGACCAAGCGGTCCAGCGACGCGATCAGGCCGTCTCTTCGGTTCCTGGTGCCAGGATGAGACACCAAGCTGGGGCTGGCGTCATTGATGTCGCTTAGGCCGCAGAGACCCATGGCCACGTCTAGTTCGTCCCTTAGAATCTCAAGGATATGGCTGAGTCCGTCTTGCCCGTCGACCGATAGACCCCAGAATATCGGCCTTCCTATGAAGGCCGCCTTGGCGCCCAACGCCAGGCATTTAAGAACGTCAGAGCCGTGCCGGATGCCACCGTCAACATAGACCTCCAAGCTGTTTCCCACAGCGTCCACCACTTCGGGGAGCATATCGATGGTCCCTTCGGTGCCGTCCAAAGCGTGACCACCATGGTTGGAAACAACCAGGCCTTCTACGCCATTCTCGGCGCATAGCCTGGCGTCTTCGGCGGTCTGGATCCCTTTGATCACTATGGGCATGTTGGTTATAGACCGCAGCCAGTCCAGGTCTGACCAATGCAATGCGGATTCAAAGCTGCTTCCGAAATTGTCTCGGTTGGGCAAGTTGGGCAACTCGACTCCGACGAAGTTTTTGAGGATCCGTTCGGCTTCTAGGGTATACGCGTAACGTTGCTCCCTCTCGGTGGAACGGGCTCCCAGGTTGTCCACCGTGAGCATCAAGGCGCCATATCCGGCGTCCTCGGCGCGGCGGACCAATATCTCCGTAAGTTCCCGGTCTTTAAAGAAGTAAAGTTGGAACCACAACGGTGCGGTGGCTACCTCCGCCACCTCCTCGATACTGTAGCTGGCCGCCGTGCTGAGGCTGAGGATAGTCCCTGCTATACCCGCGGCCCTGGTGGACGCCAACTCACCTTCGGGATGGGCCCGCTGGTGGGTCCCAGTGGGCGCCAGCATGACAGGGAAGCTGATCTTATTTCCCAGTACTTCGGTGGACAGGTCCCGTTGGCTGACGTCGGCCAGTACCCGCGGGCGCAGTTTCACCCCGTCCATCGCCTTCAAGTTATTGGTGTTTGACAGCATCGTTGGGCCGCCAAAGCTGCCGAAGAGGCGGTCGAATAACGCGGTCGGCATGGTCTGCCGTGTCCTTGCCTCGTAGTCTGGGACCGTTAACAAAGGAATTTGAGGTGTCATCGCCCCTCCATTCGATTCTTAGGCGTTAATCCTGGCTCAAACCCGGCCACCTGGTTGGTTTATGTAAACTATAGGGCTCGTTATCTCTTCTCGCTATCTCCGGGTCCGATCTCCAGTGAAGTCCCGGGTCTCTTCGCGAGCGATGTCATACCCCACTTTGCCGCAGTCCAGGGATAGACTGCCAAGGTTTAGAGTTCATTCCTTACCGGCTGCTCCCCGGTTGTTATCGGAACGCCGGTGGGCACTACTCTAGGGATAGGTGATCCTGTGGCGCTCATGCCGTCTCAGGCACCTTCTGTTCAACTCGTCAA
>JAKUNK010000087.1:0-5811 GCA_022451945.1 Dehalococcoidia bacterium
CTAAGCCTACCGAGAAAACCCGGTAGGCTCAGATGGACCCAACGCTTAATCGACTCGGGCGTAGCACCGCTCGTTTCGACCGTTCGCAGCTGTCGGGCGCCCGCATTGTAGTCTCGTCACAGGCCCCCGGCAAGCTGCCTAGATACCTTATCTAGAACCCATTACCTATCGAGACATCAGATAAGGACCGTAAAGACTGCAATGAAAAAAGAACACACGCTGTTAACAGACGAATTAGAGACCAAACTAGACATCGTCGAGATCATCTCCGGGTACCTGCCACTAAGGAGAAAAGGTCCCGGATACGAAGGCAGCTGCCCTTTCCACCAGGACGACGGCGCATCCTTGAATATCTACCCCGAGAACCAGACCTGGCTATGTTCCGGTAGCTGCGCCGTAAGCCGTAGGCTAGATAAGCTGGCCCTGGCTAACCATGGGGACACTACTTCCTTCGTAGCACGTATAGAGGGGATAAGTTTCGGGGACGCTGTACGTAAACTAGCTGTCCGGTGCGGACTCGCCCCCCGTAATGACGGAGTTGACGTTGCCCTGACTGAAACGGATGCCCTTGGACTCCGCCAGACCCGGAAAGCCATGGCTGCCGCCCGGAAGATACCAGGGCTGTCTGGTCATACCGCACCGACGCTCCCGTACTTCCCGGAGCTAGAAGACCCAGACCTGAAGACGGGCCACCTTGCTTACAAAGGCCGTCTGGCCCGCCCTGCGTATCTCGGGGCAAACATGTACCGGCGCTACGCCACTTCGGCCCAGCCACGCCCGGGGCTAGTCATCGCGTTACATGCGACCCTACAAGGGCACTGCCAGATCGAGTACCCGGACGGCGAACAGAAGATACTCGACTCTATCGGGATGCATGACGCCGGAGATGTCATCTGGACCAGCAATGGGCAGGCTAGTGCGGTCATCAAAGACGTTATCACCCGTACACATTCAGAGGTGGAGGTCTTCGGTGTCAGCACGCGCGGGTTCTGCCTGTTGGAGCTCCCCGGGATAAACGAACTCTCCTGGTGCTGGCCCAGGGAACCGCTGGAAGCCGGAGGGAGGGGCCGGCCACTCTACTACCAAACAGGGCCCGATGAAGCCGACATAGGCGGGGTCCTGCTCGAGTCCTTCAGCGTGGGCGGCAACCTTTTGCCGGAGTACCTCGATATCTCAGGCGTGACCGTCCGGGTGTCTCCGGTCGAGCGTAACGGCCGGTCTCACAGAGACCGTCTGGAGCAGACGTCCCGGTAAACCCTCAAGCTCCGGCGCACCATATCTAGACACCACAAACCTCTCTGATGGTATTCAGAGGGGTTTTAGTTTTCAGGGCGTAGCGGTCAATCGCCGCTGCGGTTGTTGATGGGGTGGACTATGAACAGGGCAGCCAGGAAGACCTCCGGTTTCCATAACTTGTTAAACTACGTTCCTGAACGTATCGGCGGGCGGACCGGAACACAACGCCTTACCTAGTGTCCTTGTGGAGGAATTTTGCCTAGCATCAAGTTGGTAACCGAGAAAGAAGCCAGCGGAAGGGTCAAGGAGATCTATGAGGACATCAAGGCCACCATGGGGTGGTCCTTCGTCCCTGAGACCTTCCAGATGATTGCCCATGACGCGTCTCATTTAGATTCTTACTGGGCAAATTACAAACAGACCATGACAGCCGGTAAGCTTGACCTCAAAACGAAAAAGCTCATCGCCTACCTGGTCTCTGTGTTGAACAACTGCGGGGTTTGAGTGCGCTTCCACTTGGATGCCGTGAAGCATCTCGGAATGGACGACGCAACCCTTGCCGAAGCCGTCGAAGTAATGACCGAAGTCACCAAGGGAAACCTGATCATGCATTCGATCGGCGGCCGCCATTGATCAGACGATCACGGTAGGACCTCGTACATGCCTATCCGTTGCAGCATGATTACCAGGGATTATAATCGGGGCTCGGATAAAATATCGGTCAGCAGGTGACCAGATTAGCGAGCGAGGTGTCGGATGCCCAGCGATAATAAATCACTATCAGGGTCCACGACAGCCATGATCGTCGTTGATATGCAGAACGCCTACCTCGATGACGAAGGCTCGATGAACAAAAGCGGCATGGACATCACCGAATTGAAAAAGACAGTATTGCCGGTGAGCAGTCTGATAACCGCGTGCCGCAGCGCTGATGTCCCCATCATCTTCACTAGATATGTGCTGCGGGCTGACTACAAGGACGCCGGTCTCCGCTCGGTCCGAGGGCCCAGATTCAAAGAGATCAATTCATTGGTGATGGGCACGTGGGACTCCGAATTAGACCCTAGGATGGACCAGCGGCTGGAAGATTATGTTTTGGACAAAACCCGCTATAGCTCTTTTTACAATACCAGCTTGGAGGTCATTTTAAGGGGGCTAGGCGTCGATACCCTGATCGTCTGCGGGGTTACCACCGAGATATGCGTTGAATCTACCATCCGTGACGCATATTTTCGGGACTTCAAAATCATAGTGCCCAAGGACGCTGTAGCCGCGATGGATATCGACCGCCACAAAGGGACCTTGGCTACTATCGAGTTTGGCTTCGGGTCGGTTACGACGTCCGCCGAGCTCATCAATGACTTGTCAGGTATCGCGGCATAGAAGAGGGCCACCACGATACCTGACCATGACCTTTGGGGAAAGGTTACCAGGCGGCTTGGAATGAGCTTAGCACCAAGGGCGGCCGTGAGTTTATCTGGGGCCTCCGGTGTGTGACGGTCTCTATCGAAGACCGTCCTACTCGATCTCTTCGCCACAACCGCGGCGGCCGATGGATTGGAAGTGTTTAGTAGTAGAATTCGCACCACGAACGACTCGATAGGAGATCAAGTGTCACGCCTATGAGCACCACCATAGTGATCATGGTCGATGGTCTCGACCCTGAGTATCTGAGCATATGCCCTGCCCCCAGGCTGGAAGAACTTGCCAAAGCCGGATCCCGGTCTAATGTGCGAGGCCTGATGCCGTCGGTCACCAACGTGAACAACGTATCTTTGGTCACCGGTAGTTACCCCGAGAACCACGGTATCACCTCCAATTACTGGCTGGACCGGGACCGAGACAGCGAGCACTACATGGAATCAGCGGAATACATCAAGTCGGAGACCATGTTCCAGCGGGCCGATGGCCTGGGGATGCGCTCACTACTGGTAACCGCCAAGGACAAACTGCGCCGTCTCCTGAGTACCGGCACGACCGTGAGCGTCTCTTCAGAGCAGCCGCCCGGCTGGGTGGTGGACGGGGTCGGCACACCGCCGGAGATCTATTCTCTGGAGGTGAACCGGTGGGTGTTGGACGCTGGTCGGTTCATTCTGTCACAGCAAGATTTCGACCTGGTTTACCTGACAACCACCGACTATGCCATGCATTCCTACGCACCGGACGAACCGGAATCGGCCCGTCACATCGCCTTGCTAGACGAGGGCGTCGGGATGTTGGTAGACGCTTTTCCGGATGCCCAGTTTCTGATCACCGCAGACCATGGGATGTCGTCAAAAACCCGGATGCTCCACCTGCCGGACAACCTGGCCCGGGCCGGAATAAAGGCAAGGGCAATACCGATAATCAAGGACCAATACACGGTCCACCATTCCAACCTTGGCGGTTGTATCTACATCCACTTAGATGGCCGTTCTGACAATCCCGAGGCTGCGCTTGAAGTGCTCCGGAACGTAGAAGGCGTGGAAGAGGCGTTATCACGAGAGGAGGCCGCCAGGCGTTTTAAGCTAATGCCGGAGCGCATCGGGGATATCATGGCGCTCGGCGCCCGCGACATCGTATTCGGAGACCCGTCTGAAGTAGATTTCCCCAATAAACTACGCAGTCACGGGTCGACCTACGAACTGGACGTCCCTGTGATCGCCTACGGCCCGGGCCTCGACATCGCTAATTTCACAGAGAACCGAAGCCTGGGTCAATATGTGATTGACCACGTCCTGACTGGACCTGTCTGATAACCGGTTACTCCCAGGCGCGGTTGTCGACTGCGTCCTCATAGCTGGACCCATCGTTGATCAATCCGGTATAGCTCAGCATCCAGGAATAAGTATCGTCGAACCGCTGCCTGGTGTAGGGCACGGGTGGACCGTAGAGCAAACGCCAGCTCTGGAACTCGTCCGGCTCTAGTAGACCTTCGACCTCGTTAAGAAAATAGTGCGTATACCTGTTCGGGTTGGCATTGATCATCCCAGCCGCCACGGTCTCGGCACGGAACATGGCAGCGAGTGTGGGCCCGTCCAATTCCTCGCTGGCCGCCTCGCTGCGGGTTGAGTGGCTCTCCATCAGTATGCGGAACCCCTGCTTCTGGGCGACGCTGATCCACGGTTCGTAGAAATTCCCGGCGGCGACCTCTCCATTTCTAACTGCCTCAAAGCGCTCTTGCATGGTCCCGGCGTTAGTTACTTGGATCTCCTCTTTCCGAATAAAACCTTCGAGCATCTTGAGAGTGGTGAAGTGTGAGCCATTGAACGGACTCACCGCCACCGGTGTGTTCTTCAGTTGCTCCGGCTCGTATATGTGGCTCTTCGGACCGACGATGATAGCCATCTTCGACATTGCGGCCCCAAGGGCAACTATCTTGGCTGGTCTTTGCCCATTCGCAACCGCTTCGACAGTGCGCTTCATCACCCCCCATTCGCACATACGGTATTGATCGACTCCGCCGTCGTTGTATATGCCTTCCATAGTCCGGTCAAATATGTCTTTTTTAAGGGCCTGCCGGTCCGCACCCAGTTGGCCGGTCCCAGGGGTCGCGAGCACCTCAAGATCGAGCCCTTCTTTCTCGAAGAGTCCCTCGTCACGGGCGACTAACACTGCTAGGTCGTGGACGGCGTTCATCGCGGATACCCTGACTTTTTTAAGACCTGCTTCGGTGGACATTTTGAGTTACCCCACAAACGCATCTTCAGTTTTGAGCCGTTAGAAGCCGTATTGTCTCATATCCTGATGTTGGCACTAGACCAAGCTGACGAGAGCCTCTAACTGGCCTTCTACCGTAGCCAGATACGGGACCAGCCTCAAGACCACTCCTTTAAAACCAGTGAGCGGGTACCCATGTTGGAGGAATCTAACGGGACCTTCGAGATCCCATCAATGCCATTGTTGACGCTGAACGATGCCTGAATGGGAGTGGACATAACATCACTCCCAGGGGGAAGGGAAACTATTGTTGGGAGGTTATAACCGGGTAGCTCCCGAAGTTTATAAATGACGACGTTTGACCGCCATCTTCCCCTGTCTATAAGCGGACGATCATATTGCCCTCCAAATATTGATCTGCTACTGGGTCCTCTTGTTCATATTTAGGGTTTGGAAAGTGTACCAATCAGCCGTAAAATACCGTTCAGGCCCAGGATCAATAGAAGAAAGACATAACACGGCGTTGGAGCCAAAGACTTTAAGCGACATCTCCTCGTTTTCGGTCATCCCGAAAAAGAGACCCGCTGGGCCTTTTGGTAAGTCCGGCAGGTATTTCCTAGTCACTTTGATCTCTACCAGTACGGAATCAGATGGTGACCTGATTCTTTCGAATGACTCGACCTTTGATAACAGCGCATCAAAAGCAGACCTAAAATGGTTACACCGGTCTTAGTTCCAAGTGTCTAATCAGTCCCACGATACGATCGGATAAGTCTCGTCTACGGTCACCGAATCAAACTGGCATCAGGATAATGTATGAATATCGGAATCGGCCTTCCAGCTAACATCCCTGGGGTATCTCGCGACTCTGTCCTCGACTGGGCACGCCAGGCCGACTCCGGCCCCTTTTCCAGCGTGGGAATAATCGATCGAGTG
>JAKUNK010000088.1:0-5470 GCA_022451945.1 Dehalococcoidia bacterium
TCGGTTGGTAGCATGTTGGCACTTTCAGACGGGAGGCAACCATGGACTTGGGACTAGCAGGAAGAGTGGCAGTGATTGGAGGCGGTAGCAAAGGACTAGGCCGTGCTTGCGCGGATTCCCTGTCCAAGGAGGGTGCAAACCTTGTGATCTGCAGCCGTAATGCAGAGGACCTAGACCAGACGGCCAAAGAAATCAACTCCACGTTTGGAGTAGATGTTTTGCCGGTTGCCGCCAATCTATCGAGATTAGAGGACATACAGACCTTAATCAAGGCGACGGTTGACCATTTCGGCCGGCTGGATATCTTGGTCAACAATTCGGGTGGTCCTCCGGCAGGCAGAGCTGCTGACACTACGGACGAGGTTTGGCATCAGTCCATCGACATGGCCCTGATGTTCTTCATCCGGATGAGCCGCGAAGCCGTACCCCATATGAAGCAGGGCAAGTGGGGAAGGATAGTAAACGTGCTGGCCAGTTCGGTCTACCAACCTATTGATAACCTGGTCACATCTGGGGTTACCCGCATGGGTGCAGTTGCCTTCGCAAAGAGTCTGGCTGATGAGGTTGGCCGGGACAATATCTTGGTAAACAACGTGGCTCCAGGTTATCTGCTCACTGACCGGATGATGCACATCTTTGAAACCCGCTCCAACGAGACCGGGGCTAACGTCGAGGACTTACTCCAAGCCCACTCAGCAACAATCCCCGTGGGCCGTTTGGGCCGCCCTGAAGAGCTGGGTGACCTGGTGACATTCCTAACATCTGATAAAAACACTTATACTACGGGCGCGACAATCTTGGTGGATGGCGGGGTTGTCCGCTCCGTGATGTAAAGCGTCCGACCTTCCTTGTCTTTTGTAGGTTTTTCCGGAAGGGTTTACCGGGAGCCTTTAACTTGGTCGGGCAGCCATAATGCAATGTCTGGGAAGATGATTAGCAAGACTATTATCGATGCCATTACCGCCATGAAGGGCAGCACACCGATGTAGACGTCTGTGATTGTACCTATCTCTTCCGCGGCTCCTGCTGCCTCATTCATCTCCGTCTGAACATCCCGGCGCACCCCGTGGAGCACGTACAGGTTGATACCCTCAGGCGGGCTGATGAGAGCAGCTTCCACCAGAATCACCATGATGATCCCAAACCAGACCAGGTCAACTCCGGTGGCCACTAGTGCCGGCGCCAAGATTGGCACCGTGGTCACTAACATGGCAAAACTTTCCATGAAAGTGCCCAGCAGCAGGTAGAAAATCACAAGCACGATCACTAGCTCGGTGGAGCTAAGGTCCATGTTGATGATCCACTGAGAGATGTCATGAGAGATTCCTAGCCGGGCGAAGGCGAAGCTCAGGGTGAACGCAGCGATCACGATCAACATAATCATAGAGGACGTTCTGACTGTCGAAAGGACGGAATCTTTGACCATATCGAAGTTAATCGACATTGATTCCCTCATTTGACCATCGACCTGGGGGTACCGCTCTTGCCACCTAGCAATAGTGCTAGTGGTAGAGCCAGTGGTATTCAGTTTCGTAAGGAACCATCCAACTATCGGAGGGCCAGAGTTGTTGATCAACGCAAGTATCAAGGCTCCGGTTACGCCGAATGCCGCAGCCTCGGTCGGTGTTGCCCAGCCGGCGTAGATAGAACCGAGCACCACCATGATGATGATGATGACCGGAATCATCGAGAAGAGGCCGATTAGTTTTAGACGCCAGCTGGTGCCAGGTTCTTTGGGCGCGATGCTCGGGAATAAGATTGAAGCGCCGATGATCATAACAATCATCATTAGAGCCAACATGATTCCTGGTATGAAACCAGCTAGGTACAGCCTTCCTATCGACTCTTCGACTAGTACGCCGTAAACGATTAGTCCGATGCTAGGAGGAATCAATATACCCAGGGTTCCACCAGCAGCCAAAGAGCCTATGACAAGCCGTTCACTGTAACCTCGCGACCGGAAGGTTGGTAGAGAAACACGGCTGATTGTTGCGGAAGTGGCAACACTGGAACCTGAGCAGGCGGCGAAGATGGCGCAGGAAGCGATGTTCGTGTGGATCAACCCGCCCGGTAGGAAAGATATCCAGCGCGAGACAGCGGTGTACATCCTTTCACCCATTCCGCTGCGGAGCATCAACTCTCCCATCAAAAGGAAGAGCGGAACCGCAATCAGGATAAAGTTCGTGTTCGTTTCCCATGCTTTGTTACCCATGATGTTCCACAAGGGCGCATCGGAGAAGAAATACATCAATACTAGCGACAAGACCCCTAGAGCGCCGGCCACGTAAAGGCCAATCATGAAGAAGCCGCCCATCATCACAAATGCTGAGGTAATGGCCATGTGTTTTGGTCCTCCTAACCTTTCGGCGCCGGCTTGTTTGCCGGCAGGACTGTAAGATTGACCTAGCCGCCTAGAGTTTCCTCCGGTCTTGATCAGACCGGACAGGAGAAGGTTCGTTTTTCTACTAGACTCCGGAAGCCGCCTCTTCGGTTAGTATCGGACTTTGCCTTGAGGCTACACGGTAGGTCTCGGTGCCGCCCTGCATCCGGTGCAACACCGGTAGAGAAGCTTCCGCTATCATGTCGACCATCATATGGATGGCTGTGAACGCCAACATGCTGAATCCGATACCTACAAACACTTGGGGTATCCAGAGGGGCACCAAAGGATAGGTATTTGTCACAGCGCCAATCTCGTGGGATTTCATAACCATATCCCAGGTTTTCCACGCCGTGATTCCAACGAAGAATGCGATTGAGAGGAGAGCCGCTTGGTCGGCCCACCACCTGACCCGGCCAGACATGAACGGCAACAGAACGTCGATTCTGACGTGAGATCCGGTCCGAAGCGCGTAGGAGAATGCCCAGGTAGAAGCCATCGCCATGGTATAGCCGCTCATTAAGTCCATGCCTGGGGCCATAACTATGTCGAATTTTCTGGCGATCACCTGGTATGTGATGAAGAGAGCCAGCAAAAGGAACATGGTCCCACATAAGTACCCCATGGCAAGGTACGTGCGGTCGAGCACTTTGGTGACGGCCCGAGATCCATTCAAGAGAGTCAGTGCTGTGGATTCTCCTTCCAGCACTCTTTCCATCTGCTGGCCTTCGGCTGCTATATCAGCGGTCCTTACTTCGCTCAAGAGGTCTCCTCACTGCTGGGCGCTGTGACGTTCGGTTGTAAACCCGTTAAACAGTGGTTCCTGTATGGTCGCTGAGGGTGAAAGAAGAATTGTAACTCGCTTCTGAAACAAGAACATCGCTTCGGAAGTCAATCAGATTTCTCGGTTGGTAGATGGGGTTTCTTAAAGTTCTACAGGCTTTACGCTTTCGACCTCCAGCATCTAGGCGCATAGCCCAAGGCTTGCCCAATGCGAGAGAAGACCCGGCGCTTCATCTCCGGGTCCAGGCGTTTTGACTGGTGGGCTTCCCGATTTGTATCTATCACAGGCACGGGAGTCGCCAAGTGCGGCCAACCCTCGGTAGGCTCGAAAGTATAAACAAGTGCCAAAGAGTCGTCAATAGCTTATATCGCGATTTTTAATAATCGATAGTCTGGGAATGAACAGCGGTTTTTCGTGATGGATTGGCTGGCTTTCATCAAGAAAGCGAGCTGTAGCAAAGCTAAGACCAGGCTTAAGGAAGCTATGGTGGTGTACGCTCCGCCAGAACTCCAGATATGAATCCAGAAACTGATTGCCATGGTGGTTACCAAGGTGAGGCCGTCGTCCAGCATGTAGATGCTCATGACGCGGCTACAGAGAATGTTTGGAACAATGGTTTGGATTTATGTATTGTCCCTGATTCGGAAGATGTAATGGAAAAATCCTCAGCCAGCTACGTACGCCATCGAAGAGAAATACGAGGTGGACTGGGAGAATAATAAAATAAATAGATACCCTTTAGTCAGCCTATTTTTGATGCTTGTCGAACCAAGGAATGGTCTTGGCCCAGGCGTCAGCCGCAGCTTACCTTCTGACAATGACGGCTGTTCAGCGTTTCATTATCGGCGTAGTTTTTGTATTATGGTTGAGGTTCGGCGAGTCAGATACACCGGAACCTCAGCGACCTCTAACGGGATGATTTAATCCCGAGGCCGCTCTGGAGGCAGTTCTTGCGCAACTTGGCAAACTTTTTAGTCCACCTTTTTAGCCGTGATGGAGAGACCGACCGGACGTATCTTTCGGTGGTTCATGATCGGTGCCTGTTCTGCGAAGAACCGATTAGTGATTCTCCTTCTTATCTTACCTACCGCGTCTGCCCATTCTGCCGGTTTCACTACACCGTAACTGCTCGCCAGCGTATAGAGTTGCTGGCTGACAAAGGTACCTTCAAAGAGTCCTACAAATACGTGAGCTCGATGGATCCGATCTCCTTTTCCCGCCGGTCGCGATATCGAAAGCTACTTGATCAGGACCAGAACCGGACGGGGCTTACTGAAGCTGTCGTGACCGGAAAGTGCCATATCGGCGAAACGGAAGCGATGCTCATTGCCTTGGACTTTGGTTTCATGGGCGGGACTATGGGCAGTGTGGTTGGTGAGAAAGTTTCCATGGCTTTTGAGAATGCAGCTCGAAGCGGTATCGCTGCTGTGGCAGTGGTCTCAGGAGGCGGAGTGCGGATCCAAGAGGGCGTGTTGTCGCTGATGCAGATGGCGAAGACCGTGGCCGCTGCCAACCGACTGAGGGATGAGGAAGTGCCATTCATAGTGGTGTTGGCTAACCCGTCTACTGGCCAAGCGTACGCCAGCTTCGCTAACCTGGCAGACGTGATTTTGGCCGAACCAGGTTCATTGATTGGACTATCTCCATTGCGGACCCTACGTGAGGTGTCTAAGATGCCTCTCCCGTTGGATGCCCACACAGCTGAAGCCCATGTGGGGCACGGCCTCCTGGACAACGTTGTGGATCGGGAGAATCTGCAGCCTAGGGTTGCGTCGTTGTTACAGATTCTCACCGCGCAGAAGCAAGGAAAATCCAATCACAAATACCTACTGAAAGTTGAGCCGGAAGAGTGCGATGAGGTGGAGCCGTGGGAGGCGGTATCTGCTGCTAGGAATTCAGAAAGGCCGCAGGCAAGCGCTTATTTCCGCTCGATGCTTGACCCGTTTATTGAGCTGCGTGGCGACCGGTTAAACAGCGATGACCGATCAGTTGTAGCCGGGCTTGGGTTTATGGACGGCCAGCCGGTGGCGGTGATTGGCCAACAACGGCGGCCTCTGGTGGATGGCGAGCGGTATCATGTATTTCCCGACGGCCTTCGCAAAGCCCAGCGGGTGATTGATTTGGCGTCTCGGTTTAAGTTGCCTTTGGTAACGCTCATAGATACTCAGGGTGCCGACCCAGGCTTGGAGGCGGAAGAGCAAGGCATCGGCAACGCCATCGCTAAGACTCTCTCGTCCATGTTGACCGTTCCGACACCCATAGTCTCGGTAGTGATTGGTGAGGGCGGCAGCGAAGGTGCTTTGGCT
>JAKUNK010000089.1:0-5235 GCA_022451945.1 Dehalococcoidia bacterium
GGGTAGCCTACACATCAATCTCAGTTATTACACGTCTCCCCACATACAGGTTTCTGTCTGCCCAAGATACATCTCTATTATGCGCCCGTATCATGCGAGAAATGGCGGCCATTGCAAATCATCGTGCCGTCACTCTACAAGACGTTGGTTGGCCTGTTTTATCAGTAGTCAGTGATACCGAAGAGGTAGCGGTTATGGCCCTCAATCAACTTAGCAGGGAAGTCGAGCAAAGTGCTCCGAACCATAAGATGTCTGCGTTGCAAGACTTAGCAAACGGTAAGAGATTAGAAATCGACGCAACCCTTGGGTACGCCATAAATGAGGCGCAGAAACGATGCTTAGCGGTACCAACATTAGACGTTTGTTACAGTCTGATTAAAGGAATCAACAGGTCTAATCTCAGAACCTCTCTGAACACAACTTAAGCACGTCGAGCCGGAAGCCGAAAAAGGTGGGTTCTGACTGAAAATCAGAGGCCATTTCCACTTCTACATTTATGGTGGTGAAGATCGTCGTAGAACTGACACGAGGTAGCCCTCACCAATCTTAAAGGTCAATGCTGGTCGTTTTATCCCGTCACGCCCGATCCTAAGTAGTTCCGTTTCATAGATAAAATGGCTCGGCTACTTCTCTTCTGGTTCTATCCAAATCTCTTTGCTCCATTCGTTGTCTGCCTAAATTATTCTATGGGATGACCTCCCAGATCTGTCGGTTGCCTTCTACTGAGTTGCTATTAAATTGCCTGACAGACTCTTCAGTCTCAGCGGATAGCTCACCGTAATTGGAGCGCTGATTGTGAAAGTATTCATCTAGGCTTTCCACTTCAATCTCAAATGCGATGGTATCCATTCGGTCTGTATAATCCGCATAGATTTTGCCTGTTTTATTGCCATCTCTCGCCCAAGAAGCCCTGACCTCCTTCACAACTTCCAAGCACTCAGGCACCTTCCCACGAGCACACTTCCAGACGATCCTCACCATGTACATTCTCGGCCTCCTCGGAACACAAGATTGGGAGACTATACGACAGGTCAGGCTAATCGTCGAACCCAGAAATCCCGGATTTCACAGTCCAAAACCCCGTGCAGAGTTCGATGTTGCCGAAGAAAACCTGATCGCGCACTCCTGCGGCTCTTCGACCATTCGTTATACCCGGCTCCTCCTGTGAAGTCGTAAAGATGGTAAACGTCGAGTAAGTTCCGCATAGAGAAAGCGGTACAACGAGAGGAACTCGGTGATAAGTTCCGGTGACTACCTACATACGAGCGGCCTTAGGTCGTCTAGAGAATCCATCAACATCACGCCGGAATTCATCCTCTCTACCTCTTACCGATCACTGGTGACTAATTAGCCCCTCGTCCATCATTGCATTGATGGTCCCATCGAATGCCTCAAGGCTCTGGTCTATGTCCGCTTCGGTGTGTACTCCAGACAAAACCCCGCTGGTGCGCGACATGAGGTCGACCCCTCTCACTTGAAGGCCTTGGCGGAAGTTGGTTTGGACCTCAGGCGGGGCACTTTTCAGGCTATTTGCGTCCAAACCATCGATGGACTTGGCCCCAAAATAGATATGAAACGTAGACGACTCACCGTAGACACAAGCGTTCACTTCGTACTTGTCGACGATATTTCGCAGCCCTATCCGTAGTCTCTCTGCCATAAGGTCAGCTTGGGCCTGCATCTCCCCCGTCGCTACAATGTTAAGCGCAGCGTTACCGGTAGCTGCGCAATAAGGGTTGGCGTTAAAAGTTCCGCCGTGGTAGACCCGCTCGAAACGGTCGTGATGAGCATCACCCGTCTGCTCCATCACCGCCATGACATGTTCACGGCCAGCCACAGCCCCACCCGGCAATCCTCCTGTAAGGATCTTGGCCATAGTACATAGATCCGGTTCTATCCCTAACATTTGCTGCAATCCTCCGGGGCTCCATCGGAACCCGGTAATCACTTCGTCCAGGATCATCACTACCCCATATTTTTGGGTCAAATCCCTGACTCCTTTTACAAACCCATCTGCCAATGGGACCGTCCCGTATGATGCGCCCGAGCCCTCCGTTATGACCCCGGCAATGTCATTGCGAGATGCCAGAGTTTTCTCTAGGGCGTCTAGATCTGGTGGCAGAACAATCACTGAATCTATAACCCCTTGAGGTATCCCAGTAGAGCCAGGCACATCGAACGGTGACAGATTGCCCGGCATCACGTAATCGTGCCATCCATGGTAGTGAGATTCCCATCGGATAATCACTTCTTTTTGGGAATAAGCCCGGGCAATGCGAATAGCAAGGCTGGTCGACTCTGCTCCTGATCCGACGAACCTGACCTTTTCAGCTGATGGAATCAGATTACATACCCTTTCACCCCATTCCAGTACCTTTTCGACCGGTGCTCCATAATGAGACCCAGATGGAGCAGCCTGCATCAATGCTTCGACCACTTCTGGGTGAGAATGACCTAACAACAACGATGCAGAACCGAGACCATAGTCGATATATTCATTACCATCCACGTCCCATTTCCGAGCACCTAAGCCGCGTTCGACCGTGATTGGGAAAGGATCTGCCACGTAGCCGTCGTGCCCTCCTCCACCGGACGGGAATATTTGTTTGAACTTCGGAAAGAGTTCCGCTGATTTGGGGTTTTTCCGGATATAAGCCTCTCTGATTGACTCTGACATCACGCCCTCCTTACTAACTGGAGATTGATAGAAATCCCAACCCCACACCTCGAGTTCGCACAGGTCAATTTAACTATCTAGGAGCATCATGCGCAACAGCACGAGGTGTATTGCATAATATTCCAAGTATAGAGAAGAATCGATTTAAGGATTCGACACCCTCTTGTACAGGACAGAACTGGTTAATAATGGCAAGTGGTACAGGAGTTTTTTGGCTGGTAACAGTGTTGAACAAGAATGCCAAGTGGGTTTAAAAATCAGTGGCCGGAAATACAGAAATCTTGAAGTGCTACCAATTCAAGAAAAATAATAGCCCGTGGAGGCAAATCCAGAAGCTATATCGTACCTAAAATAGTGGCGGCAGACCTCGACGTTGAACCTGGACGCTACAGGCGAGATTTTATGATTGAGATCGAATATCCTAAAAGAGCCCGGTAATGCCGCGCCACCAGTCCACCACGACATCGGTGGCCCGGTAGTTGTCCAGCCACTTACCCCAGTGCAAAACATATTCCTGGAACTCCTTCAAGGCCAACAAAGCGACGATCCAAAAAGCCGCACGTTGCCGAGTCATGTAATAGTTCGGCTTAAAATGCATCAGCCCGGCCACTAACACGAACCAGAAGTCAAACAGGTTCGGGAAGAATAACAAGACACCACGCCAAGCCACCAACTCAAACACCACAACTCCGACAATCCGATAAGTAAAGAGGACAAGGGCGACGTTGCGCGGCGTACCGGACCAACGGAGCGCCACTGAAAGGAAGGTCACCATGTAGGCGATGTCGGCCAGTTTGTCGAAGGCCTGGTAATCTCGAATTCCACCCAAGTTGAGCAGATTCATCATAAACAGGTCTGAGAAATCAACCAGGATGGCGATTATTGCGCCCGCAAACGCCCATCGGACAACGGGGAGGGAGCCGGCAATCCGGGCAAGAACTATGATCAGTTCTTCAATTGTCACCGTTGGGGCTCCTAGAGTTGAAACGTCTGACCGGAAGAAGTGTTGATGAGATCAAGCACCGCAACTAATGGATCCGAACGCCGGTAACGAGCTAGGGCAGACCCTGAAGTTCCAGGGCGTGGGCCACGCGTCCGACAGCTATGGAGAATGCGGCGTCTCGGTAGGTAATGTTGTCCCTTTCTACCATGGCCTGCACCTCACGGTAGGCCCTAACCATAATCTCTTCCAGCGCCCCGTTGACCCGGCTTAGATCCCAAGGGAACCGCTGAATATTCTGCACCCATTCGAAGTAGGAAACGGTTACACCGCCGGCATTTACCATCAGGTCCGGCAGGCACGAGACGCCCCGGTCATTCAGTATCGCTTCACCGGCAGGGGTCACCGGGTTATTGGCACCTTCAACCACCATGCGTGCTCTTATCTTAGAGGCGTTTCTGCTGTTGATGGCTCCGCCCAAAGCGGCCGGCACCAGAAAGTCGCACTCAATCTCCAGCAGTTCATCGTTGGTGATGGCTTCGGCGTCACGGAAATCGAGTACTGAGCCCGTACGAACCACGTGAGCCTTCAGCTGGTCCAGATCTAGGCCCTGTGCGTTGTGCAAACCGCCGTTAACATCGCTTACCGCAATCACACTGGATCCGCCGTCGCTCAGAAACTGGGCCGTCCACGAGCCCACGTTACCAAACCCTTGGATGGCGATTTTGGAGTGATCCATAGAGATGCCGAGGTCTTTAGCCGCCTCCTTTATAATCAACGACACGCCGCGCCCTGTGGCCTGCTCCCGGCCTGCTGATCCGCCCAACTCCAAGGGCTTGCCGGTGACAACGCCAGGGGAGTAGCCGTGCTCCTCGGCATAGGCGGACATCATCCAGGCCATCGTCTGGGAATTGGTGCCAACATCGGGCGCCGGGATGTCCTGGTTCACGCCGATAATCTGGCTGATAGAGCGGGTGAACCGCCGGGTGAGAGATTGAAGTTCACGGGAACTCATCTTCCGGGGGTCGCATTGCACTCCTCCTTTTGCGCCACCGAAGGGTATACCCACCAGGGCTGTTTTCCAGGTCATTAAGGCAGCCAGTGCTCGCACTTCTTCTTCGTCCGCCTCGGGATGATAGCGCACGCCACCCTTATACGGCCCTCGGGAATCATTGTGCTGAATCCGGTATCCGATGAAAACTTCCAAGTCACCGTTGTCCATCCGGACCGGAATCTCCACCCGCACCTCCCGGTCGGGAGTGCAGATGAGGTTTCTGATCTCGTCTCGAATGACGAGCCGGTCGCAGGCTTGGTCAAAGTAATAGGTCACTGCCTCGAATGGAGTCATCTCTACAAGGTTGGCCATTTGATCACCAGTTTCGAATTGAAGTTTTAAGCTAAAGTTGTTATTACTCTGCCTATTGTAATTCTCTAGCGGCCCCCAACGCCGGCCGCGGAGCATGCGGTTCTTCGGCTATGAACCTAAGGTGGCAAGCTTACAATGAGCCAACCATTTTGGCCTCAGGTAATTAGAGATTGTTCACGGGCTTAAGCCTGATCCTGCGTCACTTCTTCCTAGATCCTCTTATTAACTGGCTTCAGTACCCAAACCTTCTTT
>JAKUNK010000009.1:0-114708 GCA_022451945.1 Dehalococcoidia bacterium
CAACGCTGACGACCTGCTAGCCCAGGCCCTTGAGCACGAGATAGACCATCTGAACGGCATCTTATATATCGATCACCTGGTCAGTCACGAAAGCCTATATAAGATCACATACCACGATCACGACGATGATGAAGACGAGCTCGACGGTTACCAAGATGAGACTGAAGATTCAGTAGATTCCGAGACTTCTGCTTCTGTAAGTGAGGACTAAGCGCTCCTGGCGCCTTCTGTGACTGACCTTATTACCCTAATTCTGGCCTATCATGTTCGCTTGTCACAACTTCCGTGGCCTTTACGCCGTATTGCCCATGATTGAAAAACTTGCCGCCTGTTGCGCTGACCTTGGAGCTGACGCTTACTTAGTCGGGGGCTTCGTTCGGGATTGGTTGCTTTTTGCCAAGCCAGGCCATGACATCGACATCGCGGTATCCGGAGACCCGGAAGTCGTCGCCCAGACGATCGCTCAGAGATTATCTGGCACCGTTGTTCCGCTGAGCCCTGCGCACGGAGTTATCAGGATCGCCTGTTCGGGCAACTCAGAATCCGGTGAACCTCCGTGGAATGTAGATATCAACGGGTTCATCGGGTTGATTGAAGATGATTTAGGTCGTCGCGATTTTTCAGTCAATGCCATGGCTGTGCCAATCGCTGATTGGCCGTCAACTGACGCTGTGATAGACCAGTTGGGAGGCAAGGTTGATCTGGCGACCAAGACCATCCGCGCCCTGAACCCTGGGGTCTTCCGAGACGATCCAGGGCGGTTGCTGCGGGCCATACGCCTGGCAGGACAACTCAAGTTTCGGGTCGAACCAGGAACATCTAGACAGATCAGGGCCGATTCCAGTCTGTTGGTAAAAGTTTCTCCAGAACGGGTCAGAGAAGAGTTCTTGAACATCCTCTCAGCAGATGGCGCCAAAGGACAGTTGGAAGTTCTGGATCATTTCGGTCTTTTCGAGCAGGTGATACCAGAATTACAGTCCGCCAAAGGTGTCGACCAGCCGAACATGCATTACTGGGACGTCTGGGGACACACGATGCACACTGTCGAAGCCGCGGAACTGATAACCAAGGGGCACCAGAACTCACCCGTCTTTTCCTGCGTGCCGTGGACCGAGAAAAGCGAGGCTCATTTCAATCAACAGGCAACGGACGGGCACACCAGGGCTACAGTATTGAAGCTGGCAGCCCTGTTTCACGACATCGCTAAGCCTCAGACCAAGTCCCAGGATGATGCTGGTCGGACCCGATTCTTCGGCCACTCGGAACAAGGAGCGGGAGTGGCAACACAGCGTCTGAGCCAACTTCGGGTGAGTTCCAAGGGTACCGAGATGGTGGCCAAGATGGTGGAGCATCATCTGCGCCCTACGGGGATGAAAGATGGCGTTGATTGGCCTACAGACCGGGCGATCTATCGCTATTTTCGGGACGTTGGAGATGTGGCCATAGATACTTTGTATTTGTGTCTGGCAGATTATTTGGGCGCAAAGGGCCCCGAGTTAATACATGAGGAATGGCTCAACCATGCTAGAATGGTCGGACATATTCTCCACGTTGGCACAAGTGAGCCGGTTTCCCCCACAACCATTCGCCTCATCACCGGACACGACCTGATGACCCATTATAATTTACAACCGGGGCCAGAGATTGGCGCCGTGTTGGAACGTGTCGAAGAGGCCCGGGCCGCCGGGGAGATTGAAACCAAGGAGCAAGCCCTGGAAATGGCTGGCAACGCACTGAGATATCTGGCTGAGCAACTTTCGCCGGAAAACCATAGCAACGGGTCGGAATAACCGATGCGCTCCCGTAGCATACG
The DNA here is from genome assembly GCA_022451945.1 of Dehalococcoidia bacterium. Lineage (GTDB taxonomy): Bacteria > Chloroflexota > Dehalococcoidia > Lucifugimonadales > UBA3495 > UBA9611. The sequence goes on from JAKUNK010000009.1 coordinate 1,814, forward strand.
TTTATCCATAACGATTCTTCTGATTTTCGGCATCGCGATAGCCGCGCTGGGATTCAAAGACATCGACATCGATATCCCGGGCATTCCCCAGATTGAACGCGACGGTACCGGACCGTTGGGACTTAAACTTGGCCTGGATCTGCGGGGGGGTGGCCACCTGGTATACCAAGCCGATACTGGGACCAAATTCGATGTCACGTTTGCCGATGAAATCGACGTCGACAACTTCATCTTAACATTGGAAGAGGCGCGATTCGGCGAACATGATCTTGCGCTAGAAGGGTTGCAGCTCACACCTCTGAGAGAGAACCGATTCCAGATTCGCACGGACGTCCTAGTTGAAGATGATCCCAGGAATATTGGTTTACAAGACGTTTTAGCCGAGGCTGTAGGCCCCATCGCTCTATTCGAATCTAGCGTTATTGAGAAACCAACCCAAGAACAGATGGAAGGTGTGCTCGATAACATCACCAACCGCGTCAACAGGTTTGGTACCGAAGAGCCGATCATCCAGATATTTGGTGAAGACCGGCTGATAGTTCAGTTGCCCGGCGCCAGCGGGTCTATAACTGAGATTGGCCTTGCTGAACCCGATCAAGATGCGGATTCTCCTCCTGCCGCAGGAAGAGAATCCGATGTATTCATGGAACTGACGCGTATCCTGGCAGAGGCTGGTTACGAAGAGTTCGAGATTGATTTCCATGACGAAATGACCTTCACCGTCCGGTCCAACACTGTAAACAGCGTAATACAAGGTGAGGCGCTCGGAACTATAACCACTGAAATTGGCCAGGTAGCTCGGTTTGCCGTTAGCAGCGGCATCGATGAGGCCAAATCGCTCATCGGCCAGACGGCCCAGCTGGAGTTCAAAGAGAGGACCTGCTCAGATTTCACTTGCACAACCTTCACCGACGCAGACATCGGTCTGACCGGTGATGACCTCTCCCGCGCCGAGGCTGCCACCAACCCCGTGGGTATCGGGTGGGTGGTGAACCTGCAGTTCAACGACCGAGGCTCGGAAATCTTCTCCGAACTTACCCGCCGAATCTCCACTGCAGAAGCCCAGCAGACTAAGCGGATAGCGATAATCATGGATGACCGACAGCTGCTGGCTCCGGTTGCCCGTGCCCACATCCGAGACGGTCGGACCCAGATAACAGGCAACTTCAACAGAGAAGACGCCCGCACTCTCGCGATTCAGGTCGAGTCAGGCCGTCTTCCGGTACCGCTCAGGTTGATTCAGGAAAGCGATGTTGATGCTTTGTTGGGATCAGAATCGCTGAAAAACAGCCTAATCGCGGGCCTTGTTGGCTTGGGCCTTGTTTTAGTGTTTATGGTCATCTACTACCGGATGGCAGGCGTAGTGTCGGCGGTTGCGCTGGTGTTCTATGCAGTCACGGTGTTGGCTATCTTCAAGATGATTCCTATCACCCTAGAGTTGGCGCACATCGGTGGGTTCATCCTGTCCATAGGCATGGCCGTTGACGCCAATATCCTAATCTTCGAACGCATGAAAGAAGAAGTTCGGATTGGCCGTACGTTGGCATCGTCCATGGAGGTTGGGTTCGGGCGCGCTTGGCCGGCGATCAGGGATAGCAACATATCGACCATGATTACATGTTTGGTGCTGCTGTGGTTCGGTGACCGTCTGGGCGGCGGCTTGGTAACTGGTGTGGCTATCAGCCTGTTCATAGGCGTCGCGGTCAGCATGTTCACCGCTGTGGTGGTGAGCCGGAATCTGCTTCAGCTTTTGGCCTGGGTAGGACTAAGCGGGCGGATTAATCTATTCACACCGGAGTCGTTGCAGCGGAATCACTCAGATGCATTACAAACCCCGGCGCCGCGAGGAGGACGCTGATGATTGATATCGTCGGCAAACGGGGTTGGTACTTTCTAATCTCCGCTTTGATCATCCTGCCAGGTTTAGTATCTATGATTGCATCCCCGGGGTGGATAAGCGGGAATTCAGGACTCAAAGCAGGTATCGACTTTAGCAGCGGTTCCGTTATGAACGTTACCTTCCGCCAACCAGTGGAGGAGGAGCACATCCGGGAGCGCATGGATGAACTGGGCCATACCGAAGCTTTGATTCAGCGCATTGGTGGTACCAACTTCTTCGTCAGGACTGAAGTTCTGAAAGAAGCGGTCGGTGATGGTATTTCCGAAAGGGAGCTCATTGAGCGGGATCTAGAGAAGTTCTTGGGTATGGAACGGGAGCGGGTGGAGTTCGACACGGTCTCCCCTATTGTGGCCCAAGAAACGGTCAGGACAGCGTTCTATGCTTTGGCTGCGGCCTCAGTCTTCATCTTGTTCTTTGTTTGGTATGCGTTCAGACGAGTGCCAAAGGCGCACCGGTATGGCGTCTCCGCCATATTGGCACTGGTGCATGACCTGCTCGTGATTCTGGGTTTATTCTCCATTTTGGGTAGGGTGATAAACCTTGAAGTGAACTCCATGTTCATCGTGGGGTTGCTGATCGTGGCGGGTTACAGCGTGAACGATACGATTGTTGTGTTTGACCGGATCAGAGAGAACATATCTCGGAGTCCCGACCGGGATCTGGCGAATACCGTCAATCTCAGCCTCATGGAAAGTATGGGCCGGTCGCTGAACACCAGTATCACGACCTTAGTAGTCTTATTGGCGATGATGTTCATCGGCGGCCATAGCATCCGGGAGCTGCTTCTGGTCTTGGCGATTGGAGCGGTGGCCGGTACCTACAGTTCAATCTTCATCGCGAGCCAATACCTGGTCATGTGGGACCGAGGCGAGATTGGCCGGTTCTTCAGGCGGAGGTCTGCGGCCGTGGCTTCATCGCTACTGCACCTTATCGGTCGTTAGGTAGGAGCACGATTCTGCCGGTGGGCTTTCGTTCGGTGATTAGCCGGTAGCCTTCCCCTGCGTTCTCCAGGGGCAGTTCTAGGTCTACAACGGGCTGTATATTTCCATCTAAGACCATCGAGGCAGCCTGCTTAACGGCAGCCCTAGACACGCCAGACGTTCCCAATACAGTGGCGTCACGGAAGATTACGTCGACTAGGTTCAGGTTCACATTCTCTCCAACAATCTCGCCGAGAAGCACCAGTCTCCCGTATTGAGCCAGGCTTCTTAGGATTGATGGGTAGAGAGCCGATCCCACAGCGTCTATCACCACCTCTGCACCCTTATCTTCCGTTAGCGCCATCACAATCTCTGCGAAGTCTAATCCGCCGCCCACGAGTACCTCGGATGCTCCTAGTTCAAGCAGTGAGGCTTCCTTCTCGGGAGATGAAGATACGGCCATCACATGCGCTCCCAGAGCCGCAGCTACCTGCACTGCGTGAGAGCCAAGGCCTCCTCCCGCACCGGTGACCACCACGGTCTCTCCTGCTTTCACTTGGGCAGTTACTTGGACTGCCTGAAGAGCTACCCCTAGGGGGCAAGCCAGTAGCGCTGAGCTCACGGGGTCCAAGCCGTCGGGCAGCCGTATCAGGCTGTGTTCAGCCAAGGCTATATATTCGGCAAACCCGCCGTAGCGTCCGTGACCGATGCCCTGCCCAACTCGGCAGCGGTGCTCACGTCCGGCATTACACCGGTCACAACGCCCACAGGCTTCGGTGAGTATGCTGACCACACGGTCTCCGGTGTTCAGACTAGTTACTTCATTACCGGTTTCTTCTATGACTCCCGAAATCTCGTGGCCCAGAACCACGTCTGGCGCCACTCCGCGCCGGAGCACACCGGCCATGACTGACCGGTCATGGTGGCAGAACCCGCAGGCGGTGACCCGCACCAGTGCCTGAAAAGGTGACGGTTCGGGCGTTGGGATGTCCTTCACTTCAAGGACTGGAGGGTTGCCGGCTTGTTTCAGGAATAAGGCTCGCATATAGGTGGATTATAGTACGACTTGTATGTCTGGGAGCGTATACCGTTAACGTATAATCGGTTCAGCCGGTTCAGCCTCCAAACAAGGACGGTCAGTGGCTAAGCAGTTGGGGGGTTAAAGATGAAGATCGGAGCCCATGTTTCAACAGCAGGAGGAATCAGCAACGCTGTGGCCAGGGGCCAAGAGATAGGCTGCGAGGCCATCCAGATATTCGGCTCATCGCCCCAGTCCTGGGCCTTTAAACCTGTGCCTGGAGAGCAGATCGAACTTTTTAGGCAGGGCATGGCAGATGCCGGGATGGGCCCGGTATTTTTACATGCCATCTATCTGATCAATCTCGGCACTCCCAGCAAAGAATCTCTGGAAAAGGGTATTGTCTCTCTGATCAACTACATGAATCTAGCGGCTGATATCGGCGCTGTAGGAGTGATTGTGCACCCTGGGAGCCACGGAGGCAAAGGCTTCGAGGAAGTGCTGCCTCAGGTGGTAGAGACTATCAAGATCGTGCTGGACGCCTCCCCTGATGAGCCCATTCTGGCAGTGGAGAACATGGCTGGTATGGGCCGGCACATCGGGGCCAAGTTCGGTGAACTAGGTGCCATTCTCAAAGCGGTAGACAGCCCTCGGTTGAAGATATGTCTGGATACGCAGCACTCCTTCGCCGCCGGCTACGATCTGACCAACCCTGAAGGGATCCGGGCCACGTTGGACGAGCTGGATGCCGGACCCGGATGTGCCAACGTAGCGGCCGTACACGCCAATGATTCCAGGCGGGCCTGCGGGTCCGGGATCGACCGTCACGACAATATCGGCAACGGCTTCATCGGTGAAGAGGGATTTGCTGCCATCATGGGAAACCCAGTCTTTTCAGATGTTCCCTTCTTTCTGGAGGTGCCGGGTTTCGAAGGCAAAGGCCCTGACCAGAAGAATATCGACATCTTAAAGAGGATCAGAAATCAGGTCGGATTAACAGATTGATGGAAGGTAATACTTTGAAGCAAGTAGGGATTTTCTGGTGATTACCATGACCAACCGGGAGTTCGTGCGGCTGGTGCGCCAGGCCTACGAGGACATGCCGGCACACGTTGTCCAGGCGTTGGACAATGTGGGCGTAGTGGTTGAAGAGTGGCCTGGGCTCGACGAACGAGACCTGAACAGCCGAGATGGCACCCTCTTCGGTCTCTACCAAGGCGTTCCGATGACAGAGCGGGAAGGCGGAGATCCGATGCTGCCGGACAAGATTGTCATCTACCGTCAACCCATCTTGCGCAGCTGCTCCACTCGCACCGAGGCCGAGTATGAGATTAAGACAACGCTGTGGCACGAGATTGGGCATTACCTCGGCATGAGCGAGGACGACCTGCACCGGCTGGGATACGGCTGATGGCCGGTATGATTAGCCGAGGCGGTAGGGCAATAGGTACAGGGATGGGACTAGGGCTGGCCCCCATAGCTCCAGCCACGGTGGCTAGCTTGGCGGCGGTGGTGGTGTACGGGTTCTCGCCGTTAGATGAAGACTCGATAGGGTTCTTTCTGCTCTGTGCGCTTGGTTCCTTAACTGGCATTTGGGCCTGCCAGACTCTGATCACTGAGGCTGACCACGACCCGAAGCGGGCGGTCTGGGACGAAGTTGCCGGTATGTGGATCACCTGCCTATTGCTGCCTAAGACATTGCCCTGGCTCGCTGCCGCATTCCTGGTGTTTCGGGTGTTGGATATTCTGAAGCCGTGGCCTATACGGCGGCTCGAGGGCCTGCCAGGAGGTCTGGGAATCATGGCTGATGACGTGGTGGCTGGAGTGGTTGGAGCCGTTGGGTTGAACGCGGTTTACCAGACTTTCTTCTAGGCGTCCCTACTGGACCTGTTCCGTTGTCCGTCTACAACCCCTGTGTTACAATCCGACTAGCATCAACCCGCCCCGTTCCAGGTTCGCTCTAGGCGTCGGACTGGAGGACTGAGGAGGGGATTTTGCGGGTCACGCTGCCTCCCGCGGCGGACTCTTGGACGTAACCGGCCAGACCAGCCGGTAAAAGGAATGGGTAGTCTATGGTAGAGTCCTTGGATCTTCCCGAAGAGCCGACAGCAGAAGCGCCTCAGTCGGCCCCATCTACAGCAGTAGCCACTGCACCAGAACCCACCCCAGCCGATCCTGCGGCACCTCCGGTTCGAGAACACCTAACCATGAAAGCCCTTCTCGAGGCGGGTGTCCACTTCGGGCATCAGACCCGGCGTTGGAACCCCACGATGAAGAAATATATCTTCACCCAGAGAAATGGCATTCATATCATCGACCTTCAACAGACCCTAGGCATGATCAACAACGTTTACCAAGAGATGGTGGATCTTGTGGCGGAAGGTGGGAAAGTCCTCTTCGTTGGGACTAAGCGCCAGGCCCAAGAGGTCATTCAGAGTGAAGCAGAACGCTGTGGCATGTTATACGTCAACCAGCGATGGTTGGGCGGCACCATGACCAATTTCCAGACCATCCGCACCCGCATCAACTATATGCTGGACCTTCAGCAGAAGCGAGACCAGGGATATTTTCGGCTGCTTCCCAAGAAAGAAGGAGTCAAACTACGCGACACGTTGAACCGGCTCGAGAAGTATTTCACTGGCGTCCGAGATATGACTGAGGTGCCAAAGGCTATCTTTGTCATCGACATCGGCCGGGAAGATATTTGTATCGCGGAAGCCCAACGCATGGGAATCGATATCTTCGCGATTGTGGACTCTGACTGCGACCCCAACAAAGTTGACCATATCATCCCTGGCAATGACGACGCGGTCCGCTCCATTCGATTGATCACCAACCGCATGGCGACCGCCGTCCTTGAGGGCTTGGCCTTACGTGAAGCTAAAGAACAAGCCCGCATCGAAGACATGGCCGAAGTTGATGAGTCCCAGTTTATGACGGCTTATGTGTCGCCAGACGATGAGGAGGAAGAAGGCCTACCGGAGATGGAGGGCTTGGATACTGCCACCGTTGCCGAGATTGCCCCTGCGGCCGCCGCAGCCATTACACCCGTGGCTGAGCCCGAGATGGAAGAAGAACCGGTGCCGGAAGCTACGATAGAAGAACCTGCGGCAGAAGCCGTCGAGCCCGAGGCAGCAGCTGAGCCTGAATCTGAGGCAGCAGAAGCAAACGAGGAACCATCAGAAGGGTAGACGTTTGAAAGGCCCATTTTAAGTTCAGCCCCGGGCTGGCTAATAGGAGCGACAATTTGGCGGTCGATGTTACATTAGTCCGGACTCTGCGCGACCAGACAGGCGCAGGGATTATGGATTGCAAACAAGCACTTGAGGATTCTGGTGGCGATCTTGAAAAGGCGGCTCAAGCCCTTAGGGAGAAGGGTGTAGCCAGCGCGACAAAGCGAGTTGGCCGAGACACCAATGAAGGCGTCATCGAGACGTACCTACACACTGGTGGGCGGGTTGGAGCTATGGTTGAGCTTGGCTGCGAAACCGACTTCGTCGCCAGGACCGAAGAATTTCAAAAACTGGCCCACGACATCGCCATGCAAGTCGCGGCCATGGGCCCAATCTACGTAGACAAAGACGAGATTGAAGATGGGGATGACCGTCCTCCAGCCCAGATTAGCTTGATGCAGCAGCCTTTCATCAAGAATAGCTCTTCGTCCGTTGGAGAGATGGTTACAGAGTTGGCTGGAAAAGTAGGAGAGAACATACGAGTGGTCCGGTTCACTCGATTAGCAGTCGGCGAATAGTCAAAAGCAAGGTATGGCTGAATCTAGATACCGTCGTGTAATGCTCAAGATCAGTGGTGAGTCTCTCAAGGGGGACACTCCGTTTGGTATTGACCCCACAGCAGTAAATTACCTCTCAGAGCAGATTGGCGAAGCGGTTGAGTTGGGAGTGGAAGTTGCTGTGGTCATGGGAGGAGGAAATATCTGGAGAGGAGAGGCGGCTGAATCCAGGGGTATGGACCGGGCAACCGCCGACTACGCCGGTATGCTGGCTACCATCATCAACGCTCTGGCTCTTCAAGACGGTCTAGAACAGCAGGGTGTAGACGTCCGGACTCAGAGCGCCCTGCAGATGCAGGCCGTGGCTGAACCATACATCCGTCGCCGGGCCATCCGTCACTTGGAAAAAGGGAGGGTGGTGCTTTTTGCGGCCGGCACAGGAAACCCGTATATGACCACCGACACTGCGTCCGCGTTGCGGGCCTTAGAAATCAATGCCGACGTCCTGCTAATGGCCAAGAATAACGTTGACGGGGTCTATGACTCCGATCCCAACGAGAATCCCGACGCCGTAAGATTTGGAACTCTGGACTATATGGATGCCCTGAGCAGGCGGTTGGACGTGATGGATTCCACTGCCCTGTCACTCTGTATGGATAACCAATTACCCATAGTGGTCTTCAATGTGTTTGAACCGGGGACGATGGCCAACATTCTCAATGGTCAGACCGTGGGTACTCTAATAAATGGGAGGGACTGAATATGCCTCCGAGAGGTGACGACTCTACCCCTGAAGCTGTGCTATCCGAAGTATCTACCAAGATGGACCGTGCTGTGGAGGCCTTCAAGCGTGACCTGACCCAACTCAGAACGGGGCGGGCCACTCCGGCGCTAGTGGAGAACATCGAGGTCGATTATTACGGTTCGATGACGCCATTGAAGCAGATTGCTTCCATATCCGCTCCCGACGCCAGGGCCATCATGATCCAGCCTTATGACGTCAGTTCGATGCGGGAAATCGAAAAGAGCCTGATGACTTCAGATATGGGCTTCAATCCGTCCAACGATGGCGCAACCATCACGGTACCCATTCCCCAGTTGACCCAAGAACGCCGCAGGGAGATGGTCAAACTGCTCAAGGGCAAGATTGAAGAAGGCAAGATATCCGTGAGGAACGTGCGGCGTGACGGCCTGGAATCGCTGCGGAAACTGGAGAAAGATAAGTCAATCTCTCAAGACGATGGCCGCCGATCTCAAGACCAACTGCAAAAGACCACTGATGGTCACACCAAGCTGATTGATGAGACAGGGTCCGCCAAAGAGGCGGAGATACTTCAGGTCTAACACAGTGCAGGTTGAGTCTCGCGAGCCGCAGCCTCCCGTAGAGGAGGGAGCAAACGTACCGGTCCATGTTGCCTTCATCATGGATGGCAACGGGAGGTGGGCGCAGAAGCAAGGACTCCCGCGCATAGCCGGTCATGAGGTTGGTGTTCAGTGTATCCAAGGCGTACTAGAAACCCTGGGGCCACTGGGCGTTAAGTTTGTCACCCTCTATGCCTTCTCTACTGAGAACTGGGGGCGCCCTCAAGATGAAGTTGACGGCATAATGGATGTCTTCTCCGAAGCAATCGCCAACCAGACTGAAGCGCTCCACGAGAAGAACGTCCGCATCGTGCACGTGGGGCGGACTGAGAACCTCCACCTGGATCTCAAGGATGCCGTAGCCGAAGCTCAGCGTCTGACCCGGGCAAATACGGGGATTACCTTGAATGTGGCCTTTGACTACGGCGGCCGGGCCGAAATACTGGAAGCTGTACGGCGCATCATCAAAGATGACATAGACCCTGACACGATCGACGAAGAACTCTTCGGCAGCTATCTCTTTACGGCCCACAGTCCAGACCCGGATCTGATTATTCGCACCGGTGGCGAGCAGCGCATCAGCAATTTTTTGCTATGGCAGTCGGCCTACAGCGAGATGTACCTCACGCCCACCCTATGGCCTGATTTAGAGGCTGAAGAGCTTACAAAGGTTCTCCAGAACTTCGGTAGCCGCCGCCGCCGTTACGGAGCTCTTAACCCCGAAGACCAGAATCCAGAAACCCAACAGTCTCAAGATTAGGAATAGGTCTTGCTCCAACGGTCGCTGACGGCGTTGGTCGGGTTGCCTGTACTTATAGCCGCCGTATGGCTGGGAGCTCCTTGGCTGACCTTGCTGGTTTTAGCAGCAGGGGCAATAGCGATATGTGAACTCTACCGAATGACACCGACCGGGGTTGGCCCGTTGCCTGTTTTGTTGGGCGTGTCCTGGGTGGTCGCCTTGCTCTCAGGCGCACAAGCTGCCTCGGGACGGGATAATTTCCTGATAATATCCGGCGGGGTTATGGCGTCCGGTTCGTTCATAGCGTTATTGTGGTTTATCGCCTATTACCGGGTCGGGGATTCCGCTGGGCGTAGTAATTATCCCATCGGATTTGCGTATCTAATTTTCGGGCCTGCCTACGTCGGTTTTCTGCTGGCCACGTCTTTGATGTTGCGTGAAATTACCAGCGAAGATTCACCGGACCTGGGGCGCAGCTGGCTGTTGTTCGCGTTGTTGGTTACTTTCGCAGTGGACACTGGCGCTTACGGCGTGGGCCGTGCAATCGGAAAGCGCCCCATTGCACCCAGCATCAGCCCCAACAAAACATGGGAAGGATGTGTGGGCGGGCTCACATCCGCGGTGGGCGCCGCATTGGTGTTGGGACTCGTGTTCGACTTGGAAGCCCCGGTCTGGCAGCAAGCTGTGATTGGAGCGGTAGTGGGAGTAGTTGCGCAGTGGGGAGATTTGGTCGCATCGAAGCTTAAACGCATTGCCGATGTGAAGGACGCAGGTAGTATAATCCCCGGACATGGTGGGCTCTTGGACCGCTTGGACAGCATTCTGTTAGCCCTGCCTGCCGTCTATTATATGCTCGTTACGGTGTTTGCTCCTCGAACTCCATTTTAGCTTAGTGAGTTGTCTGGAAATGAAAAGAATCGTCGTACTTGGCTCTACAGGATCGATAGGTCGTCAAACCCTGGATATCGTTCGGTCGTTCCCGGAAGATTTTGAGGTTGTAGGCCTTGCTGGCGGTAACAATATCGAACTCCTCAAGGAACAGGTGGAAGAGTTCAAGCCCAAGCATGTTTGGTGTATAAATCCTCCAGTGGGCTCGTTCCAGGGCATGGAATGCACTCCAATGGAAGACATGGTGTGCCTGGATAACGTAGACCAGATTATGGTCGCGCTCATGGGCAGCGTGGGATTGGTGCCGACCCTAAACGCCCTCAAGGCTGGGAAGTCTATCGCCCTATCCAACAAAGAACCCATTGTAATGGCTGGCGGGTTGATAAAAGAGTACGCCTGCCGCTACGGGGGTGAGGTGCTACCGGTGGACAGTGAGCCCAGCGCTATCTGGCAATGCCTGCGGGGCGAAGACAACGAGATTCTTAGACTTCTGATCACTGCTTCCGGTGGTCCGTTCCGCACTACACCCATCGAAGAGATGGAAGGAGTCACGCCCGAACGAGCCCTCAAACACCCAACTTGGAAGATGGGCAAGAAGATAACGATAGACTCTGCTACGCTTATGAATAAGGCTTTTGAAGTTATAGAGACTCATTGGCTGTTTGACGTGCCCTGGGAAAGGATCGAAGTGGTAGTCCACCCGCAAAGCACCATACATTCTATGGTCGAGTTCGAAGACGGTTCAGTGAAGGCCCAGATGGGCCCTCCGGACATGCGCCTGCCTATCCAGTACGCACTGTTTTACCCGAAACGATTCGCAAACTCGATGATCCCTAGGTTGGATACTACTCTGTCTCACGCGTTGACATTCGATCCGTTGGATCCGGCGCGTTACCCCTGTTTCAACCTGGCTATTTCCGCCGGCAAACAGGGCGGCACGTTTCCAGCGGTATTAAGCGCGGCTGACGAAGTGGCGGTCCAGGCTTTCTTGGATTCCAAGATTGGGTTTACAGATATCCCTAAGGTCATAGACCGGGTGCTCAGTGAACATGAGTCACTGCCTGGTGATAAGGCTGAAGACTTTCTGGAAGCGGACCGTTGGGCCACTGGCCGTACGATGGAAATCACCAGCAGATAGAACTTCTCTATTTTCTGAAACGTAGCATCTACTGACATTAGTGCCGGCATATCTGATAATTAACTAAAAATGGAAACTGTCCTCATAGCCGTCGGATCTTTAGTGCCACTCCTCTTGATATTGGTGGTCATCCACGAGTTCGGCCACTATGCCACTGCCCGGGCAATGGGTGTCAAAGTACTGGAATTTGGCGTTGGATTCCCTCCGCGCGCCTTTGGCGTATATACCGGGAATACGCCTGTATTGATTAGTAGCGCTACCCGGTACGTCGGCTTGCTTGGCCCGGAAGACTTGGGACGAGGCAGACAAGTGAAGGTCAGCTCTATGGAGGATGACCAGGGAAATCTAGTCGCCAAAGTCATCGAGGTCAGTCGGAAGTTAGCTAAGGGAGAAGAGCCGGAAAAAGAGCGGCCAGGCGAAGAGGACCTTCTAAAGCACGAGGGCAAGATTCGCTCGGTAGGCGACGACTCTATGATCCTGGCCGATATGCTCTATTCGGTTAACTGGGCGCCTATCGGCGGGTTCGTGCGCCTGGCTGGTGAGGCTAACCCTAACGTGCCCCGTAGCCTGGCAGGCAAGGGCGCCGGAACTCGGCTTTTAGTATTGGTCGCTGGGCCATTGATGAATGCCATTCTTCCCCTGATCATCTTCACCGTTTTATTGATGATTCCTCAAGAAGTTTCAGTGGGGCGTCTGATAATCCAGGAAGTCGGCGATGAAACGGCGGCCTCAGAGGCACAGGTTCAGAAAGGTGACACCGTACTTAAGGCCAATGATCGGGACATAGAGAACCGGTTGGACTTCACCCGTGAGATTAACTTGAACGGTGGCTCAAGTATGGCCTTGCTCGTGGAGCGGGATGGTCGAGAAATGTTGCTTCATCTCAGGCCTCGGTTCGATACCACATCAGCGCGCTGGTTGGTGGGCGTGTTCCCACGACTGGACGATGTTGAGATGGTGAAACGGTCCGATCAGATCTGGGAGGCTATACCCAACAGTTTCGTAAACACTTGGGAAATGCTGGTTCTGATGAAACAATCTTTAGGGGGCGCTTTTGGTGAGGGTTCTTCCCCTGAGTTTTCAGGCCCAATTGGCATGGCCCAGGTTACAGGCGAGATCACCCGCGACGGCGGTTGGGTCGGATGGTTGGGCGTAGGGATATTGCTCAGTATCAACCTCGCAATCCTGAACATACTACCCATCCCCATGTTGGATGGAGGCCGGATATTCTTCGTGGTATTGGAGCTTGTGCGACGTGGTAAGAAGATACCAGCGCACCGGGAAGGCATGGTCCACCTGGTCGGATTCGCGTTGCTTATCGGCGGTATAGCCTTGGTGAGCGTGAACGATATCAGCCGGCTGATTGACGGGCGAAACTTCCTGGGGTGACAAATCTTAACTGGGCCTATCAGAGCTCTTTCACTCTGGCACCTTTTTCCCCATTCGTGTACCATTAGCCTGCTTTCGCCTTGGATGGCGAGGTATGCCTAAGTAGGCGTGACATTCCAGGGATACGACCTCTCTGATCTGATCACTCAGTTTGATTGTTGAGGAAGAGCCGAATGAGTAATCGCAGAGCAACTAAGCCGGTCCATGTGGGCGGCGTTAAGATAGGCGGTGGAGCCGAAGTTACGGTCCAATCCATGACCAAGACTGACACGCGGGACGTGAAGGCCACGGTCGAACAAATACACGAGCTGGAAGAGGCTGGTTGTGAGCTGATCCGGTGTGCAGTGCCCGATGCCGACGCGGCCGAGGCCATGGCTGAGATCAAGAAACAGATCCACATCCCCCTCATTGCCGACATCCACTTCCATTACCAACTGGCTTTAAAATGCCTAGAAGGCGGAGTCGACTGTCTTCGGCTGAACCCTGGTAACCTGCGCAATGAAGACCAGGTGCGGGAAGTGGTGCGGGGCGCTAAAGAGCGCGACGTGCCCATCCGCATCGGTGTGAACTTCGGTAGTCTGCCCCCTGTAGGCGGCATCGGCCGTACCAGGGGATTCTCTCGGCATATGGACCTGGTCAATAGTCTACCCAAGGCCGGAGAAGCCCAGGAAGGTGAATACAGCGTAGTCGACCACATGGTGGCCACGGCGTTGTGGGAGATCAGCTTGCTGGAAGATCAAGATTTCGACCAGATCAAGATTTCCATGAAGGCCTTCGATGTGCCGACCACGATAGAAGCCTACACACGGTTGGCAAAGATGATGCCCTATCCGTTGCATCTGGGCATCACTGAAGCCGGTACCCCGATGGCAGGTTCCATACGCACGTCCGTGGGCCTGGGTGTGCTGCTCTACAGCGGTATCGGCGACACGATCAGAGTCTCGTTAAGCGGCCCATCCACTGAAGAAGTGGCTGCAGGCTTCGAGATATTGAAATCCTTAAACATGCGCAAGAAGGGTGCCGTGTTGGTAGCCTGTCCAAGCTGTGGTCGGGCTGACGTGGATGTGGTCAAACTGGCGAACGATGTGGACAGTCTTCTTAAAAAGGGCAAGAAAGAGATCACCGTGGCCGTCATGGGCTGTGAGGTTAACGGCCCAGGCGAGGCCAAGGACGCCGACGTGGGTATCGCTGCTGGAGCTGGTCGGGCTGTTATATTCCGCAAGGGCGAGAAGGTACGAGTGGTGCCTGAGGCCGAGATGTTGACCGCACTCATGGAAGAAGTGGAGAACACTTCAGTAGCTGCAGGAGACTAGGTCGGGTTCTTTGCCCTCAACATGGGCACTATCATTTTGGAGGAAAATGATCTCCGTTTGTTTATTCTGGCCGCTATAATGGTCCGACTCAGTACGCCTTGATTCTCTGCGAAGGAAGCCACGCCCCGATATGAGATTCTCCCGAATGCTTTCTAAAACGTTGCGGGATGACCCTCCTGACGCTGAAACTGCCAGTCACCGGCTGATGCTGCGTGCCGGGTTGATTCACCAGGTTGCTGCGGGTGTTTACTCATATCTGCCGCTAGCTTTGCGGTCGCTTCGCAAGATCGAGAATATAATAAGGGAAGAGATGGACGCGGCCGGTGGGCAGGAATTGATGATGCCGGCCCTTCAGCCAGAAGAACTATGGCAGCAGACCGGACGGCGGGAAGCCTTCGGTGACAACATGTTCTCCTTGGACGACCGGCGAGGTCGTCCCATGGTTTTGGCGCCTACCCACGAAGAAGTCATCACTAATGTCGTTAAGGCGAACGTCCAGAGCTACCGTGACCTGCCCCTGATTCTTTACCAGATACAGACTAAGTTTCGGGACGAACCTCGCCCAAGGGCCGGACTGGTCCGGGTGCGGGAATTCGACATGAAGGACGCCTACAGCTTCAACGCCAACGAAGCCAGTCTGGATGACAGTTACCAGGCCATGGCGTTGGCGTACCGCAACATCTTCAAGCGATGTGGCCTGCCGGTGTTGATGGCCGAGGCGGACAGCGGGGCCATCGGCGGTAAGGACTCCCATGAATTCCTGCTGCCTACCGAAACCGGTGAGGACACCGTCATTACCTGTCCTTCCTGTTCCTATACTGCCAACGCTGAGAAGGCCGAATCGACGATTCCAGAAGTGGAGAACGAGCCGGAACAGGCACTGGAAGAGGTCAGCACCCCTGGCACGAAGACCATCGCCGCGCTGGCGGCATTCTTGAATGTCCCTGAGTCGCAAACCTTAAAAGCGGTCTTCTACATGTCGGATGGAGACCCGGTGTTCGTGACTATCCGGGGAGACCTAGATGTTAACGAAGTAAAGCTGAAGAACGTCCTGAATTCCCGTGACCTTCGTTTGGCGGAAGACCATGAGGTCAAGGCGGCTGGGCTTGTGGCGGGGTCTGCTTCGGCAGTCGGTATCAGTGGCATAAAACGGGTGGCCGACGTGTCGATTACTAACGGCAGTAACTTCGTAGTGGGCGCAAACAAACCGGATGTCCATTTCAAGGGCGCCAATTACCCTCGTGATTTTGAAGCCGACATCGTTACCGACATCTCCTTGGCTCAGCCAGGACAACTCTGCCCTCGATGCGGGCACACGTTGGATTCTACCAGAGGCATCGAGGTCGGGCATATCTTCAAACTGGGTAGCTTCTTCAGCGAGGCCCTAGGCGCGGACTTCCTGGACAGCGAAGGACAACAACACCCTATCATCATGGGCTGTTATGGAATCGGAGTTGGCAGACTGTTGGCAGCTGCGGTGGAGCAGAACAACGACGATGCAGGAATCGTGTTTCCGATTCCTGTCGCCCCTTATCAGGTACATCTTGTCGGTCTAAACGTCGCTGCGGAGGATGTGGCTGAGGCAGCAGACAAACTCTACGATGAATTGAGATTTGCCGGGGTTGAAGTCCTGTATGACGACAGGGAGGACGCGGCGGCGGGCGTCAAGTTCAACGACGCCGACCTGCTAGGGTTGCCGGTGCGTTTGGTGGTTAGCCCGAGAAATCTCAAGGCAGGCGTTGTGGAAATCAAAGGCCGGATGGATTCAGAGGCTGGTAGCGTGGCTCTGGACGCCGTGGTTGGAGAGGTGCGTGGGCGGCTGGCTGCATCGATAGAGTAGGCCTACCCTACCCGGAAGCTCCTGGCCCGGGTTCCATGCAGGAAGACAGGTATTTCATGTTCTCCAGCAAGGCCGGGGCAATGCGTCCTTTGTGAGAGCTTGATAGCAACAATAGTAACCGCAGTTGAGCCGCCAAATCAGCAGCCAGAGCTCTTTTTGCTTCGGCGACAGTATCCCCTTCTACCGGGACGCGTATCCCTGCTAATGGCATCTGCGTCCGCGATTCCGCAGCCCAGTACTTGTCCAGGCTGTCCAATATTACGACGGGGATCTCTTTGTTCAATACGAAGTTGGCATCGGCGGCGCTGTCGGACGGCCGAAGGTAATCGATAAGCACTCGAGTGGACTCGGAATGGCTGATGTGGAAGACGGCGGCGTTGGGTTGACTAGAAGAGATGTACCGCCAGCTCCAGTCTGCCGGCGTGGAGTAATCTGCACCGGGTTCTATCCTAACCGGCGTGGTGATGTCTTCGGCTAGGGGGACGTTCTCATCCTGCGTCATGCCCATGCTCTCCTTCTTCGCCACCTTCCAGTTCCCATGCTGCATAGACCTGGTCGGGCAGTGTAATGGGTCCTACCGCATCCTCGTACTCTTTCACGTGTTTGGTGGTGAGAAGGGCGATGGCTTTGAGCATCTGGGGGCTGACTTTGATGCGGGCCCTAAGGATTGGCTCCCGTTCTTCCATCTGCTCGCCGAAAAACAACACGGCGGAATACAGGCTGCTGAAGATGTGCATGGAGTCGCTGTAGAACGTGATAGGGTCGAGGGATCCCTCCGATGTAGCTTGGCCCTCTCCTGCTCCTTCACTCGGGCTCGCGCCAGGATTGACGTAGGAACCTTCATTGGGAACCTGGTCTTCCGGGGGAACGTAGGGTCGTTGGATTATGGGCATGACGCCTCCGGCGATGACGAATCCTGGGGCAATGGACCGCTTGATCGACTCGGTATTTTTTCAGGTGGACGCCCTGGGCGTTGCTTATTATACACGCCTGGCACGGCTGATTCTTGGGCCGTTCAAGCTCGCGCACCGGATCTTGGAACTGCGTATCATATTTTTCGATAATGCAACGGCCAATGAAGCCCAGGTAGTATTGTCAGAGATTGGCAATTTTGCGAAGGCAAAAGCCAAGTATTTCGGATTGGTCGAGCATTCGGCGCTAACCCCTTAGCATGGCAGCAGATTCCAGTGGTTGCGCTACTTAGCAGAGAACGAGAAACTGGAATCGGTCTTATTATGGATGAGTTTTCCAGGAAATCGAAGGACGATATTCCGACGACGAGTCCAATGGATAGCACCCCATACACCAAGTAGAGGTTGTTGAAGTTTGAGGTTGGCGGTGTGCCTGTGCAGTTGATGGCCTAACACAGCTCACCTGGGAACGATTTTCCCTCGGCGTATATGGACACCACTTTTGTAGGTGAAGCTTTTTCAGACGGACATTATATTGACCGGACGGCTGATGTTTTAAAACGATGATGTTACGTCAGAGATTCGTCGAAACCCCTAGTTTAATGATACCTTCATGACTGGCAGTCTTGACCCTTGAATATGTGGTTTCTATAATTGCTTGTTGCGTGCTTGAGTCATTCGCATTCCGGTGACAACCAGACCTCTTGAGGAAAACCTAACTTGACTGAACCCTTAGCTCAACCGCCTTCGGCCGAGACCATCGACGAGATTTCCCGTACCGCCGCAGCCGAGTTGGATTCTCTGGAAACCCTAGATGCTGTGGATCATTGGCGCGTAGCCTACCTGGGACGCCGCGGGACGTTGACATCCGTATTGCGCAGTTTATCGGCTCTGGCGGTCGAAGAACGTCGGGCTGTTGGGGCATTGGCTAATGAGGCCAAGAGCGCCCTTGAAGAACGACTGGAAGAGCGGCTTCGGCAGATAAATGAGGTTGCGTTGACACGCTCAGCCAGCCAGGACCGGTTGGACGTAACCCTTCCCGGCCGCCCCTCTTTGGGCGGACGACTACATCCTACCACCCAGATTGTCCGTGAGATTTGCGCCGCCTTTGTTGCCATGGGGTTCGGAGTTGTGGAAGGTCCTGAAGTTGAATGGGACCACTATAACTTTGAAATGCTTAACATCCCTAAAGGCCATCCAGCCAGAGACATGTGGAATACGCTTTGGGTGGATTATGAAGACCCACTCGGCGAAGCAGCAATGTTGCTGCGCACCCACACCTCTCCCATGCAGGCTCGAGTCATGGAGGGTCGTGAACCACCGATAAGAGTGGTTGTTCCTGGTAAGTGCTACCGGTATGAGGCTACCGATGCCACTCACGAATGGCATTTTTATCAAGTGGAAGGTCTGGCCGTGGGCGAAGGCATCACTTTCGCTGACCTCAAAGGTACATTGTACGAGTTCGCTCGTAGGATGTTCGGCGAAGACCGCCAGGTCCGCTTCCGCTGTGATTACTTCCCATTCGTGGAGCCTGGTGTCGATATGTCCATCGACTGCTTCGCTTGTGAGGGTGATGGTGAAGGCTGCCGCATCTGCCGAGATAGTGGCTGGATAGAGATTATGGGAGCTGGGATGATTCATCCCAAGGTCTTGGATGGCGTGGGTTACGACACTGAGAAGTACACCGGCTTTGCCTTTGGCATGGGGCCGGAACGGATTGCAATGTTGAAATATGGGATTGACGACATTCGCCATTTCTACAGCAACGATCTTCGGTTCTTACGTCAATTCTGATTAGAAGAGTTATTGGCAGGCTAATGCCTGCCGTTTACCGGTTCCGTTAGAAGAGAACTATAAATGAAAGTACCCATTAGTTGGCTTAAACAATATGTGGACGTTGATCTGCCAGCCCATGAGTTGGCTCACCGTCTGACCATGGCAGGCATTGAGGTCGGTGAGGTCGATGTCATTGGCGGTTGGACCGGGGTATTTGTCGGCCATGTGAAAGACGTGCGTCCCCACTTCAACGCTGACCGGTTGCGCCTTTGTGTGGTCACCATCGGTTCGGAGGAGATGGAGGTGGTCTGCGGCGCCCCCAACGTGGCCGCTGGCCAGAATATCTGTTTCGCCAAGGTCGGAGCTGACGTCTACAACACCCACACTGAGCGATACGAAACCCTGGAGGCCGCCAAGATTCGGGGTGTTGAGTCCCGAGGCATGATTTGCTCCGCCGCGGAGTTGGGCCTGGGGGATGACCACTCTGGCATCATTGTGCTGCCTGAAGACGCTCCCGTGGGAACTCTGCTAGATAATTATTTGGGTGATATTGTTCTGGATTTGGAACTCACTCCTAACCGATTGGATTGTCTATCGGTCTTGGGAGTAGCCCGAGAGGTAGCCGCTTTAACTGGAAAGACGGTGCGAGAGCCGGAGACTAATTACGAAGAATCTGGCGAGGAAATCTCTAAGCAAGTTGAGATCAGAGTGCTGGACCCGGATCTGTGCCGACGCTACACCGCCAGTCTACTTAAGGGTGTCAAGATTGGGCCCTCTCCTCAGTGGCTGCAAGACCGGTTGACCAGGGCTGGCCTAAGGCCGATCAACAACGTGGTTGACGTTACCAACTTCGTGATGTTGGAGTACAACCAGCCGTTGCATTCCTTCGACTACGACCTAATCAAAGACCACACGGTTATTGTACGACGTGCGCGCCCCGGTGAACTTCTAACTACACTAGACGACGAAGAACGCGAACTAACCACGGAGCACTTGGTCATCGCCGATGCCAACAACGCCATTGGTCTGGGCGGCGTGATGGGTGGGGCTAACAGCGAGATTAGCGACGACACGGTAAACGTGCTTCTGGAATCGGCCACGTTCTCCGGGCCCAATAACCGTGAGACTGCACAGTCACTGGGGTTGCGCACCGAGGCTACGCTCCGGTTCGAGAAAGGTCTCCGCCCAGAACTAGCACCTATCGCGCTTCGTCGAGCTACCGGGCTGATCCAGGAAGTCGCTGGTGGGACCGTCGCGCCTGGCATCGTGGATATCCTGTCGGACAAGGGCGCCGATCCCCCGGTAGTGCCGCTAACTAGTGCCAAGCTCAAGCGGATGCTGGGCATGGAAGTTGATTTGAAGCAGGTACAAGGAGTCCTGGAATCGCTGGGGTTCACTTGGGAATCTGTAGGCGAAGCAGCGCTTGAGGTCACCGTGCCCTATTGGCGGAACGACGTAAACATCGAAGAAGACTTGGTTGAAGAAGTGGTGCGGATCATCGGGTATGATTCCGTGCCGACTACCATGATCTCCAGCCCTATTCCGTTCCAACAGCCAGTTCCGGTCATAGAGCTCCGCGACCAAATCAGGGATTTGCTGGTTGCGGCGGGCGCTCAAGAAGTGATCAACTATCCACTGGTGACCTTGCAGCAGTTGGAACAAGTGGAGCATTTGAACTCGGCTATGTTGCCCTTGCGGGTAGCCAACCCCATGAGTACCGACCGCGAGTACCTGCGGACCACGCTGAGGGCCAGTCTTTTGGCTAACCTGGCCGCGAACCAGGGCCAGAGCAGTGGGCCGTTCCATATATTCGAAACCGGTAGGGTATTTTGGCCGCGTGATGGCGACCTCCCAGAAGAACGTGAGTCTGTATCCGGTGTATTAGCTGGACTTCGCCATGAGACATCATGGTTGGAGGATGAGAACCTGCTGGACTTCTATGATGCCAAAGGCGTCGTGGAGATGGTGCTGGATCGCCTCGGTGTGTCAGCAACTTACGAGCCGGCAGATGATCCGGCATTTCATCCCGGGCGCTGCGCAGCAATTAAGGCTGCGGATACTGTGCTGGGCATGGTCGGCGAAGTACATCCTGTCGTCATGGAGCGGCTGAATTTGGAATCGCCACAGGTTGCTGCCTTCGAGCTATTTCTGGAGCCGATACTCTCTGCGTTACCCGAATCACAGCGTCAATTCGAACCACTTCCCAGATACCCGTCTGCAACCAGGGACCTGGCGCTAGTTATGCCGTCTGACGTGGACGCAGGGCAGGTTATGCAGCTGATATTCCGCCACCGAGGAGTCGACCGTGCGGAGCTTTTCGATATTTACGTCGGTGAAACTATACCCGAAGGCACCAAGTCGTTGGCATTTCACGTATACTTTCAGGCGAGAGACAGGACGCTGACCAACGACGAAGTTAATCGCTCTCTGGATGGGCTTTTGCGGACGTTGGATCGGGAACTAAAGGTAACTTTGAGGACTTAACCTCTAAAACATATGACTACTCACGATCACGGTGGACATTACGAACCTACTCACTCNCACGGGCACGGGCACGTGGATGAAGACATGCTCAGCGTTGAACAGGCCTACGACCGTGTTATGGCCAGCTTCCAGAGCCTTGGACCTGAAGAGAAACTTCTGCTAGCTTGCATGGGACAAGTGTTGGCTGAGGACATTAAATCGCCACTGGCCCTCCCTCCCCTGGCCAACTCCGGCATGGATGGCTATGCACTACGTCATAGTGACATTGCGGGCGCGTCCCATGAGAACCCGAGGAATTTAGAGGTAATCGGCATAGTGGCAGCCGGTCATATGCCCGACAAGACGGTTGGTCCTGGAACTGCCATCCGTATCATGACCGGTGCTCCCGTTCCAGACGGCGCTGATACTGTTGTTCCCTTTGAGGAAACAGACGAAGTAGACCGGAAGCGTGAGGGCAAACCGCTGAACCAGGTAGCGATATTCGCTGATATGCCTACTGGTTGCAATGTGCGGCCTGCTGGTGAAGATATCAGTGCTGGTACGTTGGTGCTCGAGAAAGGAATTGTTGTTCGCGCAGCCGAGGTCGGTGTAATTGCCTCCCTGGGAATGGACAGGGTCAAAGTGATTCGTCGCCCGGTAGTAGCGGTGTTGGCGACTGGGGACGAACTTGAAACCGCCGGTATGCCACTGTCCGCCGGCAAGATATACGACTCCAACAGCTTCAGTGTTGCCGCATCGGTTGTTGACGCAGGTGGGATTCCCAAGATATTGGGCATCGCCCGAGATAACCTGGCAGACCTGACGGCCAAGCTGGCGGCGACGTCCGAAGCTGATCTTGTTGTAACATCGGCAGGCGTTTCCAAGGGCGATTATGATATCGTGAAAGACGTGCTGAACCAGCGGGGCGAGATGAACTTTTGGTCTGTGCGTATGCGCCCAGCAAAACCCTTGGCGTTCGGGCATCTGAATGGGCCCGCCGGTAAGAGTATTCCCCTCATGGGCTTACCCGGCAACCCGGTAAGTGCCATGGTGGCCTTTGAGATGTTCGCCCGCCCGGCTATCCGAACCATGCTCGGCAAGGCCAAGATGCGCCGCCCTATGGTCGACGGCGTGTTAACTGCTCCCATTAGGAACGAGGACGGACGCCGAGTATATGCTAGGGTGGAAGTGGAATTTAAGGATGGGCGATACCAGGCTACACCCACTGGCCCCCAGGGATCCAATATCCTGACATCGATGTCCAAAGCCAATGGTTTGGCCATCTGCCCTGAAGATTTGACGGGCAAGGATGCAGGCGAACAAGTACAGATCATCATGCTGGATTGGAATGAAGAGGTGCAAATATGACTACCCAAGACCCCAATGCCCAAGAGCTAGTAGATGAACTAGCTGGAGATTCTATCGAAGAAGAACCGGTTCGAAAAAACCCTCTGTTCCTAATCAGTGTTGACCGCCTCGCAAAACTAGAGCGGTCTCCGGTCCATCTGGTGGCAGGCAGATTGGCAGCCGACAGCCCATCTAAGTCGAAGGCTATCGGAGAGTTGGGCGATGTAAAAAGCCTGATCCGCGAGATATCCCAGAGTTACAAGAACGACGCCAGCTTTATCCGGTCTGACATGCCGGTTCAGGAAATCGTGTTCCGGACGTTGTTGGCCCGGAACAATCGTCCCATGTCTCTAGCTGACCTGCATTATGAATTGACAGAGAAATGGGCCACGCCTATCAGGCCCATCGTTATCACCGAGGAGAGATTGCTCCGCATACTGGACAATGATACTTATTACGGATTTGCCAGAAAGTAACTTTCAACTAATAGCGTACCAACCACGGCAAAGAAAAACCGGAGTGTTGCTACACTCCGGTTTTTCTTTGTTCATTGCAGGGGGCGTTTAAGCAGCAACTAATTGCTCTTTAGCAATCTCCACCAATTTCCCGAAGCCTTCGGGGTCGTGGACTGCCATGTCGGCCATGACCTTGCGGTCTAGCTCCACGCCGGCTAGCTTCAGGCCATGCATGAACTGACTGTAGGTGGTCCCTGCTTCACGGCAGCCTGCGCCGATGCGAATAATCCACAAACGTCGGAATTCGCCTTTGCGCTCGCGGCGGTGCCGGTAGGAGTAGGCCCAAGCGTGCATAACTGCTTCGTGCGCCCATTTGTAACTGCGAGAAGAGGCTCCGCTGTAGCCTTTCGCAGCCTTCATTATCTTCTTGTGTCGGGCGTGTTTAGTAACGCCGCGTTTGACTCTAGACAAGGTATGATCTCCGGGCTGGGGTTATTTGATCGAGGCTAGAGCTTACCCATAGGGAAGCATCTTGTGGAGGCGTTTGTAGTCCGCGCCGTCCACTGCCAGTTTTTCTGAGTACTTCCTCGTTACCTTTGTAGGCTTCTTCCGTCTCAGGTGACTANTCATGCGCTTGCGACGCATCAATTTGCCGGTGCCGGTAACGTGTATGCGGGCCTTGGCCCCTTTGTGTGTCTTAAGTTTGGGCATCTGCCAGTACTTCTATTTGATCCTGTTTGTTTTTGTCTGGGCCGTCATCTGGGCCCTTTTCCTTTGTAGCGGCCAGGGCTGGGATCAGCACCATGGATAACGCCCTACCTTCCATTGCCGGCGGACGTTCCAACCGTACTTCGTCTTTCAGTTCGTCCGCCACCCGCTTGAGAACCGAAAGGCCCAGCTGCTGGTGAGCGGCTTCTCGGCCGCGGAAACGGACAGTAAGCTTAACTTTGGAGCCCTCGCCGATGAACTCGCGAATTTTGCGAGTTTTGGCGTCCAAGTCATGTGACCCGATATTAGGTCGGAAGCGCACCTCTTTTTGTTCGGTGCTTCTCTGGCCTTTCTTAGACTCGCGTTCTTTCTTCGACGTAAGATAAAGGAGCTTGCCGTAGTCCAGCAACCTGCAGACAGGGGGGTCGGAATTTGGAGCCACCTCAACCAGGTCCACTTCGGCGTCACGCGCCAGTTGAAGCGCGCGGGCGACTTCCATCACACCGAGCTGCGCCCCGTCGTCTCCGATTACTCTGACCTGGGGGCTGCTGATCCGCTCGTTGACCCGATACTGTCTAGCTATGCTCTGGTACCTCCGATAAAATCCTCGTCATTTGCGTGAAAAATAGGTCGATTCACTCTAGCATACCCCCTTTGGGACGTCAAACAAAAAACCGTTATACGGAGCCCTGCCAGAGTGGTGCTCCGGTATCCCTGGAGCAGAAAGTATGGCGATCTCCCGTGACCAGGCAGACGCCCGATCAGGTTGGGACGAGTGGTATTTTGACAAATACCTGGTTTAGTCTGCCGGCAGCGTCAAATAGAGCCTTGATGTACTAGATGTATTAGAGTTTGTTGCCGGGCCGGTTGGTGGTCTCGAACCGTGCCAACTCCTTGGTCAGTCTGACGAGATCTGGGTAAGCAAAATCAGCTTGGATGAACACGAAGCTCGGGTCGGCAGCACCGTCGGCTCGGTTGCTACTCGTCGGAAGGATCGTCGTCGATGCCCGAACCAAGATCGGACTCGAAATCGATGTTTGAGCCCAGACCTTGTAAAAACTCTTCAACCATTGGGGAAAGAGGTGTGGAGGAAGCGCCTTCCTCGTTTTTCTCGCGGTCGTAGCGCTCTTCCAGCCGCTCTAAGAGACCGGCGACCTCTGACGTGTCGGAGACGATATTCTGGAGCGAGGCGTATTGTTGGCGTCCTCTTTCTGTGTCTGCTAGGCGGCTGGGCAGTCCGTATAGTGTACAGAGAATCTCCATCAGGCGGGCGGTGCCTGTGAAGTCTTCTTCAACCTGAAAGTATTGGGGCAGATGGACGACGAATATGCGTGTCTCGATGCCAAGTTCTTCGAGAGTGTTGGAAATCAGATAAGTAATGGTGGTTGGCCCTTCGTAATCGCTGGGGCGAACACCAACTAGTTTGTATTCCTCTTCGTTGGAGGGGTTAACGGTTCCACCGGAGACTAATAACTGGCGTGTGTGGGGTACCATGTCGTACATCGCGCCAATCATAGAGTAACGCTTAACTCCGAAATACTTGAGAATCTCAATTACGGATTCCGTGTAGTCCTCGCCATACAGGTGGGGTTCGAGGAGGTGAAGGGTTATGAGGTCTGGACCGTGTTCACGGACGCAGGCACTGATAGTGGTCGACGGGATGCTGTATTCCCGCACTCCCTGTTTCAAGACTGATTTGGGACGGTAACGTGTGAAGTCATAATAACGCCCGGGCCTGATTAGACGGCCGATTTCTTTGGACTCAAGATGACGTTCTAGCCGCCTCATGGACAACGTCCCGACGTTTCCCACGTCGATCCAGGGCCTAAGGACCACCAATACATGGGGGTCTTTAAGATTGGGCAGGGGCTCGGGGAATTCGAAATCACCAATGCGCATATGTGTAGTTTGACAGTGGAGTTTTAGATTTACAAGGGTAGGTAATTCGGCCAATAGGGGATTTGATTCACTCCCTCTCAGCCGTGGTGGCGTTCTACCAAAACTCGAACTTTGATATCATACTTTGGTGGATATTGAGGCTAAACGAAAGGCCTTTTAATGTTGATTCAGGCAACACCTCTCCATGTTTGACTTCCCGGCGCCTTAGTAAGGCCGTTCATAAGAGTACGAATGCCATCCATATATCCGGGGGTAATAGGCGTTATCTTGGCGGTGTTCTTGATCGCTGCCTGCAGCGATGATACAGTTTCGCCTATCGTAAAGCCTCCGGAAAGCGTTCGATCTGATGATTCTCAAGAACTGGAAGAATTGCCTCTATGGCGCTATGTGAACAGCGGCTGGGTATCCCCGTTGAACCAGCAATCAGCTAACGCTTTTTCTAGAGAGTTAAGGGCTGCCGTGATTACCAGCGCTGCAGAACTGGAGGAGTTCAACCGGACGGTAATCAGCAAGCGCACCCGAGGAACCGGAGTGACCCTGAACCGGGCTGAGTTCCCTGGATCGGTTGTACTGGTGGCCTACGTGTTGTGGCTGCCAGTGCAGGGAAACCCGTTGTCTGTGGTTGGTATGGAGATTGACGGGAGTCACGTTGTGGTGGACTTAGAGCTTGACGAAGAATCCCAGGGCCGCGAGTACCCCTATCTCTTTGCGCCGATGACTATGGTGACCGTAGACCGCACCGAATTCCCCGCTGAAGGGCCTACGTCCTTCGATTTCAGACTGGATGGTGAACTCCAGGTAACGGTCAAGGACGACCTTCAGTAGAGCAAAATCACTTCTCGCACCTCTCGTCCCGAGCTTGTCGGAGGATGCGTGTAAGTTATGTTGACGCTGGGCTTGACTTACTAACGTTAGTGGTTCGACAAGCCCGATTCCATCAAGACCTTCGACCCGGACCGGAGCTCACCTTAAGCCTAAAGAGGCAAATGAAAGCGGTCAGATTCGTCTTTTACTCAGGAATTTCTGCAACCATGTCCTCGCCGAGTTCGACGTCCATGGTGGCTAGGACCTGGGCTACGAGCATGTAGTGACCGACCAGGACAGCGAGGTGGAGGGTGTCCTGCTCGCCGAATCGGACCACCAGGGACTTGTAGGTGGCGTCGCTAACCTTGTGTTCTTGGAGCATCTCCTTAACGTAGCCTACGAGTAGTGCTTCGTCTCCGGAGAGACCAGCAGGGGCGGTGCCGTTGGCGATGGTTTTGATCGTGTCATCGGAAACGCCGGCTGCTCGGGCGAGTTTGGCGTGGGCCGAGAACTCATACTGCGAGCGCATCTCCCGGGCGGTGGCGATGATGACGGTCTCTTTCAAGGACTCGGGAATCGTGAATTCGTAGCGCACGAATGCTCCAGTGTCGGCAACACGGGCGGCCAGTTTGGGGCTATGGAGCAACACTCCATAGGGCCCACGGATGCTGCCCCGGGTACCTACGATGGAGTCAAAATATTCGTGTTCGTCTGCGGACAATTGGTCGCGGGTTATGGCGGGTAGTCTGGCCATTTCTGGTTCTCCTTAATGACTAGTTGGTCGAGGTAGGGGGGAGCCCTTTATTTCTTTACGGCCGGTATGGGGTTGCCTGGGATATTTACCTTTACCGAGCCCAGTTGGTTGCGGCTGGTGAAATAAAGAGTCTTCCAGTCGTCGCCACCGAAGGCAAGGTTGGTGGTTGCCGTATATCCATGGTCAATGATTCCCAGTTTCTTGCCGGTGGGGTCGCAGATGTACAGACCGCCGGAGCCACCCGTATAGATGTTGCCTTCGATATCGACCTTCATACCGTCGGGGACACCGGGCTTATCGCCGTTGACGTCGATCAGTACCTTGTCACTCTGTTTGGCCAGAGTGCCGTTCGGCTGGACCTCGAAGGACCGGATGTGGCCCCTTCGCGAGTCGTTCACGTACAGTATGCTTTCGTCGGGGGAGAACATCAGCCCGTTGGGTACTACGAAGTCGTCTATCAATAGAGTGATCGTGCCTAGGTCGGGTGAGACCCTATAAACACCGGAGAAGGTCAGATCCCATTGTTCTGCAGGCTGCGGGCTTGTCCAAGGGTCGGTGAAATAGATGCTGCCGTCCGACTTGACCACCACGTCGTTGGGGCGGTTCAACCGGCGACCCTGGAAGCTGCTGGCGATGACCGTCACGGTGCCGTCTGCCTCTTGGCGGGCGACCCTGCGACTATCGTGTTCTGCTGACACCAAGCGACCTTGCAAGTCGCGGGTCAGGCCGTTTGCCCGATTGGTGGGCTCCTGGAAGACGACGGTGTCTCCGCCAGGGGTGTGCTTAATCCGCCTGTTGTTGTGTATGTCGCTAAATAGCAGGTAACCACCCTCTTTCCACCAGAGCGGGCCTTCAGCTGGGCCTTGGTCTCCGCCAAAGCCATCGGCTAACTCTTGGATTGGCTCGTCGGTGGAGATGATTTTGGACAATTCTGGCGCCAACTGCTCTATAGGCATGTTCTCCTCCTCCTGGTTCAAATATTTGCTGTTCTGATATCTGTGTGTCTGAAACACTCTGGGGATTATAATACGAAATTCTTCCATGCGTGGCAGGCTCCCATTGCAGGGTTCAAAGCCAACTTGACTGAGCTTCCCCTGTGGACTATTCTGCCCCTAATCTGGCGTACGCCAGCATAATTCTGTTAAGTGACGGAGGCGCACAATGGCTTTGAGCTTAAACCACGTACACCTCAAGACCCCGGACCCCAAGAAGACTGCTCAGTTCTATATCGACACTTTGGGCGCAACGAAAATTGCTGACGTAGGCGACATTGGAGTCCGCTTGGATCTCCACGGCTTGACCTTGAATGTGACCAAGCACATAGAGGCACAGACCAGAGACCAGAAATACGGCATCGAACACATCGCTATTGACGCCGACGACATACAGGGGATGATTGACAGCCTGAAATCCAACGGAGCCAAGATTCTTGAAGAGACCTCAGTCTCTGGCGACCGCCGCGTGGTGTTCTTCGAGGGACCAGACGGTGTCCAGTTAGAGTTCATCGAGAAGAAATAATAGGTTTTCAACACTCATACTTGCTAGGAGCAGCAGAATGATTTACGAGTCTCGGATATACAAGGCCGTGCCGGGCAAGTTGCCGGCGATCAACGCCCGGTTCGCCAATCACACCATCGGCTTCTTTGAAGAGTTCAACATCGGGATGGTCGGCTTCTGGAACGATGAGATCGGTGCCAGCAATCAACTGACTTATATCTTGAGTTTCGATAGTATGGCCGACCGGGAGCAGAAGTGGGCGGCATTCGGAGCCCACAAACCTTGGCAAGAAGTGCGTGCGGAGACAGAGAAAGACGGCCCGCTGGTGTCTCAGGTGCTCAATTCATTCATGAGCCTAACGCCCTACTCGCCGCAGCCGTCGTTTAAGTCCACGTTGCACGAGAAGCGTGTCTATGAAGCCATGCCTGGCAAACTGCCGGACCTGCACAACCGATTCTCCAACCACACCATGGGCCTGTTCGAGAAGCACGGCATCGAAAATGTGGCTTACTGGACCGAGGATGTAGGGACCAGCAACCGTCTGGTCTATATGGTGGGTTATCCCAACCTGGGTGCGAGGGAAAAAGGTTGGACCGGTTTCCAGTCGGACCCGGCGTGGCAGAAGGCTAGGGCAGCGTCCGAAGAGAATGGGGCGTTGGTGCGGGTGTCCAAACACTCTATCCTGCGCTTGACAGATTACTCACCACGGTAGGATCCGATCGGATAAAAAGAGTTAGACATCGGCCCGGACCGAATCAGGTCCGGGCCGATGTGAATTTTGGGAACTGAGTCGAGTAAATCGGCCACCGAAGGACGGATGGGCGTGGATATAGAGAAGATAAGAAGTCAGATACCCGTTCTGGCTCATACGGCCTATTTGAATACCGGATGGTCTGGTCCGCCACCAGCGCGAGTAGCGCAGGCCATGAAGAACCGGATCGACCAGGAGCTTGAGCAAGGGCCAATCATGCCTGAAGTCCTTGCGGCAGGCAGGGAGATCCAAGCGCAGGCGCGAGAGGCAGCGGCGCGGATATTCAATGCCAGTGTGGAAGAGGTGTTGGTGACACGTAACACCACAGAGGGCCTGAATATCGTCCTTAGCGGACTGGACTGGAATCAAGGTGACGAGATCATCATCTGCGATATGGAGCATGGCTCGGTGATTGCTCCAGCACAACTGATCGGTCAGCGTTACGGGGTTGGAGTGAAGGTTGTGGATCTAGAGATGCTAGATTCCAGAGCAGCGATCGTGTCCAAGATCGAAGCTGCGTTCACGCCCAAGACCCGCATGGTCTTCATCAGTCACATTCTCTATGCAACTGGACGACGGATGCCAGCCGAAGAGCTTAGAATGCTGACCAAGGACAGAGGCATACTGCTGATGTTGGACGGGGCGCAAACTGGGGGCCATATCGAGCTTGATATGGCGAGCTCAGGGTTCGATTTCTATTCCATACCCGGTCAGAAATGGATATTGGGCTATGAGGGTTCCGGGGCGCTTTTCATGCGCCGAGAGCACCTGGAGAGGATACATCCTGCCCACACTGGTGGGCGAGGTGTAGCCAGTCCGGCAGACGCTCACAACTTCCAGCCAGTAACCGACTCTATGGAAAAGTTCCTTGGTGGCTCTGTTAGCGTTCCAGTGCAGGTGGCGTTCTTGGAAGCCACCAAGTTCATCGAAGAAATTGGTATAAAAAACATCGAAGAGCGCAATCTCGACTTGGCGGAATCGGCCAAAGCGAAACTGTCGGAGGTCCCGGGTGTAACTGTACATTCGCCTTTGGAGCGACGTGACTCTTCTGGCCTCGTGAGTTTCTCCATCGCCGGCCAAGAGCCTGTTCCAATCGTTGAAAAGCTATGGGAGAACCATCGTCTGGTGGTGCGCCAAGTCGGATACCCTGCCGGCGTTCGGGCTTCGTTGCATTTCTTTAATACCGAAGAGGAAGTTGACCTCCTGGTGGGCGGCGTCCGCGAACTAGCCTAACCGCCCCTTGGCGACCAATTTCGCCGCAAGACACACTTTTGCGGCGCCCAACTAACTGCCTGTTAGAATCTTCATTATCCTTGCGTCATCCTCCAAACTCGTGTTGCACCGGCGGCGGTTCCTGGTCATAACTGCACTGGTCATTAGGTTGGTTAACGGGTACATACGGACCTATTGACTACCGGGTCAGTACAAACAACATGTCTTTGAAAATTTTGGGAGAAGGTCTCCAACATGTCCGGAAAAGGCTTGTTACTATGGATGATTCAAAGACTTCGAAAACCGTGTGGCCGAATGTAATGAGATTGGCCCGTAAGTCTAAAGCCAAAATAGTCTCGTTCACGGTTGATGCCTCGGTTGCCGATGTGGGTGCTGAAAAGGGGGAAAGGTATCTTAACCGTAATGCTCTCGTTACGCGTGATTAGCCCAAATTGATTCCTAAATCAGGCTTGAAGCATTCCTGGCGGATAGTGCTTCAGCCACCAGCGTGCGATCTCATCTCGGCGGGCGAACCAGACCCCTGGGAAGTCACTTGTATAGTTCAAGAACCTGTCCACTGCCCGTGACCGGGCTGGCCTGCCTGCGATACGACAATGTAACCCAACTGACATCATCTTTGGTCGCTCTGCTCCCTCTTGGTAGAGGCAATCAAAGGTTTCCTTCAGGTATTCATAAAAATCGTTGATGCTGACTAATCCGCCGCGCCAGAATCGGGCGTCGTTGGTCTCCATGCTATAGGGGACTACCAACCAAGGCTTTCCGCGCGTCTCGACATAGTATGGTAGGTCGTCGTTTAGTCCTGCGCTGTCGTAGATGAAACCTCCCTCGTCGACAACTAGGTCGCGGGTGTTTAGGCTGGGACCGTAGCGAGTGAACCAGCCTACCGGGCGCTGGCCGGTTGTTCGTTCCAACGACGCTACGGTCTTGGCTATGGCCTCCCTTTCTGCGTCGATGTCCATAAGGTGATATTCTTCCCAACGGTAACCGTGGCCGCATACTTCGTGACCTTGAGCCGTAATCTCACGGGCCACTTCTGGGTTTCGCTCCAGAGCTAGCGCGCAGGAAAAAAAGGTCGAGGTCACACCGTGGCGCTTGAACATATCTAGTAGCCTCCAGACCCCAACGCGGCTTCCATATTCGAAGAAGGACTCGTTGTTCAGGTCCCGGTCTTGGGTTGGAACGGGTGAGGGCACTTCTCCGTTGGTCTCATGGTGGGTGTCGCCGTCCAGCGTTGAGTATTCCGCGCCTTCCTCATAGTTGACCACCAATGAGACGGCGATTCGGGCCCCTCCGGGCCACTCTATCTGAGGCACGTCTTTCCCATATCCGATCAGGTCTCGCTTCATGGAGATGCTCCTTCTTGTGAATTTTTAACTGAGAGACTTGTATTGACTAACAGGCGGCCATTATAGCCCTGGTCACGGGATCCCCCTATGCTAGAATCGGTCACGCCTCCAATCACGGACAAGCCAGCTTTACTAAAGGTGCTCTATGAACTCCCCGATTACGCCTGATTTGGTATATCAGATCAAAACCGCCGGAGAACCGTCTTTATCACCGGACGGATCGTTGTTGGCTTACACGCTAGGTTGGGTTGATCAAGAGAATCTGAGCAGTCGTTCTAAGATCATGGGGCTTCACATCAAAGGCGGAGCCCTGAACGAGCTTACCGAAGGAACCAAGGACTTCGCGGCAAAATTCTCTCCTGACGGGACTAGGTTGACCTTTTTGCGCTCTGTAGATGATGGACCTCCTCAGATTTGGGTAATGACTGTTGATGGTTCAGACTCGAAACGGGTAACGGATTTCGAAAAAGGCGTTTTTGATTATGTCTGGTCGCCAGTTGGAGACCAACTTGCTGTCTGTGCCGACGTTGATCCATCAAGCGAAGGGGGCGATGAATCCGACAAAGTACCGCAGGTAACGGTCGTTTCGCGAGTGCGTTTTCGCTATGACACCCTGGGTTGGCGCGGAGACGCTCACTACCATCTTTTTGTGGTCGATATAGAGAGTTCAGAGTCCCGACAGATCACCGACGGTGATTGGGATGACACGTCTCCAGTCTGGTCCCCTGATGGTTCGCAGATAGCGTTCATGGCAGGTCGTCGTGACGACCGGGATCTCCTGGCCTTGAACGAGGCATACATCGTGCTGGCAACTGGAGGAGAAGCCGAGTTGGTTTCTGCAGGTTTGGCTAGCGTAGGGGCGCTTACGTGGTCACCGGACGGCCAACGGTTGGCTGTGGTGGGCTCTGACGCTCCGGAAGGTATGGTTCTGTGGCAAGGGTGGCTGTATGTGTTGGAGCAGGGCAAAGAGCCACGCAAGCTCACAGATGACGCTATTAGACCATACCTGGGTTTTCCATCGGTCATGCGCCCGGCGACCCTCCATTGGGATGAGGACGGTCAGATTATATTTCTCGGAGAAAGGGAAGGCGAATCGTTCTTGTACCGTGCCCCTTCCGATGGCAGTCCCAGCGAAACTGTTTGGGGTGGGTCTTGTCTATCTACTGCTTTAACCTTGGACAGAACGTCGGGGCTCGCGGTGGTTGCCGCATCAACACCGAACTCTCCAGGGGACCTATACGAGATTGATTTGGATATCGGTCGGCACAGCCAATTAACGGACCACAACGCAGAATATATGATGGATCATCCGGCTGCAAACATGGAGAAATTCTCGGTCCAAAGACCTGGGTTCGATGTTGAGTGCCGCTTATTTTTCCCTCCGGACTTCAATGAATCTCTGATGTATCCGTTAGTTCTGGACATACATGGAGGCCCCAACGGGGCTTTTTACGACTCCTTCGTTCCAGTGCAGCAAATGCTGGCTACGACTGGATATCTGGTATTGGCGGTCAATCCTCGAGGGTCAAGTACCTATGGCACAGATTTTATGATGGCGGTGCTGAACGACTGGGGAGGTGAGGACTATCAAGACTTGATGGCCGCAGTGGACCAAGTCTGTCAACGGCCTTACGTGGACAGCGAGAGGCTGGGTGTACACGGTTATAGCTACGGTGGTTACATGACTAGCTGGACAGTGGGACACACCAACCGATTCAAGGCTGCCGTTGTGGGGGCGCCTTGTATCAATCTCCACAGTATGTATGGGACGTCGGACATTGGAATCAGCTTTGGCGAAGCGCAATGGGGCGGTTCGATAGCCGACGCGGCAGACAGGATGTTGCTTCGTTCGCCGATATCCTATGCGTCCGAGGTGAATACTCCGGTTTTGTTGCTCCACGGTGAGGCGGACGCCCGCTGCCCGATTGGCCAGAGCGAAGAATATTTCACCGTGTTGAAGCGGTTGGGTAAAGAAGTAGAGTTCGTGCGGTTCCCAGGTTGCTCCCACCTATTTCCAAGGATGGGCCACCCCAAACTGAGGGTAGAGTATCTCATCCGGACCCTGGACTGGTTCAACGAACATATGGGGTAATCCCTGGAGTTTTTCCCAGGTGGGAGCAGTGATAAGGCGAAGTTAGGCAGATTTTGTTTCGTCTGGGTTCAGGTCCGGAGTGCCATTCCTTCGGTTGATGATTGATGTAACTGCAATCGGGGCAGGAGTATATATCGTCGCTGTCCGGTTGTTTCTTCCCCAAGGGGAATCAGCTGGCGAGATGGGCAAACCAAAGGGTGTCACATCCATTGGATTTGATGGCTAATGGCCTCTCATGCCGATTTGACATGAAAAGGGACGGATCCTTTAATTAAGAATCCGTCCCTTTTAGTGGCCTTCCATGTTTCTGTAATCTAAGCTGTCAACGGTCAGTCAGTCGCGCGGGACTTACGCTTGACCATGTCAAACATTGGCTGGGGGCTAGCTAGGATTGTGCTTCTTCAGTACTTCAGCGACCCGCGAGTCGATATTACCCAAATCAACACCGCCGTCTGCGCGAGCGATGCCTAGATGCGCATCACGCTGAATCTCTTCCCATTCGGGCTCGAGTTCATAAGCGTCCCGAAGTTCGCTAAACATAGCGTCTAGGGATTTCTTGTCAAACATATTCTTGCACCGTCCTCTGTTTTGTTCTTTCGGCCAGGCCTTTAACTGATGTAACGCCAACATCGATTCCAAGCAGGTCCAGAGGCGACAATTATGTCATGGACCATGTAGTTCACGGCGAGGCATAGTCTACAATTTTTCTGAGACCGTGGCAAGTTTGATTCGAGCTTGCATCAAGCATTGGGTTTTGAGTCTATCTTGATTCGCCTAGGGGGCTTTTTCTCGGTCCAATCCGTCCCGGTCTACACGAGGTTCGGCCGACGCCCTCCGGTTGGCTTGCAGCAAGTAGAAAAACCCAACGGAAACAGGGATGGCGAGCACGGCGAACCCCATTATCGCGACTATTACCCAAGGCTCAGGCCCAAAGATACCGTCCAGGCGCTCTTTGATCCAGTGCAGCAACTCTGGGTCGGCGGAGTCGCCCTGGTGGGCCAGGATAAAGTTGAAGAAAAAGGCCATGACGGCCTATTAATCTCCGCCGGCAGGAGCGGGAACAGCAGGCTGATAACGCGTCGAATACTTGCGCTCTTTGATAGTGAAAGCTGATAGAGCCGCCGGGAACAAGAGTGCCCCGACTATTGCGAAAGGCAAAGTGTACGATCCCGTGATGTCGAAAAGCAGACCGGCCAGTAGCACGCTGCCGAATCCGCCTATTTGATGGAACATGAAGGTAATTCCTGAGATAGTTCCCAGCGCTTTCAAGCCGTAGACGTCGGCTGTCAGCGATGACGTGAGCGGAAGCGTGGCGACCCAGGAAAATCCGGCCACGCTGGCGAATATCCAGAGGCCGGCAACAGAGTCCACGGTTATTAACAAGATGTAGGCCATTCCACGCATAAGGTAGACCAAGGCCAGCCAGTTTTTGGTGCCGCCAATCTTATCGGCGAGGATACCTGCTCCCAAGGAGCCGATGATGTTTAGGCCCATCATATAGCCGAAGATCGTAGCGGCGGTGCTGCCGGAGATGCCCCGTTCTTCAATGGCGAATGGGATGAAGTGCACCGCTAGTATGAACGTTGTAGCGCCGCAGACGCAGTAAGAGGCTGCCATCTGCCAGATGGGAGCCGATTTGAATGACTCCTTCCAAGTCTCCACTTCCAAAGGGCCGGTCGCTTCATTCCGCCCTCCGCCTGCTTCCGTCAGAGGTTCGGGTTCACCGTCGGGGTAGAGCCCTCTTTGGGACGGCCTTTCATGTATGAAGAAGTAGGCCAAAGGCAGTGAGAGTAGAACGATGACCCCAAGACCGACCCAAGCTATGCGCCAGTTGGTGGCCTGAAGAAGATACATAGAGAAGGGGACCATGACGAGGCCGCCCAAAGACAATGCGGCGGAGTTGATACTTATGGCCGTTGCTCGTTTTCGCCTGAACCACCGGGACATGAGGGCTGCTGTGTTTGACAGAGCGGGCCCGCCCTGGGCTATGGACGCAACGATTCCGAACATAAATACCAGGAAAAGGACGTGGAAAGTAAGGGACAGCATGATAGTTGAGCCGCCCAAGATGACGAGAGAGATCAATATAAGCTTGCGCCCGCCGGTTCGGTCGAAGACCTGACCCATGAAGGGTTGCACCAATCCGCTGACCAGCACACCCAATGCGGCGGCTACGGATATGGTGAACCGGTTCCAGCCAAACTCGTCGCTCATTGGAACAACGAACACGCCGAAGCTGTTACGGGCCCCGATGGCAACGAAGCCTATGAATATGCTGGCGGCACAAACGTACCAGCCGAAATATATGGGGTTTTTAGTTGTAGCGGGAGTCTGCATCATGTTCCACGACTATTGACGGCCTGGCTCCTAACTTCGGAAAATCAAGCGTTTATTCTCCAAATCATAACACTAGCTACACGGTGGATGGCTATCAATCTCTGGTGGGTTCGATGTGGTAGAGGGACCTGGTTCAGGTTATCGGGACAACCAGGCGGAGAAATCATCTGCCGTGCCTGAACCCGCGCTCACCGTAAGTCTACTGTCAGCAATAACCTGGTCTGGATTCAACCGGCCCCAGACAAGCAAGGCCAGGACATCTGCATCACAGGTCAGTGTTGCGGTGGGTTCGCCTTGGGCAAACTCAACCTGATTAGATTCGCTACCGACCACAACGTCTCGTTGAAAATCGGCAGCGCCAGTTGTCTGGAATCGGTAGCGAGCTAGGCGGCGAGAAGACTTAAAATCAGCGAGTCCGATGGCGTCTAGCCACACGGGAAGCCGTTCTAAGACTACTGCTACGCTTTCTGGAGCCAGGCTGGCATTTGGGTCGGATGGAAAGCGGATATCCCAGGAATGAATGACGACCTCGCTTATGCGAGTGGCCACGTAAGCCGAAGCGGGCTGGAGCAGCCTGAAGCTCCAGCATTCCTTGGCCCATTCGTCGGCCTCCATGCTGGAGAACAGTGCTTGTAACCGGTCCACACTGGAGGCGAATGCATAGGAAAGATCTTCACCGGCGTCTTGCTTGTATTCCTTAGCTTTGTCCGCGATGAAAGCAGGCAGCTCCGTTGAAGCTATGGAACCGATCTCAGGGAGGCCATGGGGCGGCGAGGTGATTCCGCGACGTCCTTGGGATATGGCGTCGGCGAAGAACTCTGCGGCCCAACCAAGGTGACCTATGACGTCCCCCACTGTCCAACCTTCGCAGGGGCTATCTAGGCTCCATTCTTTAGCGTCGGTGCCACTCACATACTCTTTCAGCCGGCCGGTCTCGGCCGCTATTAGTTGGACCCCTTCCGCAGTCGAGACCATACTTATCAGACCTCTGTCCATTAACCCTTGAGGGCTTTGGCGTCCTGTCCGGCGCTGGTGCCTGAGAGCTTGCCAAAGACCATTCCGGCAGACAGACCTGAGCCGCCAGGGTAATTGTGATAGAACAGCCCGCCGACCATCTCACCTGCTGCGTACAGACCAGGTATGGGTTCTGAACTGTTGGTTACGATTTGGCCTCGGTTGTTTATCCTGACACCGCCGAACGTGAAGCTGATACCGCAAGTCACTGCGTAGCCGGTGTACGGTGGAGTGTCGATGGTCTCAGCCCAGTTGCTCTTGGGCGGTGTGATACCCACAGTGTTCCTGCCGTCTTTCACCGTTGGGTTGTAAGGGATCTGCGTCTGCACCGCCGCGTTGTATTCTTGGATGGTCTTCACGAAACCGGCGGGGTCGATGTCCAGGCGCTCGGCCAGTTCTTCCAGGGTGTCGGCCTTGGCCATGGTTACTTGGTCTATATGATATTCGTCGCGCAACAGATGCTTAACCTTCTCATCAAAGATGTGGAAGCCCAATCCCTGTGGTTGGGTCAGGTAGGCTCGTCCGAACTTGACGTAGGTGTAGTTGCGGAAATCCTCTCCCTCGTCAAGGAAGCGTTCGCCGTCGATGTTAACGATAAGTCCAAATGGATAGGAGTGCTTCTGATAGAGCTCGGTGATGGTGCGGTCGCCGAAGGCTGGGGCGTTCATGTCCCAGGCAACTGCGTGGCAGCTGCTGTAGTGGCCATGGGATTGGGCTCCGATGTCCAAGGCCATCTTGATGCCGTCCCCAGTGTTGTAGGGGATTCCCCTCACTTTGACGTTCTCCCATCCGGGGCCTAGGTAACGGCTACGCATCTCCGCGTTAGCCTCGAAACCACCGGCAGCCAGTACCACTGCGCCGGCGGTGATGTCTTCGAAACCGTCGGGTCCTAGGACGGTGATACCGTTCACATGCCCCTTCTGGTTCTGGAGCAGTTTGGTGGCTTGAGTGGAGTAGCGGACATCGATTCCCATCTCGGCGCAAACGTCGAACTGCTGGTCGGATAGGCCCTTTCCGGCGCCGACCGCCTCGACTAGGAGACCGCCCCAGAACCGGTATTTGTCGCCGTCTTTGAAGGCTTGCCTTCCGTAGGCCAATACGAACCGGACGCCCTTTGACTGGAGCCACTGCATGGTTGGTAGAGATTGGCTGACTAAGATCTGGGCAAGTTCCGGGTCAGTTAACCCCTCAGTGACCCGCATCATGTCGTCGTAGAACTGGTTCTCGGTATAACTGCCTACTTCCACCGAGTTGACCTCTGTCTCCGACATGTCTGGTATGACTGTGCGGATGTCGTCAAGGCCCTCAAAGGCAAAACGGATGATTCCACCGGTGAAGTAGGTGTTGCCGCCCCGGAAGTACTCTGGAGCTTTCTCCACGACTAGGACCGAGTCGGTGTTTTCTTTGGCTGCGATGGCGGCAGAAAGGGCCGCGTTGCCAGCGCCGACTACTACTACGTCATAATGACTTGCCACTGTTGTGTACCTCCGGGGTATCGAGAAATATTTTCGCGTTGGTGACAGACCGTCGTTTTTAGCGTGACCTATAATAATCCGTTAGACATAAAGCCACAAGATATGGAGGGAGATTGAACGTGGAACGGTGCGGATGGGCTGGCAGCGGGTTGATGATTTCCTATCACGATGAAGAGTGGGGCGTTCCGCTCCATGACGATCGGATTCTGTTTGAGTACCTGATCCTGGAAGGCGCTCAAGCAGGGCTCAGCTGGAATACTATCTTAAACAAGCGGGAGAGTTACCGGGCTGCCTTTGATAATTTCGACGCTGCCGTCATCGCCGAGTACGGAGATGCCAAGATACGGAGTTTGCTTATGGACGCCGGGATCGTGCGCAACCGGCTTAAGGTCGCCGCTGCCGTAACCAACGCTCAGGCTTTCTTACGAGTTGTGAAAGAAGAAGGAAGTTTTGACAATTACATCTGGTCGTTCGTGGGCGGTACCACTAAGGATAGCCAGTGGAAGTCGATGTCGGAAGTACCGGCCATGACAGCTGAATCAGATGCTATGAGTAAAGACTTGAAGACTCGAGGGTTCAAGTTCGTCGGCTCAACAATCTGTTACGCCTTCATGCAGGCGGCAGGGCTGGTTAATGACCACGAAGTGGACTGCTTCCGGTCTGATCAGGTCTAAGCCAGCATCAACAGCTTCGAATGGATATAAGGTTGCCGCACTGCGGCACCCGGTTTAAGATACACTCCGGCTCACAGACCTAACGCCTGTGGCAATTTTTAAGTAAAAGAACCAAGGGGGTATCGCCAGCATGAAAGCTGCGAGACTTGTCGGACCAAAACTGTTTGAATTCCTGGATGCAGATATGCCGGTTGCGAACGACGGCCAGGTTCTGATCAAACTGGAACGTGTGTCAGTCTGCGGAAGCGACTGCCGCCACGGGTTCAACATCCACCCCGAAGAAGAATATCCCATGGACGTCGGACGACCCTGCCATGAATTGGCCGGGACCATCGTGGAGAGCCGCACAGACGAGTATCATGAAGGCCAGCGAGTCATCGCGATACCCGAAAGAGGTTCCGGCGGACTGGTGGAGTTCATGACCTCTGACCCCAGTCGCATGATCCTACTACCTGACGAGGGCCCTCTGGATGAGTGGGTTATGTGCCAACCTTCCGGGACCGTTCTGTATTCGTGTCAGCAGATGCCAAACATCCTGGGCAAGAACGTGGCGATTATGGGCCAGGGTAGTATCGGACTTAGTTTCGCCATGATTACCTCGAGGTTGGGCGCGTCCAGCGTGACGGTGGTCGATCTATTGGATTACAGACTTGAGAAGTCCAAGATTTTCGGTTCAACGCACCGGATCAACCCAGACAAAGAGAACGTTGACGAAGCTCTAGCGGAGATCACCGGCGGAATGGGCCCTGATGTGATCGTCGAAGCAGCTGGATATCCAGATACTTTTAATGACTGTTTCAGGCTGGTTCGTCAGTTCGGCACCATCATTGTATTCGGTGTCCAAGCCGATGATTATGTGCCAATCGAACACAGTTGGATCATGGACAAGCAGCCCCGGATGATCGGCACCACCGGCGCCCGCAGCGGCGACCCCACTACCCAGATCAAACACATGGTGGCTCTGAGGGAACGAGGTTGGTGCGAACCCGCCAATTTGATCACACACCGCATGGGCTTTACAGATGTACAAAAGGCCTATGACATGTATGATTCACAGGATGACGAGGTCATCAAGGTGGTGATGAATATCAACGATTAGTTGATGCTTGTTCGATCGCCGGGTTGATCGCTGGTGCTGGCCTGGAGTGTGTCCAGGAAGCGGGTCCGGTAGTGTTTTGAAGGGGTGTTGTGATGATGAAGCCGGTATTCGAGATTCGGATGGTCAAAGAGAATTTGGACCTGTCTATGGCGATGATGCAGGCGGTCCAGGAAGAAAAAGTAACGGCTAAACAGCTTTTCCGAGACGGCCCTGAGGATATGTTCATCGCTTTCGCTGTGGACAATGACGGGCCGGACCAACAGGAACTATCGCGGCGCGCAGCCAATCAGGCTCGCGCCGCGTTTGCTTTGGCGGTGATTCAGACGCAGCGGAGTCTGGACCGGGTTTTCACTGGTAGCCCTTTGGATGAAGAGAATCCCGACCTTCAGGCGGCCCGATGCGTGATGTTCTTACTTAATAACACTGTCTTCGCAAATCTGTTCACTCCTGTTTGGGACTGCCCACCTGAATACCGACGGCGTTTCGAGGTTCGGCCCATCAGCCTACTGATGGACGCTGGAGAACTCCACGGTAAAGGACTCAGCTGGGACCACGTGGGTGGCCTGGCCCAATTCATGGACCTATTGGTCTATCTCGCCAATTGGGTCGATGACCTCACTGAGATTCAACCTGCGGCTGACGCACCTCGATACACAGCCCTACAAGCAACCGTTGAGCCAGAAACCGAGTCGGAGATAGTGACCGCCAATCCCGATCCGGCATGGACGGTCGATGGTCCAACCTCCAGGTTCGTCGCCGAACAGTGTGAGATTGGAAACAACCATCTGATCCTGGCTAAAGACTTGTATGCAGGATTCCAAGAGTGGTGCCGTGAGACTGGCCTGGACGACGTCTCCCAACGCAGTTTCGGGATGCAGCTGACAGCTATGGGGTTCCAGCGCCGCCGCCGCGGCCGGGGGAAACATTGGTGGGATGGAATCAGATTGATGGCCCAGACTACCACTCGGGATACGCTGGTGGAGCGAAGGCCATTAGTGGCCAACGGAAGAACCGGCGGCCACTATGAAGGTTACCAGACAAAGCTACCTACCTAGTTGGTTTGTGCGCCGGGACCCGGCGAATGGTTGTCTCCTAGTCAACAACCCGGCTGGTTGTAGTTGCCACAACAGCCTTTCCGTGTCCGCAGCTTAGTGAAATTGTTGCCCACCACGAGCGCGATTTTGCGCCAGACTGGCATGGGCTGCTTGAGGTTCTTCCATAATTGGAACGTTTGTTGGACTTCTTGTAGGTT
Source organism: Dehalococcoidia bacterium (assembly GCA_022451945.1). Classification (GTDB taxonomy): domain Bacteria; phylum Chloroflexota; class Dehalococcoidia; order Lucifugimonadales; family UBA3495; genus UBA9611. Next base: position 43,938 of record JAKUNK010000009.1, read on the forward strand.
CGGGCCGCACATAGTTGCCGGATTATGCCGGTCGGTTAAACTGTTGGCAACCAGTGTCAGGAGAACGAGATGCCTGCTTACCTCGACCGCCTCGCCCAATTCGTCTGTGACACCCGCTTAGAAGTCTTGGAGACATCTACGGTGAACGCCGCTAAATCAGTGGTGTTGGACACCATTGGAGCGATGTTGGCGGGCAGTCGGCTTCCGGAGAATACGAAGCTGGCACAGTTAGCGGCCAAGACTGGAGGGCAAGGCCCGGCGACGCTGTTGGGTCAAACCGGTTCGGCTCCTGCGGTTTTCGCTGCGTTGTCTAACGCTACCGCCGGAGTTGCCCTGGAGATGGACGAAGGCAACCGGCATGGAGGTGGTCACGCCGCTATCCACGTCATCCCGGCGGCGCTAGCCGTGGCTGAGGAAAGAGGCTCGAGCGGCAAAGAATTTCTGGAGAGCGTCATCGCAGGTTATGAAGTGACTTCCCGCATCGGCACCGGCACACAGGTCAAGAAGAGCGTCCATTCCCACGGCACGTGGGGGACCATCGGCTCGGCGGTGGTTACTGCAAAGTTGATGGGGTTTGATGAAGCCCATACCACAAATGCCATCAATATGGCCGCATCCATGAGCCCGGCCAATACTTGGAAGCCGTGCTTGGAGGGAGCGACCATACGAAATTTATATCCGGGACGCTCTGGATTCCAAGGGATTATGGCAGCTCAGTTGAGCCTCTGTGGGTTCACAGGTCTCGAGGACGGGCCGTCGGATATCTATAACACCTTGCTAGGGGAGTCATTCGATCCAGAAGTGGTGGTGCAGGAACTGGGCACGCTGGGAGCCTACCGAATCCAACAGAATTATTTCAAGCTCCATGCTTGCTGCCTTTACAACCACCCTGTGCTGGACGGAGTGCAGTCTTTGTTGGGCAAGGAGCGGTTCGTGGCGGACGACGTTGAGTCCATCAAAGTGGAGGCACCGGGCCTGGCTACGATCATGACTGATCCTGAGCCGGCGAACATGCTGGCCGCCAAGTTTTCACTGCCTTACGCTGTGGCCACCGCGGTAGTTCATGACAGCACGGATATAACAGCTTTCTACCCGGACCGGCTGCAAGACCCACAAACCCTAGATCTGTCACACCGTGTAGATATCGTCACTGACCCAGAGATGGACCTGCGTCGCTACGATTACCCGGCGGCCAAGGTGTCAATCTCGCTCAAGGACGGCCGCATTATCACTGAAGATGTGACCGCCCACCACGGCGACACACAGAACCCTGCCTCCCGCGAAGAACTGGTTGGCAAGTTCAACTTCTTGGTGGAAGACGTCTTGGGAGAGGACGGATCAGCCAGAGTCGTCGAAACAGTGAGCCATCTGGATGCATTGGGGAACGTACGAGAATTGACCCGATTGCTCCAACGCGGATAGGTTTCTAACGCCCATTCCAATAGGCGGTGCCCGCTGTCAAATGTGAATGCGATTCTAATCTGGAAAATAAAAGAATGTTCCCAAGACGAACCGATTATTTGCCGACGTTGTGTTCGACAGTAACGGCGGTGTGCAGTCCGCCCCTGACTTTGTAATCGAGGGTGATCTTCATGGATCGGGGCTGGCAGGCAGCGACCAGATCGTTCAGTATCCGGTTAGCGGCGTGCTCTTGGACGATGCCTACGTCCCGGTAGGAAAGTAGATAGTACTTCAAGGATTTCAGTTCGATGCAAGAGTCGCCCGGAACGTATGATATGGTCAAGACCCCGTAATCGGGGAGGCCGGTCCACGGGCAGACCGCGGTGAACTCATCGGTGTCAATCTCAACCTGAGACTGCTGGTTTGGATATTCGTATTGGAAGGTGAGCAGGCATGCTGGGTCGATGGCTTCTTCGCTTTTGGCTGGCAGTTCTTGGTCAAGGCCTTCGTACTGTTCTTTGAGTTCGTTGATGGTCGCCATGGAGCCTCCGTGTGGATTCAAGCCGAGTCTCTAAAATGGCCTGACCACCATGATAGGTGGCGGAGTTGGAGGGTGTCAAAGCGTACCGCCGGGCATGTTGCGTGGTATAAGGCGTGACGCTAATATAGGCGAAACGACTGGGGCTGAGGCCGATCAGGAGGGAGAAATGGCGAACCTGACACTGGCTTATAAAGTTCGGGGATATAGCACTGGCACTCTTGGGAGGGCCATATGCAACGCCCGCACCCATCATTTCGTGGCCGATGATGGCGGCGGAGACGAGGTCGGTGCTGGAGAGTTCTTCTTCTCTGGAATCACCGCATGCGCCGTGAACATGGTCGAACGCTTGGCCGACAAAGACGACATAGCTCTGGACTGGATGGACGTGAGCGTGGAGTCGTACCGCGACTCGGACGCCGACCACGGCGATCTGTCGCTTTACGATGCCATCCGCATCAAGTTCGAGATGTGGGGTGTCGATGACGAGGACGCCCACAATCTGGTTGAAACCTGGAAGAAGCGTTGACCACTCTATGGTTCGGTCGCCGTGGCGACCGCTGATACTACCGTTGAGTTGATTCGGCACGCCGAAAAATACCGGTAAGGTACCATGGGTCATAGCCTAATAACGGAACTAACGGCTGAGAGCCCTTAGCCGAGGACGATATATGCGAATTTGCTCTTTCCTGCCTAGTGCTACTGAGATGGTCTACGACTTGGGTTTGGGTGACCAACTTTACGGCGTGACCCATGAGTGCGACTATCCGCCCGAGGCTAAAGACAAACCTCACGTGGTCCACAGTGTATTCGAAGGTCAAGAACCAACAAGCGGTGAGATCAGCAGGGTGATTTCTGAACGCCTGGCCCAAGGTCTGGGTATCTACGAGATAGATACAGTCCTACTGCAAGCTGCTGAACCAGACCTGCTGATCACTCAAGCCATCTGCGAGGTTTGAGCCATCTCGTCTCGGCAGGTTGCCGAGGTAAGCGTCGGGTTGGCCAAAGAGCCTGAGGTCCTGTCGCTGGACCCGCTCCATATCGGAGACGTGGTTGAGGACTTGAACCGGTTAGGCAGGGCCACAGGCACAGAAGCCAAGGCAACGGAGATCACCTCCGGACTGACTGCCCGCATCGAGGCCGTGGCAGATCGAGCCAAGGATGCCGATAATCACCCCAGCGTGTTGCACGTTGAATGGGCTGATCCGGTGATGTGCGGGGGCCATTGGGTGCCTGAGATGACGGAATTGGCCGGCGGGACCAACAGCTTTGGTGACAAGGACACTGGGACGCTGAAGCTGGACTGGGATGAAGTTGTCGCCAGCCAGCCCGAGATTATCATCATGATGCAGTGCGGCTTCGATGTGAAGCGGGCGCTAGAAGACATGCCCACGATGATTGCCAAAGATGGGTGGGCATCGCTGCCAGCAGTGAAGAATAACCGGGTCTACGTGGTGGATGCGGGTTCTTACACCAGCCGCTCTGGCCCTCGGTTGGTTACCGGACTGGAGATCATGGCAGAGATGATTCACCCGGAGTTATTCTCAGGGTTGATACCTGAGTCTGCGGCGCTCCGGTTGTTTGGAGACCTGACCAAGGCGGGCTAGTTGAGACGCGGGCCCTGAAAAGGGTTCTGTTCCTCGATGCGTTTCCGCATAGCTTCGTTGCCCTGCCTTAACATGGGAATCAAGTCGGCCAGCCGAGTCGCAGCGGTCTCAGTGACAAGCAGGCTCTGCCGTAGATGGGGCTCTAGGTTCAGATTGGCGGCGATGGCGTAGGACAGCTCGACAGGGTCTTCGGGAATCTCCACCCTTGATGTATATCCGCCGGTGAGGGCTGTTAGATTCCGTACCAATTCTACGTATTCGTCGTTGATCTGTGGTACCAGTTCAGAGCAACCCTGGCCTTCGATCTCCACCAAGTAGCGCACCCGGCCTACCACATGAGGCACCCGCTGGGTTATCTCTTCGATCTCGAACCGGCGTTCACCCTTGGTCATGATGTTGAGACGCCCTTGGTCTAAGACTTCTGAGCGCAGTATCCTGGTTGATGTTCCGATTCGTTCAGGTTCGGCCGGGTCGCCGATCTCTAATCCTTCTTTGATCAACACGACGCCAAAGGGAGAATCCTGGTTCAGGCACTCTCCAATCATGTCCTTGTAGCGCTCCTCGAAGATGTGAAGAGGCAAGTCCATGCCTGGAAACAGGACCAGGTTCAACGGAAAGAGGGGCAGTGATGTGAGGCCGTCCGAGAACTCTTCTTGAGGCTGAGACATAGTACCAGAAGTATATTCCCCGCCCCCAGGGAAGCACAAGGAGAGAGAGTTTAACGGCGGTTATTCGCTCGGCGTACCCGGAAGCTAGTAGGGCCTTTTTGACGGCGTGCCCACCGTAGGTAATCGGAGAATTCCGGATTCGCCCTGAGCGCCTCGCAGGAGTTCAATTCTTTGGCCAGAGTGGATTCAGAAAACATGGCGTGAAGCTGTCGGTGGCACGTGGGACAGAGTTTAACTTGAGGCCCGAACTTGCCGCCCCTGGACCGGGGAATCAGGTGGTGTGAAGTGAAACGTAATGACGCTCTCTCGCAGAGCGCGCAAGCTGGCTGGTCTTGCATAGTGCTGGCCGAGGGTGTTTCAGATGAAGACCGCCGGGCCAAGGTGTTAGCTCTTCTCCGGGACTTCTAGGAACCGCCATCCCGGAAGATCGACTTGCCAATCGTCATCTTCCCAGAGCATAGGGAGGATCAGGCCATTCATCGCGCGGCCGTGCTCGACCTCAGTGGTGTCGTCCTCCATTCCGAATGGCAGGAAGGCAAAGGCGTGGATATCGTCTAGATAACTGGTTGGCGAGATTCCAAGGTCTGTCAGGTCTTCCAATGGCCAGAGGCTGAGCACCGTCTTCCGAAAGTCCTCTAGCATCGTCGCACGCATCGGATGTTCCGGATCGTATCCGGCTCGGTATGCGTCTTGCATGTTGATCTGGTTACGGGTGGCCCAGACTCCCATACGCATGCCGCGCGTCTCTCTAGATAGCATGGACCAAGCCAGGTCCATCTCCCCGTCCCTTACAGCCTCCGCGAATTCCCCGGCCCGGTTCCCGCATTCATCGGGGAAAGGGCTTCTTTTCTCACCTGGTATACGCATCAATATTCCAGCTTATGGCTTACCAGCCAATGGCGTAGCCGTCCCGTCTTGGGTCGGCCGCTCCGTGAAGAGCGCCGGTCTCTGGGTCCACCTGAATCATCATCTCTGATCCCTGGGCGCCCCAGTCCGGCATCATATTCAGTTGATGGCCCTTGCTTCTTAAAGCTTGCCGTACGTCTGTTCCGAACCGAGACTCCATGTGCAACAGATTATCACAGACGTGAGGAACGTTGGACTCGGTTGGGCTGTGGGAATTGCGCCATCGGGGAGCCTCCACAGCCTCGGCCACGGTCATGCCGAAGTCGATTATGTGGGTGATTACCTGCATGTTGGTCTGGACCTGGGTGTCAGCGCCGGGCGTGCCGCAGACCAGCATCAACTCTCCGGAACCGCCCGTTTTCCCGTCTGAACCTGGGCCTTCGCCTTTGAAAACCATCACCGGGTTCATGGTATGCCGCACCCTTTTGCCGGGCTGGAGGCAGTCCACGTGGTCGTTTTCTAGATGCCAGTAGGTCATCCGGTTGTTGAGCAGGATACCGGTATCTCCAGCGACGATGCTGGATCCGAGGGAACTTTGGATGCTCTGCAGTTGGCAGACGGCGTTTCCCCAACGGTCCACGATCACGAAACAAGTGGTGTCTTCTTCTTGTACGGAGCCGGCTGTAACCCGCCCAGCGGTTCCGGTCTTTTCCTGGAACACCCAGGGGTCGCCGTGGGTCGGGTTGGATACCGTGCCGGGATCTATCAGCTTGGCCCTTTCCCTGGCATATTCTTTGGAGATCAGGCCCTGGGTCGGGATGTCGGTGTGGTCCGGGTCGGCCATATAGGCCTCGCGGTCGATGAACGCTAGCTTTTTGGCCTCGACCATCATGTGGATGCTGTCAACTGTGTTACAACCCATAGACCTGAGATCGAACTGTTCTACCATGTTCAGTTCTTGGAGGAGTACGTGCCCACTGGAATTGGGCGGGGCTTCGTAGACGGTGTGGCCTTTATAGCTGGTGGAGATGGGCTCTTGCCATCGCGAGCGGCAGTCGATCAGGTCCTTCAGGGACAAAAGCCCGCCTTGCTCTTGGCAGAAATCTACCATTGCCTTGGCGACCGCACCTTCGTAAAAAGCGTCCCGGCCGCCGTCAACGATGGCCTGGAATGTCCTAGCGAGGTCTTTTTGATAGAGCATCTGCCCCGGCTGCAATGGCTTGCCTCCCGGGGCGAAAATGGCCTGAGATGTGGGGAATTCGCAGATCAAGGGGTCGCTGGCAATGACCCTCGATAGAATGTGCGTCACAGGGAAGCCGTTGTCTGCTAGATCTATGGCTGAGGAGAAAAGATCGGATAAATTTTGCGTGCCATATCTCTCGTGCGCTGCCATCCAGCCGTCCACAAGGCCAGGTACCGAGAACGACATGATCCCTTTTTGAGGGATACCATTCGCCTGATACCAGGCCAGGTCAGTTGCGTAAGGAGCGGCGCCGGTGGCGTTGCAGATGTCGATCTTATTCCGGGCCTTGTCGTAGATCATAATGTAGCCGTCGCCGCCCACCCCTGACATGTTGGGCTCGACAACATTCAAAGCTGCGGCGGTGGCTATGGCAGCGTCTACGGCATTACCACCCTTCTGCAGTGTAGCCATCCCGGCCTGGGCGGCAAGCGGATGCCCGGCGCACACCATCCCATTCCGACCCATAACTACCGGCCGGTTGGACTCGAATTTAATACCGTGAGGTGACTGCACCATGGTTGTCTCCTTAGGAATAAAATCCTATTCAGAGGGATTTGCTGCCGAGTTTTCAGCCTGGAATTATGCTTGGGTGATGAGAGAGCGTCAAGAAGAATAGGGCTGATTGCTAGGGTAGAGGGCAACAAAAAATGGGCCTCGATATATCGAGGCCCATTTTTTAAGTGATTGCCTTTTGTTTAGTGACCGCCACATCCGCCGCCGCCGCCGCCGCAGCCGCCACCGCCGCCGCCGCCACCGCCGCTACCGCAGCCACAACCTTCTCCGCATCCGCCGGCGCTAGCGAACATGGGGTTGTTGATGACGAATCCTACCTGACCACCCAGGTTCTCGACGTAATCTATGGTCGCTTCCTCTAAGAAGGGAGCGCTGTCGGAGTCCATTAGGAACTTAACGCCCTCTTTGGACATCACGGTGTCGTCAGACTGAGATTCGTTCTCCATAGTCAGCATGTATTGAAGGCCACCTGCTTCGGCAGGTATCGCAACTACCCGCAGGGACCCATCAGTTTCGCCTTGTTCTTCCATGACTTCCTTGAGCTTCTCGATGGCGAGGGTCGTTACTTCCATTTTGATTTACTCCTTGGGCAGGCTCACTTCTAGAAGATGTGGCAAGACCTATCAGCCTAGAATCTCGTTGGACGTTACCATAGGACCAGGGTCTGGTCAATGATTCAATGGACCATATCTGACCTATGCAGACAACGAGAATGGTTCCGAGATAGATCAGTCAGTCGGACTAGTCGCTTGAATGATGCTGAATTCGTAGATGCAGTGGGGAGATAGTCACTGGCTCTGTCATTAATAGCGGCAGTGCAAGAAGCTCCTCGATCCCATTTAGGGCAACCCTCTCGAAGTAGCCCGGATAGATACTCGTTTGAGCATATCTACTTCAGGGTTTGGCACGAATGCTGGAAAAGAGTAACGACCTGGTTGATGGTTGACAACTGTATCTAGAGATTCTCAAGCCCCTTATCCAAGTGAAGGGCATTTACTTGACTTATCCCCGAACTGTGGGCTAGCATATCGGAGCCTTAAATAGTAGATATTTGAGGTTTTGTTGGTGTGCCTTCCGAACTAGTAGATGTCTTAATCAGGATAGTTGGAAAATCTGGGTTCGGGAACACTCGAACGAATAAAAATAAAGGCGGATATGCCAGGAGGACTAATGTCGAGGCTACGGTTTCTTAACGTGAAGAATATCTTACCGGCGATGGTCGCAGTCATGCTGTTGATCCTGATGGCCTGCGGTGGGGATGGAGATGCTGAAACTACGACCACCAGCACCAGCTCATCATCTTCTTCTGCCGCGCCTAAAGCAACAGCCGCACCTGCGGCTAAAGCACCAGCAGCTGCAGCTAAAGGGAAATCAAAACCCACTCCTGTACCGCCAAAAGCTGCGCCGACTGCGGTACCGAAGACCGGCCCCAAAGCTGGCGGCCACATACGCATGTCCGCGTACGCTGACACGAAGGACTGGGACCCCAAGGGCTCCTCTTCCTTATCTAGCATCATGTCGTACTCCCAGTTGTACAACCAGATAGTCCAGATGGATACGGTTGATGTTAGCAAAGTAGTATGTGATCTCTGTGAGAGTTGGGAAGTTTCAAATGGCGGCGAGACCATTACTTTCAAACTTCATCAAGGTGTCAAATGGGGTGACGGCGAAGACCTGAATACTGAAGACGTTATCTATTCCATGCGACGGTACATGGACCCTGAAACCAAGACTGCAAGGTCTGGGCTATTCAGGAACTACACGCTAGGTATGGATGATGGCGGAATCAAAGCGATTGACGACCATACCTTCGAAATGAATCTTCAGTTCCCATCCGGCGCGTTCTTGAAGTTCCTCGCAGTTGACTATGTCAAAGTACTGCCGGAACACCTCCTATCTGCAGGCGTAGACCTGAACCAAGCAGAGAACATCATCAAACACGGCGCTACCTCGGGTCCGTTCGTTCTTAATGAATACCAGAGGGGGAACTTCTACAAAGTTTCTAAGAACGAGAATTACTTCAAAGAAGGGCGACCTTATTTCGACTCTATAGACCACTTCATCATCACGGATACGAGTGCTCTGATGGCTGCGTTCAAAGCCCGTGAGCTCGAGATGACCAATAGTGGATTCACCAACCTGAGCCCGACGCAGGCCTATCAGGTAGAGAATGACTCTGATGGTGAGTACACGACCCAGGCAGTATCACCTTCCGCTGACTGGGGGCTGATGCTGAATATCAAGAAAGAGCCTTTCAATGACCCACGGGTACGTCAGGCTATCAACTTGGCGGTAGACCGGCAGCAACATAACTCCATAGTGTTCGACGACACGTCAGGTACCCCTTGCCCGCTCATGGGTATCGCACATACCTTTGAAGAATGTGATACTTGGCCCGGAATCCGCCCGAAGAACACTGACGGCGGTAAAGAAGACCTGAAGAGAGCCAAAGAACTGATGGCCGAGGCCGGCTACCCTGACGGGTTCGCCAGCAAATACGACGTCAGAGCTGTCGGCACCTATCCGGACCAGTGCAGCGTCGCTAAACAGAACCTGAAAGAGCACCTAGGCATCACTGGCGATATCGCTACCTACCCAAGCGCAGCGGGTTATGCCCTCTTCGGGACGTCTCGCGCTGCCGATCAGGAAGGTGATTGGGAGATGGCCTGCCAGGGTGAAGGCATGGTAGTCCTAGATGCCGACGGTATCTTCGGCGGCGTTTATCTCAAGGGAGCCACACGGAACTATACCGACTGGGAAAACGACTACGTCAACGAGATGTTCGAGAAACAGAAGGTAGAGTCCGATCCGGCAAAGAGACGGGAGATACTCAAAGAGGTAGAACTGTTCCTGCATAGCCATGAAGATAACCACTGGGTCGGACTAAGTTGGGGCCGCCTTATCTGGATAATCGGCAAGGATATCCAAGGCTTCAACCCACCCCAGACAGTACAGACTCATTTCAAGCATGAGGATCTCTGGCTAGACCGCTAACCAGTAATCAGTATCTGGTTATCGTAAAACGGTAAACCAACAGCGGCCTGTCCCATTGTTTGGGGCAGGCCGCTGTTCTTGCCAGTGAATCGCCTTCCCTTCGAGCCTCAGGGCTTGAGGTTCAATCAGAAATCAAATACAATCCTCGAATCCTTTGCTGGTGGCTTCTAAACGATGAGGCAATACACTCTCAAAAGAATTGGACTGTTCTTCCCTACGGTCGTCTTGATCACGATCATTGTCTTTCTGATAATGCGGTTGATTCCAGGTGACCCGGCTTTAGCGATACTCGCTGAAGGCGAAGCGTCGTTCACCCAACAAGACCTTGTAGAACTACGGCAAGAATTGGGTACCGACCGGCCACTCGACGTGCAATATTTCGACTGGATAGCTGGCCCTTGGTTTGCCGGAAAATTGAGATGCGTTTATTCATTCGGCACCAGTTGTGGACATGATCAAGGTTGGATTTCCGTCGTCGAAGAAATTGCGCAAGGCGACAAACGGTTTCTAACAAAACTTACTGTGGGCGATGCTCAACTCATAAAGAGCGGTGTTCAGTTAGGGGACCGGTTTAAAACCGATTTTCCGGCAAAGATAAGCGGAGTGGTCACCGGGAATTTCGGGGACTCTTTCTGGTTCAATTCCTCGGTGATGGTCGAATTGAAAGAAAGGATTCCGATCACCGCCGAGCTGACCATACTAGCAATGATCATTTCTATGGTCGTAGCTATCCCGTTGGGTGTTATATCAGCCATAAGGCCAGAAAGCTGGATAGATTACTCCGCAAGAATGTTCACTATGGTTGGTATCGCGGTCCCGAATTTCCTGGTGGCGATCTTACTTATTCTCTTTCTTATCGCCGTCTTCGACTGGATGCCGCCTTTGGGGTACAAGAACCTATGGGAAGACCCTGGTACGAACCTATCGCAGATGATTTTCCCAGCTCTGACTCTAGGTTTCTATCAGATGGCGTTCATAGCGAGGGTGACCCGCTCTTCTATGATGGAAGTTATTCGTGAAGACTATATGAGGACGGCCCGGTCTAAAGGATTGTCCGAACAGGTGGTCCTAGTCAGGCACGGCTTAAAGAATGCCATACTTCCTGTGTTAACGATATCTGGATGGCAGTTCGCTAGGCTGTTTGGCGGAGCAGTGATAATCGAGTCGATATTCATGATACCTGGCATGGGCAGGATATTGATTGATGCTATGTTCCAGCGAGACTACATCATGATTCAAGCAGAGATCGTGATCTTCGGGCTGGCCATAGTTGCCATCAACCTTGTGGTAGACCTGCTCTATGGGTTGCTGGACCCACGTATCCGCTACAGTTAGCCTAAAAGATAGAATTAGGAGATTCACCGATGCTCGATGATCGAGCTGAACAGATTGACTTAGGATTGAATGCGCCTGTTGACATCCTCCCCATAAGGATAATCAAACGTGCATCTAGCGGCTATTGGGGGTTTCTCAAACGGAAACCCATGGGAGGGATAGGAGGGGCTATAGTATTTTTAGCGATCGTTATCGCTGTATTTGCACCGCTTATAGCTCCGCACGACCCTCAATCCATCGGCGTAGCCCAAAAGTTTTCATCACCATCGGCTGATGCACCGCTCGGGGCTGATCAACTAGGACGGGATATCCTGAGCCGACTCATATATGGCGCTCGTATCTCGATGTATGTAGGAGTCGTGAGTGTCGTCATAGGTATCAGCATCGGATGCGCGGTAGGTATAGTAAGCGGTTACGCTGGAGGGAAATCAGATATCCTGGTCCAGCGCCTCGTCGATGCTCTGATGGGGTTCCCCCCGATAATTCTTGCGTTAGGGTTGATGGCTGCGCTAGGGGCATCCATGAATAATGTGGTCATAGCCCTGGTCGCAATATTGATCCCTGGTGCCACACGCGTTATACGATCGCAGGTCTTGAGTATCAAAGAGATGGACTATGTACTAGCTGCTAGATCGATCGGAGCGAGTTCCCCTCGAATCATGCTCCGACATATCGCGCCAAACGTGGCCGCTACTTACATAGTGCTCATGACGATAACTCTCGGATTCGCTATCGTGGTAGAAGCCTCCTTGAGTTTCCTCGGGGTTGGCGTACCTCCTGACGTAGCAACCTGGGGCAGTATGTTGGAGATCGCCCGTAGATATATAGACACCCAGGCTTGGTTACCGATTTTCCCGGGCCTTGCCATCGCGGCAGTCGTGTTCGGCGTGAATTTCCTCGGAGATGCGTTGCGCGATGTCATGGATCCGAGGTTACGCGGTCGTTAGGAGACCTCTCTGTTCCCGTTTGTGGGCCATCTGGTACGAAACTAAAGTGCGGCGGGCGATTTGCCCGCCGCACTTTGTGTAAGGAACATCCAAAAACACCATCTTCATAGGGTTCGGTATAATACGTCGTGCAAGAGCACACTCTATAAAATTACTTAGGAACCGACAAGTTGAACGATGATATCTTGGTCGACCAAAAGACTCCTGTAGCTACTGTTACATTCAACCGTCCTGCCGAAAACAACGCCATAAGTTTTTCTATGTGGCAGCGGTTCGCTGATCAGATGCTGGATCTCGATGCGGACCGGGAAGTAAGAGCGGTTGTAATAACCGGTGCGGGAGACCGGGCGTTCTCCGCTGGAGCAAATATCAGGGATTTCGACGAACATAGGTCAGATTCGGTGAAAGGGCGGAAATATAACGATGCAGTAAACGGTGCCTTGAAGATCCTCAATGAAATGAGCACACCTACTATATCGATGATTGATGGGTTTGCGGTTGGAGGAGGGTGTGAATTGGCTATCGCCACCGATCTTAGGATCGCAAGCGAGAATAGTCAGCTCGGTATCCCAGTAGGCCGATTAGGGATCAGTATCGGGCACCAGGAGATGAGAGGCCTAGTTAACCTGGTGGGCAAAGGCAACGCTTTATATATATTGCTTTCAGCTCGGCTGCTCTCGGCTCAAGAAGCGTTCCAGATGGGGCTTGTCAATCAAGTTGTAGATACATCAGAGCTTACGCAATATACTTACCGGCTTGCGGAAGAGATCAGTTCTCTGGCTCCATTGTCCCATAAAGTTAACAAGATGACCCTGCGGCAGGTGCAGGATAAGCCGTCGCTTGAGAACCTAACCAATGAGGAAGCGGACCTGCCATTGACCCAGTTCGATACTAAAGATTACGCGGAAGGATATAGGGCCTTCCTCGAGAAGCGGCGCCCTAACTTTGTAGGCGAATAACGATTTTGGTGGGGTAGACAGATTGACGAGACGTACCTCTAAAGTACGTGCTGATCGGTTAATGGTCGAGCGCGGCCTCGCAGAAACTAGAGAGCGAGCACAAGCACTCATCATGGAAGGCCATGTATATACGTCAGTTGACCGTATACAGAAACCCGGAACCCTTATCGGCGGCAACGTAGAACTAGAAGTCCGGGGGAGATTACCTTACGTCAGCCGCGGTGGTACAAAACTGAACCATGCGCTAGAAAGCTTCGGGATCGATGTAAATCGTCTCGTGACTCTCGATGTTGGTGCTTCTACAGGCGGATTCACTGATTGTTTGCTCCAGCGGGGCGCGAGCAAAGTCTATGCGGTAGATGTCGGGCGCGGTCAGATCGATTATAAATTACGCATAGATGATCGCGTTCATGTGATAGAAAAAACCAATGCGAGGTTCCCATTCCCTTTGCCAGAGAAGGTCGATCTGATAACTATCGACGTATCGTTCATATCATTAACAATGGTCATCCCGACGGTGATTGAACATCTTGGTTTTGGAAGATACATCGTCGCATTGGTCAAACCTCAGTTTGAAGCCCAGAAGGGAAAGGTCGGGAAAGGTGGCATAATCAAAGACCCTAAGCTACATGCGGAAGTCTTGGGTAATATAGTCAATTGGGCTGTCAGCCGTGGCCTCCGCCTTAGAGACATCTGTCGGTCACCGATTTTGGGAGATGCTGGCAACCGAGAGTTCTTTGTGTTGCTGGAAAGACCTAGAAGCGTCGACGCTAATACCTAATAGATTAGAGAGGGCCCAGTTATGGAAGTTGAAAAAATCGCTGAAATCCTTATGCAACGTGAGAAGACTGTATCGGTAGCCGAAGCCGATACTGCAGGTCTTATTGGGTATATGTTGGGATCTATACCGGGTAGTTCCAGATATTTTCCTGGCGGGGTCATAGCCTACACAGGTGGCCTTAAGGAGAAGATTCTTGGCGTGCCGGATGATGTTGCACCGACATATGGCACTGTGAGCAGTGAGATGGCTATAGGGATGGCCCGTGGGGTTCGTTTGTTAACCGGGACCGATTACGCAGTATCGACAACTGGGGTCACCGGGCCTTCTGCAGGCCGCTCTGGATTGCCTGTGGGCACATTCTGGGTTGGCTTATCTGTGAAAGACGGTGAAGATAGCGCCATCGAGTTACTTCTAGATGGAGATAGGGATTTCTGTAAACGAGGAGCAGCACAAGCTGCTTTGGACCTTTTATGGGAGCACATCAACGACGCTACGTAGATAACTAGTTGTATCGTATCCTGGGGTCGAGCCAGCCGTAGAAAAGGTCGACGAGTAGGTTGATGGTCAGGATGGAGAGACCGATGATTACGATTACGGCTTGAATCATCGGGAAATCATGCTGGTACACAGCATCGATCAATATGCGCCCCATACCTGGGATCAAGAAGATCGTCTCGATTATTACGGTGCCTTCGAATAGCCTCCCAAATTGCCAGCCGGTGATTGTTAACACAGGTAGAATAGCGTTTTTCATACCGTGTCTGATCAAGACTATCCGTTCTGATAAGCCTTTTGATCGTGCCGTCCTCATGTAATCTTCTCTCACTACCTCCATCATGGATGACCGGGTTACCCTTGCTATGAATGCCATATCGTAGAAGGCTAAGACAATGGATGGTAATGCCATCTGTTTCAGATTGGTCACCGGATTGTCCCATAGCTCGACATATCCCAACGGCGGATACCATCCAAGCATCTGGATCAAGAAGAGAAGTACCAAGATCGCCAATAAGAAGTTGGGTATTGATATCCCAGCAAGGGTAAAAGCTCTAGCGCTATAGTCCATCCAACTGTCTGGTCTGATAGCCGACAATATACCCAATGGGATTGCAAACGCTGTTGCTAATATGATTGCCATCACGGCAAGCTGAGCGGTTCTTGGGATTCGTTTCCCTAACTCTTTCATGACTGGAGCGTCGAACCAAAAAGAGTTTCCAAATTCCCCGGTAACGACTCCGCCTATCTTTGCTGGCAAGCTGATTTTAAGTTCGTCACCCAACTGAGCACTACTCTTCATTAGTTGAGCGGCGGCTAAGGCGATTTCTTCATCGCTGTCCCTAACCTCTTCAACGACAGTCTTCCAACCTTCGTCGTAGTCACAACTGATGCCGAACGTATAGAGGCATCTCAATTTACCAGCGAACCATTGACCGGATATCCAGTCAAAATACTGCACGTCGATCGGTCGGTCTATGCCTAATTCTCTCTGTAATTTCTCAAGATCTCGTTGTGTATATGAGGCTTCGCCTTCACTCAATATCGCAAGAGCAGGGTCGCCAGGTACTACCGCCATCAATACGAACACGATGATCGTCAAGATAAATGCGGTAGGCAAGAATAATCCGAGACGCTTGATAAGGTATTGGCGCATTGAAAGAGAATGGCTCCGAGTTAGATTTGATATCAACCATGCGTCACGCGATCATGACTAATGTGGCGATTCCGTGGTCTCACGATCCAAGATACCTAGGGCGTGCCTGGTCACCTGTGGATGAGTCTCTGGTTCGCTTGTTGAAATAGTTGGATATGTGAGTCGAGAGTGTCCTGAGGGGGAATATCTTTTAGGTTACCTTTTTCGAAAACGTTAGCGCAACCTGGAGCATCATCATCTAGGATCTGGTTCAATCTTCAGAATGGTGCTACTTGTGAGAGTCTGGGACCGCTCTTCTGCCCAATCAACTTGATAGTAGGGTTTGATTAGTCTCAGATGACGCTTCGATACTATCCCAACTGTACCCCATCGGAATCATTTTTACCTGGCGCCAAATCTCGGACTGGTCAGCGTAATGGGGACTTCCAGGGTGACCTGAACTACCCAACGGCACCGCCCACAGGGAGTTTTCCCAATCCGATGGATCGTACGAATAGCGGGCGACAGAAAGGCTGGTGACCGTTGCCAAAGTCGATGAAGAGTAGCCGCCTTGGAGCGGAGTGTCCCCGTCGCCGCTTGTTGGAATGGCAGGCGGATCAAGAAGTTTAGCTAGATCTGGGAACGCCGATGATAGATTGTGCTTTGGCCTGGCTAGGTGGACTTTCCCCCATTGCCACTGGTCCATATCATGTCCAAGTTTTTCTGACAATGAGGCCACGCTGTTGGAGAGAGCCCGCGCCGTCACCGTTGACCAGGTATCGCCCTTCGGGAGCAGTGAGCAGTCGTCCTGGCCAATCATAGTCACCAACCGCGCCTTTAATCTGGTGGAGAACGAACCCAGTCCCCGGTCTGAGGGATGCCAGGCGTCGTGAGCTAATTCCCGAGTCAGGTTGGCATCGAAAACTTCTTTCAAGAGCGCATCGCGCATGGCGCTATAGATAGTTGGCTGGACCAGACCAGCGTCCATCTCCCCGTTCCAGTCAAGTAAACGGGCTTTGGCGGTTTCGCTCCTTTCATCAAGAGGCTCGACATTCTTGAGTACACCTTGATAGGCCAATGCCGGGATGGAGACGCGCTGCGCATGTACGCGGGCCATATCCTCTGCCGTTGGTCGGTCCAAGGATTTCAAGCCGTGTGTGACCCGCTTCACTCGGAACTCAGGAGTAAAGTCGATGGCGATGTAATGAGGATAGTCGTCGCCTACTGGTCGGTTGTTGGCGGTGGCAATGTACCCCTCAGGTGGATTGATGGAGATGGGCAGTTCCTCAAAGGGTATATATCCCTCCCACTCGTGCTCTCCCGTCCATCCGGGGACCGGAAGCCAACCGTTAACCTTGGAGCGTATGGGGATGCGCCCTCGGCAGAGATAGCCCATGTCCCCGTGGGTATCGGCGAAGAGCAGGTTGTTGCATGGATCCACCCACTCCCGCATCGTATCTACTAATTCCCTGCTGCCGTCGGCTCTCAGCATCTGCCATAGGATCTTTGGCCAGGTCGATGGTTTTTCAGTAGCGGTGTACTTGAATGCGAGACCAGACCCTTTTGCTGGGTCTCCTGAGATCACCGGTCCATGCCGGGTCTCGGTCACAGTGGTATGGATGTCGCTGCCGCCTCGTACCTTTATGGTTTCGTCGTAAGTTTCAGCCTTCAGCCATCGGTCCTTGAAGAGGTATTTACCGTTCTCAAATTGCTCGATGTACAGATCCTGGTAGTCGGCGGCCGTGTGGGTGACGCTCCACGAGACGCGACCGTTATGGCCGAAATGAGGGAAACCGGGCACGCCAGGGAATGACAGACCAACTACATCGAACGCATGACAAGCTACCTGGTTCTGGTAATAGGAGTTGGGAGTGTCTAACGCTCGGTGAGAATCGCCGGCCAGGATGGGTTTGCCGGTTGAGGTCTCAGCGCCACCAAGGACCCAACTGTTACTTCCGGAGTCCATCTCGCTTAGGTAGTTCAGATCGGACGCCCCTTCGGCCAATTCTCTTAGTCCTTCATCCAAAGGGCCCGGAGATGTCGAGCCAGGCGGCAAGATCATTAGATATCCGGGTTCCACGCCAGGGAAGAGCCTACCGGCAGCCTTAGGGCCCATATCGCGAACCATGCGTGCTCGCCAGACCTTTGATTCGAAAACACCCATAAAGATGTGGCGGACTTTGTAGGCGATGAGGCCGTCCCAAGGTTGCCAAGGCTCGGGTTCCAAGCCGGTGATCTGATATTCGATCGGCAGAGCGCCCCCTTTCTCGATGAAGGCGTTGACGCCGGAGGCGTAGGCGTCGAACACCGACTTGGTATGGGGGTCCATCACTTGGTAGTCGCCCTTGGCGCTGGCTGTCAGCCGGAACTTACGCATCAGAGTGTCTTGGGCCACCCCTTGCTGGCCAACGGCCTCCGCCCACCGTCCGGAACCCCGGCGTCGGTCATATTCCATATGCCACAAACGGTCTTGAGCGGTCGCGAAACCCTGGGCGAAAAAGGCATCCGACTCCGATTCAGCTTTGATACGGGGAATGCCGTACTTGTCTCTGAAAACCTTTACCGTCCCCTCCAATCCTTTGAGGCGTATCGTCCCTGTGAGGTTAGGGATGGCCGATTTCAGGTCTTGCCCGGTTATCATTTGGGAGATCATTTATACCTTCTAACCTATGAGAATCACATGTAGAGACCGGTAAAATCTTTCGGATATTACCATAGCTACACCAGCGGGAGCCTGGGGATTGACGCGGTACGGGCCCCCCGCTACTATCCCACCTACTCAGGCTATAGGACTCAGGAACACGACGGAGCGATCACCTGAACATGCAGATCACCGAACATATCTATGCCACCCATATCGAAGAAGACCCCGGCAGCTTCGGTGCCATGCACCCAGGCGGCACTCACATATACTTCGTGGGCGACCCCAAGGACCATATGGTGGTTGTGGACACAGGGGAACCATTTCGCTCCTGGACGAAGCAGATATTGGATTTCTACGCTGAACTGGGCAAGCCTCGTATCTCCTCCATCTTGATCACCCATGGCCACGGCGACCACATCGGTGGCTTGGACCGCCTGCAAGAAGAGTTCGGTTGTGTGGTGCGCTGTCATCCGAAGCTGGAGCCAGTCCTCAGCCACCGGCTAGGGGGCAACGTGGAGAAACTTCGCTCGCGCGAGTCGGTTACCGCAGGCGGCGGGGTCAAGCTCCGGGCCTACTTCACCCCAGGACATGAAGACGATCACGTCTGTTACTACATGGCGGCTGAGAAAGTGGTATTCAGTGGCGACACGATCCTTGGAAACTCGTCATCCAGCGTGCGGAATCTCAAGCAATACATGGCATCTTTGGATACCCTCGCTGGATTAAAGCCTGACATGATCTGTCCTGGCCACGGCCAGATCATCAATAACGGGACCGCCCGGGTCAACGGGTACATCCGTCACCGTACGGAGCGCGAAGGCCAGGTTCTGGCGGCTCTGGCGTCCGGGATGGAATCCGTGGGCGAGATCGTGAGCGCCGTTTACCCTCGGAACCTGCGCCGGAACTTGAGAAGCGCAGCCGCAAGGAACGTCCGGACCCATTTAGGCAAATTAACTGAAGACGGACGGGTAACTGAATCTGAAGCCACCTATACAGTGACTAACGATTAGATTCGATGCAGTTCAGGCAGATCAACATGGGCGGCGTCGGACCGGGGTCTGGAATCGGTTGCGGCGGTCTGATATTCGTGTTGGGTCTGATTCTAGTTTCACCGGTGGGTGAGTGGCTGATCAAGGGAATTGGATGGCTCTTCATCTTGATTGGCGTTCTCATAATCGTGGGCGCGATCTATCTTTGGATGAGAGGCTCCAGACCGTAAGATAACCTTTACCGGAGTCCAGAATAAAAGGCCGGTGCACTGCGCCGGCCTTTTATTCTGGACTCCGGTGTTAATTACCCACTACGTTCAAGTAGCTCTATCCTGACGTCGCCCGGTGCGCGGACGAATGCTATGCGCAGTCCTGGTCTAAGGTCCTTAGGTTCCATGGAGAATTCTGCCCCCTTGGACTTTAGGTCGGCCGCCGCGGTATCTAGGTCGTCTACCCGCAGACCGAAGTGATCTAGGCCTACGTATGGGTCAACTGGCCCGTCGGGGGTGGTTAACTCGGCCTGGGCCAGAAAGACGATCAGACCGTTTATGTCTATATCGACCCTGGATTGGCCGTCGGTCTGTACGCTCTCAAGGATCTTGGCTCCGAACATCTTGTTGAAGTACTGGGCCGTTTCCATGGGCTCCCGGCTGCGGATGTGTATGTGGTCGTAGGTGTAGGTAACCATTATCTAGCTATCCCGTATGCGACTGCTTTGGCCGCCTCATCGTCATCGTTTCGCATCTTCTCAGCCAAGGACATGCATAGAGCGCCCATGGCCGTGTTCGACCAGAACCACTCGTGAACCTCGCGGTCGGCGCCGTCTGGGCGTTGCGCCATGCGGGCCTCGTAGTAGAAGGCCTTCAAGTCGTCAACGCAATAACGGACGTATTGATGGGCTGACGTATCTTCGGGGCGTTCCTTAAGGTCTGCGTCCTCGCCAGCAAGATAGCTCTCTAAGAACCTGACCACCCCGCGGAACCGCCGTTGGGGCACGCCACTCAACCCGACCGCAGTGCGGCCGTTGTGGGCATTTATCCATTGTTCGTAGTAGGCCCGCAGGGATGTCAGTTCGTCTGCGGCGTCCAGTTCCTCAGGTTCGGCAGGTTTGACCTCTGAGCCTTGTTTCAGAACATCGGGAATCATGTTCTCAGGGAGTTGCTCTAGCACGGGACCTTGCTCCCGGTCCAGCAGGTCGAAAGTGGCCTGAAGTACCTTGTGCTGATATTCCGGGTCATCCGGCTCTCCCAGGGCGTTGCCGAAAAAGAAAGGGACGGCCAACATCCGAGGAGGCTTCACCCGCTGGGCATGCTCCTCGATCAGGACGATCCCGGTGGTGGTCAGTCCGGCCTCCTCGTAGACACGCGCGACCACGCTTACAGCGTGAGAACAGGCGGGTCAAGTGGGGGTCAGCAACACTACATCAACGCCTTCGTCTTTGAGCCTGCGTGCAACTTCTGGGCCTGAATCCTCCAGGATCCCAGTCACGTCCCGGAGAGCACCCATGTACGAGTAATAGTTGTCGGACAGAGAACCGATCTTTCCTTGGTCAACCAATTCCTGAAGGCGGTCGATTGGGAAGGTTACGTTCAGGTCCCGGTAAATACCGGTGTGGTCGAATCCGATACTGGTGTGGCTTTGGATGATGTCGTTGACTCCAGCGCTCCGTGGTATGACCCGGAATGACGTGTCTCCTCCTGGCTGAGTCGCGATGAAGGGCTTGTCACCTCTGATGTGCAGGCCGGCTGTGGTCACCAACGCTACTTTGCTTTCTGATAATGGCTTGGCCATCGGTGTCCAGGGCGTGTCGTCGTGCTCCAGGCACGGCCACATCAACATACTTTTGCGCTGAATCTCGCCTAATACTTCTAGTTTCGGCATGACATCTCCAAGCGTTTTATCCTGTTGGAATTTGTAGGCAGATTGACCCAAATGCTCAGGGTTGTCAAGCAACACTGACACGCCTGGCGGCTACTCCCTGCGTTTTCCACGGACGCCAGTTATAATGGGCCCCAGAGACGCAAGGACGCAAGGAATACTGAATGGCTGCAACCATAGTGATCGCGGGAGTACGCAGTGGGGTGGGTAAGACTACCATCGCCACCGGCGTCATGGGAGCACTGACCCGCCGAGGAAACAAGGTACAGCCTTTCAAGGCTGGCCCTGACTACATAGACCCTTCATACCACCAGATCGCTTGCGGTGTGCCCAGCCGCAACCTGGACACTTGGCTCTGCGACCACTCTACGGTTCTAGAACTGTTCCAACGAGCTAGCGCCGGGTGTGATGTGTCTGTGGTGGAAGGGGTTATGGGGGTGTTCGACGGTCATTCCAGCTTGACGGAGGAAGGCTCCACCGCGCAGCTAGCCAAACTACTTGGGGCCCCGGTCATTCTCATCGCCGACGCGGCCAAGGTCGCCCGCAGCGTTGCGGCTGAGATTCTGGGATTCCAGAAGTTCGACCCAGACCTCAACGTCGCTGGAGTCATCCTGAACGGCGTGGGAAGCGATCGTCATCTGGAGTTCTGTAAACCTCAGATAGAGGCCACCACTGGCCTGCCCGTCCTCGGTTATCTGCCAAGGAAAGAGGAATTCATCCAGCCGGAACGCCACTTGGGCCTGATACCAACCGTTGAGGGTACAGTGGCCCAGCAATGGTATGACGGCGTGATCAACCAAGTCGAAGCGACCATGGATGTTGACGCTATATTGAAGCTGGCTCAGAGCGCCAAGACGCCCCCGGCATCGCCCACCGTCTACCCAGAAGTGGCCCTATCTTCCCGTGCAACCATAGCTGTGGCTCAGGATATGGCGTTCAATTTCTACTATCAGGACTCGTTGGATTTGCTCACTGCTTGGGGCGCTGAGATCGCACCATTCAGCCCGTTGGAAGACGAGAAGCTCCCTGCGGGCGCAAGTGGCATCTACCTTGGTGGCGGGTTCCCAGAACTGTTCGCTTCCCATCTCTCAGATAACAAGCCGATGCACCAGTCCATAATGGAGGCCGTAGCCAGCGGAGTGCCGGTCTACGCGGAGTGTGGTGGACTGATGTATCTGGGTAAGAGCCTGTCGGATTTAGAGGGCGTGACCCACCCTATGGTCGGGGTTATACCGGCAGAGTCTGCCATGTCCCAGAGCCGTCTGACCTTGGGCTACCGCGAAGTGGAGTCATGCTCCGATAATCCTGTGCTTCAAGTAGGGCAGCGGGTTCGAGGGCACGAATTCCACTGGTCAACTCTCGCCCAACAACCGGGAGCAGAAGAATCGGTCTATAAAGTGATTGACCAGGAGAACCGGCCCGACGGGTTCCGCACCCGCAACGTCTGGGCATCGTATGTCCACATACACCTGGGCAGTCGCCCAGGTCTGGCAGCCAGGTTCGTTGAGACCTGCATCGCAGTTTAAATAGAGCCGGCAATACCGGTAGGGATAAGAAATGAGTTCAGATACACCTTCGAACCAAAATACCCAGTCCGAACCCGGCCCTCAGTCCGTCACTGGGCCGCGGATCGATAAAGGCCTGGTGATCGTCAACACGGGCAAGGGCAAGGGTAAGACCACTGCTGCCATGGGCGTGGTGGTGCGAGCCTGGGGCCGAGGCATGAATGTAATCATGTTCCAGTTCATCAAGCACTCCACCGCCAACTTTGGAGAGCAACGCGCCGCTCAAAAGATGGGCATCGAGATGCGCTCCATGGGCGACGGTTTCACCTGGCGCTCAAAGGACTTAGACCAGTCGGCTGATCTGGCCCGGACCCACTGGGAAGATTGCAAAGCGGTCATCGCGTCAGGCGAATATAACGTTGTGGTGCTGGACGAGTTCACCTACCCGATGCATTACGGGTGGATCGACACCCACGAAGTCATAGAGGTCCTGAAAGCCCGGCCTGATATGCAACACGTCATCATCACCGGCCGAAATGCTCCCGAAGACTTGGTTGCGTACGCTGACTTGGTTACCGACATGCAGGTGGTCAAGCACCCATACCAAGTAGGGATCAAAGCCCAACCAGGCATAGAATTCTAGTCCCTATCCGGAAACCGAAATATCGTCCCGCTTCTCATCGGGGCTGAAAGAGACCTATGGCCATATCAGACCTTGTCGACCACACGATAAATCAGATCGCCCCTCTGGACGAAGCGGCGATGGGCGCCGCCAGGTCCAGACAGGACCAACTGACCAAACCTCTGGGCAGTCTGGGCCGCCTGGAAGCGCTCTCTATACAGCTTGCTGGAATATTTGGTGAACCCACGCCGAAGATCATCAATAAGACTGTGGTGTTGGCAGCCGGGGACCACGGCGTGGTGGTTGAGGGAGTTAGCGCCTATCCACAGGACGTCACCCCAGCCATGGTGATGAACTTCTTGGGCGGTGGCGCTGCTATCAATGTGCTGGCTACCCATGCTGGGGCTGATATCGTGGTCATAGACGCTGGTGTCGCTGCTGACCTTCCATCTCACCCATCCCTTCGCTCGGCCAAGGTTGGGCGGGGTACTGATAACATCGCTGTTGGGCCTGCCATGAGCCGGGAGCAGGCCATCCAGTGCCTGGAGACGGGGATCCAAGTCTGTCAGGAACAGATAGCGGCCGGCGCTGACCTATTCGCCTGCGGGGACATGGGCATCGGTAATACCACTCCGTCAAGCGCCATAACATCAGTCGTCACGGGAGCTGGCACGGACGTTACCACTGGCCGGGGCACGGGACTGGATGACGCTGGCCTGGCTCACAAAGCCGAAGTGGTGCAGCGCTCCATAGATGTTAATAAACCCGACCCCAAGGACGGCCTGGATATCCTGATGAAGGTCGGCGGGTTCGAGATCGGAGTCTTGGCCGGGGTTTTCTTGGGCGCCGCCGCCGGACGACGCCCCGTTATTGTCGATGGCTTCATATCCGGAGCGGCTGCATTGGTTGCATACGTCATCGCGCCAGAAGCCCGGCATAGGTTCATAGCCTCACACCAGTCCGTAGAGCCAGGCCACAGACTGGGACTCAGCCATATGGGATTGGAGCCTCTTTTGGATATGGGTATGCGGCTGGGTGAAGGATCCGGAGCAGCCCTGTCGATACACATAGTTGAAGCGGCGGCCAAGTGTCTCTCTGATATGACCACATTCGCCGAAGCGGGCGTATCAGAAAAGATCGAAGACGATAGTCAAGGGGCAGCATCCTGATCTCTTTCTGGCTCAATCCTCTTCGGCTGGCGGTGACTTTCCTCACCATCTTCCCGGTCTCGCATAACATGGACCGAGACCCGCGGAACGTCAGCAACTCAAGGGCGTTCTACCCTGCAGTCGGCCTGCTGATGGGCCTGATTCTTGTAGGCGTAGAGGAAGCATCCAGCCGCCTGTTCTCAGAACCCTTGACTGCCGCGTTTCTGGTGGCCGCCATGGTCATTGTCACCAGAGGCCTCCACTTGGACGGATTGATGGATGTATTCGACGGAGTGTTCGGCGGCTTCACTCGAGAGCGTCGCTTGGAGATCATGCGTGACTCCCGCGTCGGTGCCTTTGGAGTGGTTGGAGGCATGACGGTCTTGCTCCTCAAGTACGGTGCCCTGGTATCTCTATTGACGCTACCCGAACCTGGTAAAGAGTGGGCACTGCTTCTTTTCCCGGCATTGTCGAGATGGACCATGGTCGTTTTGCTTGGAGCTTTCCCGTATGTCCGCACCCAAGGACTCGGCTCGCAGTTTCACGATACAGATATAAAGGTCGCTACAGCGGTGGCAGGCATATCCGCGTTGGCCGCGTCAGTCTTGCTTGGAGGTTTTGCCGGACTGGGACTATTTTTCGGAGTGACGCTCGTGGCCTGGCTGACGGGGTGGTCGATAGCCAAGTCGCTGGGCGGACTCACCGGTGACACCTATGGGGCCACCAACGAGATCATCGAGACAACTGTGATAATAGGCGCCGCTGCCTTAGCCACTCAAGAATGGCTGGAACCGTTGACCGACCTGCTGGACCGCTTTTGATGTTTTCCAGCTCTGATGACCTGGCGGTCCTAGCCTTGGCTGTGTTGCTCGACCTTACGCTGGGTGAGCCGCCCACACGGTTCCACCCAACGGTCTGGATGGGGCGTATGGTTGGGTTTCTGGAATCGCGGGCCCCTAAAGAAAGTCTTGCTGCGATAACGGCAGGCCTCCTGATAACCTTGTCCTTAGCCTTTTTTTGGGGAGCGGCAGCTTTCCTAGTGGCTTGGGGCCTCAAAGAGATACACACCATAGTTTACATAGTGGTAGGCGCGGCCTTGTTGAAAACCACTTTCTCGGTTCGGCTTTTGCACAAAGAAGCCTCCTTGGTACGGGAACACCTGGACAGGGGAGACATGGATCAAGTTAGAGCCCGGATGCCGTCCCTCGTCAGCCGTGACCCATCAGGCCTGACCGCCGAGCAGGCCACAGCTGCTACCGTTGAGTCGGTCTCTGAGAACATCAACGATAGCTTCCTAGCTCCCTGGCTGTTCTTTGCGTTGTTCGGACTGCCAGGGGCATTCATATACCGCATGATTAATACACTGGACAGTATGATAGGTTATCGGGGAGTCTACGAATATCTGGGGAAAACGTCGGCTCGGTTGGATGACCTGGTCAACCTGATTCCGGCGCGGCTGGCCGGGCTGTTGTTGGTGGTATCCAGTGGGTTTTTGCCGGATCAGCAGATGGCTAGGGCATGGCGCACGATGTGGCTGCATCATAGCCGCACCAAGAGCCCCAACGCCGGTTGGACCATGAGCGGCATGGCCGGGGCTCTGGGAGTCCAACTTCAGAAAGCGGACCCAGAAGTTGGCTATCAGCTGGGCGAACCGGAACGGCCCATCGAACCCAAGGATATCTCACGATCCGTCCAGTCCATGTACCTGGTGGGTTTATTTGGGATAGCAATAGCCCTCGCGGTGACCTACGCTAGAGGAAACGTTCTCTGAAGGCCAACTGATTTTGACTTCAAACCAGCACAATGAAAATACGGAGGGCCGCCGCCCAGTGCATGGCAGTATCAACCCTCGGGAGTTGCGTGCCCTGGGCCTGAAGGCGGAAGAGCTATTAGATTTCAGCGCTAGTATCAGCCCTATCGGTCCACCAGAAGGCGCCTGGCAGGCCATGCGCAGCGTTGACCTGGGCGCATACCCAGACCCCGAATGCCTGGAACTCCGCGAGGCCATCAGCCGGTATATATCGACGCCATCTTCGGTTCTGTCTATCCAACGGATCCTCATAGGAAACGGATCCACTGAAATATTCCACCTCTTAACTCGAGTCTTCCTCTCTGATAACAGGGCTGCTTTGCTGTTCACTCCGACCTATGGGGAATACGACGGGGCCTGCCGCCTGTCTGGGGTGGAGATACTGAATCTCCAAGCTGATCTTTCTGGAGATTTCAGGTGGGACATCGAAGCGGCTACTCACATAATCGAAGACAAAAAACCGTCTCTGATCTTCGTCTGCAACCCCAACAACCCCACTGGCGTGTATCTTGACCAGGGCGAGGTTGAGGCGTTGGCTGAGGCTGCAAGGGATGCCGACAGTCTTCTAGTGGTGGACGAAGCTTACCTGTCTTTCGTCGAACATCCCTGGGACTCTTTAAATCTGCTGGACCGGCCCGAAGTGGTGCTGGTGCGTTCCATGACCAAAGATTACGCGCAGGCCGCCCTCCGCTTGGGGTACGCCATCGCTTCGGAGGAAGTGGTTTCCCGTTTACGGAGATATCAACCCGACTGGAGCGTCAATGGACTAGCGCAGAAGGCGGGTATCTGTGCTCTGGACGACTCCGGTTATTTACCTGCAGCCAGGAAGTCGGTGGCCAGTTCCAAGAATTACCTCATCAGCGAAATTGGAGCGCTTGGCTTGGAAATCCCATCTTCTGAAGCCAATTTCTTGTTGATAAAGGTCGGAGACGCCGCCAAATGGCGATCCATCCTTCTGACCAAAGGGATCGTAGTCAGGGATTGTACTTCTTTCGGCCTGCCCGAATACATACGCGTGGGTATTCGGCCCATAGGCGACTGTGAGCGGTTGGCAGCTGTCATTGCTGAAGTGACCCAAACCGGCATTGCTGAATAAAGTCCCAACCTTTAGAATCGGAGACAACATCTGGTTCCGCTGATACAGCGATAGGAGCGCCTGCCATGGCTACTACAACAGTTGGGAAAAGCGTCGGCGACAGTCGGTTCAACGAGACGTTCGGTCCGCCTTCCGAGAGGGCCGTTCTGAAACTTAAAACTCACTTGACTCCTTACGTTCAAGAATTCATCAAGGCCGCTCCGTTTGTAGTCCAAGCAACTGCAGATGGTGAAGGGAGATGTGACGCATCCCCCAAAGGCGGCAAACCCGGGTTCATAAAAGTGATCGACGACAAACACTTGTTGTTCCCTGACGTTGCAGGCAACCGGCTTTTCCAGTCCTACCAGAACGTTGATGAAAACCCTTACGTCGGCCTGATCTTCTTCATCCCCGGTGTCAATGACACGGTTCGGGTCAATGGCAAGGTCAGTATTGTTAGCCAAGAAGACCTAGAGAAGCGGGACGTGGTGTTGTCTCTCTACGAGACAGATGACAATTCTAAACACCTTCAGGGGATGCTAGTTGAGGTTGAAGAGGCCTATGGGCACTGCCCGAGGGCCTTGAATTTCTCCCACCTATGGGACGCGGGAGTGATAGACCAGAATAAGACCAATTCCCCCATACCGGAGCGCACGGACGAGAACTACTACCAGCATAATCAGGGGAGTTAGGCGTATAGATTTGGTCCTCAGCACGCAGAGACTAACGGCTAAAAAACTGGCTCCGGACAACGTCCGAGGTCAGTTTTTCATTTCCAGATTTGACCAGAAACGGTGAGACCGATTTCGGTTTACATCTGGGGAAGGCCACCGTAAGATGGGTTGAAACACACCAGTCTAATCGGCCGAGGTTTTCTCCAGATGGTAACCATCTCCTTTGAAAAACACACATTGTCCAATGGCCTGGACGTGATACTCCATGAAGACCACACGATTCCAGTAGTTGCCGTAAATGTCTGGTATCACGTGGGTTCCAAAGACGAAGAGATCGGGCGCACCGGGTTTGCCCATCTGTTCGAGCATGTGATGTTCGAAGGCTCAAAACACCACAATAGCAGCCACTTTGAGCCTCTTCAAAAAGCCGGCGCAAACCTGAACGGTTCCACTACCCCAGACCGCACCAACTACTGGGAAGACGTTCCCACCAACTACATGGACCTCGCCCTCTGGTTGGAAGCAGATCGCATGGGTTATCTGCTGGATGCCTTAGATCAACAGCGCTTCGATATCCAACGGGACGTGGTGAAGAACGAACGCCGCCAGTCCTATGAGAACCGTCCTTATGGTATGGCTAGTTGGCATCTGCAAGAGGCGTTATATCCAATGCCTCATCCTTACCACTGGATGACTATTGGTTCTCAAGAAGACCTGGATGCCGCTGAGTTGGATGACATCAAAGACTTCTTCAAGCGGTTCTATTCCCCTACCAACGCCAGTCTGGCCATCGCAGGCGACATCAAAATTGGGGAGGCGCTGGAACTGGTCAACAAATACTTCGGTGACTTGCCGCCAGGTGAATCTGTGCCCCGCAAAGGACGGCATGACTCAGGTCTTAAGGGTCGCATCGAACTCGAGATGCGTGACAAAGTAACCTTGCCGCGAGCATACGTCGCCTGGCCAACGCCTCCGGAAGGAGATATCGATGACGCTCCGATGGAGATCTACCAGGCCATCATGTCCGATGGTCTAACTTCCCGCCTGCACAAGTCACTGGTGTATGAGAAACAGATCGCCCAGAGCGCGAGTATGCGGTATCATTCGTCGGAGATCGCCGGTCAGTGTGTCATGTCAGTGACCGCTGCTGAAGGACACGAATTGGCTGAAGTGGAAGCCGCTGCTGATGCTGAGATGGGCCGGCTGCTGCGGGAACCGCCCACCGACGAAGAGATCGCCCGGGTCAAGAACCGTATCGAAGCCAGTCATTATCGGCAACTTGCTCGCATCGGCGGGTTCGGGGGGCGGGCCGATCAATTGAACCACTTCAGCGTTTTCTCATCCAACCCCGACCTGATAAACACAAGCCTAGACAAGTATATGTCAGTGACCCGTGAAGACGTAATGCGGGTGGCAGAATCGGTTTTGGGTGAGAACCAGGTGCGACTGCGGGTGCTGCCTGAACCGACCCTGTCTCCGGCCTCTGTCAAGCTGGATCGCAGCGTGATGCCTCCGCCGAAGAACGAGCCGGTCTTCACTCCACCCACTCCAACCCGAACCAAGCTCTCCAACGGCATGGGCATTTCGGTCATTGAACAGCGGGGCCTTCCCATCGTGGCTTTCGGCGTGCTGATGGATGCAGGTGCCTCCAGGGACCCGGAACAGCTACCTGGTCTGGCTGGCTTCACCGCTCAGATGCTTCCGGAGGGTACTGATACCAAATCCAGCCAAGATATCGCCCAGGCATTTGAGTTTATTGGGTCGCGCATCTCGGCCGATGGACGCCGCGAATACACCCTGCTATCGGCGGAAACCCTCACTAAACATTGGTCTACGGCGCTGGAACTCACCGCAGACCTGGTGTTGAATCCCAGTTTTCCGGACCACGAGCTCGAGCGGGTGCGTAGAGAACATCTGACAGAATTGCGCCGGGGCAAAGACGAACCCAACGCTGTGGCAGAGCAACTGTTGGCTGGCCTGGTTTTCCGGAGAGATTCTGGATATGGGCATCCACTTTCTGGTACTGAATCATCGATAGGAGCTCTCAACCGCGACGATATGGTGCGCCAATTTGACAGGGATTACGGTCCTGAGAATGCTAATCTTATCGTTGTTGGCGACGTCAGTATCGAAGAAGTGGCAAAAAGAGCTGAATCGGTATTTGGTTCTTGGAAGGGCGGTAGCCCTGGGGTCAACGTTGAAGCCACTATCGTGCCGTCCAATGGCACGGCGACCATCTATTTGGTCGACCGGCCTGGAGCTCCCCAATCGGTAATCCGCGCCCTGCACACCACGATACCCAGGCTGCACCCCGATTACCTGGGCTTGACTTTGATGAATTACGCCTTTGGTGGCCAATTCTCCGCCAGGCTAAATCAGAATCTGCGCCAGGACAAAGGATACAGCTATGGATACCAGTCTCATGTTCAGTGGCACCGCGGGCCTTCTCTTTTGCTGGCCGGTGGTTCAGTCCAGACCGAGGTTACCAAAGAGTCAGTCTTCGAGACCCTAAAGGAATTCAACGAGGTCCGCGGCGACCGGCCCATCAGCGAAGAGGAATTGGAGAACGCCAAACAGAGCGTCTTGCGGAGCTTTCCGGCAAACTTTGAACGGCCAGGAGCCGTCATGGGCCAGGTCCTTCAGATGGTCCAGTTCGGCCTGCCCGACGATTACCTCCAAACGGTCCGTTCGAACGTTGAATCCGTGACCCTCGATGACGTCCATCGAATCACTCAGGAATTGGTCCGCCCAGACCAGCTGAAGATTTTGGTGGTAGGGGACCGGCAGCAGGTAGAGAAGGGACTCCGAGAGTTGGACCTGCCAACGGTGATTCTGGACGTGGATGGGGTAGAGACGACATAGGGTACATAGACAGTGAAACAGAAGAGTCCGCCGTCGCAGGGGGCTCTTCTGTTTTACTATGAATCGTCGTGGATATTATTTCTGAGGACGCTCTCCTAGTTCGAGGGTCAGTACCTCACGAGATCCTTGGCCTTCAACCACTCTGAATACCTCAACCATCAATTCTTCCCCGGCGCTGAATTCCGTTTTCAGCAGACGAGTTAGGTCTGAGATCGTCGCGATATCGTGGCCGCCTATGTTCACCAGGATATCCCCTGGTTGGATTCCGGCGATGTCGGAAGGTCCATCAATGACCGTGTTCTTGATTATGACCCCCTCGCGGATGGGCAGACCCACCCGAGCTGCGACCTCAGGCACCAGATCAGCTAGATAGACGCCCATCCATGCCCAGCGTACGTGACCCAATTCCACCAATTGCTCCGCGACCTGCTGGGCCGTCTCGATGTCTATCGCGAAGCCGATGCCCTCGACCGCGACCCCCATCCCTTGGCTGGTGCCCCGTAGAACGGCCGTGTTGATCCCAATCAGGTTGCCCTCCAGGTCGATTAGCGGGCCGCCGCTGTTGCCAGGATTTATGGAAGTGTCGGTCTGTATCAGGTCATATAGAGTGATACCAGGTGATGCTTCGATGGACCTCCCCAGGGCGGATACGACGCCCACGGTAACGGTAGGACCACCGGGTAGCGCCAGTGCGTTGCCGATCGCTATCACCCAGTCGCCGGCCCGGAGCGACCCGTTCTTCCGCAGAAGGAGGAAGGGATAACCGTCGCCCGGCAATCTGAGAACCGCCAGGTCAGATAGTCGGTCTGCACCAACGATCTCGGCCTCTACCTGAGTGCCATCGTCAAGGGTTACGGTGACTTCAACTCCGCCTTCGACCACGTGATTGTTGGTCAGCACTAGGCCAGATTCGTCAAATATCACGCCTGTCCCGCTTCCGAACCCCTGGGCCTGCCGGCCGAAACGGTCTAAAGAGATGTTTCGGGATACGATGGACACTACTGCCGGGCGCACTCTCTCGACCGTGTCCGCGATGTTGGGTAACTGGAGCATGGGCGCAGAGATAATTTGATTTCCTCCTCCAACCTTTGTTGTCGGGGTGGGAGGGTTGGAAGCGGCCGTCGGGTCGTTGGAACAGGCTACTGCTGCCAGGAGAGCCAATATTACCAGGGCCAGAGAAGCTCCGAGGGCAGACCCATGCGAAAGGACATCGGAAATGCCAAATAGATTTCTCATGCTTATAGGAATGTTTTGGCAGCCTCACGCTGGAGCCGGAATAAAGGCTCCATGCCACGGGAGGCCAACGAAAGGACTTCTTCTACAAGATGCCGTGGGAATGGTTGTGCTTCGGTTGCTCCCTGCAGCTCCACCAAACCTCCTTGGGCAGTGAGCACCACGTTGAAGTCAACGTCGGCGGCGAAGTCTTCCTCATAGCACAGGTCGAGAAGTAGCTGGTCCTTCAAGATTCCGACGCTAACCGCCGCGACGGGACAGATCAGTGGTAACTGGGTTAGTACCTGGTTATTCACCAGCATCTGCAGTGCCTGGTGCAGCGCCACGTAGGCCCCGGTTATTGAAGCAGTACGAGTACCGCCGTCAGCTTGTATAACGTCACAATCTATCTGGACGGTGCGCTCTCCCAACGCCGCCAAATCGGTTACCGCCCTCAGAGACCGGCCGATCAACCTCTGAATCTCTTGAGAGCGCCCGCTGGGCCTACCCGAGTCTCGCTCTCGGCTCGTTCGGGTATTGGTGGCGCGGGGAAGCATGGAGTACTCAGCTGTGACCCAGCCTCTGCCTTGGCCACGCATCCACCCCGGTACCCGCTCCTCCAGAGAGGCGGCGCATAGTACCTTTGTGGTCCCCATCTCGATCAATGCCGACCCTTCGGCGTATCTCTGATAACTGGGTGTGATCTTCGCGGGTCGGTTCTCGTCCCAATTCCGCCCGTCCAATCTGGAATAATCAGCCAATTTCGTTTATTCCTCAACCGGATTCTGGAGTCGCTCCAGGGGTCGAAATCCAGTATACATTACGGCTATGGGGAGGGGCCTTGAAAGGACCTTAACACCCCAGAGAGTGGGCCATCGTTGGTATTGCGCCGTCACTCCGAACCATCGGTAACGCGCACAACTTCATCGTCACCGATTCCCTTTGAATCCCCTTAGAAAAGAGCCTGCCTGCGCGTCCAGGTTGTACTAGCTGAAGCTGTCAGATTATAATTCAGCACACATCCTTGATAAATGGGGTTTAAACGTGGGCACTAACAAAGCTACATCCGCCAACGGCAGTCAGCAACTACACGCCTTTTTTCAGGGCGCTGTGGTACCGATGGATGATGCTAAGGTGAGTGTGACAACCCACGCGCTCCACTACGGAACCGCAGTTTTCGAAGGTATCCGAGGCAATTGGAACGAAGAGCAAGGTAAGATGTTCATCTTCCGGATGCGAGAGCATTACGAAAGGCTGATTCGCGGCTGCAAGATACTGTTGTTGGACATTCCGTATAGCGCTGACCAACTCTGCGACATCACCGTAGACCTGGTCAGGCGTAACGGACACACATCGGACATCTACGTGCGCCCTCTGGCCTACAAGAGCGCTGAGGTTGTAGCGAACCTGAAACTCCAAGAATTGGCCAGCGATTTCACATTGATCACTGTCCCGTTCGGCAGTTATCTAGGGACGGACATCCTCAAGTGCTGCACTTCATCTTGGCGGAGGGTCGATGACAATATGATACCGACCCAGATTAAAAGCGCGGGCATCTATGTAAACAGCATGCTGGCTAAGACCGAAGCAACCCTAGCCGGATTCGACGAGGCCATAATCTTGAACCAGGACGGCCACGTTTCCGAGGGTTCGGGCGAGAACGTATTCATGGTGGCCGGAGGTAAGCTGCATACCCCCAGCCTTGAGGACAACGCTCTGCCCGGCATCACTAGGGAGACCATCATCCAACTTGCGAACGCCGAGTTGGGGCTTGAAGTGGTCGAACGTAGCATCGACCGCAGCGAGTTGTATCTGTGTGATGAGGTATTCCTAAGCGGGACTGCTGCCCATCTGACACCGGTGGTGGAACTGGACCGGCGGAACATCGGTGATGGTGAACCTGGACCCATCGCTACCCAACTGCAGAAGCTGTATTTCGACATCGTGGTGGGACGCAACCCAAAGTACCTGCACTGGTGCACCTCAGTGATCCCCCAGATGGTCCCGGCTTAAGAATCAAGGACATCACTATCGACTAGTAGAACCAACGGACGCTCCGTGGACCGGGCGTCCGTTTTGTTTACCTCGATTTTCCAAACGGGAGTATTTCGATTTGACCTGGGTCGGACTGGGCTTACTTTGTTACGCCATCGGAAGCCTTCCCACTGCCTATCTATTCACCCGTTATAACCTTGGGCGGGACATCCGAGAGGTAGGGGATTTCAATAGTGGCGCGGCGAACGTATTCCGCAATGTGGGGGCTAAAGCGGGTGTCGCCGTGGGCGCCATCGACATCATCAAGGGCTCCTTGGCGATTGTACTGGCAAAAGCTCTGGTGGACGACACAGGCATGGAAATGATGGCCGGAGTAGCTGCGTTGGCCGGTCATAACTTCCCCGCTTACCTGAGATTCAGAGGAGGGAGAGGCGCTGCCACCGCCGTTGGGGTGCTGATTGCTTCATTACCGATAATCGGCCTGCCTATCGGCGCTGCCGGCCTGGCAGTGCTTTACTTCACCCGTAAAGCGATCTACCCGCTGGCAGGTTTCCTGATCGCCATGCCCGTCTTGGCCTACCCAGTGGGTTATTCTCCTGCCCTAGCGGTCTACGCCGTTTGTATTCCGATAGCCGTGGGACTATGCCACTTCTTCACCACACGCATCTTGAACCCGGACGCAGCTAATAATATAGGGAGCGTGCAGGAATTTTAGTCTGGTGGTGGCACTGCCAGGGCTAAATGACCACACGCTTCTGCAGACAGCCCGTTTTACAGTTCGGCAACCGGCTGAGTCAGGGACTTAGGTGTTAGGCCGTGGTTGAATTCGCCGCGAACAGCCGATATCCAGACATCGGGATTAAGAAGTTCGTCCAGCTTGTTCGGGAAGTATTCCATTTGTATGCGTTGAGATTGATAGCGTTTAGATCAAGGGCGTTAATGACCCGTTGGACTGCCATGAAGAGTGCTTACCTTTGGTTCGGCCCAAGGGGGCACAACAACCCTCTGGCCCTGGCGAGTTCGCTGGCAGCGTTCTCCAAACTCTGGAGCGCCCGCCTTTTTGGGCAGCACTGAGAAGCCGGTCCGGCTTCTGCAGTTCCGTCCATCTGACTTCCAATCTCTGCTTCTCGGGATTGGTTGCAATCGGTTCTTTTGGAGATAACGACAACTTAACAGACCACCTTTTTGCAGACTAGCTGTCCGGTTTACAGTCTCGGAAAGTTCGGCCGACACAACGAGATATGCACCATGATATACTCGGAGGATTACAGGTGAATTACGGGGCTTTAGGCACATCAGCCAATGGTCAAAAAGGTGGTAACTGATGGACGCATTCGATATGTGTCGGATTGTAGCTGGCCACCGTGAGAATGGAGAACTTTACCACGAATTTTTTGCTGCTGACCGTCTTAGTGTTGGCATCTACGTCTTGAAGTCTGGGGCCACAGACCCGCAGACTCCCCACTCCGAGGATGAGATCTATTACATCGTGTCCGGGTCAGGAGCCATTGAAGTGGCAGGTGAACACCGGCAGGTTGGCGCCGGCACGGTTATCTACGTGGGCGCACACGTAGACCATCGATTCCACTCTATCACCGAAGACCTAAGTGTCATCGTTGTATTCGCGCCGCCGCGCCATTCGCTGCGGACATAGTCCTGGAGCAGTCAGATGTCAGAAATAGAGATGCTCGGCATGATTGGCGTTAACCGGGAGCGCGACTCCTCCAGGGGCGTGACGGTCAGCCTGTTCGGCGGCGGGATCAACCCTGCAGATGAGATTCCTTCTGGTATAGACCCAGACTACATCACTGAATTCTCCTTAGCTCACGAGGCCAGCGGGTTCGATAAGGTGCTGATTGGCTATTCCTCGGCGACGGCAGAGGGATTCGGAGTTGCAGGGTACGCAGCTTCCCAGACCAAGACTCTAGGTTATCTCATCGCACACCGTCCAGGGTTTGTGGCGCCCACTTTGGCTGCCCGGCAGGCTGCCACCCTTGACCAGCTTACCGGTGGTCGGATCGCCCTGCATATCATCAGCGGGGGCAGCGACGTGGAACAGCGGCGTGATGGCGACTGGATAGACCACGATGCCCGCTACCGGCGAAGTGACGAGTTCATGGATGTGCTGCGCCGGGTCTGGACCGAGACCTCACCCTTCGACTACGAAGGTGAATTCTATCGGTTTGAGCAGAATCTCAGTGAAGTCCGCACCCACCAAAAACCTCACGTCCCACTCTACTTTGGCGGCGCTTCCGACGTAGCCAAAGAGGTCGGTGCGAAGCGGGCGGACGTTTATGCACTCTGGGGTGAACCACTAGAGTCTATAAGAAGACAGATTGGCGATATCCGACAGCGGGCTGCCAGATATAACCGAGACATACGCTTTAGTGTCTCTGTCAGGCCTATATTGGGTGACACGGAAGGTGAAGCATGGGAGAGGGCCCGAGGAATACTCGACCGGGTAAAATCGTCCGTAGGAAGCACGATTGGACCCGGTAAGCCGGCGAGGCTTCAGTCAGAGGGGTCGCGGCGTTTGTTGGAATTTGCAGCCAAGGGAGACGTCCACGACAAACGTCTCTGGATGCCAATTGCCGCGACCACCGGGGCAGCTGGAAGCACTACTTGCTTGGTAGGTACCGCCGAACAGGTAGCCGATTCGCTTCTTGCTTATCATCAGGCAGGAGCTTCGGCGTTCATAATACGTGGCTTTGATCCCCTCCAAGACACCATAGACTGGGGCAAAGAGTTGATTCCCAGGGTGCGCGAAGCAGCAGCTCTAGCCAGAACCTAACAAAAGAAAGACGCAAGTCCCCCTACCGAGGCAGAAGGTTAGGATGCGGTAGAAGCTGGGCCCGCCAGCAAGTTGATGGGAACCTGTCATTAGCCAGTTGGCAGACCCTTCAACTCCAACAACTCTTCTAGAGACCTAAAGAATAGCGGGGCGTACACGTCCTGGAGGAGTGTTATCTCACCGTGCCCGCCCGTCTCGGAAGTAGTTCCCCAGAACTCGTTCCCCTCAAGGTTAACGTCAAGGTCTATCTTCGTTACGGTGGCGACAGTCGGATCCAAAGCAATCGCCATTGCCAACGGGTCATAGAACTCGAACCGCTGCCTGCTCGGGTCTTTCTTGAACCAGCCCTGTAGTAAGTCCAAGGTCAGCTGGCCTAACACGTGTTCGGAGTGTAACCCGAACGCCTGCTTCCGATTGATTCCTACCTGACGGCAGGCCGCCAGATCTACCAACGTGATTGGCAAACCACTGGAAAAAACGATATCCGCGGCCACTGGGTCGGAGTAAGTGTTGAACTCTGCGTGAGGAGTCACGTTGCCTGGTGCGTTTACTGAACCTCCCATCACCACGATGTTCTTGGCCTGCTCCAATGCGTACGGGCGCTCCCTTAGTAGTCGGGCCACGTTGGTCAATGGCCCTAGGGCCACCAACACGATTTTGCCGGGTTCTCGGGTTAACTGATCGTGTAGAAATGAGACGGCCCCTTGGTTTATATGCCTGATTACAGGCTCAGGCAAGCGGTGGGACAAGCCTCCCGGGCCGTGGAATTGGGGTGCGTATTTGAACTTGCCCCGGAACGGACGCGATGCACCTTTGGAAACCGGGATATCTTCACGACTCGCGGTTTGAAGCAGTGCTAGGGCGTTGCGGGTTGTGCGGGCCAGCGGAACGTTGCCGCCAACTGAGGTCAGACCCATAACCTCTACCTGAGGGGCGGCAAGGGCTATCAGGATGGCTATAGCGTCGTCAACACCCGGATCGGTGTCGATGACCAATTTGATCGGTTGGGTCATGAGTCCCCCGAGAAGCCGGTCAGAAAGAGATATCGTCTTTGTAGAGATAGGCTGAGTTGGCAAAGGCGGTCAATGCGTCCAGCGCCGTATGCCAGAAGCGGTAGCCGGTGGCCTTGTGCAGTTTGCTTGTGCTCATCAATATGGGCCAGCGCACTTGGTCTAGCCCTGTGGAGGTCATTTCCCTTTGCAAGCGAAGCCACCAGAGCAACCGCGTCAGCGGGTAGACCATGAACGGCGGCAGGTTGATAAACCTGCTCTTGAGGATTTTGACTATCTCATGATAGCGGACTATGCCATCGCCAGCGACGTTAAAGGTGCCTGGAATCTCCCGTTGGATGATTATCGACATGACTCTGGCTAAGTCACTGTCATAGACGAACTGCAACGGCGGATTGTAATCCATTACTCCGAACAACCAGGGGCGAAAGAGAGCCTGTGTTTCTAGGTTGTCGGCGCCGTGACCCAACACGGTGCAAGACCTAAGCACGGTTACCTTGACGTCTTCTTGTGCCCGTGCGAATTCCTCCAATGCTATCTCACTCTGGAGCTTGTCATGGGCGTAGGGAAAGTTGGGCGAAGCACGCATCGCGGCGTCATCGGCGATGGGAATCGGGTTGTCACTCTGCGCCCCGTAGACTGTGTGGGAGCTGACGTAAATCAAGTGAGTGATTCGTGCGATAACACATGAAGCCATTACGGCCCGGAGGGTTTCTAGGTTCTCGTCGTGAATCTCAGCGATCTCACGCCGATTGGTGCCTCGGCGGGCGTTGAACGCAAGGTGCACGAGGGTCGTCGCGCCTTGGTCGTTCAGCTCATCTTGGATGGGCTCAAAGACGTTCTTGCGGTAGAAGGCGATGTTGTGGACCGGTACGGGGAGAGGATTGACGTCGAACGCTACCAGCTTCGTGAGGCTGGTCTCCTGCTCCAGCTGTTCCAGAAGTTTGGTTCCAACATAGCCAGAGGCGCCGGTCACAGCTACTATCTTTTTTTGTTGCTCCATCCTATCCTGCCGGATGGCCGGTCATGCGATCGGTCCAAGAGTCCGAGACAGAGGTTACCGGAGAGTTGAAGGGAGCGGCAACATACTGCTGAGCCAGGTCTTGGCCGTTATACCAATCTTCTCCGCCTTGTTCAGAGAGATTCGGGACTCTAAAACGTCATAGCCTGAAGCTTCTATACGGCCTAATACCCTGGAGTACAACGCCCCCAAAACAGCTGGGCAAGCCCGGGACCGACGAGAAAGATAAGGCAGCAGTTTGAACCCCCGGTCGAAATACGTCCGGGCCCGATGGGATTGGAACCGCATGAGTTCGAGGAACGCCTCATTACGCACTCCCTTCTTGAGGTCTTCTTCGGTATAGCCAAACCGGGCTAGTTCGTCCTGAGGCAGGTAGACTCGTCCCATGTCTAGGTCTTCCCGGACGTCACGGATTATGTTGGTCAGTTGCATGGCCAGGCCTAGGTCCACGGCGTATTTTTTGGCGTCATCGTTCTTGTACCCAAAGATCTGCAGGCAGATCAGACCAACAACCGAGGCCACGCGGTAACAGTATTCTTTCAGTTCCTCGAAATTCTGGAAGCGGTCTTTGACCAAGTCGCTCTCTACTCCCAGGATTACTTCTTGGAAATAGCCTTTGGGAATGTCGTAGTTGTGTGCGACGTCGGCCAGCGCCACGTAAACCGGACCGGAAGCGCCGCCCGAATAGATGCTGTTCAAGTTGGCTTGTAGTTCAGCGAGCGCTTTAAGTTTGGCGTCAGTGGAGGTTTCTTCATCCACCGAGTCGTCGCAGTGTCGGCAGAATGCGTAGGCGGCATATATTGCACGTCGTTTGGTGGCAGGGAGAGTTAGAAAGGCGTAGTAGAAGTTCTTGGCTTCCCGGCGGGTGATGGTCCGACAGGCCTCGTACGCCGACTCCAAGTCTAACGCTGGGTTAGTAGTGGAAGATTGCATAACTCTACCGTATAACAGGAGTGTGGAGAACTTTTAAATTTTATTACAAACCTTGATATTTGAAGGGCAGGCCAGCAGATAGAGCTGGGTCCAGACCACGAGGAGTTTATGGTCAGTGACAGTGGTTATAGACTAACTTATTCGCCGACTACCTGGATCATGACCTCACGATTGCGGGGGTGGTCGAGCTCGATGAAGAATATGCTCTGGTAGGTGCCGAACTGCATCGTGCCGTCGATGACGGGCACGGTCTCGCTGGTGCCCAGTAACAAGTGCTGCAGGTGGGCGTGGCCATTGGGAGATTCGTCCTCGTTCATGTTGACGGTACGGATCTCAAAGTTATTGTGTTGGTAGCTGTGGTGCCTGGGGAATATCTTCTCCAGGAAGCCAGCCATGTCATTCAACAACAGCGGTTCATTTTCGTTGATCTTGACCGCCGCTGTGGTGTGCTTGGAATAGACCACTGCGAAGCCATTTGTAATCTCTGATTCGGTGACGCATTCAGCCACCCAGTCAGTGATGTCTATGAACTCCGGTGCGCACTTGGTCTTTACCCGCTTGCAGAAGGACTTGGTTTTCATATTGGAGACTCCTCCTTAGATGCGTGCCCCAAATTCGTTTTTGTACGGTTGCGTCCCTGTGCCTAATGCCGTCAGCATATGGCCTGAGAATACCTTCCCAAGGCCAGGAGCGGCCAGTAGTTGCGGTACAGGTGGTAGTTAATCATAAATCCGGCCGGCATATCCAACCCTTGGTAGCTGGTTTCCCCGTAATCTGGCAGGGTTATAAGACGCTCCCCAACCCCGTAACCAGGGAACCCGGTGCCGGTGAAATATGGCTCGTCCCACGTACCGTCATCCTGTTGGGTCTCGGCCAGGTAGGATAAACCTTTCTGGGTAGCTTTGCATCCATGCTCACCGGCTGAGACCAACCCCAGCAATGCCCAGGCGGTCTGCGACGCGGTGCTGGGCCCGACTCCATGGAGTGCCGGGTCCACGTAGGACCCGCAGCTTTCGCCCCAGCCGCCGTCATCGTTCTGATGGGCCACCAGCCAGTCTACGCACCGTCGGATGTATGGCTGAGACATGTCTTCGCCGATGGCTTCCAAAGCAGGCAGCACGGCTCCGCATCCGTAGATGTAATTCACGCCCCAGCGTCCGAACCAAGACCCATCCTCTTCTTGCTCGCTGATTACGTATTTAAAGCCGCGGGAGACTAAAGGGTCGTCTTTAGTGTATCCCAAGCGACCATACATCTCTAAAAGGTGGGCGGTGACGTCCACACTGGGAGGGTCAAGGGTCTCGCCAAAGTCAGAGAATTGTATTTTAGTCAGGTACTTCTTATTGTTGTCCTTATCGAAGGCCGCCCACCCGCCATTCTTAGATTGCATTCCCGACATCCATTCGACGCCTCTTCGTATGGAGCTATTTCGGCGGGTCTCTTCAGCCTCTGGAAGCTTAACCTTATCCATGGCCATGACAACGAGGGACGCATCATCGATGTCTGGGTACAGGAGGTTATCAAACTCGAATGACCATCCGCCAGGGCGGGTGCTCTTGGCTCGGACTTGCCAGTCGCCTCCGGTGAATATCTGCTTGTCCATGAGCCAACGGGCGGAGGACTGCACCATTGGGTCATCGGGCGCCAGACCTGAATCTAGCAAGGCCAATTGGGCGATACCGGTATCCCAGACCGGGGAAATGCAGGCCTGCACATTGCACTTGTCATCGTCTTCCAATGTGAACACGTCGAAACCCTCAAAGCCCTTTTTCACCGCCTCATGTTCTGGTCCATAGCCCAGGGTATGCAACGCGATCAAGGAATAGACCCATGGTGGTTGGATTCCGGCCCAGGAGCCATCGGCTTCTTGGTGTTCCAATAGCCACCGAATAATCTTGCGCTCAGCTAAACCTCTGAAAGGTTGTACCGGCAGTCGTTGGTATAACCCAACCAGTTTGTCGGCCCACCACAGGGCTTTCCTCCAACCGAACCCGCCGGTGGGCTTGGATTTAGTGTAATCGGTATTCTCTCGGCCGGCAGGGTAGAGCTCGTCGATGTTGGCTGATTCGGGGACCAGACAGTGGGGCTGACGGGTCAAGATAATTAGCATGGGCACCACCGTCGCGCGGGCCCAACTGGCAAAGTCGTAAACGTTGAAAGGTGCCCATGACGGGAGGAAAATCATCTCTGGCGGCATGTTGGGAGTGCCTTTCCAGTCCCATTGTCCGAACAGTGCCAGCCAGATCTTGGTGAAAACTCGGACTTTGGGTATTCCTCCTTTGGACAAGATGAACTCACGAGCCTTTTGCAAAGGCTCCGAGTTCGGAGAATGTCCGGCTAATTTCAAAGCGAAGTAGCATTCGGTAGACGTGCTGATATCCCCGGGCGCTTCATAATACTGCCCCCAGGAGCCATCAGACCGTTGTTTGTTTAGGATGTAATTGCAGATTTTCTGCCAGCGCCCCTGGTCATTTCGTCCAGTGAAATAGTTCAACATCAGGTATTCGGCTTCCATGGAAGGGTTGGACTCTAATTCGCCCCACCAGTACCCCTCCGGGTGTTGCGTCCGGCGGAAATAGTCTTGAGACCGCTTCACAGCGCGGTCCACTGCTCGTTTGACTTGTGTATTTTTCAGTTGGACCACTATCGCTACCTTACTGTGTTCTGGTCCTTCAGCAGTGTTCCGTCTATATACCCTTGGTCAGTGAACCAGTCTATCGCCTGTTTCAATGCGTCTTCGATGGGTCGCTGGGGTTGCCCCAGGTCCCTGACGGCCTTTTCGCAGCTCACGTAGGCTGGAGTCTTGGACGCTAAGACTCCTTCCACTGGTATGGCGGGTTCGCGCCGAAATAGAACGCCTTCAACGAACTGGTCTGCGTAGCCGGCGCCTACTACCAACCAGTAGGGAGCTCTTATTCGTGGTGCCGGTAGGCCGGTCAGGTTGCTCAATATTTCAAAAATTTCCTTCAAACTCACGTTGCGGTTACCTAGGATGTATCGTTCACTGGACTTGCCCTTCTCCAGTGCCAGGATGTGGCCTTCAACGACGTCTGCCACGTCCACGAGGTTCATGCCTGTTTTCAGATACGCGGGGATCTTTCGGCGAAGGAAATCCAATACAATCTTACCCGTCGGCGTGGGCTTAACATCCCACGGCCCCACCGGTGCTGTGGGGTTGACGACCACTAGTTGCATTCCATCGGCAGCGATGGCCATCGCTTTCCGTTCCGCCTGGAACTTGGAGCCCTTATAGTGACCGTGGATTGATTTTGGATCGATGGCTGTGTCCTCAGTTCCCAGCTCGTCTTTCGGGATGCCGATGGTCCCAACGGTGCTGGTATACACCGTTCGAGATACCCTTGCTTCTTGCGCCGCTTCGAGCACGTTTACAGTGCCTTCCACGTTGGTTCTGAACACCTCAGCGGGGTCTTTGGACCAGAAAGTGTAGGCCGCGGCTACATGGAAAACCGCTTCACAGCCCTCAACAGCCCGTTTAACCGATGCCCGGTCGAGGATGTCGCCCTCTACTCGGATGATCCCAGTGCCTTCTATTGCTAACTTGTTGCTGTTCGGGCGGACCAATGCCCGGACTTCGTCACCCCTCCGCCAAAGCTCGCGGGCCAGGTTTCCTCCGATAAACCCAGTTGCGCCGGTGACAAGCACATTCATTGTTTTAACCCGGTTATTACTCCGGATGTTAGAAAAGGTCGCACCTAGCCGCCGTTTCCGATAACTCCGGTTGCTCTCAGATATGACATACCAAAGTTGGTTAAGACAGTCTGGCAGAGCTGCAGCTGCTTCTTGAGCCCCAGCATAGTAGGGATGCGCCAGGGCATGAGCAGCACGTTAGTCATCACTTTGTAGGGCGATCTAGTCAACCCCGGCAGATAGCCCGGCAAGCTCTGACTAGCCGTGTCCAAGACGACTCTAACAGACAAGAACGGCACTCCTGATTTCTGCGCCGCCTCTGCCGCCCGGTAGTCTTCCATATTGACGCTGTGTATCTGATATTGAGTGCGAAGTTCTTCACGTTCTTGGGGTTCCGCAACCAGATGGTCAACGGTTAACGATCCGCCGTCGAATACGGGAACCGAGAGATTGAGTGCTGCCTGCTGGGCTGACTGGAGCATCCCGGCGTCGGGGCGGATGGCTCGGCCTGCGCCTTGGGCAGCACCGTTCTGAAGGGCGTAGCGGTCTGCTAACAAGAGATCCCCTGTTTCCAAATCCGGATCAACCCCCCCTGCAACTCCCAAGACCAGCACCCCATCGACGTTGGATTCTTTCCGTTGCAGTATCGTTGCCAATGTTGAGCCAGACCTCTCCGGGCCAACTCCAATTACTCGAAAGTCAACCGGCGGATGAAGCCCAGTAGCGTCCTCGATGTCGTGTATCTCGTGGCGAAGACCAATCAATTCCTGCTCCATGCTGGCGGCAACAATCAACAAGTTTCTTAACCCTTATTCCTTAGGCAGCGGTGATACCGCCCTTGTGGGCGGCTCCCGACTTGATCAAGGTGGCCCAATCCTTGGGTGTCTTCAGAGCTTGGAATATAGTCGCGGACT
Source organism: Dehalococcoidia bacterium (assembly GCA_022451945.1). Taxonomy (GTDB): domain Bacteria; phylum Chloroflexota; class Dehalococcoidia; order Lucifugimonadales; family UBA3495; genus UBA9611. The sequence continues at coordinate 88,131 of JAKUNK010000009.1, forward strand.
CAAAACCGCAGTGCATCATGCAGTTGGCGCACCGTGGATCTTTCCCTACTCCGTAGTTGTCCCAGATATCCTGGTCGAAAAGTTCTTTGACGTGTTCAACATGCTCGTCGGCCAGTGGGTAGCAGGGTTTCCTCCAGCCCATCACCGTGTAAGTGGGATTGGACCAAGCTGTGCACTGGTATTCCCGCTCCCCTTTTAGGAAATTCAGATAGAGGGGGTTGTTGTAGAAAGTTGCGCCTTCCGATTTTTCCGGCGCCAGTAATTGTTTGAATAGGTCATGGGACTCTTGCCGAGTCAGGAACATGTCCTGGTCGGGCGCGTCTTTGAAATCGAACCCTGGGGAAATCATTGACCCCTCTACCCCAAGGTCGGCAACCAAGCGGAACATCTCGGACAAATCGTCTATGTCGCTTGTGCGGAACACCGTTGAGTTGGTGCAGACGCGGTAACCCCGGTCCAGGGCCGACTGTACTGCGTCCACGGCTTTTTTGAAGACTCCGGCCCGGTCTACTGATTCATCGTGTTTCTCTTCCATCCCATCCAAATGGACGACCCAGCATAGGTACTTGGAAGGGGGAATTTTGTCCATCACCCGGTCCAATAGTAAGCCGTTTGTGCAGCAGTAGACGAAATACTTTTCTTCGATCAGCTTGTTGATAATCTCGTCTATCCTTGGGTGGATGGTGGGTTCTCCTCCGGCAATGGACACTATGGGAGCTCCCGACTCGCGGACAGCGGCCAGAGCTTCCTCCACAGGCATCATCTTGTCCAAGACCGGCTTGTACTCTCGGATGCGTCCGCAACCAATACAAGCGAGGTTGCACATCTCAAGCGGCTCAAGCATGGTCACCAGCGGAAATCGTTTTCGCCCTCTGAGCTTGTTCTTTAGAAGGTAACCCGCGAGCCGGGTCGAGAGTTCAAAAGGTCGTTTAGCCTTTTTGTCGTTCTTTGTTCGGTCTTTTGTTGGAGTAGCCATATAATAAAAACCTTAGCCGTCAGCGGATTTCGATGAGTAAGCATCGAGAACAATAGAGAATTATAAGGGCTAGTATTCCCTTCTGGCGAGAAAGTCGACCAATTCTTCAGCTTCTGTTTGCGCCCAATCGGGCAAGTAAACAGGCTTCAAAGCCTCCAAGGCCTGTGCCGCTGCAACTTCTGTAAGGCGTTGGGCATTTTCCTGGGCGCCGACTTCGTTGAGTACAGCCAAAACTCGCTGCACGTCGTCTTCTTGCAGTTCCTCCTGGTCATAGATGCGGAGCAGGTCTACCATGGCCCGACCGCTGGCCCGTTCCAAAGCAAAGACCACCGGATAGGACTTCTTGCGCCGGCGAATATCGTTGCCTGTGGCTTTGCCCAAGGTGGCCTGATCCCCCCAAATCCCTAGGTAGTCGTCCCTGATCTGGAACGCCTGGCCTAAGTGCTCGCCGAACTTGGCGAACGCTTTTACCGTTGCCGGGTCGTCGGTGCCGAGCAGGGCTCCTATCTCCAATCCGGCGCGGATCAAGGCCCCGGTCTTGCAGGCGATCATGAACAGGTATTCATCGGCTTTGATGTCGGTACGCGATTCAAATTGCAGGTCCAGGACTTGGCCCTGAATCATCTCTGTGTAACTCTCAGTCAGAATCTCAGAAACTCGTAGGACCGTCGCAGGAGCTACATCTTTGCCTAAAACTTCCAGAAGTGAAAGGTCGCCGGTGCACTGCATGGCGTTGCCAGACCATAAAGCTTTGGGGATGCCCCACAGGTGCCACACAGTTGGCTGGTGACGGCGCTCCACGTCCTGGTCCTGGATATCATCGTGGATCAACGAGAAATTGTGTATCAACTCTAAGGCTGCAGCGGCAGGGAGAGCCTTGGAGTAATCATCGCCTAGGGCGTCACAGGCAAATAGACAGAGAGTTGGTCTGAGGGCTTTCCCTTGGGTCACGGATGTGTCCAAGGTGTTACCTTGCTGGTCAATCCAGCCGAGGTGATAACGGAGCAGGCGGTAGGCCTCGGAGTTGTCGGAGCTTGGCAAGACCCTATACAGCTCTCGCTCGACAGAGCTTTTGTACCTGGAGAACATGCTTGGGAGCTTTGTCCCCAAGTCTGAAGTCCCTTGTAATGATTGACCGTCGTTTTGGACCATACTCCTCTTCTTCATCGAGAAAAGGTCTGCCGCAATATGGTGGCCAGGACGCCGATCGTCCGGCAATCTAGGCGTGAATCAAGTACATCGGCAACCGGTGGAGGACGATGGAGGGATGCTAGCAAAGCGATTTAGACTGTGTCAAGATAAATTAGACCGTCGTCAGCTTCGGGTTGAGACCTCAGTGCTTCCCCATTGAAAAATGATATCGTTTTACCCCTAAATCACGACTGTGCAAATAGCACAGGATTTGGTAGTATTTTGCGGTGTTTTAATCGGCTTTATGCTGAAAGGCACTTCCGTTGGCTAGTCGGCGAAGCGTATGGATGATCGGATCAATGATTTTGGGGCCCAAACGGTCGATTTATAGTGGTTAACCTAGGCGTAAAATAGCTTTGGGAGAAATTGTCTATATCTTATTTGACACATTTCTCACATTAGGCTATATTTCTTTCTTGTAATGAATGTTACATAAGGGGTACAGTGAGCCTGGGTTCGACCCATGCGCGCCGTGCCTTGTTTTTGTAACCGGAAAATACAGGTGGCCAAGCCACCGAACAACGAACCCAATACGACTTTCCCCAAGGAGGAGCACATGGCTGAACAGGATATTGCCTTGATGGCCCACCTCTTGCGCCGCGCCGGTTTCGGAGCGAGCCGTGATGAGATCGAAGCTAAGGCAGCCCAAGGTTATGACAGTGTAGTCCAAGAGTTGCTCAACCCCGAGACCCAAGAGGCTGTCGCGGAAGACTTACTCGTCCGTTACAACCCCTCCTACTACGAAGCTGCTGCTATTGAGAACAACGTCCAGCAGTGGGTATGGCGCATGATAAACAGCCCTCGCCAGCTTCAAGAGAAAGTAGCACTCTTCTGGCACATGATCTTCTGTGCAGGTCACAGCAAGATTGATAGTGGTCAAGAGATGGGGCTGATGGTAGACATTTTCCGCCAGGATGGAATGGGGAAATTCGACGATTTGTTGCTCGGTCTCTCCACTAACCCCGGAATGATGTACTACTTGGACAATACCGAGAGCCACAAGGCTAACCTCAATGAGAACTATGGCCGCGAGCTTCTGGAGCTCTTCTCCCTGGGCGTAGGAATGGACGAATCCTTCAACTACAGTGAAGATGACGTCAAGGCTTGTGCCAGGGCTTTCACTGGCTGGAACATTGCTCCCCCGTATCCTCCGTTCCCTCACGGGCGTAGCCCTTGGGAGTTCCGGTTCGACCCCGCCGACCACGATACCTCCGACAAGACATTCTTGGGAGAGACAGGTAACTGGAACGGAAACGATATCATTGAGATTGTCTGCAAACAGCCGGCCACTGCCCGTTTCCTTGCCCGTCACCTTTACAACTACTTCGTCGCTGACGAACCACAGATTCCTGCCTGGCGGTTGACACCGCCACGAGACCAGAACGCAATCGAAGCCATGGAAAAGGCCTACTGGGACTCCGGCCATTCTATCAAGGCCATGTTGGAAGTCTTGTTCACCTCCGAATTCTTCAAAGATGAATCGGTCCGGTATGCCAAGGTCAAGAACCCCACGGAGATGGTCGTCAGCCTGCTACGCATGACCGGTGAGTTCAAGGGCTACCAGCCAGGTTTGTTCGAAGCCTCCCAGGAACCCAAGTATATGGGGATGGATCTCATGAATCCGCCCACTGTTGAAGGTTGGCACACCGGCCGCGAATGGATTGACAGCGGTACATTGGTCGAGCGCATCAACTTCGCATCCGACCTCTTGGGTAACACCGAGCTGGACGGAGTGAAATCTCTAGTGAGTCGCCTCATGGGTCTTGGCGACAAACTCAGCCCCGAGCAGTTCGTCAACGGCTGCCTGGATCTGACTGGACCTTTGGTGGTCACAGGTGACACGATGAACCAGCTAGTCACTCATGCTGCCAAAGACGGCGAATTAACTCACGGTTCTGACGCCGACAAAGCCGACTTCATTCGTCGGTCCGGCGAAATGTTCCAGATGATAGCTGCTACCGCTGAATTCCAATTTGAGTAAGTCGTCCACACAAGTAGACGAACTCTCGATACACCGACAAACGTAAGGAGAAATCATGGTTCAAACCAAGAAAGATCCCGTCCTGGCAGTACTTTCCCTGTCCGGCGGAAACGATGGCCTAAACATGGTCATCCCGCGCAACAACAGCCTTTACAGGGATTTCCGTCCCACATTGGCGGTTCCCGAAGACCAGATTATCCCCATCAACGACGAACTTGGCTTCCACCCCACCATGGGTCCTTTGAAGAAGTTTTGGGACGAGGGTAAGATGGCCATTTTTGTGGGCATCGGATACCCCACTCCTAGCTACTCCCATTTCCGCTCGATGGATATCTGGCATACCTGCGAGCCAGAAATCATCGGCACAGAGGGCTGGTTGGGCCGGGCTACCAAACAGATGGATCCGAACGCCGAGAATGTACTGACCGCAGTCAACTTCGGCCGCGGCCTCCCAAGGGCATTGGTGATGGATGGTGTGCCCGTTGCTTCTGTCGGAAACCTGGAGACCTACGGTCTGTTGACAGGCATTGAAGGCGAATCACAGCGGAACGAAGCTCTCGATATCTTCGGTCGTATGTATTCTCCTGCCATCGGGACTGGTGCTGTCATGGACTATATCCACCAGACTGGCACCGACGCGCTCAAGGGCGCCGACATCCTGGCCACTGCGCCCGACAAGTACTCCTCCAGCGTCGAGTACTCGCCCACGGCTATCGGACAGTACATGAAGAACATCGCACAGACCCACCTTGCCGGCTTCGGCACACGGGTCCTGTATACGACGTCTCCGTATAATGGCTTCGACTCTCATGCCAACCAGGCCCAGGCTAACGCTGGCCTATTGACCGACGTTTCAAATACGTGTGAGACGTTCATGGCCGACCTGAAAGAACACGATGCCAGTGACAATGTCACCTTGCTGTGTTTCAGTGAGTTCGGCCGCCGTGTAGCCGACAACGGCTCCGGGACAGACCACGGTGCTGCCGGCGTCGCTTTCGCCATTGGTGACCACGTTAAGGGTGGGATTTACGGCACCTATCCATCTCTGGAGCCCTCCCAGCAGGCAGAAGGTGGGAACCTTCAGTTCAACCTTGACTTCCGATCTGTTTACTCAACCATATTGGAAGACTGGTTCCAGTTGGACGCTGAGCCAATCGTCAACGGCAACTTCGAGCGGACCAAGTTCTTCGCTTAGTCGAATCAGGTTGATTACAAGCTAAATATCGCAACTATACGCAGAATCCCTTGGCTAAGGGATTCTGCGTATCCAACGCCTAGGAGGTAAAAGGATATGGCAACACATTTCTTCGGCCTAACTAGCCGGACTTACAAGCACAGTCATGCCGTCGGCCGGGCAGAATTCGCGGGAACCGGTTTCCGCAACCCCACCGACATGGCTATCGCACCGGACGGGACGGTTTACATCTGCAACCGGTCTTATGAGAATAGGCCGGATGGCATCCATGTCACCGCGCTTACTCTGGACGAAGAGTACATCACAGAATTCGGCGCTTACGGCGAGGCCGATGGTGAGTTCATGTGGCCGACTGCCGTAGCTCTGGATAGCAAAGGTAACCTCTATCTGGCCGACGAATGGCTGAATCGAATCACCAAGTTCACCAGCGATGGTGAATTTGTCAGCAAGTGGGGTACATCCGGCTCTGCTGATGGTGAGCTCAAAGGCCCTGCCGGTCTTGCAATCGATAAAGACGACAATATGTTTGTTGTCGACGCCGGCAACAACCGTGTCCAGAAGTTCAGCCTAGACGGCCAGTTCATCAGCAACTTCGGGTCTTTTGGAACTGATGACGGCCAGTTCAATAACCCTTGGGGCATTTCGCTTGACAGTGAGGGCCATATCTACATCGCCGACTGGCGTAATGACCGCATCCAAAAGTTCAGTCCCGACGGCCAGTGGGAAGCCACCATAGGCTCCACCGGGAGTGGCGTCGGTCAACTGAACCGGCCCAATGGACTGGCAGTGGACGCGGATGGCGATATATACGTTGCTGACTGGATGAATAACCGAGTGCAGGTTTTCGCTCCCGATGGCCGTTATATCACGGAATTCCACGGAGAAGCTGTGCTCTCTAAGTGGGGCCGAGACAAACTTGCTTCCAATCCAGACATGATTCGCCAGCGGAACCTGGCCTTTGCCAACGACCCTGACTACGAGAAGGGTTTAGCTCATCCGTGTGGCGTCAGAATAGACCCTCAGGGCCGAATCGTGATTATTGACCACACCCGGAACCGCCTTCAGGTATACATCAAGGAAGGAGAACCGGCCCTGGTCTAAGGTAGCAGCATCAACTAAAAAGAAAGAGCCTGGGCAATGCCCAGGCTCTTTCTTTTTGTGATTCATCGGAGTTGGAGCCTGGGGTTAGACACTAGGGGCCCTCAGGCATACCTCCGTCTATCCAAGCTACTATCTCATCGACTTCATCAGTCGATAGGAATGGCCCGCGTAAGGGCATCTTTCCGGACGTCCCAACGGCTCTGGCCAAAGATTTCACCAGATTGGTCTCTCGGGCTGGGAGGCCGGGCTCGATAGAACGGAGTCCAGATAGGACAGAGTCCTTTAGTTCCTGGGACGTCTCCCAATAATATGCATGAATACCGGGTAATGGCTGCCGTCCCCAACGTTCGATCCAACGGGCCATGATCCCGTCCAGTATCTCTTTTACCCGGGGCCAATAGACTACTTGGGTCTGTTCGCTATCTTCGCTCATAGTCACAGCTCTATTAAGATTGGGGCCACGGAAACCAACTAGAAGCCGGTTAACGAGGGTGTTCGCTCACCGTTTCCCGATGAAGCAGTTCTAGCGCATGGGGTATGACGGGAATCACCACGTCCAAGCATTCTCGGACACCCTTGGTGCTGCCTGGCAGCGTGATTATCAGTGTGTTGCCGCGTATACCGGTCACCGAACGGCTAATCATAGCCATCGGAGTAAACTCCAGCGTTTTAGCCCTCATCGCTTCGGCCATGCCTGGTACTTCTTTGTCTAGGATGGCCAGACAGGCTTCTGGAGTAACGTCGTACCGACCCAATCCGGTTCCGCCGGTACTCACTATCAAGTCAACGTCGTCAGCGTCGGCCCACTGGGCCAGCTTCGTAGAGATGGTGTCTTTGTTGTCCGCCACGATCTCGTACCGGACTAATTTGAAGTCATCGCCTTCCAGCATCTCCTTAATGGCCTGGCCGCTATTGTCGTCCCTGGTACCCTGGGAGCCTGATGTGCTGATTGTAAGCACGGCTAATCCGAACATGTCGTCCTCCGCTGGAAATTTTACCACAGGGAGGCCCGTGTCTTGAGCCCGCCGTTTACTCTGCAATCTCGTTGACAAGAAAAAGGGTGCAATCTATAGTCTCAAGGCGAACTGCGCCGGCGTTGAGACCTCGAGTTATCCGCCGACCTAAGAGGACCAACCACTTTTGCATTCAGACCCTAACTGCGTATTCTGCAAGATATCCGACGGTCAAGAACCGGCGAAGTACCGTTATCTGGACGACGATTTGATGGTCATAGTGAACAGGCTTACATGGGTCCCCCTGATGCTGTTGGTGATGCCTCGAAAACACATGAGTCAGATACAGTTGTGGAGCAGCGATTTAATGACCCGCATGGGTAACTTGGCAGTCGACATGGGCGCGATGTATTCTCCAAACGGTTTTCGAGTTCTCTCGAACTTTGGACGTGACGGGATGCAGAGCCAGGCCCACGGCCACATCCACGTCATTGGCGGTACCAATCTGGGGCCCTACGCCTAACCTAGACCCAACATTCTTCCACTAGGAGCGACCAACTTTGGCTGAGACGATTCTTTACGAAAAACAGGGCAACATTGTCACAATGACCCTCAACCGCCCGGATTCTTTAAATGCGATAAACAGACTGTTGCGGCAGGAGCTGGCAGACGCCATAGTCGAGTTCGACAACGACCCAGAGGCATATGTAGCTATCATCACGGGCTCCGGCCGCGCCTTTTGCTCTGGCCGTGATTTGAAAGAGCGAGCTGACGACAATGCTCAGGGCGTACAGGCCAGAGCATCGGCCAGCATGACCAAAGAGACCCCGTTCATGTGGCCGCGCACTTGGAAGCCCATGATTGCCGCTGTCAACGGTTTTGCACTTGCCGGCGGTTGGTCCATCGCCCAGATGTGCGACCTACGAATAGCGTCTGAGGAGGCTAAGCTGGGTATCTCTGAGACCAGGTGGAGCCTGTTGCCTCCATTTGGCACCATCCTCCCCAAGCAAATGAATCTTGCGTCGGTGCTGGAGTTGGTCCTTACCGCTCAGCCGGTGACAGCCCAGCGCGCCTACGACATGGGCTTCTTGAACAAGGTCGTCCCCGCCGGAGACTTGATGGAAGAAGCGATGACCATGGCCCAGCAGATTTCCGAGAATGCACCTTTGGCAGTCCAGACCTTTAAAGAATTGGCCTACCGAGGTCTAAATATGTCCAACCAGGACATATCAGCCCTGACCTACCAGATGTACGACGCCCTGCTCCTAACCGAAGACTCCAAAGAAGGCCCGAAAGCCTTCGCTGAGAAACGAAAACCCCAATGGAAAGGTCGCTAGGTGTCGTAAGTCCCCGACCTATGCAAATCAGAAACCCATTTTATGCCGGGGAGGGGTTTTGTCAGCCGTGCCTTGGCGCAATTTCAGTAGGTGTTGGAGTCTAGCCGACTAACTTAAACCATCAGGTCGTGATGAGCGTGTCGGACTAAGTCGTAAGGTAGGCCTTCCGCCTACGACACTTATTTTGATGAGTTTATTCGTTAAACTCGGGATGAGCGGAATAAGGGCGGTACGGCGGTCCTAAAGCTGGTACTCCGGCAGCCGTAGTAATTGCTTGGCAATCACCAGACGCATGACCTCATTGGTCCCTTCACCGATAATCATTAACGGCGCGTCGCGGTAGTAACGCTCCACCGGGGATTCTTTGATGTACCCGTAGCCTCCGTGGACGCGCATGGCCTCCATGGACACTTCCAAACACACCTCGCTTGCGAAGAGCTTGGCCATGCCTGATTCCAGGTCAACCCTCTGACCGGTGTCTTTCTTGGCGGCAGCATCGTAGACCAACAGCCGCGCTGCTTGAATCTTGGTGGCCATGTCTGCCAGCTTGAGCTGGATGGCTTGGTGCTCCGAGATGGGTTTGCCGAAGGTTTCCCGTTGCTGAGAGTACTTGATGGCCGCCTCGAATGCGGCCTGGGCCACTCCCACCGCGCGGGCAGCGACGTTTATGCGGCCTGTCTCCAACCCGCTCATGACCATCCCAAACCCAGTGCCTTCTTCTCCGCCAACCAGGTTATCAGCCGGCACCGCGTAGTTATCAAATATCAACTCGCAGGTGTCCAATCCTCGGTAACCCAGTTTATCCAAATCGCGGCCTACCTCGAATCCTGAGCCACCCTTCTCGGCTACGAAGCAGCTGATTCCTTTGTGTCTCATTCCCTTATCAGGGTCGGTACGGGCCAGCAGGCAGAACATGTCACCGTAGCGCCCGTTGGTGATAAACATCTTCGTGCCGTTGATGGTGTACTCTTCCCCATTCCTAGTGGCAGTGGTCTGCAGGTTGGCCATGTCGGTGCCGCCGCTGGGTTCCGTCAAGGCCAGCCCACCTCGCTTCCGGCCAGACGCCAAATCAGGCAAGAACTTCTGCTTCTGTTCCTCGGTCCCGTAATGGGTCAGTACATAGGTCAGGATGTGGTGCGTACCGATGGCTCCGCTCAGGGTCATGAACCCCTTGCTAAGCTCCTCGAAGATGGAGGCGAAAGTTGTGTAATCCAATCCCATGCCGCCGTACTCTTCAGGCACCGTGATGCCGAATAATCCCAACTCCTTCATACGGTTGATGAGTTCGAATGGAACCGAGTCTTCGCGGTCGTGTTCTGCGGCCACTGGCTCCACTTCCCGGCGCACAAAATCGCGGACCATGTTTACGATCTGGGCCCTGGCCTCAGGTGGTGTGGTCGTCAAGGTAATCTCCTTATCATTGGGGAAATGAGCCTGGGTAGCAGTCTAGCTCAGGCTCAGTAACAGGGCAACTATACATAGGGTTGGCCCACTCAACTGTAGACGAAGTCTTTGAGCTGGGTTCGGTCATGGCCAGCTATTAATTTTCAGTTAAAGCCGCCTGGGCAGCGGCCAACCGGGCCACCGGGACACGGAAGGGCGAGCAGCTTACATAGTCTAGACCAGCCTCGTGGCAGAACACCACGCTGGCTGGATCGCCGCCGTGTTCGCCGCAGATTCCAATTTCTAGGTTGGGTCGTTCACGGCGTCCGGCCTCCACCCCGATCTTCACTAATGCGCCAACCCCTTCGGGGTCAATTGAAGCGAATGGATCCCTGAGTAGGATGCCCTCGTCTATGTACGACCTTAGAAACTTACCTTCAGCGTCGTCCCGACTGAATCCAAAGGCGAGTTGGGTTAGGTCATTCGTGCCGAAGCTGAAGAACTCCGACTCCTTGGCGATCTCTCCGGCGGTCAGTGCGGCGCGAGGTGTTTCGATCATAGTGCCGAACATGTAATGAACCTTGGTGCTGTGCCGTTCTTGCACCTGTGATGCCACCAAGCTCAGATCCTCTCTCAGCCTGTGCATCTCTTCCACGTCTACGGTCAAAGGAATCATGATCTCCGGATTAACATCCAATCCCTCTTTCACGAGAAGGGCCCCGGCCGTGATGATGGCCTCTACTTGCATCCGATAGATGGTGGGGAAGCTTAGCCCCAACCGGCATCCGCGGTGCCCTAGCATGGGGTTGGATTCACGTAGAGAGTCCACAAGATGCAGAAATGCCTCTTTCGCTTCGGTGTCGGCTTGAGTGGCACCGGAGTGTCGAAGCTCCAGGAGCTCGCTTAATAGAGTCTCATATGGAGGTAGGAATTCGTGGAGCGGGGCATCCAACAATCGGATGATGACTGGCCGTGAGCCCATCGCCTTCAGGATGCCGCCGAAGTCGCCTGTTTGAAGTTCTTTGACCTCCTCCAGCGCCTCGTAGAAGTCTTTCACGGATCGTGGTGCGTCCGGTTCCTTTTCAACAAGAAATACCCGGTCATTGTTTTCTTGGCGCCATGTCTCGGCAGCCTCAGCGTTCAAGAGCATCCGCCTGACTGACGGCAGTCGCTTAGGGTCTAGGAACATGTGCTCCGTGCGGCAAAGACCGATTCCTTCGGCCCCCATGGTTAATGCCTTCGTCGCGTCTAAGGGAGTATCAGCGTTGGCCATGACACCCAATCTGCGCGTTTCATCGGCCCAGCGCAGTAATTCATGGGCTTCTGGTAAGTCTTTCACACTGGTTTGAACGGTGTCTAACTCCCCTAGGTAGACCGAGCCTGACGACCCGTCCATGCTTATGCGTTCGCCCTCACGGACGGTCTTGTCTCCCGCAGTGAATAATCTGGCGTCCAGGTCAACTTGTATCCCCTCACAGCCAACGATACAGGGCTTGCCAAGTCCTCGGGTCACCACTGCTGCGTGGCTGGTTACCCCGCCTCGGCTGGTCACTACACCTGCGGCCGCTGTGATGCCATGGATGTCGTCGGGTTTGGTCTCCGGACGTACCAATACCACCGCTTCACCATCGGCAGCCAGCTCGGCAGCCTTAATGGCATCAAAGCAAACCGTGCCTGACGCTGCACCAGGAGAGGCAGGTGCGCCGCGGGCTAGGAACCGGTCTGCTAGAGCAGTTTCGGATAGATCGCCAGAGAACTGAGGAACTAGAAGGCGGGATATCTCTTCGGCCTCCACTCTGAGGAGCGCATCAGCATGGCTAATCAGACCCTCGTTGGCCATATCAACCGCTGTCTTCACGGCAGACCAGGGCGTCCGCTTGGCGTTGCGGGTTTGCAGTAGGAACAGGCGAGCGTTTTCTACTGTGAACTCAATGTCCTGCACGTCTGAGTAATGGATTTCCAGATTCTCTGCCAGTTCCATTAGCTGTCCGTAACACTCAGGCATCACATCTTGCAGGCTGGCGATGGGTTCTGGTGTTCGTACCCCTGCCACTACGTCCTCGCCCTGGGCGTTGGTAAGGAACTCGCCATAGACCTGGGCTTTGCCGGTGGATGGGTTACGAGTGAAAATCACTCCAGTTCCGCTGGTGGGGCCCAGATTGCCAAAGACCATCGCCATGATGGTCACAGCCGTGCCCATGTCATGGTCGATATTATTGTGGTTGCGGTAGAAGATCGCCCGGGGTGTGTTCCAACTGCGGAATACAGCCTCAACGGAAGCCATAAGTTGTTCCCAGGGATCTGAAGGCGGTTCTGAGCCGGTGGCATCTTTAGTTACTCTCTTGAAGTCGGCCACAATGTCCTGCAGTTGCTTGGCAGTCAGTTGGTGGTCCAGGGCCACGCCTGCTTTCTCTTTGTGTGCGGCCAACACCCGCTCAAAAAGCTCCGGGTCCACATCCATGACCACTTCTGAATATATCTGGATGAAGCGGCGGTAGGCGTCGTAGGCGGGTCGGGGGTCTCCCATGATGGAGGCCAAGCCCTCCACGATCTGATCGTTGATTCCCAGGTTCAAGATGGTGTCCATCATGCCCGGCATAGAGATACGGGCTCCTGAGCGCACCGATACTAGTAGGGGAGTTGAGGTTGAGCCGAAATTCCGGCCGATGGACTTTTCTAGTTGCTGGACGTTGTCCCTGATTGACTCTTCGAGGCCTTTAGGGAGAGTATGGTTCTTGCCCAGGTAGTAGCGGCAAACCTGTGTGGTTATAACGAACCCTGGTGGGACAGGGAGTCCTAGCCGGGCCATTTCGCAGAGGTTGCTTCCCTTGCCTCCAAGCAGGTCGCTCATGGAGGAGTTTCCTTCGTCAAACCGGTATACAAGCTTCACTGACGGTCTTGCCTGTATCGTCATGGGCATTTTCTCCCAACGGCCTATACTATCCGGGTTTTTGGTGATCCGTGGCCTGGGCCAAAATTACGGGCCCTGCTACCGGACTATATAATGGGCCTAGTGACGAAAGCAAATCAAGCTATTGCTAAATAATGCCATAAATCACAGACATTAATACGATAATCGTTAGACTATGGCTAATATCTCTCTCTTTCGTTAGAGGTTGGACTTATACTGGTTCGCCCAGAACGATCAGGTTTCCTTGACAAACGGTTAAATCTCTCGGAATTGGGGTTCTGGCTCTGAGAGGTCAAAACCGTGCTCCCACAGTTCATCCAATTTTGTCTGTTCTTCGTCTGTGATTCCTGGTGTGTCCACCGCGCTGGTGTATTCCTTCAGCTCTGCCAAGGTTGTCAAATTGGGAAGGACTGAGACGATGGCTTGCGGCTTCAGCACGAATTGTATTGCAGCCTGGGCCATAGACCTGCTTTCTTCTTGAACCAAGAACCTGATGCGGTCAACCTTGCGCATGGATTCCACCAACCATTCGTTCTTGCGGTGAGCCCGGTGGTCGTCTGGGTCGAACGTTGGAAACCCGTGGTCGAACTCTCCGGTGAGGGTGTTGGACGCGTGGGGAACGCGTGAGAGCAGGCCCACCTCGTTATCGTTGGCCAGTTCTATGAACCGTTTGGCTGGGTCTTGCTCCAGAAGGCTGTAGATGATTTGAGCACTCCTGACTTGGCGTTCGGTTAAGGAGTACTCGCCCTCCTCCTGCCAACCGATGTCGGGTCCGATGGCCACGCCGAAATAGCGTATCTTGCCTTCGAACTGGAGCTGCTCCAAGGTCTCGAACAATTCGTCTTTCTCCAGATCTGCCAGCTTGATGTTGTGTGCCTGGTAGAGGTCTATGTAGTCGGTGCCCAGGCGGCGGAGGCTCTGTTCACAAGCGTACTTCACGAATTCTTTGTCGAACTTTTGCGCACGCTCTTGGTGGCCTTCCCTGGGCGTTGGGTCATAGATGTCGTAGCCGAATTTGGTGGCTATTATCAGATCGTTGCGCTTGTGACCTAACACCTTGGCTAAGACCTCCTCCCCAAAGCCGTCTCCGTAGGTGTCGGCGGTGTCGAAGAAGTTGATGCCTTCCTCGACTGCATTCTCCAAGAGAGCAGATTTGTCGGCATCTTCGATCTTTCCCCACCAGTTGGTGGCGACGGTCCACACCCCGAACCCTACTTCGGAGAGTACCAGATCGGTTCGGGGAAGTTTGCGAAATTTCATTGCGATTACGTCCTTAAATCTAAGAAATGTACTTACTCAACCACTTGCCTACTCAGTTGATGGGTCGGTCTCGGTCATCGAACTGAGAACCGAAAATTGTTGAATCTGGTTTTTTTAATTCCTGTAGTTCCTCGCCACCGGGGCCTCTCCACATTTCTATGGAACCGCAGGCTGGTGTTGTGTCTTATCCGGGTTGGAAATCGCCGTTGGCAACCATATCTTTCGGATTCGCTACGTTCGGCCAGGTGGCAGCCGTTACCATCCGACTGGCCGCGGTATTTAACTTTATGTAAGTATGAACGTCCGGCATCGGGCCTTGGCCACCTTACCCTCATGCGGCTGGCTAGTTCGCGTGGCGTACTCGATGAAGCGGAGTGTAAGCGCCATCACATTAGACACTATGTGTTCCTCTTGGAATATTCGGTCCTAGAGATGGTGCCTTCCCGAACAGGCTCTGCACTACTCCTGGATCAAGCGATTTCGGAGTCCGAACCGCTACTGGCTTTGTGGGCATGTCCCTCACCAAGGCGAAATCAGCTTTGGCATCCACGGTCTGAATCGGCCAGACCAGTCCTATTTGGAGATTTTCATTTTTTTTTGCGTGGAAAGCAATATACCCATGAATCCAGCTTTTTGGTTGAACCTAAGTGGCGGTTACGGCAAGGCCTAGACTCCCTTTGATGTCATCTACCCGGCGTTGGAACTCGGCATCGTCTAATACCGGCGCCATCTTGCCCAGATTAACGTCCGACAGGACCTCAACCCAAGACGTGCATCCTCCGTATTCAGGCAAGTAGGGCACGGTCACTGGCTGTTCTAGGTGGTAGACCCGTAATAGAAGAACCGAGAGCGGAAGCATTGGCTTCCAATGGAGCTTGGACTGAGCATAGGCCGTTGTCCAGATGTAATGAGGTTCTAGGTCATCGACCTTCTTTTGGTCGGATATCTCCAATACCTCTTCGGCTTTAGCCCAATAGCNGAAGGAGACTTTATCGGNATCTTGTGGNTGTTCTAACATCCTACGCAGCGCGGGCTGATAGGCCGGTTGAATCAGGTTCTCTTTTTGGTGGAGGTATGTCGGGTAGAACAGGAACTCCCGGTGAATCACGCGGAAGTCTTTGCCGTCTTCATGGATCCCGCCTTTGCGCAGAAGAAGCACTTGATCTCCTCGGGCCATGGCATCAACGGTTATCGCCCATTCTTTCAGAGCAATCTGGCAATTGCTGGGTAGCATCTCTTCCGTCTCCGTCGCCTGCGATGAATCTACGAAATCCTTGGATGGCAGGTAGAAAGTATTAAATCGAAGGTAGCAAAGTCAATGGTATCATCGGCCATACATAGGCTCAATCCCTGGCCAGACCGTGCTGAAAAAGTTACGGAGTGGCCCTAACGTCAGCGAATGATAGACGTTCGGCCATGAGGAACTCGCGGAACGCGCGCTGGGAGGGAGAGAGATAGCGGTCTTTAGGCTGGATTAATGTCAGCGGACGCCGACATTTCCATCCCTCCACATCCAGTACCTTCAACATCCCTGCGTTCAACTCTGCGGTGATACCGAGCCGAGATATTATTCCGATGCCGCCTCCGGCAGACACTGCCTGTTTTACTGCCTGATTGCTGCCCAACTCAACGGCAATTCTTGGCACGGTGCCTAGGTTTCGGAATTGGCGTTCTGCGGCTTGGCGGGTCGCGGAACCATGTTCCCGAGCGACAAGTCCCAATTCCATCACCTGCTCCACGCTGGGCCGCAGAACGCCATTTACAGGATGGCTAGGGGCCGCGACGAGAACGATGTCATCGTCTAGAAAGTCCACCATTTCCAATTCGCTAGAGGGCCCATCAACGTGGTCACCGATCATACCCAGGTCCATGTCCCCGTCCAACATTCGCTGCATGATGGTTCGAGCATTGCCGATCACTAACTCCACCTGGACCCCTGGATATATCTGACGGAACCGTCCCACTACCAAAGGCAGCACGTACTCGCCTGGGGTAGAGCTGGCGCCTAACACTAGGTGGCCGGAGTGCAGGTTTTCCATCTCTTGAACCGTGTTTATCAATTGACTGGATAGTGCGAATATCTGCTGAGCGTAAGCCAAGACTGCGTTTCCGGCTTCAGTGATTCTTAGCCCGCGGGGTCTTCGATGGAAGAGGGTAATTTCTAGGAATTTCTCCAGCTCCTGCACTTGAATCGATACCGCAGGCTGGGTGATTTTCATCGCCTCTGCAGCGCGGGAGAAACTCAAATGGGTAGCGACCATCTGAAAGATGTACAGTTGATGAAAATTCAACTGCCCGCCTGAGGCAGCCGTGTTGGCGTTGTGTCTCAATTGATTGGCCGCTGCGATCAGGATACGTCAATAAGCTGCTCAAGACCCAGCAGCCGCGCCAGATTTCCCGTAGTTACCCTTGCTACTTCTTCCACTGTGATACCTTTAATCTCAGCGAGGGTCCGGGCGACCGACCTGACATGTCGGGGCTCAGTCCAGTTGGTTCGGTATTTTTTGAAGGGCTGCGGTGCGGCGTCCGTTTCAAGAACTATATTCTCCAAGGGTATAACCTTGGCCACTTCTTGGAGTTCAGGCAGCCGGGTCAGCGGCCGGGCCAAGGAGATATAAAAACCGCAATCGATGGCTTCCCGAGCGATTGCTTCATCTCCTTGGAAATAGTGCATGGCCCCGCCAACCTCATCCGCGTTTTCTTCTCTAAGGGTGTGTAAAACTTCTGCATGAGACTCACGGGAATGGAAAATGATCGGCAGCTTGAGACTCTTGGCTAGCCGGATGTGCTCACGGAACACTTGATACTGGATTTTATGGACTGGGGATTCGGGCAAGAAATCCAGACCCACTTCGCTGATACAGACCACTTTGGACGACGACTTGGCCATTCGGTCGAGTTCCGAATAGACCTCGTCAGTGACTAGTCCTTGGGCTTCCATGGGATGAATGCCAACCCCGGCATACAGCGGTTGATGCTGTTCCGCCAGGTCGATACAGTCCTGCGTTGATTGCAGAGTGGTTCCTGCGGAGACCGCGAACGCCACACCCGACGCTTGGGCGCGGTCTAATATATCGGGCATCTCCGCGATAGGGTATTGATCGAGATGGGTATGGCAATCACCCAACAGAATATCGCTAGACATTATGTGTAACCCATATCATGAGACGAATACCGGCATTGCTCGAGCCGAATATAGGTTTGATGCAACGAAAAAATCATACACTATGATTCCTAATTCAGGTCAAACGGTATCCAGTTTCGAAACAAAATAGCCCATCGATATCGGTTTATCATCACTGGAACAAGGGGTCGAGCGTCGGAGCTCTTGCCGAAGTCCATGTTTCACGTTGTCGCTGCGTTTTAATAGAGGGATATAACCCGCCGTTTAGCCCTTTCACCGGTCGTTACGAAACTCGTTGACAGCCTCAAACACCAATGTTAGCATAATTGTTGACCAAAAAGGTCGACAATGTTTAATAGCCGTACGGTTAGGGCTTAGAAATCGTTCGGCGACCCAATCCCTTTTATTAGGAGCGATCAATCGATGACCACACCCAAGGTCATTTCCCGGACCGCCACTTCCAGCGAGTTGGATGCTGACTATAAGTGGGGGTTCACCATCGATATCGAGTCCGATCTTGCCCCCAAAGGGCTTAGTGAGGATATCGTTCGACTAATATCAGCCAAGAAAGAAGAACCCGAGTGGTTGCTGGAGTGGCGTATCAAGGCATTTCGCCACTGGGTGAAGTTAAAACAGCAAGCTCCTACCTGGGCCAATGTTGAACATCCGCCTATCGACTACCAGGACATCTATTACTACGCCGCTCCCAAGAGTGATGGCCCCAAGAGTTTAGATGAGGTCGACCCAGAGATTCTGGCGGCCTTCGACAAATTGGGCATTCCCCTCCAAGAGCGCGAGAGCCTGGCTGGTGTCGCCGTGGACGCAGTGTTGGACAGCGCGTCAGTGGCCACCACCTATAAAGAAACTTTGGAAAAGCACGGTGTCATCTTCTGCCCAATCAGCGAGGCGGTTAGAGATCATCCAGACCTTGTCCAGAAGTACCTGGGTTCTGTGGTGCCCTATGGTGACAACTTTTACGCCACGTTGAATTCCGCAGTGTTCAGTGACGGGTCTTTCGTGTACATACCCAAAGGCGTCCGCTGTCCCATTGAGCTTATGACCTACTTCCGCATTAACCAGGCTGATTCCGGCCAGTTCGAACGGACGTTAATCATAGCCGAGGAAGGAGCTTACGTCAGCTATCTGGAAGGTTGCACCGCTCCAGCCAGAAAGACCCACCAATTACACGCAGCAGTGGTCGAATTGGTGGCCTTGGACGATGCTGAGATTAAATACTCTACTCTGCAGAACTGGTTCCCCGGAGACAAGGACGGCAACGGCGGTGTATATAACTTCGTGACTAAGCGCGGTATCGCCCGAAAGAACTCCAAGATTTCTTGGACGCAAGTCGAGACCGGTTCGGCCATCACTTGGAAGTACCCCAGCGTGGTCTTGGACGGAGAAAACTCAGTCGGTGAGTTCTACTCGGTAGCTCTGGTCAACAACCACCAGCAGGCCGACACCGGCACCAAGATGATTCACAAAGGTAAGAACTCCCGCAGCACTATCGTCGCCAAGGGAATATCCGCAGGCGAGGGCAACGCCACCTACCGCGGCTTGGTAAAGGTCCTTCCGTCAGCCGACGGTGCCAAGAACTTCACCCAGTGCGACTCTCTATTGGTTGGCGACAAGTGCGGTGCCCATACCGTGCCCTATATCGAGGTCAAAAACCCAACTGCTCAGATGGAGCACGAGGCATCAACTTCCAAGGTCAGCGATGACCAGCTCTTCTATTGCCAGCAGCGAGGCATGTCAGTTGAGGACGCCCACTTCATGATTATTAATGGCTTCTGCCGCGGCATATTTCAAGAGCTCCCGTTCGAGTTTGCCATGGAAGCCTCCCAACTCCTCAAAGTCAGCCTGGAAGGAGCGGTGGGCTAGATGACCACCGTTGCGAAAGGCGCCAAACCCTTGCTTGCAATCAAGGGCCTCACCGCTACGGCCGGAGACTTGGAGATACTCAAAGGCATCGACCTTGAGGTTTACAAGGGTGAAGTGCATGCCATCATGGGCCCAAACGGTTCCGGAAAGAGTACTCTGGCCAACGTTTTAGCTGGGCGTCCTGACTACACGGTCACTGGCGGCGAAGTGCTGTTTGAAGGCCATGACATACTGCAATTGGATCCAGAGATTCGGGCGCGCATGGGCGTGTTCCTTGCTTTCCAATACCCCCTTGAACTCCCCGGTGTGCGAGCCTGGCAGTTCCTGAAGGCTGGAGTGGACGCCAAACGTATCCACAATGGTGAAGAAGAGATGAGCGCCCGGGAATTTGACCAGATGCTCAAGGCTAAAGTTGATCAGGTCCAAATCGCCCCGGACCTAGTGAAACGGGCGGTCAACGAGGGGTTCTCCGGTGGAGAGAAGAAGCGGAACGAAATTTTGCAAATGGCCGTCTTAGAGCCCAAGCTTGCTTTGCTCGACGAAACAGACTCTGGCCTGGATATCGACGCACTGCGCATAGTCTCAGACGGTGTAAACCTGCTTCGTTCTTCCGAAAATGCCGTTATCTTGGTTACTCATTACCAGCGAATACTTAACTACATCACACCCAACCACGTTCACGTACTCTATGACGGACGTATCGTACAATCCGGTGGCCCCGAACTGGCTCACGAATTGGAAGAAAAGGGCTACGACTGGATAAAAGATGCCGTCGAAACCGACGTATAACCCGTCTAACTAACCAGGAATACATGACCTCTGTATCCGTTAAATTCGCCCACTATCTTGCTGATTTCAAGTCTTTGACCCAGGGGCCTGGCGCTGCTGGACCTCCATGGCTCCGGGACTTGCGAGACAGCGGCTGGTCGCGGTTTAACAAGACTGGCTTCCCCACGGCCCGCAGAGGCAACGAGCGCTGGAAGTATACCAACGTCGGCCCCATAGCCAAGACCGATTTTGGGATTGCCGATGAACCTATATCCGTGCCTTCAGATTCGCTTCCCGTATATGAAGCAGACGGACAGCAGATATATGACCTCGTCTATCTAGACGGCCGTTATTCTCCTGAACTCTCTTCACCAGCCGCAGCTTCAGCCGGGATTACCGCTGTCAGTCTGGCTTCAGTTGCCTCAGACAGCTCTTTCGGGTTAGAAGGCCAAATCGGACATTACGCACCACCGGATGATGACGGGTTTGCCGCTCTAAACACAGCATTCCTTTATGACGGGGCATATGTAAACATAGCTGGCGGCTGTTCGGAAAAGGTGACGGTGCGCATCTCTTACATCACCATAGACGGCACGAAACCGAAGGTCAGTCACCCCAGGACTCTGATCGTACTCGGCCGGAACGCGGATGCAACGGTCGTTGAAAGTTATTCTGGCCCCAAAGAAAGTGTCTACTTCACCAACGCAGTTACCGAGATATCGGTTGGAGACGGAGCTCAGCTTGACCACTACCGCCTGCTGTTGGAAGGTGGCCAAGCGTTTCATGTAGGCACCAGCCGAGTCAAACAGGAAAAAAACAGCAGCTTCAGTTCGGCCTCCTTCGCCTTGGGTACGGCCTTGGCTCGTAATGACATGGAAGTCCTGTTTGGCGGCTCCGGCGGTTTCTGTTCGCTCAACGGTCTTTATTTAACTGCTGATCACCAGCACATCGACAACTTGGTCAGCATCAACCACGCCGAACCGTACTGCACCAGCAGGTTGAACTACAAAGGGATTCTGGATGGCAGGTCCAAAGCGGTGTTTGGAGGCACCGTGATTGTCGATAAAGACGCCCAAAAGAGCGACGCAGAGCAGACCGACAAGAATCTGATTCTCTCCCGTCAGGCCGAGGTAGATAGCAAGCCGAGCCTGCTTATCTATGCGGATGACGTCAAATGTAGCCACGGCGCTACTGCCGGCCATATCGACGCCGGCACCCTGTTTTACCTGCGTAGCCGCGGCCTCGATCTGGACACGGCCAGTAAGATGCTGATCCAGGCCTTCGCTAGCGAAATTATCGACACTGTCAAGCCCGAGCATTTGCGGGAACACGTTGAGTCGGTCTTTGCGTCATCTATACCCAATAAAACGCTTCCCATGGTGGGTATCAGATGACCAAGATGTTTGATGTCGATCGAATCAGAGATGATTTTCCCATCCTGAAACAGCGGGTGAACGGCAATCCGCTGGTCTATCTGGACAACGGAGCCACGTCACAGAAACCCCAATCGGTCATCGACGCCATTGTTGAGTACTACACGACTACTAACTCCAATGTTCACCGTGGTGTCCACACCATGAGCCAGCAGGCCACCGATGGTTATGAAGGTGCCCGTTCCAAGATTCGCCAGTTCATCAATGCCGGCAAAGACGAAGAGATAATATTCACCAGGAATACGACTGAAGGCCTCAACCTAGTGGCCCACTCTTACGGTAGGCAGAACATCAGATCCGGTGATGACATCATCGTCTCTAACATGGAACACCACTCCAACATTGTCCCATGGCAGATGCTGTGCGAAGAGAATGGTGCCAATTTGAAGGTTGTGCCCATTGATGACTCTGGGGAGCTGGTGATGGACGAGTACCAAAAGATGCTTAGCTCCCGCACCAAACTCGTCTCCATAACCCACGTGTCCAACGCGTTGGGCACGATTCTCCCGGCGAAGCAGATCGTAGATATGGCCCATGCTCATGGTGCTCCCGTGCTGCTTGACGGTGCCCAGGCGGTTCCCCATATGCCCGTGGACATGAAGGAATTGGACTGTGATTTCTACGTGTTCTCCGGGCATAAGCTTTTTGGCCCCACCGGCATAGGCATCCTCTATGGTAAGGAAGACTACCTCAACTCCATGCCACCTTTCCTTGGCGGCGGCGAGATGATCAAATCGGTCACCTTTGAGAAGACGATTTACAACGACCTGCCATATAAGTTCGAAGGAGGCACTCCGGACATAGCTGGGGCCATAGGCCTAGGCGCTGCTATAGACTACGTTAACGGTCTGGGCTTCAGCCGAATCACTGCCCACGAAGAAGAGTTACTTCAGTACGGGACCGAGGCGCTCGAGTCTATTGCTGGAGTACACATTGTCGGCACAGCAGCCCACAAAGCCGGCATCCTGTCCTTTGTGATGGATGCGGCCCATCCCCACGACATCGGGACCATCCTGGACGAGCAAGGCATCGCCATACGGACAGGCCACCACTGCGCCCAGCCAGTGATGCAGCGCTTCCAGATACCCGCCACCGCCCGTGCCTCACTGGCCTTCTACAATACCAAGGAAGATATAGACGCCTTGGTGAAAGGCATCGACCGGGTTATCGAGGTGTTTAGCTGATGTCCGGCCTCAGTGACCTGTACCAGGAGATTCTCCTGGAACACAACAGCAAACCTCGGAACTTCAAGGCAGTTGAAGATGCCAACCAGACTTCTGAAGGTTACAACCCTCTCTGCGGGGATCAGATTACTCTTTCCCTTAAAATTGTTGGTGGTGTGATTGACGATGTTGGATTCCAAGGCACCGGATGCGCCATATCTAGGGCCTCGGCCTCTATGATGACGCAGAGCATCAAGGGTCAGAGTGTGGAGCAGGCAGAACATATCTTTGACGCTTTTCATCATATGATCACTGAACCCGAAGGCGAGATTGATCTGGACACCTTGGGTGACCTGGAAACCCTTTCTGGTGTCAACGAATACCCTACCCGCATCAAGTGTGCCATCTTGGCCTGGCACACTATGAAAGCAGCCCTAAGCGGCGATACCCAAGTAACGACCGAATAGCTGGTCAGTTGCGTTTTCTTCAGACAGGTTACGCTACTTCGGCGTGCTAAGCTGTAGTCGAATCTTTATCTTGGCGTCTTGCCTTAATGTCTCAACAGCCTGATGTTCATCTAGATGGTCTGTATGGCGAGCTGGTTATGGACCACTACCGGAATCCCCGCAACCGTGCTTCTTTAGACGACCCTGATGTGGAGGCTGAGGAGTTCAATCCCTTTTGCGGAGACCGGGCCATCTTGCAACTCAAACTGGACGGTGAAGGCAACGTGTGTGGCGTGAGCGCCACCGCTGAAGGCTGTTCCATAATCCAAGCGTCAACATCCATGCTTTCAGACCTACTGCAGGGCAAGCCCTTAGAAGACGCGGTGGAGTTGGGAGCGAAGTTCAGGAAGGCCATGCAGAGTGGCCCCGCGGATGAGGATATTGAGCTGGGCGACCTTCGGGCCCTTCAAGTGGTGCGCCAATACCCAGTGCGAATCAAATGCGCGCTACTGCCTCTGACCGCCCTTGAAGAAGGCATTAAAGCCTACAAGGAAAAGCCGACTAACTAACGGTCTAACCAAGTCCTCGACCAGAAGTTGTATTCGGACAAGGCGGTATTGGGCTCAAATCCCTTCAAGTCGTTGCTGAACACCCACCGTGAGGCAGTGGTCACCGGGCTGAAAAGATAGGCCTGGTCGAGCACCTGTCGTTGGATATCTACTAATTGGTCACGCCGGACTATGTCGTTGAACTCCATTGCCTGGGCCTCGATCATCGAGTCCAGTTGCGCATCGTTGTGTCCTGCCAAATTCCATTGCCCTTTGCTGTGCAGCAGCCCGAAGAGATAGCTGTTGGTGGTGGAAGTTGGAGGAATAGCGCCCACTGCCAACTGGAAATCCTTGGTCGGTCCAATGACAAGGTCATTGAACTGTACCGGATTCATGCGCCTTAGTTCTGGGTTGAAACCTACTGCGGTGAGGTCTGACATCAGCTTCCGTTCCAATACCAGGTCCTCGCCTCCAGTTCGTTCGATGCGCACCGTGACTTCAAGGTCAACTGGCAGCGTTTGACCCGAATTCAAGAGCAACTCTCGGGCTTTACCAGGGTCGGCGAAGAAACTCCGACGCATCTCCGGACGGTCCAGTAGCCAGTCCGTTTCTCTGACTGGGATGCCAACGCTTGCGAATCCTTCTCCTGACCACACAATATCCAGGTAGTCCCAGGGGTCGATGGCTTGGAACACAGCCTGCCGCACCGAAGTTTCTTTCAAGCCAGGCTTTCGGGAGTTCATGACTAGCACCACGCCTGCGCCAGACCGACGTGATACCACTGATTGAAACTCAGTGTCTCCTTCACGAACCATATCCCATTCGCTGGCCCCCACGGACATTACATCTACCAACCCAGCCTGGAACGCGGCAACCTGATCTGGATCATTGGCTCCAACGAGAGCACCGGAGCGCAAGACTGTAACGTTCAATTGGTCCAAGAAGGGAAGCCCGTTCTCGAAGTAGTCGGTGTTCCGGACAAACTCCATGCCTTCCGCTGCAGTCTCCTGCCAGATCCAGGGCCCGGTTCCAATCACGGGGCCGTACTTAAGATCGCCGGTCACTGCAACGGCTTCAGGGGCAACAATCTTGGCATGTCCGTCGGCCAATGCCAGCAGAGCGTCGGCATCTTCGAGAGCCAGGTCAATTTGTAAGGACAAGTCGCCCAAAGCCTTGGCTTTTCCGATGGAAGCCAAGAGGGTGGCGTTGGGCCAGCCAGGGGTCTTTAACCGGTCTAGACTGAAAACAACGTCCTCGGCTGTCAACGCCCGGCCGTTGACTGGAGCTACATTCTGCCAGCGGATGTCAGAACGCAGGTTGAAGACGTAAGAGAAGTCATCACTTAATTCCCAGTTCTGGCATAGGTCGCATTCCAGTAACAGATTGGGTTGATCTTCCTTGCCAGAGCGCAGCCGGAGCAGCCTACTGTAGGCCAGTCCTGGGCCCATGGCGGTCAGAGTTTCTTGAACCTCTTGATGGACGTCTTTATGGGGTATGTCGGCCGTAGCAGCTATGGTAAGTGTGCCGCCGTTTGTTCCTGATAGGGCGGCCGAAACCACAGAGGTCGGTTGAGGGACCGGTGGTCCATCGCTCTTATCGACTTCTAACGAGGGCGTAGACCCGGTTGAAGAACAGCCGATCGCGAAGATTGCCGCTCCGATAATCAATACCCGTTTTGCCGAGAAAAGGTTCATCGTCCCACCGCTCAAATGAAAAGGGAATCAACCCCGATTATAAGACGAGACAGTGGCTGGTCTACGAGAGAATCCGATGCGCCGTAAGGCGAAAACGGAATGGTTCCGAAGGTTTAGTCTGATGGTATAGGAGATTGCGAGGGGTCAGCAGTCGCCAAATCCGGAGCCAACTGGGTTGGCTTTCCCTTGCCTGTGATTGCCCAGGTGGCGAAAACCATAATCGCGATCAGTATGGGAGGTATGAACAAGATGGCGTGGATCACCAAGGCGAAACCTAGCGCCTTGCCGTCGTCAACTCCGATAGTAGTAAGCAGGTAAAAGACCGCGAATTCAAAAGTTCCTACAGATGCAGGAAGAGAGGGCACCAGCGTGACAAAGGTTAGAGCGCCTATGACTAGTAAAGTCGCTACCAACAGAGAGATGTCGATATCCATGCCGTAGGCCAATACCCAGGCCGAGAGACCCAGTAGAATCCAATAGCATAGAGTTAGCATGAAGGACCAGGATAGTCTTACCCGGGCCCGTGTCAGCCCTCTGAGTGATGATGATGTAGATGCTAGTAAATGCAGGTGGGTCAGACCTGGTCTCGACCCGAACCAGATGACCGCGGGCACCGCCAGCACGCTGACAACAGCTATGAGGATCGCGCTGATGACGTAGGGAGTGAAACCCTTGAGGCTAGGTAAGAACATCAGTCCGACGCTTAGCAAGACGGCGGCGATGACGAAGTCTAGGACTCGTTGAATCCCCAACGTCGCCGCAACCTCTTCGCCTCGCACCCGGTAGCGCAGGGTGAGCATGAGGAATTGGGTAGCCTCACTGATAATCCTGAGCGGCGAGACGCTGTTCAGTCCGATACCCACGTTCTGTACCAACAGAAGCCGATGCAATGGAACTTTGTCTCCGATAAACAAGACCTGCCATCGGTAGGCGCGCATGGCAGTGGCTGCTGAAAAGACCGCGACCGAGAGAAGACCATAGCGTATCGGGAAGTCGCTGAACGCGGCGGAAAGCGAACTCCACTCCATGTCCCACAACATAGCGATGCCGATAGCGGCACCTAAAGCCAGGGCCAAACACATCCTTAGCTTGGGTTGAAGGAAAAACTTTCTAAAGATGCCGGCGGCGGTTTTCAAACACCTATTCCTGCGCCATCAGGATACAGCTAAGCGGCCAGGAACCATTTGATATCAGCGTCAATAAAGACGATTTTAAGCTACCCGCAGGCAAATC
>JAKUNK010000090.1:0-5213 GCA_022451945.1 Dehalococcoidia bacterium
CCTGGCCGATGAGCTGGGCCCCCAGGGTATCAACGTGACCACTGTGCACCCTGGGATGACTTACACCGAACGCATCCCTGCCATGCTGGAAGAACGTGCTAAGGCCCAGGGCATCACCGCTGAGGAAGCGGAACGACAGATGGCTCAAGGGAACTCAATCAAACACATAGTAGATGCTAAAGAAGTCGCCTATGTGATTGCTTTCCTAGCTTCTCCCAAATCCATATCCATCAACGGCGACGCAATAGCCGCCGGTGGCGGAATTCCTAGAGCGATCCACTACTAGCCACAACCTTTACTTACAGTCACTGACTCAATTGGTTTCGGCATTGTGACCATTTTGGTGCCGATTCGGGCTCTGTGGGCTTCGATTCTTGGGTCATGTAGCTATTGTGCTGAAATTGAGCGGCGTATTAAGTGAAGGATCTGTAATTCTTGGTACATATGGGTTAGGCGTCGGCCTATGTCCTCATCAGGTACACATTGTATTGGCGCACCTGACCGCTTTTCTAGATAGACGTGCCAATGATTCGGCAGTCCGACGTCGGCTTGCCGATTTAGTGCTAATAAGCAGACAGTTCACGGGCTGTTTTTACGATATTTGTCGGACCGGGCAGAAGTGCGTCTTCCAGTATTGGGCTGTAAGGGAATGACGGCACGTCCGGTGCGGCCACCCTCTGAATCGGTGCGTCTAGGTATTCAAAGCCATCCTTGGCGATGATCGCAGCCACCTCTGCGCCCACTCCCCCGGTCAGATTGTCTTCGTGGACGATGCAGGCTCGTCCTGTCTTCCGCACTGACTCCAGCAGGGTTGCGGAGTCCAGAGGCCTGACCGTCTGAAGGTCAATTACCTCGCAGCTGATGCCTTCCGCAGAAAGCGTCTCAGCAGCTTCCAGGCAGTGGTGCACTGACAGTCCGTAGGAAATCAGGGACACTCGTGTTCCCTCTCGTCGGACGATAGCTTCACCGATTGGCACCGAATAGTCGTCTTGCGGCACTTCACCGCGCACCGTGTTGTAGGAAAGTTTGTGCTCGAAGAACAATACGGGGTTATCGTCGCGGATGGCAGCCTTTAAGAGGCCTTTGGCGCCGTGGGGGCTGGACGGCATGACCACTTTCAGCCCCGGAACGTGGGCAAAGAACGCCTCCACGCTTTGGGAGTGGTACAGGCCTCCTCTGACGCCGCCGCCATACGGCGCCCGAATGACCATGGGCACCGGATAGTCGCCATTGGTGCGGTAATACATCCGCGCCGCCTCGCTCACCAACTGGTTGAAGGCGGGGAATATGAAGTCGGCGAACTGAATCTCTACCACCGGGCGCATCCCGTTCAAGGCCGCGCCGATGGCCACTCCCACCAAGCCCGATTCGGCCAGCGGCGCGTCGATGACCCTGTCTATGCCGAATTCGGCCTGTAGGCCTTCAGTCACCCGGAAGACTCCGCCGTTCACTCCGATGTCCTGTCCAATGAGAAAGACGCTTGAGTCCCGTTCCATCTCTTCACGAAGACCCTCTCGGACAGCTTCTATCAACCGCATTTCACCCATGAGTCCGCCCTAGGGAGCGTAAACTCCGTTTAAGGCGGTATCGGGGTCTGGAGACTGAGCTGCATCTGCAGACGCGATGGCGTCTTCAACTTCTTGGTTTACTGATTCGCGCAATGTCTGATCGGATTTTTCATCGAATATGTTAGCGGAGATCAAGAGATTCCGGAAACGAGGCAGTGGGTCCAAGTGTTTCTCTGCGTCCAATTCTTCCTGGGATCGGTAGCGGAGATGGTCGTCGGAACTGGAGTGGGGCATCATACGGATGGTTTTGGTTTCCACCAGAGTCGGTCCTTTACCCAAGCGGGCCCGTTCCACTGCTTTGGTTACCACCTGGTAGACTGCCAACGCGTCTGATCCGTCCACCGTGACACCGGGAAAGCCGTATCCCGCCGCCCGTTTGGATATCTGAGGCTCGGCGGTCTGGAGATTGACCGGGACCGAGGTCGCCCAGCCGTTGTTGTTGCAAAGGAACACCACCGGCAACCGGTGCACCCCTGCGAATGCCAACGCTTCGTGGAAATCCCCTTGGCTTGCTGCACCTTCGCCGAAGTAAACCATGGTCACCGCGTCCTGGCCTTGGAGTTTGGAGGCTAGGGCAACTCCCGACGCTCTCGGAAGAGTAGTGCCAATCGAACTCCCCATTGAAATGATGCCCAGTTTCTTGTGTCCCCAATGCATAGGCATTTGCCTGCCGCCGCTGTTGGGATCAGCGGCCTTGCCGAACATATTGAGCATGATCTCCAAGGGAGTCATGCCTTTTACTAGCATGGCGCCCAAGCTGCGGGCGTAGGGAACGATGAAATCGCCGACCACGTCCAAAGCAGAGGCGCTGGCGACGTCGGCCGCCTCTTGGCCGTCGCAAGGCATGGAGAACAGCACGCGGCCTTGCCTGGTCAAAAGCCAGCTCTTTTCCGAGATTGACCGCGCCAGCAGCATATTACGGTACATGCGCTGGGCGTCGGCGTCGTCCAGTCCGGAGTCAAGGAGACGGTCTATGCCGTCTTTGGCTGGCATACTAGCTCTCAGTAATCAGGTCGAATCGTGGCTAAAACCCATGATACCACTCCTAGTGGACTGCATTGGCCACGGCAGCGAAAGTCGTGATCCTTCAGCCAAAATTGATGCCGTGAGATCGGTCGAGCCTCGGAATGTTATCTGGACGAGGGTTATCGGAGAGTTAAGGCAGTGTTATCCCCTGATCAAGAACACCACGCCGGAGATTAAAAGCATCGTCGTGATGATCTTGGGGAACACATGTTCCGGAACCCGCCTGAGTATAATCCTGCCGATATAGGCCGACCCCGCGGCGATGGCTCCCAAACTTGCGCCCATCAATAAGACCCGCAGGGTCAACAGGTCGTTGGCCCCGAAGATTATCAACTTTGGCAACTGGATCATCGCCATCCCTAAAGCAGACGTCCCTATATATGCGCTTGCGCTTAGTCCGTACGCCAGGTAGAAGACTGCCGAAAATGGCCCTGGGATTCCCAGGAATGCTGAGCAGAAACCTGTGCCTGCACCCACGGGTATAAATCCCCATAAACGCATCTTGAAATTACGCCCTATCGGAAGCCGTGTATAGGCCACGAATAAGAGCATCATTACCCCCAAGATCCGGACCAATACGGCGGTATCTATGGAGACAAAGAAAAAACTGCCCAAAACGGAGAAAGGGAGCGCCCCAAGCACGAAATAGCGGGCCACCGTCCAGTTCAGCGCCTGCCGGTGCAGTCCTACTCTCGAGACGGTGCTCAATGCCTGAGAGAAGGCTAATATGGGGATCGCCTCTCGTACGCCAAAGACCCATACCAAGACTGGGAGAGCTATTATTCCACCGCCAAATCCAGCCACTCCAGCGATGGTAAAGCCGATGGTGGTCGCAACCACTACCGCGATTATTTTGAGAACTTCTTCCAACTATCATCTGCCAAAAAAAGGCCCCGGTCCTTCTTTGGAGGACGGGGCCCATTACTATCGATAACCGGTGGATATCCAGCCGTGGATCGGGATGGACGGATTTTGGTTAGGCCGAACTGCAACCCTGCCCGGTATGGGTTGGGGCATCGTCCGGAGTGTCAGCGCTAATGGGCGCAACGGCGGAGAGGGCCAACAAGAACACGAACACCAACGGAACCAAAAACCTACGCATGATGTACCTACCTTGAGTAAAACTCCAAGAACGAGTCTGCGCTCAATTTTAATGACTGATGCATACAGCGTCAAGAAGCGTTCGCGCGTGTCGCTAATGCCTTACTGCACTATCGGCTGTGCGATGATCCATAGGCTGATCACTGTGTACATCACCATCAGTGCCAGCATGGGATATTGGCTTCTCAATACAAGGGCTCGGTCTGCGAAAGTCCTTATGGCCACCCGGTGCGCCAGGTAGACGGCTAAAACGTGGCCTAAGACGATCAGCGCAACGGAGAGGAACCAGAGTATCCGGGCATTGATTATGCTGATATTCAATGAATAATCGACCGTACCAAACAAGTCCCAACCTGACCCGAAGGGATCAGAAGCCAAGGGAACGATCAGTTGCCCTTGAATCACCAATAATGTGATGAAGTGGGCGATGTTGTAAGCCAAGGCTATGGGGATCAGAGAATAGCCGAATATTCTGGCCATCTCTAGTGCGCCGATCTCGCCATCTACTGAGCCGGCCATGAGCTTGGAGAAGAATAGGTAGACGAAGAAGAAGCCCACCGGCACCAGCAGGACTCCAAGGGTATCGGCCAACACGAGGCTGTTGAAGATTTCTCCATCACCTGATCCAAACAGGTTCACTACAAATGTCTGGAATTCAGCCCAGGCCGAGGTGGCGCTGAACCCATCGAAGGTCACCGTGGCCAGCATCAAGACCACTAAGGCCAAGACATCGTTGGTAACCGGTTCGTTCCTGCCTAATCCGATCGCAGGGGGCCTAAGGTTAACTTCACGGGTTTTAGCTCGCTCGAAGCACTCGTAGCAGTCGACGCATTTGCCTTCAAGGTCCTGGCACTCGGTAGAGCAGGCCTGGCAAGCGGCCTGGTCGGTCACACGCACCTCCGTGATCGAGAACCGGCTCAGGAGACCAAATACCACGCTGAACGCTTCTCCCTTCTTAAGCCATTGGTGCTTGCCGAATATGGCCATCCCTCCGAGGGTGATTACTGAGTAAACAACCACCATAATGGCGATCTGGGTCGGAACATGGGAATTGGGGTAGGCGTCTTGGACCCAGGTATATAGCACGAACAACACTAAGGCAGGCCAGATTCCGTATTTGGCGGGATACTCCTTTCCCAGGGACAACTCCCGGTCGGGTCGAATCACTCGATAGAGGCTCTCAGCCCAGGTGAATAAGATCTTCCACGGGTTGGTCAAAGCCCAGATGTTACCGATGATCGCCACTGCGATCGCCATCCCCACCCACCAGATTATCCAGACGAACGTGGGGCTGAAGTTGAGCAATGAGTTTGACTCACCAACGAAACCAGTGGCTATCACCAGGCCAAGCAGTAATACTGATAGTAACTTGACCGGTAGCAGGGCTATAGGAGAAGTCAAGGCCGCTTTGGACCAGCCTGGGCCGATCAGGTTGAAGCGCAAATACGACGCTTCAGGTCTGATTTTGACCAGAAAACTGATTAAGACGAAGGACAGGGCTACCGCCAGCCCTGCGCC
>JAKUNK010000091.1:0-4836 GCA_022451945.1 Dehalococcoidia bacterium
AAAGAAAAGGCCATCAAGCAGGCCCGTCCTTACTTCGAAGAAGCCATGAAATTCGCGGGTCCGCTGGGGGTGATGCCTCTGACCCCAGAGCAGAACGAGTCAGTGGTCAACAAGGGCCGGACCGCTGGAGTCGCCTTACCGACGCTGGACGAAGCTGTAGAAGCTGGTTCTTGGCTTTGCGGCACGTCTGAAGATGTTGCCGAGGCCTTGAAACGTATCGAGGAGAAGTATCCAGGGGTTGAGCGGGTGAACATCGCTGCTGTGATGGGGATGCCGTTAGAGGTGTTCAAAGACCAACTAAGCATCATCTCCGAAGAGGTTATGCCCTCGTTTAAGAGATAGTGGGAGAACTGTGGAGGGTCGTGGTATCTAATAGTCCAAGGCCACGCTGTGGAAAACTCCTTGGGTGATGCCCGGTTCCAGCTTCTCTGCTTGGCGGATGGCGTAGTGGTCTGTCATGCCGGCGACGTAGTCCACGGCGGCTCGGTCGGAGTCTGCACCAGGCTTGAAGTACGGCGGTGGTATCTCCTCGGCGTTGTCCGCGAAATAGGTGTATAGCAGATTGACCACCTCCCGGCCGACTTCAGACTGTTTGGTGTTACCCAGTGGCAGGTAAATGTTCTGGAACATGTAGTTCCGGAGCTCCATCATCGCTTCTCGCGCCTCGGGGTTCATCTCGATGATAGGTGGTTCTCCGGGATTCGTTTCGCTCAGTCCAGAGACAGGCCAGGATTCTTGCACAATGCCGGCCACGAGGGTATCTAGCCTTTGGGAGTGGGTGGTGCCGAGGACTTGGTTGGCCCGCTTGGGCAGGTCTCCAGCGTCCAACATGCCAGCCCTGATGGCGTCAGCGATGTCGTGGTTCAAATAAGCGACGGAATCAGCCAGCCGCAGGATCTGTGCTTCCAGCGTAAGCGATTCATCTAGCTTGATGTCTAAGAAATCACCCTGGGGCTTGGAGTGGGAGATTATTCCTTGTCTGACTTCCCAGGTTAGGTTTAACCCCTCCCCCTCTCGGGCCAACTTCTCGACGATACGCAGGCTCTGGGCACTGTGAGTAAAGCCTTCGGAATAAGCCTGATTCAGGGTTTCCTCGCCTAGATGCCCGAACGGGGTGTGGCCGAGGTCATGCCCGTAAGACATAGCTTCGACCAGATCTTCGTTTAGGTTCAGGGCCCGGGCGATGGTACGGCCCACCTGGGCTACTTCCAGTGTGTGGGTCAGCCTGGTAACGAAGTGGTCACCTGAAGGGGCTAGGAATACCTGCGTCTTGTGTTTCAAACGCCGGAAGGCATTGGTATGTATGATCCGGTCGCGGTCGCGTTGATACTCTGTGCGCAGGGGGGATGGATTCTCGGGCCTCTCACGGCCCTGGCTCTGGGCTGATCTGCTGGCGTAAGGCGAGAGATTCTCTTCCAAAGCCTCCAGCCGCTGGCGTACCTGCAGGTCGTAAACCCGTCCGTGCTCCATCTAGCCGCCTCTCTGTGTCGACATCTCGTTGGAACTAGTCCTTGAGGGGGATAATGCCCCAGGTGATGGACCCGGAGTCATTGGATAGCCCCTTGTCCTTAGCCATCTCCCGGATGTTGAGCAAGGTTGCGTTGACCTCGTTGGTCAAGAGCACCCAGTCTGGCTCGTCAGGAATCCAGTAGGGCGAGTTGATGCGCACCACTTGATTCTCTTTAGCATTCAAATAGATGCCGAATTTGGATGCTTGCTGCATTTGTCCCTCCGAATCTGCGGTTTATCGCTTGGTAGTGATTAGACTGCCTGCTCAGCAGGCCGTTGCTTTATTTCTCGAGCATATACCCCGCGGTACTCCGGCGGCAATTGGTCGGCGATACGGCTCATCACCATGTCCATTAAGCTGGACATCACTTCTTTGCTTGGTGTGCCTTCAATCACTGGTAGCGTGAACGGTTGTCCGATGCTGGCCTTCATCTTCCGGAACGGGAACGGAATCCGCCAAAGAGGGAACTTTTCGGTGCCTGTTACTCCCACCGGCAGAATGGCCGCCTGCGACTTCAAAGCCAGGTACACCACACCAAGCATACCCCGGTGCAGTGCGCCGTCTGGGCTTCGAGTGCCTTCGGGGAATATCACTACAGCCCGGTCGCGTTCCAGATTCTGCATTAGTGCCCGCACGGCGTCAATCCCGGCAGCTGATCGGTTGAAGGAAGATACGTGAAACAAACGCATACCCAATCGGGTGATGGGGTTCCCGAATAATTCTTTCTTGCCGATGAAGTAAAGTGGTCTGGGTATAGTGGCTACCAAGAGTGGAGGGTCGTTCAACGACAGGTGGTTACTCACGATGATTAATGGGCCGAACTTGGGTACGCCTTCCGCCCCGGAGACATGCAGCCGGCCAAACGTTCGAAAGCAGAACCTGGCCAACAGGTTCCCTAGGCTGTATATGATGGTGGCGTCTTTGAACCAGGTCAAAGTGTTCCGGCGCAATCGACGATCTGCTGCACTACTTGTTGAATATCCAGGCCGTCGGTATTCAGCTCCCAGGCGTCTTTGGCAGGTCGAAGAGGGGAATCTTCTCTGTTGCTGTCGATCGCGTCCCGTGCCACTGTATCTTTCAACACGACCTCGAGTTCTACGGTTTCCCCTCTGTTTCGCATCTCTTGCCAGCGCCTTTGGGCACGAATCTCCGGTGATGCGGTGAGGTAGACTTTGAGGTCTGCGTTTGGGAGTACCACGGTTCCGATATCTCGCCCCACCATGACTATATTGCCCCCGTCTGCTACTGCTTGCTGTTGGGCGACCAATTCTCTGCGCACCGCAGTGGCCTTGGCGACAGCGGAAACATTGCTATCAACACAGGGTTCTCTGAGTTCTGTTCCTAGTGTGAGACCGGCGACGGCAACCTTGGTGTTGTCATTGGCGACCAACTCCATCGGATTGGCACGGGCAATCTCGCCGAGAGAAATAGTGTCATCTACGGAGATGCCGCTCCGGAGCGCTAGCCAGGTGACGGCGCGGTACATGATTCCGGTGTCTAAGTAAGCGAACCCAAGGGTTTGGGCCAATTCCCAACCCACCGCAGTCTTTCCGGCTGCTGCTGGTCCGTCGATAGCAATCACGCTGATTTCGAAGGGCAATTGATCCTTCTCCTGGTTAATTTCCCGTAGGATATACGGAGTCCTACACGGGACAACGGCGTGAACACAATTATACACCGCTGACTATTTTGATTACCTTGCGGTAATCTTGTTTGGGGGTTTAGATTAGAGTTCAAAGGCTGGCTACCGGCCTCTTATATCTATGTTGGAAACGATTAAAGCAAACCTCGCCATCAGCAGGGCTACCGCAAGGATGTGGTCGCTGTTTGTTGGTATCCTCGCCACTTTGGCCTTATATTTTTTGGCCTGGACTTATCCGACTTTCCCGGGTGATGAAGCCGCGCTAATCCGGTTCCAGGCTCTAAGGACTGGCTGGCTGGACGACATGGCAATCGGGTTATCCAACTTGGGGTCGCTCTGGGTCTTTCTGCCGGCGGCTGCCGTACTGATTGTATTCTTGTTCTTTGCCCGCCGGTATGCCGATATCGGCTTGGTCTTCAGCGGTCTTATGATCGTCGGGCTAGGCAACCGCCTGAAGCTTCTGGTAGACCGCCCTCGGCCCGATTACCAGATAATTGAGCCATTCGCATCAGGACTCAGCTTTCCGAGTGGCCATTCTCTCCTGGCAGTGATTCTGGGCGGTGTGTTGGTCTACTTGGTTGGCCAATGGGTGCGCCCAATCTTGCCCCGGCGAGCGATCCAGGTTGGACTCGTCTTAGTGGTGGTTGGCATGGGCGCCTCAAGGGTTTATCTGGGCGTGCATTGGCCCAGTGACGTGATTGGCTCATACGTGTTGGGCGTGCTGTCATTGGTCGCTTTGGTTTGGCTCCGAAACAACTTCACAACCGCATCGTAGCCCCCATTGGCGTGCCTATTTTCCCCTGCTACACTCGGGTCAGTGTTATATCATGCCGGAGCGTGAGGTGATATGAACTGGGTTGACATTGTAATTATTGTCGTTTGGGGAGTAACAGCAGCTTGGGGCTACTCTAGAGGGTTATTTGGAGTTTTGGTCCCTTTGATCTCTCTGGTAGTAGGCCTGGCGCTCGCAAGTCGTATTGGTGACTCGGTGGGGCAGATGTTCTCTGGTGTCACCGATAACGAAAACGCTCAGACAGTTGCCGGATTCATTCTGATTATTGCCGTGCTGCTCATTTCAGGTTGGGCTATCAGCTTCTTAATCCGTAGTGTTCTAGGCATTATCCCGTTATTTGGATTCGTGAACAGCCTGGGCGGTATGGCCGTAGGTATATTGATCGGGTTCTTGTTGTTATCAGGGGTCTTGACCAACATTCAAAGGTTCCCGGTCAGAGACTACGACAAGACGATTGATGAATCAAAATTAGGCGCCTTCTTGGCCGACAATTTCGATGTGGTGATTCGTGGGTTGAAGCTCATCCCCGGAGACTGGGATAACGAGATCGACAAGCTGGCGAATTAACAGGCCCCGCTCATGTGCTACTATGTGAGTCAATAGGCTCACAGCGTAGTTGGGTCTCGGCGAATCCGATGCGCATGTGTGGTGGCCCCGGCGATGTTCGGGTGGAAACTTCCCCTAGAGTACTTGGCGGGAGGACCAGCAGCCGGCCTACATGGTAGAGCAAGCGGAAAAAGAGCTTCTAATAGGAAACGGCGCTTCCGTAACGCCAGTCGCGGAAGCGGTGGATGTTGACGTTCTTATCCGTGCCCCCGTCTTGGTGCTGAACCTGAATTACGTTCCGGTGAATGTATGTACTGTTCGCCGGGCTATTGTGTTACTCACCAA
>JAKUNK010000092.1:0-4761 GCA_022451945.1 Dehalococcoidia bacterium
CCAAAAAGAAAAGCCCAGATTACAAAAATCTGGGCTTTTTCATGTCTGATTTCATGGTAATCCGCCTCGGTGTCGAACCGAGAACTTACCGATTAAGAGTCAGGCGTTTTTTGTTCATAGGCGTGTACAACAGTCCACCATAGACACGATTTTGAGACTAACGGCCTAAACCGTGCCTACCAGACAAAAATAGATTGGGGCCTTTTGGGGGCCAGAAAATGGAAAGGTTAGTTCTGCATCTCCCTGACCGGCATGATGTCGCATTTGGCCCAACTAAGCGCGGGGTTTAGGAAATCGTATAATTTGTTTATATCGTCAGCTTCTACCACATAGATCGTGGTATGTTGCGCTCTTCCGCCTAGGCCAAGCACTAGTTTTACCCCTGCTTTTGCCGCGCCGTCTGCCGTTATCACCTTCTCTGGAGTGTTGTTTACGATAGGGCAATTTTCTGGGCTGTGGTCGATGGTTACATGGAATAACATATGCAAACCTCCTCTAGATGGAATTGGGAAGTTTAGTCAACCGACCCGGCTATTTC
Source organism: Dehalococcoidia bacterium (assembly GCA_022451945.1). Taxonomy (GTDB): domain Bacteria; phylum Chloroflexota; class Dehalococcoidia; order Lucifugimonadales; family UBA3495; genus UBA9611. The sequence continues at coordinate 539 of JAKUNK010000092.1, forward strand.
AAGTTCCAACCAAGAGGGGCGGCCTTGAGTTTGTCCAAGGCCTCCGCTGACGGGTCTGAGAGGCGACCATCCGACTCCATTTCCCAGTACAGCAGACCTTAAGATTGATTAACGTGAACAAACCGGCTGAGCACGGAATGCTGCCCAACAATCATCCCTGCAACGCGGTCTCTGTAGGTCTTTGTTTTGTCAGATGCCAACTCGTCAGAATAGGCCTCAAACTCCTCCATAGAAGAAACTACAACCAAGGTCCGGACGGTATCATTGTTTCCGCCTAATTGAACGGCAATACCGGGAGTGACGGTCGTAAACACCTCCCTGAGTTCCTTTAGCGCATTGACAAGATTCCCAAGTTCGCCCGGTTTCGCAGTTATGAGGTTCCGCCTGATATATTTGGGTCGACTAGGACGTACGGCCGGTTCGATGACCCTAGCCAAGGCCCAGCTAGTTCTTACGCAGTCCGCCCCACGGGTATCAATCCCACTTAGCCGAACGGTATCACCTAGTACTCCGTCCTGGTGCGCTTCATACTCCGAAATCGAGTCATATATGAAATTGGTGGCAACTTCATCCTGATCTGTGCCAGATATTGCGATAGCAACACTGCCTCGCCGGTCGGTTGATTTAAAAATCTCGACTTGGTTGTTGATCACCTGCTCTAGACGTCCAGGAGTCGGTGTCATAATCCTTTGTCCGATATACCGTGCCATAAAAACCTCCTATTGAGTTTGTCTGGGGCCTCCGGTGACGGGACGGCTGGGTGGTGAACAGTTGTTCACCATCAAGCAGGATCCCCTAACGGAAAGGCCTCCGGTTTTCGGAGGCCTTTCTCTTGTCGCGCATTAAGCATAAGCCTGTCTCTAGGGGACAGTTATACAGTTGCTGCCACCTTAGCCCAGTCTATTTCGTCCACTTGCATTGGGTCGCATGTAAGCATAGTCAGCATTTCTTCACCAAGAGTAGCCGATATATCATCTGGATTATCGGCTTCCCAGAGACATATGAATGTATCAGTGTTGCCGTGGGGGAGCGGGTTCCAACTTTTTAGGCACTTGGCCGGAGTTTGTCCATCAAACATAGCCTTTGCCAATTTTCCTAAGTCATCTGACTCCATTGCTGCTGAAAACTGGCCTGCATCGATTTTTAGGCTGTGAACTACCATATATAACGACATTTCCTCTCCTTTGGTTGCTGCTAAATAAGCTGGTCGAGTAACTCTTCGACAGGTTAGCAGATTTCCACCAAAATGGAATAACGCACGCTAATAGAAAAGGGCCACCGGCATCCCTGCCGCTGGCCCTTTAAGTTTGTCCAAGGCCTCCGGTGACGGGTCGACCTTTAGTATCGTCAGTAAGTACTGTGCATGATTCTGAATACCGACCTAGTTATTTGATCGCTGAGGCTAACGATACGACCAAAATTTGACCTATTTTCCGGACTTTCAAGTTGCGTCAACGATTCTACTAATGCACTGTAACTGGCAAAAGGCCTAGTCGCTCGCACTCGATCTACGCTACTGATCGGCTTGAGAACATTAGGTTTTGGACTACCTGATGTTAAGTGTTCGCGCTGGTCTATGAGCGCATCGATTAACTCCGACCTTTTACCCGGTTTGGATACGAAGTCAGTCCGAGCAAGAAACTTCGGTACAGAAGAATCCGAACCACTTTCAGCAGGCCTGATCACCTCAAAGAGATCCGATGACACATATTGACAATTAGATGCCCCTTCATCCCATCTAGCTGTCCATGAATCATCTGCTAAGAAACCGTCCTGAAACTCTTCAAACTGCTCAAATGACTCAAACCTTAAAATCTGATTTACATCGACTCCATTTGGAGGAGGCGCAGCAACCGTCGCTGTTACGAGGTTCGGGCGACCGTTGGCCTTCGATCCTTCGATAGTACGGCTAAGTATTTCGAAGAGTTTCCCTTCTAATGGCTTTCTGGTGATTGTGAGCAGAGTCCCATACATAAACAGCTCCTTTTTGTCATTCGTAGACGATATTCTATGAATGGAGTCGTGCGCATATTACATTGAAGTGTCTTTATTGTAAAAACATAGATGTGTTTCGAATTTAAACGGTAGGTTGTCCCACAAATGAGATCTTAAGTTTGTCCAGGGGCACTGGCATGCCTAACCGGCGGCCCCATCGTGAGGGAGGAACACCCAGGGCTAACCCATACCGGGGGACCGTAAGGTGCGGCCCACCGCGCGGCGGACTTGATTCGAGCCGCCGAACACGCGGTAGCCTTTGACTGTTCCACTGCCCTACTTGAACTCGGGGATTACCTTGTCGGTAAGAATCCGCATGGTGTTCATCACGACCTCGCGGGGGACCGATGCTGTCCAGTTGATCTCGAACATAATCTCGTCTGTGTTGAATTGCTCCCGGAGCACATGAATCTTGTCGACCACTTGTTCCGCTGTCCCAAACAGGTTTACTTCCTCGGTCGCCTCGGGGCTGGCGGCGCCCGCGTCGGTGCTTCCGATGCCTAGCCTTCCAGAGTAAAATCGCTTGGCGAGATTCATGAGATTTTCGGTTTGGCGGGTGGCCTCCGCTTCGGTGTCGGCCAGCAGGGTGGGTACACGGACCACGGTGGTCGGGTCGCCGGGGTGCCCCGCATCCATCCAAGCCTTCCGGTAGCTTTTCACGTCTTCCCGTAGGACCGCGGACCCTCTCAGGTTGTGCGGCGAGCTTCCTGCCCCGATGGCGATTCGATAGCCCATGGTGCCCATTGGCACAAAGCTCTCCTGGCTATCAACGGGCAACAGCATGGGAGGATAGGGCTTCTGGTAAGGCTTCGGGATGGCTAGGTACGGTTCGTAGAATGGGGGGTAGTTGTAGTACTTCCCTTCGAATCCGGAGAAGTGCTCCTCCGTCCAGAGTTGCTTCATCACCTCCAGGAACTCAAAGAAGTAATCCCGGCGTTCTTCAGAACCGCGAGACCGCGCTCCCGCCCCATAGATGAACCGGCCATGGCTGACTTGGTCTATGATGGCCACCTGCTCCGCGGTCTGGAAGGGGTCGTCCAGCATCAGATTGTCGAAGGTATACCTCTCGTGGGGAAGAGCCTTTTCCGACAGTTGCTCCTCTGGCAGCTTCATCAACGGGCGGTGGATGGATGAACCAATCTTGAGATTCTTGGTGCGAGCGGCGATTACGGCGCATAGCATGAGTACCTGAGGGCTCATGCTCGCTTGTGAGGAGAAGTGGCTTCCGCCGATCCAGATATAGTCCCAGCCTGCAGACTCGATCATATCGACCTGTTCGAAATTCTTGTCGTAGGTCTCCGACTCGAGAAGTTCCCCGCCATCATACGCGGGGTCCCAGGGAACTGTGCCACCGGCGAACAAGGCATTCCATGTATCGAAAAGTCCAAAGTCCATAATTGCCCCTCCTTTGTTGCTTGGCGGTACGACCTTACCAACGATGAGAAATCATGTCTACAGACGGCTGATTATACAATTAAAACCCCACGCCCAAAGCCTAGCACCAGTCCGAGAACGGTGGCCTTTGCCACAAGCCATCATTCCCTGACCGGGATGGAGCTTTAGCAGCTCTGGGCAATGCGGGGGCCTAAACAATATTTTTTAGGCATTCCGTGGGCAAAGACCTAAAATCAAGAATAGCCGCACCAACACTGATGGGGCCGTTGCCTGCCTGAAAACGTGGAGCCGAAAGTCAGAGTCGAACTGAGACAGGGTCACCCCTCAGCACCGCGGATGGACAGCAGGACATGCACGATAAGTGCTAATGATATGGAAGATAGGTAGCGCATGGGTTAGCAGAGCGACTTATCTAACTCGCAAGCCTTTTCACTATCTTTGTCGGAGAGGGAGGACTGACCTAATTCCCACAACGCAGCCGCCCGGGCGGCGTAGGTCCAGGCATAATTAGGGTCAATTTGAATGGCCTGGTCCAAATCTTCGACGGCAGATTGGTATTCACCTTGTTCGTAGTAAGCATGGCCCCGGGTGCGGTAGGACTGGCCATCCAGCAGGCCATCATCAGGGTCAAGCTGGATGGCCTTGGTGGAGTCGGAGATGGCGGCTTGGTATTGGCCGAGGTTGACGTAAGAGTGGCCCCGGTTCCCGTAGGCAATGGCATCATCAGGGTCAAGCTGGATGGCTATAGTGTAGTCGGCGATGGCATCTTGGTATTGGCCTAGGTTGGCGTAAGAGTGGCCCCGGGCGCCGTAGCCCAGGCCATTATCAGGGTC
>JAKUNK010000093.1:0-4516 GCA_022451945.1 Dehalococcoidia bacterium
GGTCGAAGTATAGTCGGCAGAGCTGTCAGGCTTTCAGTCGGCGGCGGATGCTGGCGTAGTTACTGGTTCCCTGGATTCAGCAACTTTCTATCTTGCGCTAGCAATCACCCTGACTATCCCAATAATCATCTCCACCAGATGAATTCATGCTTCCGACAACCATCAAAGCTATAAAGCCACCTATTAGAACTACAGTCGCTACTGGATAAAAACTTTTCTGTAATGCGAAAAGAGGGCTAAATTGGTGGAAACGGGGGGTGTTGCTTGGTTGATGGCCGCTTGACACCGCTGAAACTGGACAAGACCTCTCTCTATCGCTAAGATTTCCTCATAATGGCTAGTGAGCGGATTCAGCGGCAAATTGACCTTCTCCTGGATGACATAGAGACAAAGTGCGGCCGGTGCCCGCCTCTTGCATGTACACCGGCTAGAATGACGGTACAGCGTTGATAGCTCGGCTCGCCGCGAAGGCTGGCTGGGCAGCTTCTCTACAGTTTCGCGACTTTCGCTTCCTCTGGGCCTCCACTGTCTTTTACTCCCTAAGCACAGGTATGGAGCGAGTTGCGGTCGGGTGGCTGGTCTTCGATTTGACCGGATCACCGTTCATGCTGGGCGTAGCCGCCGCCGCCAGGATGGCTCCCTTCTTTTTCCTTGGAATTCTCTCCGGTTCGATAGCCGACTGGCTAGAACGCAGAACCTTACTATGGTTCAGCACCTTGGGCGGCATCTTAGTATCGTCGGTCATGGCTGCCATGCTGCTATCAGGAGCCACCCATGTCTGGGCTGTCATAGGTCTGGTAGCTGCCTCGGGCTGTGTATTCGCATTTGTCTTAACCGCTAGAGAAGCCTACACCGTTGATATTGTAGGGCCGCAACACTCGTTAAACGGGCTCTCTCTGGATTCTATGGCAATGCAAGTTGGCGGTGTTGTTGGCGCAATACTGTCGGGCGCCCTCATACATGCTGTGGGCCCCGGTTGGCAGTATGTCGCCATTGGAATCGCCTACGGGGTGTCGGCTGCGGTGCTTTTGGGTGTTGGCAAGGTCGGCCAGGCGGACTCACCCCGTCGGGAACCCGTGCTGGCTAATTTAGCGGGCTACCTCCAACTAATAGGTAGTAATCGAATTCTACTGACATTAATGGTGTTGGCATCAATCACCGAAGTATTCGGTTTCACTCACCTGACCTTATTGCCTGTATTTGCAAAAGAGGTGCTGGGCGTTGGACCCGTTGGCCTGGGTTTCATGACGGCAGTTCGGCAGGGAGGAGCTCTAATCGGGCTTTTCTTCCTAGCTAACCTGAGGGACTTCCAGAGCAAAGGGCTATTGATGCTTGGCCTCGCTTTCGGGTTTGGTGCTGGAATGATGCTGTTCTCTTGGGCCACCAATCTTCTCGTATTCCTGTTAGTCTTGGCTGTTATCAACGCCTGCGCAATGGCAGTAGACACTCTTTACAAGACTCTGATGCAAGAAAATGTGACGGATGAGCAACGTGGCCGAGCTATGGGTTCATGGGTATTGAGCGTCGGCGCTGCCCCAGTGGGGCACGTGGGAATTGGAGGATTGGCCGGTGTCTTAGGGGCACCCGGAGCCTTGTTGGTGAATGGTGCAGTCTTGTCTATTGTCAGCTTGACAGTTGTGGCAGGACTCCCGAGAATTCGTCGATTGCCTTAATGAGGACGCCTTATCTTGAGTTTGTCCGGGGCCTCCGGTGACGGGTCTGAGAGGCGACCATCCGACTCAATTTCTGACAGTGCAGCCGACCTTAAGATTGATTAACGTGAACAAACCGGCCCGAATGGATTCACATGTTGTTCGCGCTGGTCAAGGTAGTCTAGTTCATCCGGGGATCACAGACTAAGTCTTTCTCCGAGACATCCGGCATCAACCTCCGGCTTGCAGAGAATTAACTATTGCGGATTCAGGCCGGGAGGTTGGGGGATGTTGCCGTATACCCGCAAGGACGCTGTCCGGTCCCCGGTCCACACGGTCTCCACCCAGGAAAACTTCATCGATGTTCCAGAGCGAATTGATATCCTCGGCCGGGTTGCCGTCTACGATGATTAAGTCGGCCTCCTTTTCTGCTTCCAAAGAGCCTGTCACCGAATCGATGCCCAGAGCTTTGGCGGCATCGCTGGTTAGAGAAAGAATCCCTTGCATAGGTGACATTCCCGCTTGAACCAGGCATTCGGTCTCGTAGACCGTGTTACCCAACTTATAATCCACCCAGGAAGAGTCCGACCCGGTGATAATCTTCAGCCCCATGTCGATCAACCGGGCAAGATGTGTCCAACGAATCTCTAGTTCCCACAGAGCCGCGTCCAATCCGGGCTGCTCTTGGAAGTTTATTCCTCGGGCTTCTTTTCTTTTCTGCAGGGACCATACGCTCGCTCTGGCAACGTGTACCGTTGGGTTTACGTAGGCTCCCTGAGAACCAATGCGCTCAGCTACGTCTTCACGGAAATTTGCCTCGCCGTTGCTGTCTTTGAACACGCAGTGAATTATCATGTCCACTCCGGCGTCCAGCGAATCTATGGTTCCTTGGGTGGAGGCACAGTGGGTTGCGGTCAACTTTCCGAACTTGTGGGCCTCTTGGGTCATCGCCCTCAGTTCATCCGGATTGAAAGCCGGCAATAAGGGGAAAGAGGTACGGGTGCTGCCGCCGGTGGCGCTGATTTTGATATAGTCGGCCCCTTCTTTGATCAACTGACGAACGGCCGCGGTGGCTTCCACAGGTCCAGTAACCTCGGACCCGAAGTAACCCATGTGTCCACCAACGATGGCTATCGGCCGCCCGCACAGCACCATGCGGGGGGCCTGGATTATCCTATGGTTTACCGCCTCCCGTAGCCGAAACATCGTCATGTTTTTCGCGCCGTTGTCCCTGATGGAGGTCACCCCGGAGTATAAGCTGTCTCTGGCGTTGCGGGCCGCTTGCAACGTGAGCACCTCGTCGGGCAGCGCCGCCACCTCCTCTCCGGGACGTCCGTCGCCGAAGCCATTGTGGTGGGTATGGCAGTCGATCATGCCGGGCATCACAGTCTTGCCTCGGTAGTCGAATGTTTCCACCGTAGCTCCCTCCGGAGGAAGGACGTTCTTGGCCGGGCCTACCGCAACAATCTTGGAGCCTCGGATCAGGACTGCTCCCTCTTGGACGGGAGGTCCTCCCCGGCCATCGATCAACCGGCCAGCTGTGATCAGCTTGAACGCCTCAGAGTGGTTCACCATGGCGGTCTCCTCAAGTAGGTTCCGGCGCGGTGGAGCGTCTGGGCTGCCACCAGGTGTATCGGTGCGTTGACAGTCTACCAAACGACAATAACCACCGCCGCCGATGGTAGAATAGGCTACCCAATAAGAAAGCAGGTGCCGTCACGTCACCACCGCCGCTTCCCGGATTCAACTGGTTGAATCCCACCAAAGTTATATTCGGTCCTGGGCGGCTCGCTGAGTTACCTAAGGTGCTTGACCAGGTTGCCGGCGGCCAGTCCAGAGTTTTTCTGGTCACGGGACAGAGCCATCTGCGCCAATCCGGCATCCTCCACCAAGTTCTAGAAGGAATCGGCTCTTCCCGGATAACGTTGTTCGACCGGGTCGCACCGTTCCCGGGGCCTCAATTGGTAGCCGAGGCGGTGGACGCATGCCGGCAGTCTTCACCTCAGGTAGTTGTGGCCATCGGCGGCGGGAGTGTTATCGACGTTGGCAAGCTCGTGGGCGTCCTAGCGGCTCACGAGGGCCCCCCCGAGAACTATTTGGCCGGGGAGCGGACCATCATCCATGGAGGCCTGCCGTTCATCGCGGTGCCCACCACGTCTGGAAGCAGTAGCGAGGTTACCTCCGGAGCGGCCGTGTGGGACTGGGAAGCCCGCCGTTCTATCAACTTCATCCACACCAAGCTGTTCCCTGACGTAGCCATCGTTGACCCGGACCTGGCCATGACCATGCCCAAGGAACTGGCCGCCATTACCGGCATAGACGCTTTCACCAGCGCCTTCGAGTCCTATTGGTCTAAGGAGTCGGAGCCCGTTTCCGATGCGCTGGACCTTCAGGTCATCCGGTGGTTCGGGAGCTACCTGGAGAGTTCCTGCAACAACGCGGATCTGGATTCACGTTCTTGGTGCTCTCTGGCCGCGACTATGTCGGGCGTGGCCTATAGCAATAGTCATCCAAACGTCTGCCACGCCATAGGTAGTCCACTCACTCTTTTCTGGAAGGTGGATCACGGACAGGCGGTCGGTGTCACCCTAGCGACCATGCTGAGGTGGACCGCGCCGGCGATAGCCAACAAGCTCTCCGCTCTGTGGGAAGCGTTGGGCGTAACAGACCTGGAAGAAGCCACCCGCCGAATAGTAGAGATAATGAAAAACTGCGGGCTGAAGACCAACCTCTCTGACTTGGGCGTTACAACCGACAGCCTGGATACCCTGGTGGAGCATACCCGTTGGGACCGGGTTGCTGTACTACCCACCTCCTTGGGGCACGACGACCTGATGAGATTGCTTCGAGGATTGATGTAGGGG
>JAKUNK010000094.1:0-4377 GCA_022451945.1 Dehalococcoidia bacterium
CGGCCCCGATGAACAACGGGGACGGGCTATGGGTTCATGGGTTGTAAGCATAGGAGTCGCGCCGGTGGGGCACGTGGGTGTGGGAGGTCTGGCTGCGGCGTTAGGCGCGCAGGGTGCGTTGTTGGTGAATGGCGCGGTGCTAGCTATGGTCAGCTTGTCAACGGCGATCGGATTGCCCAAGATACGTAGGTTGGAATAGCCTTTAGACAGCAGCGTCTACTATTATGATTCACTCTCAATAGCACGTGCGGTTGAGTTCGATGATTAGTTTACCTGGTGGGCACCGGATGGCCCAATCTGACTTCGGCCTTGGTGATGTGAGCCCGAGGGAAGTTGCCTGAATCCTAGCATTGCCGCGATGAGTGGCAGTGGTCTTTCTTCTACGCATTGGTTCATACACTCTCAACGAGGCAAACAACTCGCTTATCCGGTAAGATCGCCCTATATAACTAGGATAAATAAACCCTTCTCCGATACAGGTTGGAGAAGGGTTTTGGATGTCTAATTGCCCTAGAGAATGAAGTCAGAGTTCATGGGTCTGGGACTTCAAATATTTCGCGCCCCATCAGTTCCGCGCATTTTCTTCGATGACTTGGAGATACATGAATGCGCCGGTAAAGCATGTAGCGTCCTCACAATGGCCGCCGACCATTTCGCCTGAAGGTCGTGCAGCGGCAACGTGTATATGAACGCGTATTCCGCCCTCTGCCAAAGGTTGAACGTAACCCTCGGCACTTACCAACTCGAGATTCTCGTTGATTATCTGCCTCTCAAACTCGGGCACACCGTCTTTGCGGTCGCAAAGGTTACGAAGTTTTAATTGGCTTAGGCTTCCTATACAGGACGTTACGGCGGCTTCACGTATGCCTTCTGAAAGAGCCAAGGATTCAAGGCCTTCAATAAGTGATTCGCCTGCTTCGAAGCGTCGGTATATGATGCGGGATGTCTTAATATCCCAGGTTTTTATAGCCATGCGTCCTCCTGTTAATGTGTGAGATTCGACTCTTCACTGTGACCGATGCGTTCGACTATGGGCGTCGAGATTGGCATTGCCATTATCTTACATACCTGGAACTTTGGGCAGTGTTAGCCGGGATTTCTGGGTTAAGAGGTTTGAGCGGCACTAGAATTGCAGAAGGCCGTATCAGAGTGGCTGCTGGATATGATGGTAAAGCATCAACGGATGGAGGCGTGGAGAATGCGAAAGCCAAGTAGACAATATGGCTGAGTTCGTCACAGGTGGCTACAATATCAGGAAGGTGAGGAGATTTTAAGACACGATTATCGATATTCCCCGGTATCAAACGGAGTCCAATGTTAACGTTCGTATGCTTTAAGATAACCAGGCATCACAAGTTAATATGCTATACCTTTGACGTCGAAACCTAATCCGATTCGACTTCTCTACATAACGGACACAAAAGGGCCGGGGGCGATGTATTGGTCCTGGCTGGATTGAACAAGGTTTCGTTGGCCGGTCGGAGAGCAAAGCCTTATAAAGACCGTTGCACGGCCCAAGGCCAATAGATAGGCCTGGATGTTCTTAAACCTAACAATGCCATTCCCAAAGGTGCGCTCAGAAGTCTAACTATCTTTGAGCCGGTTATTAAGTTATCGGTTGTACCGGATCGTACGGTGTGACCATTACTTACGTTGGCGCCAATGCTGTCCGACAAAAGGGGCCGATATTGAGTTATGCTTGAAGTGGCACTCGGATTCCTGATTGGCGCATTTCAAGTGGGTTATCAATCTTAAAGACTTGGTTCGGTAGCCGACGACCGGGTTTAGAGAATCTAGTTTCAGTTGACTTTGATCTATCGGCAGAGCCAAGGAGTTTCGTTCTGATCAAGCGAGATAGGCAAATTGACACAGGCCATATCTATTACGGCTGGTATGTTTGCGCTGCGGCTATGTTCATCGGATTTGTTGCGGCGGGAGCGCGTCAGAGCTTCGGGGTATTTGTCGTACCTATGAGCGACGAATTCGGATGGAGTAGGTTTGAGGTTTCTATAGCGGCTTCTTTAGGTGTACTAGTAAACGGGGTTAGTCAGCCATTTATCGGGCGGATTTTCGACAAAACCGGAGGCAGGAAGCTTGTATTAGCTTCCGTCATTGTGCTCGGTGCATCGACGATGATGATGGCTCTTACCTTTCACATACTGTTTTTGGCGTTTATGTTTGGAGTCGTGCTTTCTCTTGGACAAAGCGGAAGTGGTCCTACAAATATGTCGGCCATGATGGCCCGTTGGTTCCGCAGACGGCGCGGATTTGCGATCTCGATCAATTCGGCCGCTGTGTCAGCAGGCAGCCTGATATTAGTACCTTTTACTATGTACCTTTTAGAGGCGACGAATTGGCGCACTGCATGGGTAGGGCTAGGGTTGGTAGCATTACTAGCCCTACCGACGGGCTTAATCTTCTTCCGTAAGAGTCCTTCTGAAAGAGGTCTCAATCCAGATGGCGATCCGGGATTCATGGAAGAAAACCTGACTGAATCACAGGCGGATAATGCAGGACCTCTAGAAGTTGAAAATTGGCGAGATTCATTCAACTCTGCTCCGATCTGGCAGATGGCAGCCGCGTATTTTGTATGCGGTATGACAACCTCCGTCATGGGAGTCCATTTCATACCATTCGCTCAAAGTGAAGGTGTGTCGGGAGAGTTAGCTGCGTTAATTTTTGGCGTAATGATGGGTATGAACATGTTCGGGGGAATGTTAGCAGGTTATCTATCCGACCGGCTTGGAGGAACCAAGAATTGGTTAGCTCTTGGCTACTTTATACGTTCTATCGCCTATCTATCTATGCTCGCTATCCCGGCTCCAGCTGGGTTATGGATATTTGCTGTTTTCGCTGGCATGTCGTGGGTCGCGACACCTATTTTGACCTCGTCTTTGACCGCTGATATTTACGGCCTAAGAGCGTTGGCTACAATTTCCGGAATAGCGTTTATGTTTCATCAGTTCGGCGGATTCGCAAGCGTACTGTTAGCAGGATTGCTGTTTGATTTGACAGGCTCTTATACAATCCCATTTGCGATCGCTGGTGCTATGCTTATACCCGCTTCTATTTCAGCGTTTTCCATACAAGAGAAAAAATATTCAGTTCGATATCAGGCAAACTCCTTGGCGTTTGGAGGCAGCGGATCCGGTTGACTGATGTGCCAGGGATTGAGACGTTTCGAGAAGACTCTTCGGATCCAGTTGGGAACACCGAACTCAGCTTGGCGATTGGGGCTGGAATAGCGGTCATATCAAGGGCCGAACACTGAAGTAAACGACGCGTTGCCCTGGACGTCTAGCCAGAGGTTACAGCAGAACACCAAGGCCCTTGAATGGCGTTGTAGTGGATGCGGCCATGAATGGGGAAGGAAACCTGAGCCTCAGGTTCGTCGCGGAGTAGTTTTGACCGCAGTCCAACAGCGTGGAGTCTCGTCGTGGACACTCCTCTTATTTGCCGCCGCCGTGTTCATGGTCAGGGCGGCGATGTTGATGCTTGGGCCGCTTCTGGTTGCGTTGGCAGACGATTTCGGTACTTCTATCGCTGTGGCGGGGCAGCTCGCCGCGGCCACCTTCATAACCTGGGGAATAACCGCGCCGTTGGTTGGGCCTGTTTCAGATACGTACGGCAGACGGCTGGTGCTCTTGATCGGGCTTTTGCTGATGGCCCTGGGAGTCTTGGGGTCAGGAGTCGCGTGGAGCTACGGGTCCCTATTGGGCACACGGCTCATCAGCGGCGTAGGGTCAGCCATGCTTCCCCCGACCATCATGGCAGCATTGGCTGACAACCTTCCCCCTGAGAAGGTAGGGAAAGCCGTCGGCTTCATAACTGCCTCGAGTTGGGTTGGGGTCGCGCTAGGAGTACCTGCGATCGCCTTACTTGGCTATGTCGGAGGATGGCGTCTGCCCTTTTACATCACCGGTGGCTTGTCGCTGGCCCTTTGGGTGCCGCTGTACTTGTCTCTACCCTCGGGCCAACGGCGCCTGGGCCAGACGATAGACCTCCTAAACCGTTTCAAGGTCTTGGGCCGTCAGTCAGCGCCGTGGTACGTGCTCATCGCTAATGCTTCTCAACAGGCGGCGCTGCTCGGGCTAATGACATACTTCGCTGCTTACATGATCGAGAGTTACGGCTGGGACGAGGCAAACACAGCCCCAGGACTTGCCCTGTTGGGCGTAGGAGCGGTGATCGGCAGCTTCGCCGGAGGGTTCATCGCTGGGCGGGCTCGCCGATTGGAGTGGCTGGCCGTCATCAGTTTGGCCGGTGGGGCCGTGACGGGACTCCTCTTTGTTTTAGACGTGTCTGCCTGGATAGTCGTCGCGATGGCCTTCGTGGCATCGGTGTTGGTGTCCGTTTCAATGCCGGTCCAGCTGACAC
>JAKUNK010000095.1:0-4262 GCA_022451945.1 Dehalococcoidia bacterium
CGAACTCCACTGCCATAGCAACTACTCTTTCCAGGAAGGGGCCTCCTCCGTGGAAGACTTGTTGGTGCGCGCCCGGAGCCTGGGGCTGCAGGCGCTGGCCTTGACTGACCACGATAATCTTTGTGGGGCCATGCACTTCGCCCAGGCGGCCAAAGCTTTGGGCATCCAGTCCATCACTGGCGTTGAGATGACGATTAAAGGCAGAGGCGATGGTACAGAGGGTTCTCACCTGACATTGCTGGCCGAAAACCAGGTTGGCTACAGCCAGCTGTCCAACCTGGTTTCCTACTCCTACGTTGCCAGTGACCGAAGGAATCCCGCTTTGGACTTCAAGTACCTGCCGGGGGACCTCAACGGCCTAATTCTGCTGACCGGGTGCCGCACTGGCCGTGTGCCTAGTCTTTTGACCGAAGGCAAGTTCGCCGAGGCAGAAACACAACTTAAGCAGTACCTGGACTGGTTTGGCGTGGACAATGTGTTCGTGGAGTTGCAACAGAACCTAGTGAAGGGTGACACTAGCCGAAACCGGAGGCTTATCGATCTTGCCAAGAAGCTGGGCGTTCCCGCCGTGGCCACTAACAACGTCCACTACCATGTGCCCGAGCGCCACCGGCTACAGGACGCGCTGGTATCCATCAAGAATAATCTCAGCCTTGAAGAGACCCACAAAGAACGCCGGGCCAATAACCAGTTCTATCTCAAATCCCCGGAAGAGATGGCCGTCATGTTCTCTCGCTACCCAGATGCACTCAAGAACACCCTACGCATCGCTGAACGCTGTTCCTTCGACCTGACCAAGGACTTGACCTACCGATTCCCTGACTACCCTGTCCCAGACGGAGCCACTCCTCAGAGCCATTTGGAAACCCTATGCCGCCAGGCCGCGGAGCGACGCTATGGTGGTATCAACCAGAAGGTGGAAGGCCGCTTGAAAGAAGAGCTGCGGTTAATCGGTAAACACGACTTGGCCGGGTTCTTCTTGATTTACTACGAGATTATCCAGATGGCCCGTGAGGTCATGATTGAGATGGGTTTGAGCGACGCCGAGATACCTTTGGAAGAACGGCCGCCAGGCCGCGGTAGAGGTTCGTCGGTGGCCATGCTAGTGGGCTACTTGATCGGCTTGTCCCACATCGACCCTCTGGAATACAACCTATCCTTGGACCGGTTTCTATCCGACGACCTGGGCGCGGTGCCCGACATTGACCTGGATTTTCCTCGCAATATCCGGGAAGAACTGATTGTCCGGGTGCACCGTAAGTGGGGCTGGGACCGGGCCGCTTTGACCGGGATGATTAGTACCTACCAGATGAAGGGAGCCATCCGGGACTTAGGGAAGGCACTGGGTCTCCCCGCCCAAGGCATGGAAAAGTTGGCCAAACGAATCGATTCTCACGATGCTAAAGAACTGGAGCTGGAGATGCTCCAATTACCCGAGTTTCGGGACAAGGTAGACGGGCCAGGTTGGCGAGACCTGATTGAGATGGCTGCCCAGTTGGACGGCTTCCCAAAGTATTTGGCCCAACACCCCGGTGGCATGATCATTAGCTCGTCACCCCTTATTGATACTGTGCCGGTGCAACAGGCAGCCATCGCCGACCGCTACATCTGCCACTGGGACAAGGACAGTATCGATCAGGCCGGGTTCGTGAAGATTGACTTCCTGGCCCTGGGTGCCCTCTCTCAGATGCAGGAATGTCTGCTTTTGATAGAGGAACGGCAGGGCGAGTACATCGACCTAAGCCGCATCGACTTCAACGACCGGGCCGTCTATGAGTCCATGCACCAGGCTGACACCATCGGTGTTTTCCAGGTGGAGTCGGCGGCCCAGATGCAGACCGTGCCCCGAATCAAACCTTGGAACCTGACTGACATGGCCTACGAGGTTGGCGCAGTGCGGCCTGGTGTGGGCGTGAACGACGGTGTTACCCAGTTCATCCGGCGTCGTTCTGAAGGCATTACCTGGGACTACGACCACCCACTAGAGCAGAGGGCGCTGGAGCGTACCCTGGGCATTATTCTGTTCCAGGACCAGGTGAACCAGGTGGCAATCGATGTGGCTGGCTTTTCGTCTTTTGAGGCTGACCAACTGCGCCGGGCCTTTGGCAAGCGCAACAATGAAGCCATGCTGAACCACTACTGGAAGAGGTTCCGTGACGGGGCCGCCGAGCTTGGAGTTTCGGAGGGTGCTGCCCAGAGGATATTCAAGAAGTTCAACGGTCACTACATGTTCCCAGAGTCCCATGCCTTCGCCTTCGGAGCAACCGCTTACCATATGGCCTGGCTCAAGTATTACTACCCGCTGGAGTTTTTCGTTGCCATCTTCAACCAGCAGCCCATGGGTTTCTACAACACCGAAACTCTGAAGGAAGATGCCAAGCGCCACGGTATCACCGTCTTGAACCCGGATATTAACCACAGCCGAGAAGGATGTACCATCAGGAACGAGTCCCTTTTGTTGGGTCTGCGCTACGTCCGCGGGATGGGGGACGCTGCAGCATCTCAGGCGGTGTCGCTTAGAGAACAGGGTGGCCCATTCAAGAGCTTGGCCGAAGCCATGGAACGCACTGGACTGCAGCGGGAGGTCATCGAGAATCTGGTGATTGCTGGGGCATTTGATACGTTGGACGTCGGGGTCGCGGAGGTGGAAGAAAAAACCGGACGCCGGCAGGCATTGTGGGAGGTGGGTCTGCGCTATCAGGCCATCAACACTCAGCAGCGCCTGCCTTTACCCGTGGAACAGGACATGGCGAAACTGCCTGAGCAGAGTGAGTGGGAAACCATGGGCGAGGAATACCGCATCCTCGGCCTCTACCCCGAAGGTCACCTCATGTCCACGGCCCGGCCTTATCTGAGGCGGGATATACTATCCAGCCGTGACATTGAGGCCAAGGCTGATGGCGACATCGTCACAGTGGCCGGACTGGTCATACGCCGCCAGCGGCCTCTAGCCAAGGCAGTATTTCTCACTTTGGAGGACGAGTTTGGCCATATACCATTGGTGGTGTGGCCCGGAGAGTTTGCCAAGTACCGTCAGGTCATCAGGGAACCGCTGCTGATAATCCGAGGAGAAGTCTCGCGGCGGGACGGCACTATGAACATAGTGGTTAAACACGTGAAGCCTATGCCTGCCATAAACAACTTGCCCAAAGCGAAGAGTTGGCAGTAGGGCGGTCGTATAGCCGATGTCCTTTAATTCGGCTTTGATTTTCTTGCGCATCTTCCTCTCGAATATAGAACCGAAAAGGCGATGACCAGCAGCATGGCTTCATCAGTGCGACGATCTTTCCCATGGCTCTTCTTTTCACCGCGGCTTTTCTAGGTCAAGCTAGCGACGGATTACACAATGGCCACTAAATGATAACTTGACCAATATCACGAACCGATTGAATGTGCCGTTCAGCATGCGAGAATGATTTAAAACCGCGACCCACTTCTGGTGCTAGAATGTCCGCCACACACACCTACTCGCGAAAGGGGGACCTCATGATAGATACAGTGATAAAAGGCGGCACGGTGGTCACGCCGGCCGGGGTCGGCAGTTGGGATATTGGCCTGGAAGGTGAAAAGATTGCTGCCGTGGCTATGCCTGGAGTGCTAACCACAGAAGGCGTCAGGCTCATCGACGTTACCGGCAAGATAGTTGTTCCTGGAGGAGTGGAGGCTCACGCCCACGCCGCAGCTAACGTCCAGGAGGGACTGCAAGAGTTAGTACCCGGGACGCCTAACGCCGGACCTGCCGTCCATTCCTTGGGCGCGATATGGGGCGGTACCACGACCGTGGTCGACTTTACCCCTGTCAACAACGATGGCGATCTGGCCCAAGGTGTTCATGATTTCATGTCGGTTTGGCAGGGACAGGCTTATACCGACTACACAACTCACGTCATTTACCGCAACTCTAACACTCCTGATTCCATCGCTAGATTTGGAGAATTGGTCTCGGCAGGTTTTCCTAGCGTCAAGATATTCACCACTGATATCCGCCCTCCTGGCACCGAAGGTCGTACCCTAACCCCCGGCGGTCGTCTGGAGACGGGCCGGCTATATGATCTGATGGAGCAGGTAGAGCGCCACGGAGGTATGCTGGCCGTCCACGGCGAAGACGATGAACTCGTGATGTACAACTACCTCATGGCCCAGCAGCGTGACCACTGGGACTGGTATAACGCCAACTTGAT
Source organism: Dehalococcoidia bacterium (assembly GCA_022451945.1). Taxonomy (GTDB): domain Bacteria; phylum Chloroflexota; class Dehalococcoidia; order Lucifugimonadales; family UBA3495; genus UBA9611. The sequence continues at coordinate 4,182 of JAKUNK010000095.1, forward strand.
TCACTCGAAAGCCGTGGAAGACTTGGCATTCCGGCACGTCACACGCATGGCCGAACGCACCGGCGCCGGCATGTATTTCGT
>JAKUNK010000096.1:0-4242 GCA_022451945.1 Dehalococcoidia bacterium
CAGAAGAAGGTACCCCGGGAGCCGATGATAATGCGGTCGCCGTCGCCATACTCTTAGATATCGCTGGAAAATTAAAGCCACACACGTTCAAGAGGTCGATAATCTTCGCGTTTTTCGACGCTGAGGAACCGCCAAACTTCATGACCACATCGATGGGGTCGATACGTTTCTTCGAAGACCAGCGTGAAGACGACATCCACTGTGCGATCATCATGGACCTAGTTGGGCATGACGTCCCGATGCAGGGTTTTGAAGACTTGGTCTTTGTGACTGGTATGGAGAGTCACCCGGGTCTAGCTGACACAATCAAGTCTGTCCTGCCATTCAATGGAATAAGGGCCCTTCCACTATTGAACGAATATGTCGGTGACCTGAGCGATCACCACATATTCCGCGTAAATGATGTCCCGTATCTGTTTTTAAGTTGCGGTATATGGGCGCACTACCATAGGGATACAGATACACCCGATAAGCTGAATTATTCAAAAGCCGGGACGATCGCTGAGTTCGTCGCTAATCTGGCCGAAGATATATCTACCAGGGCGCTAGACGGCGCATCCGGCGGATATGACACCGCGGACATAGAAGCTAAATACATAAACGAGACCTTGAAATGGGTACTTCCTCCGGGAGGCATATCGGGGCGAAAGCAGATCGACGAACTAGTTACGACTATCACAGACCGATTTGGCATTGGCTACTAAAGTTGTGGTAGTTTCAAAGAAGAAACCAAAGTTAGCAGAGTATTCCAGAGATAGTAAGGAGCCAAACCCATGACCACCAAAAAGGCGTACCGTTACGACCCTTCTGATCTGTACGCGGTGCGAGTGCATGACCAAGAGTACCTCAACGTCGACGGCGTAACCCGACAGGTCCGCATCTACCAACCTGAGGGACCCGGCCCTTTCCCAATGCTTTTAAGTATCCACGGCGGTGCTTGGACCGACAAAGACCACACCGATTACGAGTCCACCAGCAATCCGTTAGCCGCGACCGGCATGGTTGTGGCTGCCATCAGTCAGCGGGTAGGCGAAGGGTTCCCTTACCCACTGCAGCTCCAAGATATCCACTACGGCGTCCGTTGGCTTAAGGCCCATGCCGCCGATCTCAACGGTGACGCAGATGCTGTTGGTGCTATCGGTTACTCCAGCGGCGGACATACCTTGCCTCTAACCGCCATGCGCATCGACGATCCCAGATATTCGGCGCTGCATCTGGAGGGCTCGTCACCTGCCGACGCCAGATTGGCCTGGGTAATCTCATGCTGGCCGGTTATCGAACCATACTTCCGGTACGAAATCGCCAAAGAAAAAGGCAACACAGAATTGATGGAAAAGCATCACATGTTCTTCCAAGGCGACGAAGCGATGCATGAATCCACTCCTTTGAACGTCATCCAAAGGGGCGAGAATCTGACGTTATCTCCGGTGTTGGTCTTACATGGCACTGCTGACGACGTGATGCCGATTGAAGCGTCCGAGAGGTTCGTATCGGCTTACAACGGGGCAGGTGGCAGCGCCCAACTAGTCCCATTCCAGGGAAAGGGCCATGGCTGGGCCAGGGAGGCAGGTCTGGAGGTAGACGAGTTTGTGAAGATAGTTACGGAATTCATCTCCAAACAGCTTAATTAAAGACGTCAAACTGCTTATTACTGAAAACCTCCCAGCGCCCCAACCTTCGAAGAACCGTGGGTTGGATGTGAGGTGGTCTGGGACACGAAAAGCCCACTCAAACGAGTGGGCTTTTTAATCTTTGTCGCAGGGCAAAAAAAGAGCGCCCCCAGAAACTTTTCTGAAAACGCTCCGCTATTCTAGCATGCAGGAAATTGTTATGTCAAGGGTTTGTGCCTAGATTAAGAAAATACCCTTAAGCATTGGTCATATCCAGTGGTGAGAGGCTCGGGCACATTCCGGGATAGCGTAGGACCGACTCATCAAACACTTTTAAGAGCTTGGATCTAAAGGCAGATTGTGGGTCTCCGCAACTCCTTAGGTAGCAATCAGCCCAACGGCCAGCACGCTTGACGGCCGCTAGAGCAAAGGCTCCGATCAGGTGCTCAGGGCCTCCTGATTGGAGAAGTTACCTAGGTTGGGATTGACATGCAGGGTTGGGCGCATAGACTTGGTGCTAACAAGGACAGGAAATCCAAATGAAGAACCTCTGGTAAATTGCCAAAGCCTTTTGAGGAGACGCACCATGGAAGACTACTTTGACCTGGGAAGTCATTCTCGTCCGGTCACGACCTCATCAGAGGAGGCGCAGCTGTGGTTTGACCGCGGGCTGAACTGGCTCTATGGCTTTAACCACGCTGAATCGCTTGCCTGTTTTCAGCGGGCGGCAGAAAGTGATCCTGCCTGCGCCATGGCTCACTGGGGCATCGCCCTGGCCAAAGGCCCTTACTACAACAAACAGTGGTCCGACTTCAGCGAGCGTGAACTGCCCGAGACGCTCGACATCGGCTACCACAAGGCGCGGCATGCACAGGGTCTAGGCGCCGATGGCACACCCACCGAGCGGGCGCTGCTTGACGCCTTGGTGCAGCGCTACCGATCGCCGGAGCACCAGGAACCCGCTGAACTGGTGCGTTGGAACGACGTCTACGCCAGCGCTATGCGCGACGTTTACGCACAGTTCCCCGACGACCTCGATGTCGCCGCCCTGTTTGCGGAAGCGATGATGGACCGCACCCCTTGGCGCCTGTGGGACCTGGAAACCGGAAAGCCGTTTGACAACGCAGACACGCTTGAGATGGTGGCGGTGCTCGAAAAGGGCATGGCGCAAAGTGCCCATCCACATCCGGGTCTGTTGCACTTGTATATTCACACGATGGAGATGTCGCCCACCCCGCAACGCGCTCTGCGAGCCGCCGATCAGTTGCGCCCTTTGGTGCCGGAATGCGGTCATCTCCGGCATATGCCGGCGCACATCTACATGCAGTGCGGCCATTATTATGACGCGCTGGAAGTCAGCTACAACGCCACTGCAGCCGATGGTAAATATATCGCCTACGCCAACCTTGGCCGTGACGACCGTTACCTCTCATCTTGCTGTCATAATTTTCATCAACTGATGACGGCCGCCACGTTTCTCGGCCAATATGAGGCGGCCCTGTATGCCGCTAATTCGGTGCAGCGTCTATTGACCGAAGACATCCTGCGCACGGAGATACCGCAATTGGCGCGGATGCTGGAGTCCCACTACTCGATGAAATCGCATGTGCTGGTGCGCTTTGGCAAGTGGGAGGAGATCATCGAAGAGCCGCTGCCTGAAGATAACAAACTCTATTGCGTCACGACGGCATTGATGCGCTATGCACGCGGCATCGCGTATGCGTCGCTGGGTCAACACGACTTGGCCGACAAGGAGCGCGCCAAATTCGAGGAGGCGCTGGATAACGTCCCAGCCGAGCGCCGGATCATGAACAACGAGGCGCGCGCCATCCTTGGCGTTGCCACTGAAATGCTGTACGGGGAAGTGGAATATCATCGCGGCAACTACGATGTCGCCTTTAAACACCTGCGCCAAGCGGTCGCTAACGACGATGCGCTCAACTACGCGGAGCCATGGTCGTGGATGCACCCGCCCCGGCACGCGCTAGGCGCGTTGCTACTGGCACAGGGGCATGTTGACGAAGCGGAACAGGTGTATCGCGCCGACCTGGGCCTCGATGGGGTATTGATTGCGGCGAAACGTCACTTGAACAACGTCTGGAGTTTGCACGGTCTGGCCGAGTGTCTGCGGGTCAAGGGCAATGAGGCCGAACTCGCCCTCATCGAGCCGCAACTGGAACTGGCGATGGCACGCACCGATCAACCGATTACCTCGTCCTGCCACTGCCGGGTTGAAACCGCTTGCTGCCATTGACATCCCGGAGCGAGAAGTTCGATTCGGCGCCGTTTTCATTGACCAAATTGCTGACCAAAATCCTACGATGATCGCTCGTCATCCATGACCAGGCTCAAAAATAGTGGAAAAGAACGATAAGGCGTGATTGTCTCCAACTTTACTCCAACCCTGCTTGAGGACTCCTAGATGGAATTGCACATCCATGGTGAGACCGAGCCCGGTAGGGTGAGGGATCACAACGAGGATTCAATACTAAGACTCGGAGGTGAGCAATCCCCTCCGGGTATCGACGCTTTGTTGGTAGTAGCAGACGGCATGGGAGGGCATGCCGCAGGTGAAGTAGCCAGCAAGCTCACAGTCGACCACATAAAAGAGCAGTTCACCTCCGGGGCATTC
>JAKUNK010000097.1:0-4154 GCA_022451945.1 Dehalococcoidia bacterium
TCGCCGACCACGTAATAACGCTGTTCAAATTTTACCCCCATCAGGTGTCAACTCTGAAACCCAGTCTACTGGATTGGCTCCCACATTCTTGAGAAACTCAGTCCTGCCAGAAATCTCAATCAGGAATCGTGGCATGATGTCCTCCAATGCTAAATAAATTTGGGCGGGCTTATATTAGCCACGTGTCTAAGACGTGTTTAATCGTCGAATGTGTAAAATAGGGATGGCAGACGGAGCACAACAATGGAAGGATGAGGAGGCGATATGACCAGTGAACAGACCCTGGATAGCACCGAACTGGATGTGGTAATCGTCGGCGCAGGGGTAAGCGGCTTATATGCCCTGTATCATCTGCGCGGGCTCGGCTATCGGGTTCGAGTCTACGAGCAGGGTGGGGATGTCGGCGGCACCTGGTACTGGAATCGCTATCCTGGTTGTCGATGCGATGTCGAAAGCCTTGAGTACTCATTTTCCTTCGACGAGAAACTAGAGCAAGAATGGCAGTGGCCTGAACGGTACGGCACCCAGCCCGAGATCCTACATTACCTCAAACATGTGGTTGACCGGCATAACTTGCGCAAGGACATCGTCTTCAACTGTCCGATCACGTCTGCAACGTTCAACGAGGACGCGAACCAGTGGGTGCTATTGACGGGGGGCGGACAACGTATAACTAGCCGGTTCTGCATCATGGCCACGGGCAACCTGTCAACACCGCGAGTTCCCGACTACGAGGGATTAGATGCCTTCCAAGGCAAGTGGTATCACACCGGGCAGTGGCCACATGACGATGTCGATTTCACTGGTCTGCGCGTTGGCGTTATCGGAACCGGCTCCTCCGGCGTTCAGTCCATCCCGATCATCGCCCGACAAGCAAGCCATCTCCATGTATTCCAGCGGACCCCACAATTTTCCCTGCCAGCCCGCAACGGTCCAATGGATAGCGAGAAAGAGGCTGCGCACAAGGCCAACTACCGGGCCCTCCGTGAGGCTGCCTTCGATACGCCTTTCGGCATAGCTGGTTATCCACCACCAACACGGTCGGCACTAGACGTGCCGCACGACGAGCGGCAGGCCTCGTACGAAGAAAAGTGGGCCGAAGGGGGCAGTATCAGCTTTCTCTACACCTACAAGGACCTCCTCGTTAACAAGGAGGCGAATGATACCGCGGCCGATTTCGTGCGCGATAAAATTCGGCAGATCGTCAAGGATCCGAAAGTGGCAGAGAAGCTTATTCCGTACGACCACCCGATTGGAACCAAGCGCCTGATACTCGACAGCGGATATTTCGAGACTTACAACCAAGACAACGTCACTCTGGTCGACATTCGCGAAGCCCCAATCGAGCGATTCACCCCGGAGGGATTACGGACAGCCGATGGGAACGATTACGAACTAGACGCGGTAGTTTTCGCAACCGGCTTCGATGCGATGACCGGAGCGCTGCGCAATATCGAACTGGACAATGGAGCAGGACTTACCATCCAGGACAAATGGTCGAATGGACCGCGTTGCTTCATGGGACTGGCGATGGCCGGCTTCCCAAATCTGTTCATGATCACCGGACCTCAAAGCCCATCGGTAAAGACTCAGATGATTCTGGGTGGCGAGCAGCATACTGAGTGGATCGCCGAATTCCTAGAATATATGCGACTCAACGGCTTTACCCGATTCAATGTTGAGCAGCAGGCTGAGGATGCCTGGGTACTGCACAACAATGAGGTCGCGGACTCAACGCTCTATCCACTCGCAAACTCTTGGTATGTCGGTGCTAACGTCCCGGGCAAACCTCGCGTATTCATGCCGTACGTTGGAGGCTTCGACCGCTACAAGAAAGCCTGCGACGAATTAGCCCAGAATGGTTATCCGGGCCTACAATTAAGTAGTCGCAGCCAAACATTAGATGCAGCTGATTGAGGCAGCTTGCGCGCAAGCCTTACGGTGGACGGTCTAACATCGATCAGGGCTTCGGTTATAGGGTATTGTCCTAATATGGGAAATTTCCCAAGATTCTTAGTGTTAACTATTTGCCCAATAGAATGACCGTCGATGGTGGTTGCTCACTTTCTGCTAAACCAAGAACCGACAAGGCGGACTCAGAAGGTACGCCGAGCTAACAAAAAGAGGACCGGTTTGAGCCGGTACTATTTGATTCTAGTTTGGTAGCTATAACTACAGAACGGAATTCATCCCCCATGCAGAAGGTGCCGAGCTGGTTTCATAGACGTAGATAGCTTTGAAGTTATAATCACTGTATGAGTAAGGTAGTCATTTCCCACGACACTCAATAAACGTAGTTTTCCATACCGCTATTTCCCGAGTTCAGCCAACGAAAAGTTATGAGGCGGCCCGGTCCGCAAAGCGGCGCATAGCCCCACTGCACGAATACGCGACGTTGAACCGCCCTTCCATTTCCGGTTAACATAGCGCCGTAGCACGGGCGTACTTGCACATAGGAGTTGGTCATGGCAGAGAGGCCTGGCGCCTTCCTAACCGTCCGAGATCTCGAGAAGATAGCAGGGGGCGATCCTCGTCAGATCGTCGACTTGGTGGAGTCCTTCGCGGAAGATCACAGCGTCGAACATCGCCAGACCCTGGACCTGAATGCCGCCCATAGCTTGCTCAGCCCAAGGGTCAAGGCGATCATGGGCTCCGACCTCGTCGAAAGCTCACAGGCAGGAGAGGACGCTAGCACCGAATCTCTGAATCGCGCCCAGGCTTTGCTGTCGGAACTGGGCAAGAAGCTGTTCGACGTGCCGTACGTGGAGTATCGCCCGGCCTCCGGGGCCCAGGCCAACGGCCTGTTCTTCTTGGGGGCCATGAAGTCTGGCGACGCCGTGATGACTCTCTCGGCCAAGAACGGCGGCCACTATACCTACCAGAGCGTCAGCTACCCCGGCGCCTACGGCTTGGATATCACCGAAATTCCCTGTGACGGAGATGACTATCCCACCGTGAACCTCGAGCTCCTCGCAGACCAGTTGGAGCGGGTGAGACCCAAGTGGCTAACCGTGGGCGGCGCTACCATGCTCTTTCCTTACCAGCTCCAGAAAATCGCAGACATGGTCCAAGGCGTTGGAGGCAGGATCCACTACGATGGGGCACATATCCTGGGACTGGCCGCCAGCGGCGTGTTCCAGGACCCTTTGCATGAGGGAGCCTCCGTCATGACCGGCTCCACGCAGAAGACCCTGAGTGGTCCCCTCGGAGGCCTGATTCTCATGCACGACGAGGACGTCTCCGAAGCTCTGAAGAGCCGAATCCCAACCTTCATCGCGAGCTTCGCCAACAACCGGACCGTAGCCATGGCCCTCACGATGGCGGAGCATCTCGCCTTCGGGAAAGATTACTCGACAGCCGTGGCAAGCAACGCCCTGGCTCTCTCACGGGCTCTCGACTCGGAGGGGTTCAGGTTACCTGGCAAGGACCGCGGGTTCACTCAGTCACACGTTGTACTAGTAGACCTTGAACCCACGACCCACAAAGCTGACTCGGTGAACGTACTGCGAAGGGCTGGAATAATCAGCTCCCTGGCCGCCGTTCCCAGTACCTATCCCGAGATGCGGGCACTGCGCCTTGGCTCTCCCGTCTGCACCAAGAAGGGCATGGGTGAAGGGGAGATGGCCGAGATAGCCAGGTTGCTACGGCGGGTGTTGCTCGAAGGTGAAGAGCCCGAGGCGGTGGGCACGGATGTGGCCGCGCTGGTGGCTTCGTTCCCCGGCGTACAGTACTGCTTCTGATTCACCAGCAAATTAGCCCCAATTTATTTTCAACTGGTAGGCACGATTGTAGCCTTTAGCCTCAAAAGCGTGTCTAGGAAACGCACCGGTACACGCCTGTGCAAAAAAATCAACTTACTCTTAATCAGTTGCCCGTAGATTCTCGAGATGAGGCTTTCCTATACCCCATCTATGATGGCCGCAAATCTACTATGAGTCACCGTCATCGGTACTAGAAGTTGATAACCGAATTGATAACGAACTTGGTAACACTGTTTGACACAGCAAGACATTTAGTCACGAACGCTTGCATGAAAATATTTTGGCGTTTGGACTAAATCACGCCTGATAACACTAATTAGAACGACTCGCACCAGACTCAAAACCGGTAGGGGTGACCCTGTGTCAGTTCGACTCTGACCTTCGGCACCACGT
>JAKUNK010000098.1:0-3990 GCA_022451945.1 Dehalococcoidia bacterium
TTGCTTTTATCGTCTAAAGTAGCATTCCACCAGCTACCATCGACCAAAATCCACTTTTCGGTCGTCTCTACTTCGTCCGATGAAGACCCATCTTTGAATACCAATCGAGTAACCACGGTTCCAATGTCACCCGATTCAACTGCGCTCAGTGCTTCCACCTTAAACTCTACGCCCAATCCAAGGGTAATAAGGGCCATGGCCATAATCGTTTCCACATATTCGTCTTGACTACATCGTGATCGGAATGACGGAGTTGCGTAGTTATAACTCTCGCGCCATCCTGATTCAGAACCGTCAACATGCTTGTAAGCATCTTTCGCGCGTTCCAGTAAACTTTCATCAGATGATGATGCTCCAGAACAAGCGAGTGCAAAGATTCCAACGAGTATGGCAAGCACCGCTATCAGTTTCATGCCTCGTCCTCAGTAATTACCTTCCTTACACAGTCCACGACGACGCCACTCCCTTTTAGTTGCCGAGGGTTCTCAATCAGTAACTTTTTGGATGATCCTCTTACATACAGTATGTAACGCACTGCAAGAAAGGTCGGCCGATATCTTGCTTTTACCCGGATGCAGGTCTAACCAAATGGGACGGAACTTCTCATTAAATTCTTGCCGCCTACCAGGAAGTTCGTTGGTTAGGTCCTGTGCGATACCATAATGGAAGCCTATGAAAGACCCTGACTTACATTCATCGTCAAAGGCACTCTGTTGCCTGAGTCAAACCTTGTAGTAACTCGTCATGGTGCTCGTCTCATCTTAAGTCGTTCAAGGCCATTTGAATCCGAAATTCGTGTATATTCTAAAGCATGCAAGCACGGATCCATCACCTATGCGATAACGCAGACGAACAACCACGATTTCTCCACATATCTTGGCTATTCGCGCAGGACTACTGTGAGTACCAGCTATATCTGGACCAGGTGAAGGGTGTAGAGGTCGACGCCACGCCAGCCATGCTGGAAGGTAGCGCTGAGCATCAGAGGCTAGAAGATGCATTCCTGGCCAAGGCTGAGGCAGAGTACACGTTTGAAGAAGCTGTAGAGGAATCCCAAAAGACCCCTATATCCAGCCGGGAACTCTATGTGGAAGACAGGTCGTTAGGTATACGGGGCTATATAGACGAACTCGTCTTGAACCCCGATGGATTCACGGTCATCGATGACAAGCCAGTAGGTAAAACAGGCAAGGTCTACCCATCGTCCAAACATCAGGTCTATGGCTACTGCATGGCCCTGAAACACATGCTCAGGCCAGATGAGCAGAGACCGATAACGGCAGCAGTAAGGGCGCGTGGTAGTGACCGTATCGTCTGGTCAGAGGCTTTCGATACCAAGGCCGAGAAGAAGGTGCAACGCCTGATTAAGCGGGTGCATGGTCTGATAGACGGGGACATCCCGTTCAAGTCCGCTACCAAAGCGTACAAGTGTCGGCCGTGCCGGTTCTTCGATGTCTGCGAAAAACGGGTGGAGCCCTAAAGGCGGTATATGCCATGTCCGAGAACATAAACGAGTTGGTGTGGATGGACGGAAAGAGTGCCGTCAGTGAATGAATTAATACGCCTACTCGTGCCTTGAGTGAGGCACCACCGTGCGACCGCTGTGGAAAGGGGACTACTCCGCTGGCTCTGGGGGCTCAGATTGGGCTACGGACAAGATGGCTATTTAGCACGACGGGAGTACCGTCATTTTGCCTGATCTGACTAGAATACCAGCGTTCGACGTCCTCAAAAACGGAGACTTCCGCAATCTCTGGACGGTCAAGGTGGTAAATGAAGTCTCCCGCCGAATGGAACTCTTGGCCCTGGGCTACCTTGTCCTCCGGATGACCGACTCTCCGTTCCAAGTAGGTCTGATCGCGGTCTTCCTGAATCTTCCGAGGCCCTTCTTTTCCCTCTTCGCTGGGTTAGTTGCAGACCGGTTGGACCGGCGCCGAGTATTGATCGGCGTCCATGCAATCTACTCTGTGATTTCGACCGCCCTTTTGTTGCTGCTCGTTATAGGCGTCATCGAACCCTGGCATGTCTTCATTGCCATATTTCTCCAGGGCTCGGCAAAGGTGCTGGATGACCCTTCTCGGCGCACCGCCATTTTCGACTTGGCCGGCCAGGAACGTTTGGCCAGCGCTATGTCCCTTGAAACGATCAACCAAAATATTGGGAAGATTGCAGGACCGCTGATCGGCGGCGTGCTGATCGCATCTACCGGATTTGTTGGCTCTTATGCCGCCATATTGGCTTTGGACGCGGTGTCCCTTCTGATGATCTCGCGGTTCAAGCTGCCCCACCGACCGCTGGGCGAGGGCACGCCGATGCAAGTGTGGCGGAGTCTCCGGGAAGGGCTTGGACATTCCATGAGCAACCGGATGGTGCTTGGCGTGCTTTCCATGTCCCTCATCATGAACTCGTTGGTTTTCCCGATCCAGTACTTTATTCCCGTGATTGCCAGCGACCTGCTGATGGTCGGCCCGACACTGGGCGGATTGTTGGGCTCCGCCGAGGGCATTGGCAATTTCCTTGGTGGTGTAATCTTGGCGGTCCGGCGGAATATCGGCCAATACGGCCGAGTATTCGCCATCGGGGCGCTGTTGGTGGCGGTGATGGTGACTCTGGTGGCCTGGTCTCCGTGGTTTACTGTTTCTTTCTCCCTCCTGCTGTTGGGCGGGCTGGGGCAAGCGGGGTTCAGCACAATGCAAAGCACTATATTGCTGTTGGAGTCGGCGCCGGAGATGCGGGGTCGGACCATGGGAGCACAAGGTGTGGTCAACGGCATGGGCCACTTGGTCGGTGGGACCGAGATTGGGGCGATCGCCAACGCTTTTGGCATTGGTATTGCCATTGGCCTAAACGCAGGGGCCGGGATATTGATGATCTTGCTGGTGATGGTCTTGACACCTCTGGTTAAGCGTCATGCGGGTGTCGGAGGGGCCGCCAACAGCACGCCGATGGACAGCAGGACATGCACGATCAGCGCTAGTGATATGGACGATAGGTAGCGCATGGCGGTAGTCTACACGGTTACCGAAAGGCGTAGAATGTGACCATGAGATTGTTCCACCGAACCAGCGCGGAAGCCGCAACCTTGATTTTGAGAGACGGATTCAAAGATAGATCTGATCCGACTGGGACCAATCTCGGGTTCTACGGCCAGATTCCAGAAATCAAAGCCGTGTGGTTTGCCGACGTTTCGCTGGATGGCGATGAAGGCAGACTGCTCCTGCTAGAAATCCCTGACGAAGCCGCCCAGAAAGTCGATAAGACTGTCCGTATGGGGTTATGGGGGCGCAGTTCCTTGGTGGTCAAGTCTAACGCTCAAAATGGACCGTCAGGCGTCGTTGAAGAACGCAAACCCTACCAGCAATATATTATCCCCGCGGAAATCGCGAACCAGTATGGCCCGCCAACGGACATCACTGACTTAGCAGACTTATTTTAGCCATCGAACCCTGATATCTCAGAAATCACGTTCCGGACACACGCTATTAATATACTGATAGGCATTGTCCGGATTCCCACATTTCCCCAACGCCAGCGGGCACCCCGTTAATCGCCTGAAATAGTTCAGTTTCTTCAGTAAAGCCCTTTGCTTACGTAGATGATGAAGCTTGAAACCTTCATAAGGGGCACAGAAATCAAGAATCGCTACCCACTTGATGCGCGGCCTTCCATGACTAAATCAGCAACCTGTACCTGGATAACAAGCGCCAGTCAACAGGAACCGGGCATATTGGGTTAAAGCTTCTTGCAAACGTGCAATTAATCAAATGGCTGGAGGGATAAGCCCATTTCAAGCCGCCTGGTAGTCCTTCCTTGAGGGTCACCGCCCCAACGCGGTGGCCCTTTTCAAGGGAATTATTAGGCGTCCTCCAAAGCTCTGGTCTTCATCATCTTCATGATCTTTTTCCTGGACACCGTATCCGCGCGTTTCTTCGCCCTTCTCTCTATCCGTGCCGCCCTCGTTTCTGGGCTTCGGTGGGTAGTCTCTTTCGG
>JAKUNK010000099.1:0-3932 GCA_022451945.1 Dehalococcoidia bacterium
AAAATTCACTATAGCCATGCTCATACCTCGCGTGAACGACACTTGCGTGCGACGATATTTTACACATTTAGTTAACTGTGTAGACTACCGCCAATGCATTCAGCGTTGAAGGACACTATGCAACGATCCATTGTTGAGCTTACCGGGAGCACGGGTTTTATAAAGAGTCTGGTCAATAATCCACGTGACCGATTCGCAGAACTAGTCCCCTCGCATAAGGAAGGGGGAGTAACCTTTGAACAGCGTTATTATGTTGTCGGGGAAAACAAGGCCTATGGCATTATTAGTGGGGATTCGGATGACGTTCAAGCTCTTTTTGTTCGCCGGTTTAGCGAGCGGAGCAGTTACATCCGTTACATGCCGTGAAATAACAACCTCCGCCGAGACAGTGCTGATACTTGAGCGGGCCAAAGAATCATCCTTCAGAGCACTCAGTGGTTCATAGGTGCTGGCCTAAACGATGACTCAAAAGGGACTGAAGCGTGTCTAGTATCGGAGCCCCGTCATTCGAGGGGGATTCTTTGTTTCGGCAATACCTCCATTGAGAAGGCATAAGGGGCGGGGTACTTAGAGGGTAGGGGTATCGGAAGCTAGGGACAGTCATTGCCGGAATTTCTGGGTTCGACGATTAATGGTGCCGCCTCGGGCCGCGGTTTATAATCTTGGCTATGAAACTGGCCATGGAATCCAATGTAGAACGGGAAGCCACTGCCTATCATGAGGCTGGCCATGCGGTAGCCGGATTTGCTTTGAAACGAGCATTTACGAAAGTGTCTATAGTGCCTGACGATACTACTGTTGGTCATTGCGCATTCATGCCACTGCCATTGAAAAAGACTCTGGAGTATAGAACCGTGGATAGCAAGTTCCGGAACATCATGGAACGGCGCGCCATGACCTATTTGGCTGGAGGGGAAGCGGAGCAATTATTTTACAGAATCGGCAAATTGACTGGCCGGGTTCAAAAGCATCTCGACGTGGGCAAGCACATCGCCTGGGGCTTAGGAATCGATAATAATCACGCCGTCGAGGCATTGGGGTGGCTGACCAAGAATCGGGATGACAACGAATTAAGCGCGTACCTGGGATGGCTTGGCCATCGGGTGCGAATCACTTTGCAAGACAACTGGGCTGCAGTTGAAGCCCTGGCGGATAAGTTGTTAGAGGCTGGCACAATCTTGCGACGGGAATGTATCGCCCTAATACGCTCCGCTCTGGATGACCGAAGTAAGGAAATCTTCGTCGTGAGGTATTTCGCCCTGCCTCGTTGATTGGTGAGGCCTAAAACCATCGACCAGAACGTCGACCAAAAGGTTTGGGTCTCCTGTGGCCTGGTGGAACGCATTGCTACATTGCAGGCATAATTGTGGAACATCAGAAGGCTAATGGCACGAATAGGACGGGACTGCAAATCCGGTATGACTCGTGACGAGCGAGGTAGGTGGGTTCGACTCCCTCTCACTTCCGCTAGACAGTGTTTAGGCATGAAATCGCCTGATTTCAGCCAATAAGAAGGCCTCTGATCTTACGCCTGGTCTCCGGGTCTCGAATAGCGATGAAGCTCCATCCTTGTTTCGCTCCACCCGATGGCGCCTTGGCGGTGGCCTCCTGCAATCGATTGATGAGTTCGTCAGGGGTCGAATCAGGCTGGAAATATCGAATACCCCTTTGGGTATCGATAGCCTCGAACAGCCCGATATTCTCAGGCATGTACTTCTCCTTTGTTATTTGCCTTCCCGGATGAAGTCCGATACCCGCTCCGCAATCATCATTGTGGTCACGTTGGTGTTGGCTCGGATGCAGTCTGGCATTATCGACGCGTCGACAATTCTTAGATTTTCCATCCCGTGGACCCTGCCATATTGGTCCACAACTGCCATTTTGTCTGAGCCTGGTCCCATCTTGCAGGTGCCTGAGATATGCTGGCCGGTGGTTGCCTCGCGCAGCATATAGGCGTCCAATTTCTCGTCGGAAGACAGTTCATCATCTGTCGGCTCTATCCGGGATTCGATGATGTCAGTGAACTTTTCATGCTGGCCAAGAGACACACATAGCCGCACAGCCTCTCTCATTCGCCTTAAATCTTCGTCGTATTGGAAATACCTGTAGTCCAAAGACGGTTGTTCATCGGGGTCGCTGGATGTGAGGCGCAACTCTCCAGCGCTAAGTTGCAACTCCAGAGAAGCCAACATCCTTATGCCCAATGGAGGCACGTCCCCTACGCCTCGATAGTTTCGATCTGTCGCATAGGACTGCATGAAAATCAAGAGGTCGTTACGCACGTCTGACCCTTCCGCAGTCCACCGAAGAATCGTCTGGACCCTGGGAGCAAAGCCGTCAAGAGGGTAGTCCGGTTTGGTCTGCCAGGTGGTAAACACCATGGGATGATCGCGAAGGTTTTGTCCCACGCCGGGCAATTCGTGAATCACCGGTATACCAATCTCCTCGAGATTGTCTGCCGGTCCGACGCCTGAAAGCAACATGATATGCGGAGAGCCGATGGCCCCGGAGCTCAAGATAACCTCTCCGGCATCAACGGTAAATCGTTCACCTCCGCTCTCCACTTCCACGCCCACGGCCCGCTTGCCTTCGAAGATGATCTTACGGGTTACACAGTTTGGTCTGATGGTCAGGTTCAAGCGATGACGTGCCGGGTTCAAGTAACCCAAGGCAGTGCTGAATCGGATCCCGTTGGGGTTATTCATTGGCACCGGCCCCACGCCGCTGGCATCAGGTGCATTGTGGTCAGGGCTGTCCGCAAATCCAGCCTCCCTGCAGGCCTCGTAGAATGCGGTTTGGTCTGGCCTCATTTCGTCTGGTTTGAACCGCCGGACGATGATTGCTCCCTCCGAACTATGGAAATCGTCGTCTGGAAAGTCTGGGTCCGCCTCAACCTTGCGGAAATACTGAATCAGGTTGGGGAACGCCCATTCGTCGTTGCCCATGGCGGCCCACGAGTCATAATCCTCCGGCACGCCCCTTAAGAAAACTTGGCCGTTGATGGCGCTGGAACCTCCGGTAACCCTACCTCTAGGCACCAGCATCGGTGGCGCGGTATCACTTGCCTTGCCAAGAAATTGCCAGTTATGGTCACTGGTCATGATGTCAGTGGCGGTGGCGTACCCGAACTTTACTTCATCGGGCAAGTGCTCAAAGTCGGGGTAGTCGGGCCCAGCTTCCAGCAACAACACGGAATGATCCGGGTCTTCGCTGAGTCTGGCGGCCACTATGGAGCCGGCTGACCCCGCTCCAACAATCACTGTGTCGTACTTCACTTTTACCTTTCCTCCAAGTGCTTCTGGGGTGAAAGCCTTGTTTTAACGGATTTGATCTCGTTCTTTTCATGTTAAAGGGTACTCATATGTACTCTCAGACACAAATCTGAGACTAGAGAATATCTATGAACACGCCTGAGCATGATTTCCTACTAACTCTTAATCAGTTGCTCCAAGATCCTTGAGATGAGGCTTTCGTATACTCAATCAGTGATAGTCGTAAATCTACGATGAGCCGCTGTTATCGTTATTAGAATTTGATAACCGAATTGATAACACTATCTGGCACAGCAAGATATTTAGGTGCGAACGCTTGGGGAAAAAATTCGGGCGGTTGGACTAAATCACGCCTAAGAACCCCAATCAGGACGACTCGCACCAGACTCACAATCCGGCGGGTAGGCCTGACAAGAAGTACTCGATCTCCCTTTCCCAGTCCCACTTATAAAAAGACAGCGATGCCAATGTTTGTCCAGTGGTGAGTATAAATAGGGGATTCCTGTTTAGAATCTCTTTCGAGATTCCACTTTCTAAAAAACATCTGCCACGCCAACGGGCGCAACACCAATGAGATTTCCCTGAACCAAGGCCTGGTCCGCATCTAAGAAGTGTATTTCTGTTCTACGAAAAAGTCTCCTCAGGCGACACGCAGCTCCC